>JAIOPV010000178.1 GCA_021413735.1 Planctomycetota bacterium
AGTGACGAGCAGTATCAGAAGCGTCTGGTCATGTATGAGGTTGTGCAGGTCCGGTGTAGCGACCCGTTGGTATGCGATTTCGCGATGGCCGGATAGCTGTCTGGAAACGGCTGCACCCTTTTGAGACTCGCTTGCCTTGTTTGTCGATCCAGACGGTCGTGATCTTCTTGTCGAGCCACATCTGTTTGCCCCCCCTGTTTGCCCCCATTATAGTCCGCGCGTGGCAGTGCTAGTCAACGTGTGGCGAAGAAGGAAATTGCGGGAAGGTCGAAATTTGTTAATAATCAAGTGTTTCGGCGCTCTCTGTCCATGAATGGCACTCACTGTCGCAGATGAAGAAAGTTCCATTTCTAGATTGTGGATCTAGAAGTCGCGGGTTCAAGTCCCGTCAGTCACCCTTAATCGCAAGTCCAATCAGCCAAATCACTTCAGATTACCGCCGAGGCGTTCTCGGTGAGCGGTGGGAACTCCAGGTTCTGCGGAATTCTTTCGCAAATCAGGAGCGTGCCGGTGTTCCACCATCGAAACCCGATTCCGACTTACCGCCCGCACCACACCAAGCCACCCTTCTCCCGACACAACTCAACAACCGGTATTCACGCTGTTTCTCAGACTGGCCTGTGGATTGGCAACACAGGCCAGAGGCCAAAATGGGACACAAACAACGGGTGCATGGATCAGGTTCTTCCATTCCTTCCGAAGAATCGTGGCAACCACGCTCGCAGTTGGATAACGTCAAGCATCCCGCCCCTCCCCTTCAAAGTTACCGCACATGAACCCCCTTCACGCTCCCACACGCCGCGATCTTTTGCTCACGACGGGCGCTGTTGCCCTCGGAACCGGTGCCGCGACTGCCGCTCCCGAAACGCCGGCCAAGGTGTATCGCGTTGGAGTCGTCTCGGCTGCCATCCTCGGGAAACCGCAACCCCGCAACGGACACATCTGGCACTTCGCACAATACCTGCACCCAACCTGCGACTTCGACGCCCTGAAGAAGCACTACCCGACGGGCGAACCCAGCTTCCGCACCATGTTCCGCAACCCGAAACTCAACTTCGATCAGTTGCCGTTCCCCGACACCAAGATCACGCACTACTACGATGCCGACCCCAAGGTGGCGGTGGCGTTCACCGAAGCATATCCAGGCGTCAAGGTTGCCACGGATCTCGAAAAGATGGTGCAGGAAGTCGACGCGATCTGGATGGGCGACGCCTCGGGTCTGGGCGAAGATCACTTCGATCTGGTTGCCCCTGGACTGGCCAGGGGACTGCCCACATTCTGCGACAAGCCGATCGGCGGAACCGTCGCTGGAACTCGGAAGATTCTCGATTTCGCCAAGAAGCACAAGGCTCCGCTGATGTCCGGCAGCATCTTCTGTTACGAGTGGGGCATGGAGGCCGCTCTGCGAATGCGAGACGCTGGCGATTTCGGCGCGATTGAGCATGTGTCGGCCAGGCTCCACAGTCGGTACAGCCTTCCAGGCTGGATGATCTACGGGCAGCATCCGGTCTGGACCGTCATGCGGTTGATGGGTGCGGGTGTCGGGGCGGTGAGTCTGTACGACTACAAAGACACCTGCCACGCTCTTATCACGTATCCGGACCGCTACCCGTGTCACGTCTGGTACGGGCAACCCTACGAGAAGTTCGAGTACGACCGCACGGACGTCTACTTCAAGAAGAAGCTCTACAGTTACACGCCGTCAATCGAAGGGGATTACAGGTTCGGCTACCACTACGAGATGTTCCGCATGGCCGCGACATTTCGCCAGATGATGCTGACCGGCAAAGAACCCAATCCGCATCAGGAAATCCTTGAAGTGACAGCAATCGTCCACGCTGGAGCGAAGTCGCTCAAGGAGAAGAGCCGTCTTGTGGAGTTAGCCGAAGTTCTGAATTGAGTCGGGAATCGCCTACCGCAAATGCTTGAATGGGTTGTGCAGCGTGGCGTCGTAAACGAGTTCTTCGCCGGTCGTCAGCGTGAACCGCACCGTGGCTGCGTCGTCTTCGCACCCGGCCTCTGATTCGGCGAGCGTGACTTCGCCCAGGACATGACACAGCGACAATGCCATCCGTGCGGGATCAACTCCGGCACGGATCGCTGCGTTCCACACATCTTCCGGCCTGACCGCACGGCTTGGCGATTCAATTCGCGAAACCTGTCCACGCCCTCCACCGCTGACCTCACCCGCCATCACGACCTCCATCAATGCGGCACTCAGAAATGAAGTTTAACAGAGTTCCTCATCGTGATGGAATAGCTGTTCAGACAATTATTGTCTGAACTGGTATAAGACGAGTCGCGATTGCCTGGAATGTAGACGCGCAGTACAGTTTCGGTGTCTGGTTCGGCTCACCCACATTCGGGCCGGCGGACAACAACGGAGAGAACATGAAGACGCTGCAAATGCTTGCTTTCGGTGTGCTGGTGTTGGCTGGCGGTCGCGCTTCGGCGGCCGACACCAAGGTCGAACTCAAGGGCACTCACCTCTGCTGCGGGCAGTGCGTGACCGCCGTCGGTGCCATCATCAAGAAGGTTGATGGGGCCAGCGCGAAGTGCGACCAGAAGGCCGGAACAGTGACGATCACCGCGAAGGACAACGCGACTGCCCAGGCCGCACTGGATGCCCTGGCTGCGGGCGGCTTCCACGGAACCACCGACAACAAGGATCTGAAGATCAAAGACGACAGCGGAGCGACCAAGGGGAAGGTGAAGACGTTGACGCTTGAAGGTGTCCACAACTGCTGCGGGCAGTGCAACAAGGCGATCGTTGCCGCGGTGGGCAAAGTCGCGGGGACGACCGGTAACACGGCCAAGGCCAAGAACGATTCGTTCGACGTGACCGGCGAGTTCGATGCTGAAGAGCTGGTCAAGGCGCTGAACGCTGCCGGCTATCATGTGAAGGTGAAGAAGTAAGCGCAACGCGAACGCTGCTCGCAATGCTTGGGCCGGGGTTCATCCTCGGCCCTCATTCGTTCCCAGAAGTCGCGAACCTGCCTCTTGTTCGGAATGTCCGTGATCTTCTGCCAACGCAATCGCCCGTCATCTTTGGTGCAAGACCATGAACGAGGCCGCGATCACGAAGCACATTGCTGAGTCATTCGAAGGAGTCGATGTTGTCACCGCATCGGGCGGCACCTTCTTCTTCTACGACCCCGAGAAAAAGTTCACGTTCGCCACGCTCAGCATCAACGACGAATACGACCAATTCTCTGATCTGAACCGGCCAGGCGTGTTTCGCCTGAATGTCGGCATCTCGAAGCAAACATTTCAGTCGATGTTCAAGCCCACCGACTCTCACGACTTCACGGTCCTTGACCGAATCATGCCGCATCCGGTCTACGGCAAGATGTACTGGATCTGCGTGCTGAGCCCCAGCGAGACCACGTTCGAGACTCTCAAACCGCTGATTGCCGAGGCATATGCCATCGACAAAGCCAAACGCGATCGACGTGCTTCGTCGCAAGGTTGAACTCGTTACTCGTTGCCGAGGAAGACCACCGTGAGCGCATTTCTCCGGAAGCTCGGGATCGACCTACCGATCATCCAGGCTCCAATGGCGGGAGTCTCCACTCCGGAGATGGCCGCGGCAGTGTCGAACGCTGGCGGTCTCGGGTCTATTGGAGTTGGGGCGGTCAATGCCGACACCGCTCGCGGCATGATTCACGCGGTCCGTGCCAAGACGGATCGTTCGTTCCTGGTCAACGTCTTTTGCCATGCTCCTGCCGTCCCCGACTCGCAACGAGAGGCGGCTTGGCTCACCCGGCTGACACCTGAGTTCGCGCGATACGGAGCAACTCCGCCAACTGAACTGCGAGAGATCTACACCAGTTTTGTCGCCGACGACGCGATGTTAGCGGTTCTGGTGGCGGAGCGTCCGGCAGTCGTTAGCTTTCACTTTGGGTTGCCGAGCCGTGAGCGGATCGACGCTCTCCGTGCTGCGGGAATCGTCCTCCTCGCCACAGCCACGAATCTCGATGAAGGAAAAGCAATCGCAGCGGCCGGGGTCGATGCTGTCGTCGCACAAGGATATGAAGCCGGCGGACACCGTGGCGTGTTCGACCCGGCAGCGCTCGACGATCAAATCGGAACAATAGCGTTGACCCGCCTGCTCGTGCGCTCGCTGGATGTTCCCGTAATCGCTGCTGGTGGCATCATGGATGGTGCGGGTATCGCGGCCGCGTTGAAACTCGGCGCGACAACCGCTCAAC
Source organism: Planctomycetota bacterium (assembly GCA_021413735.1). Taxonomy (GTDB): domain Bacteria; phylum Planctomycetota; class Planctomycetia; order Gemmatales; family Gemmataceae; genus Gemmata. Next base: position 4,212 of record JAIOPV010000178.1, read on the forward strand.
TCGGCACGGCATTCGTCGCCTGCCCGGAGTCGTCGGCCGATGCGGGCTACCGTGCCGCACTGCTCGGCCCTCCGGCGGAACACACCGTGATGACGGCAGCAATCTCGGGTCGCCCGGCCCGTTGTCTTCCCAACCGCTTCACTTTGCTCGGTGCGAGCGTCGAACGGGGAGCAGTTCCGGACTACCCGATCGCTTACGACGCGGGGAAGGCACTGCACGTCGCAGCGAAATCGGCAGGTGAGTTCGGATACGGGGCGCAGTGGGCCGGGCAAGGCGCTCCGCTCGCTCGCGTTCTGCCTGCGGCGGAGTTGGTCGTACAACTCCAGAGTGAGATGGAAGAGGCGATGTCTCGTGAAGTAGGCGGGTGATCTGGGATCGAGTTACCAGTGACCAGCGTGAGCTCCGCCATCGACCCGCAGCGTCTCGCCGGTCACGAAAGCCGCCGACTCCAGGTACAGCACAGCATCGACCACCTCGCGAACCTCGCCCATCCGCCCCAGCGGGTGCAAGCCTGCCAGGAAGCCGTGCGTCTCGGGTGCGTGCATCGGCGTCTTGATGACTCCGGGCGCCACCGCGTTGACACGAATACCCTTGTCCGCGTACTCGATCGCCAGCGACCGCGTGACCGCATCGAGGCCGCCCTTGGTGAGAGATGCCAACGCCGACGGCACTCCCTTCACGGGTTGGTCCACGAGCGTTGTGGTCAAGTTCACGATATGCCCACCACTCTGAGTGAGCATCTGCCGAACGGCTCGCTGCGAAACGTGGAAGAACCCGGCCAGATTCAGCGACAGCACGTTGTCGAAGTCGGCCTCGGTGTACTCCGTGAACGGCTTGGCAATGAACATGCCTGCGTTGTTGACCAGCGTATCGACCCGACCGAACTTCTCGACTGCATCGCGGATAACACGCTCGGCTACCTTCGGGTCGGTAATGTCGCCGGGAACCGCGAACACGTCGGCCGAGGTCTCTGGCTTGATAGACCGAGAGTTGGCGACGACTCGGTACCCGCGTTCGAGGAAGCCCTGAACCAGTCCCGACCCGATCCCCTGTGATGCGCCAGTGATGACGGCGACCTTGCCTTCAAGTTTCTTCGACATGACTGTCTCCCTGATGAGATGTTGCGAACCGGATTGGATCAGCGAAACTACGCCGCACGGGACAGCGCGAGGAACCACTGCAACCGGGCCTCGAAGACTCGATCTGCCTCCGACTGCGGCGTCCGGCCCTCTGCGGAACGGGTGTCAGGGCACGTCTGACGCTCGGGGCTCCAAAATTGGTCATTTGGCAGTGTGGTCGCGCGGATTAGCGTTGAGGTGTTCATCTCTTCACTCCTCGTGGTTGTTGTTTGCAACCGGGTATACTGTGGAACCCGGTTGCATCTTGCAACCAAATGCAAAATTCCTCCTCCCACGGGTGTCGTAAGGCGAACGGCATGTGAAGTTTTACCCGAATGGTGTTTTCGCCCTCTCCCCTTGCGGGAGAGGGCAGCGAGGCTTTGCGAGCGGGTGAGGGGTGAAAGCGTTACAGATGTTAGTGCTTGACCCCTCACCCGTCCGCGAAGCGCGGACACCCTCTCCCGCAAGGGGAGAGGGCGAAAACCAAAAACCATTTGAGTAACGTTTAATCGGTAGAACTTCACCTGCCGAACGCCTAATGGAAGCTGGCGTTTGTGGTCGTTTGACCCAGCCTGCTGACGCAGGCGGTTCGACAGATCGTTTGTCGAGCCGCCTGCGTCAGCGGGCTGGCTTGTTTCTACTGCCGGACTGCACCTCCTCGCACGGGGTCAAGTCCTGGTAAATCGATGGCACACGCGATGCGACAGTCTCAAATCATTCGTGCTTATCTTTGATGAGCCAGGGGTCGTTGGTCTTCTCACGCCACTCCTGACACAGTTTCCGAAGGTTCACGAGAGCGTCTTTGTGCTTCGGGTCGTTGGCGATGTTCTTCAACTCATTCGGATCGGATTCCAGGTCGTAAAGCTCCTCTTTCGGACGATTCAGGTAAGACGCAACGGAGCGTTGACCCATCATCTTGTCGCCACGTTTCAGGATGCCTTGCCAGGTGTCAGAACCCCAGAGGTCGCTCGCGTGGGGGAACTCCAACGGATGAGCCAGATTCAGCAGGTACTTATACTGCCGGGTTCGCGCCATGCGAATGGGGTAGTACATCGTGATCTCATGGAACTGATGCGAACCGTACACCACATCCCAGTTCTCGATTTTCTCCCGTTCCAAGGTCGGGAGGAATGACCGCCCCGGCAACGCGATCTCCTTCTTCGCCGCGACTGGCTTCACCTCACACCAATCGAGAATCGTCGGCGTAATGTCGGTCCAACTTACCATCGCCGAGGAAACCACGCCGGCCTTCTGCCCCGGCTTGCGAACGATCATCGGCAATCGCACGCCCGCATCGTAAAGCGTCGATTTCGCGCCTGGGAACGGGATGCCGTTATCGCTAACGAAGATCACGAGCGTATCGTCGAGTTTCTTCGCGTCGGCGAGTTCCTTCAGCACGCGGCCGATGCCGTCATCGAGGCGGGTCACGCTCTGGTAATAGTCCGCGAGATCGGCTCGCGCGTCTGGCTGATCGGGCAAGTGATACGGCAGCGGGAGCGTCTTCGGGTCGAACTTCACGGCCGGCACTTCCGCGGGATACTTGCCGTCGTTGGCGAACCCCTTCGCGGCTCGGTGCGGGTCGGTGAACCCCACGAGCAGGAAGAACGGTTTGTCGCCGGTGTCCGCTACGAACTTTTTCACTTCCGCCGCAATCGAAACAGGATTGCGACCGCCGTTCGGCACTTCCACATCAAAGGGATAAACCTCTTTCGGCTGAACGTGCAGTTTCGCAATGACTCCTGACCGATAACCGGCGGGTACGAGCAGTGCGGGCAACCCGCGAACAGTGCGGAAGGTGTACTGGTTGTGGGTGGCGTGTGCGAGACCATACTGCCCGCTCGCGTGGGTCGGCAACCCTGTGAGGATGCTGGCGCGACTGCAACTACACGAGGAAACCGAGGCGAACGCATGCGTGAAGCGCGTGCCCGTTTTTGCGAGGGCGTCAAGATTTGGCGTCTTGGCGACCGCGTCGCCGTAGCAGCCGAGTTGCAATCCAAGATCGTCGGCGATGAGCAGCACGACGTTCTTTGGCGCAGCCTGGGCGGGAATGGCAAATGCGAGAGTAATCGCGAAGGAGAGCAGCAAACGGATCATGTGTGAACTCCAGGGAGACGGTTCACCCGGAGTGTATCCGCAATCGCACTCAGTTCCACTACAACAAGGCGAACCGCACAACGTTCGATTATCCCTCCGGAAAACGCACATGCCCAAGGTGTTGATCGTTCCGCGCGAAGTTGCCAAGTTCGCGAATCGGTTCAGTGACGTCTTGTTGAACGCTGGCCTCGAAATTGTCGTGCTGCCGCCAGCGGAAGCGAACTTGCCCACCGAAGATGAACTCATCGCCGCTCTCGCTGGCGTCGAAGCAACTGTTGCCGGCTCCGAGCCGTACTCACCCCGCGTGTTCGCCGCACATCCGCAACTCAAGGTCGTTGCTCGCGTCGGTGTCGGATACGACGCTGTCGATCTTGCTGCGGCAACGAAGAGCGGTGCGGCCGTCACCATCGCACCGAACACGAATCAGGGATCGGTCGCCGAACATGCGTTCGCGTTGATGCTCGCATTCACTCGCCACATTCCCGCTCGTCATGGCGCAATCGCCGCCGGTGGTTGGCCGCGTTTCATGAGCCTGCCGATGCGTGGTCGCACGCTCGGACTCGCCGGATTGGGTCGTATTGGAAAGGCTGTCGCACTGCGGGCACTCGCGTTCGAGATGAAAGTGATCGCGTTCGACCCGTTCCCCGATACGGCGTTCTGTGCCGCCCACGGAATCGGTCTCGTCTCATTCGATCAACTGCTCGCGGAGTCGGATTTCCTGTCGTTACATCTGCCGATGTCGGCAGAGACGCGCCACATCATCAACCGCGACACCCTGAGCAAGATGAAGCCGGGAGCGGTGCTGGTGAATACCTCGCGTGGCGGGTTGGTTTGCGAAGCCGATTTGCTGACCGCACTGCAAGGAGGACGAATCGCCGGGGCCGTACTCGACGTCTTCGAGGAGGAACCAACGCCCGCTGATAACCTGTTGCGGAAGTTGCCGAACGTGGTGTTCACGCCGCATGCGGCCGGGGTGGATGTGCAATCGCTTCACGACATGGCGCGATCAGCAGCCGAGGCGGTGGCGTCGTTGCGTCGCGGTGAGTGGCCAGCCGAAAAGGTGGTCAACCCCGACGTGCGGACTGCGTTCCGCTGGTCTTAACTCTGTGGACGGCGGGCGGCTCGCCCGCTGCTGAAGAGCTCCAGTTGCCTGCTGAGAAACTCCAAGACGATCCGTGTGCGGCAGCTTTTGCGGGCGAACCGCCCGCCGTCCACAGAGAAAGCCTCGCTCGACCACGGACACCGAGACCCCATGACGCCGTTGTTTGCCTGTTTCCCGGTGTGCATGACGTTCGTGGCGATTGGTATCGTCGGGTTGGTCGTGGTTCTGATCATGGGAACGAACCGCGAAGGCCCCAACGCACCCGTTGACGCAATTCAAACCGACACCGACACGGACCCCGGCTTTCCGCCGTGGTGGGTCGTGGTGCTCATCTTCGCGGTGGTTCTCCTTCACTTCGCGTTCCTGCTCTGGCTGTGGCCTGAGTTGTAAGGAAACTCGCGGAAAACGAAAACCGGAGGCCAATGCCTCCGGTTCATGTGGTCCTCTCCGCCGGCTCGCCAAGTATCAAAGCAGTTCGGTGACGGGATTGCGTTCGTCGAGAATATACATCGGGCGGCCAGACCCGTTCGGGAACGTGTAGCTCGCGTCGATGCCCATCGCCTGGTAAATCGTGCTGAGCAGTTGCGGCACCTTGTACGGCCGGTCCTTCGGGTATTCGCCGCGAGCCGAGCTAGCACCAATCGCCTGGCCCATCTTCAAGCCGCCGCCCGCGACCATCGCCGACATCACCGGCGACCAGTGATCGCGACCCGCACCCTGATTGTTGATCTTCGGCGTGCGGCCGAACTCGCCCCACACCACCGTCACCACATCGTCTTCCATTCCGCGATCGTGCAGGTCTTCGATCAGGCTCGCGATGCCGCGATCAAGCTGCGGAAGTTGCGTCTTCAGTTGCTTGAAGTTGTTTTCGTGCGTATCCCAACCGCCGAAGCTCAACGTCACGCAGCCGACACCAGCTTCGACCAACCGACGAGCCGTGAGGAACTGTTCGACGCCCTTGTAGCGATCGCGGGTTCGTGGGTCTTCGTTCTTCAGATCGAGCGCCTTGCGAACCGTGCCCGAAGCGATCATGTCGAACGCACGACCCGCGAACGTGTCCATGCCCTTCATGGTGCCGCTGGCGTCGATGTCACGGCGAACCGTGTCGAACTGACCGAGAAGGTTCTTGCGGTCGTCCATCCGGTCCACTTTGATGCCGTTGGCGAGGCGAAGGTTTTCGATGCCAGGGCCGCTCGGGGTGAACGGGCGGTGCGAGACGCCGAGGAAGCCGGGTTCGGTGCCGATGCTGTGACCACGCAGGCTCACGAACGGAGGCACGTCGTTGGCCCCGCCACTGCGGAGCTTCGAGACGACGGAGCCGAAGCTCGGGTGACCAGCGGTGCGGTTCACGTTCTCGGGGTAGCCAGTGGTGACGTAGGAATCGGAGTGTTCATCGGTGGCCACGATCGAGCGGACGCAGGAAAGTTTGTCCCACATCCGGGCCTGCATTGGCATGTGTTCGCAGATTTGCACGCCGGGAACGTTCGTCTTGATCGGGTTGAATTCGCCGCGAAATTCCATCGGGGCTTCGGGCTTCATGTCGTACATGTCCATGTGCGACGGACCGCCCGGCAGGTAGATCATGATCGCCGCTTTGTTCGGCGTCGAGGGTTTTGTGGTGGGGTCTTGCCCAGCTTTGGCACGGAGCATGTCGGTGAGGGTGAGACCGGCTCCGAACGCGCCGATCTTCATGAAATTCCGGCGGTTGATGCCGTCGCAGTAGCGTTGTTTGTCGCCGAGGATCGTGAGCATGATGGGTCTCCGTTGCGGAGGAAGGCAGGTGGGATTCAGGCAGGTGGAAAAACACGTGGCAGCGTTCAGGCAGATTCAACAACCACGATATTAGCCGGGCACCCGAATCGGAGCAATTGGAAAGTTGAGAATGTAGAATTCGCGTAGCCGCGACCCGAAGGGGAGCGTCAGGCCCCAGAAACGGAAACACGCTCCCTTTGGGTCGCGGCTACGCAGGGTTCGCCAATTCGGTAAACTGTTGGAACAGCTCCCGCACCGACACGACACGAGGGTTGCCCTTGTCCGCCACCGATAAGTTCACCGAATACCTGAACCAGTTCGCAATCGACCGCACCGGCATGCTCGAACAGCTTCGGCGAGTGGTCGTCGGGCAGGGCGAAGTCATCGAACAGGTTCTCGCTGCCATCTTCACGCGGGGGCACTGCCTGCTCGTCGGGGTGCCCGGACTGGCGAAGACGCTCATGGTCAGTTCGGTGGCGCAGATTCTGAACGTCGCTTTCAAGCGAGTGCAGTTCACGCCCGACCTGATGCCGTCCGACATCACTGGCACCACCATCCTCGACGAAACGGCCGACGGCAAACGCGAGTTCCGTTTCGTGCGTGGCCCGATCTTCGCAAACATCGTGCTGGCTGACGAAATCAACCGCACGCCGCCTAAGACGCAAGCGGCGCTCCTCGAAGCGATGCAGGAACGACAGGTCACTGCTGGCCAGGAAACCATGAAGTTGCCGGAACCGTTCTTCGTGATCGGACAAACCCGAACTCATCAAGGTGCTGACGGCAGAGCGAATCGTTGCGTGGCAGAAGCTGGTGAAGAAGATCGAGGTGCCGAAGTTCGTGAACGACTTCATCGTGAAGCTCGTGCGTGCGACTCGTCCGAAAGACCCGAGCGCACCGGACGTCATTAAGCGCCTTGTGGACTGGGGCGCGGGTCCGCGTGCGGGCATCTTTTTGGCGCAGGCGGGTCAGGCGTTCGCCGCAATGGATGGCCGACCGAGCGTGGCCCTCGACGACATCAAGAAGGCGGCGATTCCGGTGTTGCGTCACCGCGTGAGCGCGAACTTCCAGGCACAGGCCGAAGGCAAGAACAGCGACGACATCGTGGTGGAGTTACTGAAGATCGTGAGCGAACCCGAACCGAAGAAGTACGCTGAGAAACGGAAGGGATGAAATCGCAACGTGGAGGTTGACGCGAGCGTCGAGGCGTCAGCCCGACGGTACCTTTTCGCGATTCAGCACCTCTGAATTGCACCGTCGGGCTGACGCCTCGACGCTCGCAGGTTCCGCTTTGGTGTTTTCACATGTGGTATCGGGTGTTCGGTCGTTCTGAATCGGAACCCTCGCCTGCGGCGCTCGCGGAACACCTGCACGCGGCTGGTGTGTTCGTCGAACCGCACTTCAAGGGCGACGACCTCGGCTGGACCTCCGGCGAATTGCGGCTTCCGAACGGTACGGTCGAGATACAGCGATATCTCACGAAACACGACGATCTCCGCGACGATCTGAACGCTTACGCCGCCCAGTTGGAGACGTGCGATTACAGCCCGAACAGTACCATGCTGATGCAGCACGCCATCCAGACGAAGCAACTCATCACGCTCTCGCAATCTGGCGACGCCGTTGAGGCGACAGTGGAACGCCTGCTCGAAGTGACATGCCGTTTCCTCGCCGCTGCAACCGATGGCGTCTACCAAATCGACGGGCGCGGTTGGTTTGCAGCGTCGGGTGAGATGTTGTTGCGAGAACACCCATGACCGCCGAAAAATATCTTCGTCCCGAAGTCATCCGGCAAGTCGCTCGGCTTGACCTGCGGGCCAAGTTCATCGTCGAAGGGTTCCTGACCGGGCTTCATAGCAGCCCGTTCCAGGGGTTCAGCGTCGAGTTCTCCGAACACCGCAAGTACAACCCCGGCGACGACCTCAAATCCCTCGACTGGCACGTCTACGCCAAGACCGGCAAATACTTCGTCAAGAAGTTCAGGGCCGAGACCAACATGACGGGCTACCTCGTCATGGATTTGTCGAAGTCGATGGACTGGAACGGCCCTGCGGAAGCTCGCAAGGCCGGCGTGAAGATCGACTGGTCGGCCCTCGGCGCTGCTGACGAAACGCTCACGAAGTTCGATTACGCCGTGTGCCTCGCCGCAGCCCTCGGCTATCTGATGATCTATCAGCAAGACCCCGTTGGCCTCGTCGCGTTCGACACGAAACTCACCACCGTCATTCCGCCGAAGAGCAAGCGCTCGCAACTCGGCACAATCCTGTCGGTGCTCGCGAACCTCAAGCCCGTCGGCCAGACGAACATTCCGGATAGCCTGTTTCAGCTCGCGTCCATGATCAAGGGCAAGAGCCTCATCATGCTCTTCACGGATTTGCTGCCGACGACCGACGACTGGAAGACGGAAGCCGACGCCCTGCTGCGAAGCCTGTATCGGCTGCGGTATTCAGGTCACGAGGTGATCGTGTTTCATGTGCTGGATGTTCTGGAAACGAAGTTCCCGCTGGCGGGGTTGGTGGACTTTCAGGACGTGGAATCGGCGGATCACAAGGAGATCGACGCGCAGGGTATCGCGGACGACTACCGGAAGTTCGTGGATGAGTTCCGGGCGTATTACAAGGCGGAGTGTGCAGGCGCGAACGTCGATTATGTGGCGATGGACACGAGCGTCGGGTTCGACAAAGCACTGCTCGATTACCTGATCCTGCGGCAGCGCCGATTCGGATAGTGATCGGTGAGATCGATTCAGACATCTTCCGAAACCTCTTCTCTGATGTGGGCTTGCGCCATTTCGCGAGCCTTCGCAAAACCCAGGTGCCTTTCTCTTAAACACAGTCAGGTGCCGTGAATTCTTTACAGGTTGGTTTGTCCGGTGTCGTTCGCCTGCGGCGTATTACCAGGAACTTGTCCGCTGGGGTCTGACGCCTGAGTTCAAAGCGAGCCGCATGCGACATCTGTTTCTGGTGCGTGCCCGGACACTCACCACGCTATGATGAGGGCGAGATTCCCAGCTTTCATGTCGAGACGAACGCACGGCTAATCAAAGATCGCCCACGATCGCATCAAATCAGGAGGCCCACCGTGGAACATGAACCCCTCCGGGCGCTCGTGGCCTGCCTCCGCGACAAAGTCGCGGCAGTCCGCTCAGCGCGCCAGGAAGTGGCCAGCCTGATGCCCGACGATGCCGAACTCGTCCGCGAACTCACTGCTCTCGCCATCGAATGCGGGCCAGACACCGATCCGCTCATGTTCTGGGTCGTCGTTGGTTTCCTGCTCTACGGCAACACGAACGCTGAACTCAGCCCGGCACGCATCGAACACGCTGTTGCATACATCACGCGCTGGCAGCGTCGAGCCGGCACAATCGTCTTCCGTGAAGCGGGTCTGCTTCAACTGATGTTCCTGTACGGGTTAGGGGTGCGGCGCGATCTCACTCCGATCGCGGGCGAAACGCCGGAACAGGCGGCAGCGTGGGGTGCGGCGCCGTGGCCCGGTGCGTTCCTCACACTGCGGCGATTCTTGATCGGTCTTGCCGTGTGGCTCGTCGCCGGTCTACGACGACTCGGCTTCCGCGATGTCGATATGCTCGGCGAGTTCGCCGATTCACGCAGTCGCCGACCCACGGAAGCGTTCGGGCGATGCCTGGCCGATCACACCATCGGCGTTCTGATGGGGCACGCCCGCTGCCTGTGTGCGGAGCTTTTCCGCGAAGCGAACCCCGGCAGCCCGCCGGGTTGTGCCGAGCGCCGCCACGAACAACGGCACCTGTTGTCGGGTTACCTCGATGGTCATTGGCCGGTTGGTCGAAACTATCGGGCGCAGCCGTTCAGCATCACGGAACACATCTTTCGTGCTGTGTGCGGTGGACAGCCCACCCGTCCACGTGCGCTTGAAGAAGGAATCTGGTTCTCGCTCATTCGCGCCACGCACGCCTCGCTCGTCGTGCTGAAGGTGCTGGTTTGCGAAAAGTGCCGATCGCATCTGTCGGGGTTCGAGAAGTGCGATGTCTGTTCGACGCCGTGGCCCACGAATCGCCTCGTCGATTGGCTCGCAACCGAAGACGACAACCGCTTCCAGCCCGCCGAGGGCAAAGAGTGCCGACGGTGTGGCCGCTTCGCGCATCTCGATCAGGAAGCGTGTGCGTGCGGGTCGCCGGGTGTCGGGTTCACTCGCGTGGTGAAGGGCACCGGGCAGGTCGAGTGCATGGCGTGTACGAAGCGGTTGCCGCGAACGCTTCACACATGCCCGCACGCTCCGTGCCTGAACGCCGATTATGGTGGCGTCACGCATTTCTCGTTCCGTCTCGAAGAGCCGAGCGTTGTCGCGGCCCCGGTGTGTACTGGCCCGCATCGCGGCAGCGGCGTGTTCCGCCGACCGATCCCGCGAAAGGTGGAAGTCGTCGATAGCTTCGCCGAACAGATCGCGGATGTGCGTGATGCTGGTTCGGCGAACCGCCCAACAGACGTGACGCAAACGCCGTTGCCCGTCGCTCTGCAAGAGACGTGGCGTGCAAGTTCGCCCGATGCCTCCGACCAGTCGCTCAAGACTGCGGACATCGCTCAGGATGTGGTTCACTCTCGGACGCCCACCGCCGTAACCACGGGGAGGGAGTCATGAATCTGACAGTTACCAACGCGCCATCGGTTGCGGAACTTGCTCGTGGTGTTCTCGAAGGCCAAACGCTCGTCGCTGGGCAGTCGTTTTATGCGGCTGGCAGTGGCGTCGTCGTGGTGCTCGCGCCGCTTCCCCCTGAGGAGACGACACCCGGCGGAGCAGATCACGAGTTGACCATCTCGACAGGCTTCCCACCCGACCCTGCCGCTGCCGGGATCACCGTGCGGATGCAGCGTCGCGGCGAGACCGGCGGACAACTCGAACGACTCGGCGAAACGGATCGATTCGGTGCGCTGCTGTTCACGCCGGGTTCTGCAGGCACCGAGTATCAGTTAAGCGTGACTCGTGGTTCGGGTATCAGATTCGATCCCGACGCGGTTGCCATTTTGCAGTTCACAGCCCCAACCGTGAGTGAACCCGAGAAGGCACCCGAACCGGTCGCAGTTGCGGCACCGTGCCCTGTGTGTCGTGCGACGTCGGACGGATGGACGGCGAAACTCGGTGCGTTGCGGGAAGCGTGGGGTTGCGGAATGCCCGTTTGCCGAACCCACCTGACCGGGCAGGAGAATGTCGTTCTCGCGGCGGCTCGCGACGCCTGGCATCACAAAGTGCCCGAGGTGTTTTCGGCGTGTGCCAGGCTACTCGCGGACCTGTTGGATGAACCCGGTGCGGTTCGCAAAGGTTTCTTGCAGCCGTACCCGGTCGAGTTGCGGAACCAGGCGCTCAATCAGGCCGCGGCGTTGCTTTCGACGGCGATTGCGGTCGGTCACGTTCAGTCGAAGAATCCTGGGAAGGCCGTAGCTGCGGGGCACGCCGCAGCCGTGCATTTCCAGGCCGCGATGGGCACGGAACGCACACGATCCGATGCCTTCGCGGGGCGTCTCACGACGGCGGCTAACCATCCGCTTGGGAGTTTATGGTCGCGGATTGCTCCTCGCGTCGGTGGCGAATGCTCGCAAGGGTTCCTCGCGTTCCGACACTTATCTGCCAGCATCACGCAACAGGAAACGGAACCGCCAGCGTTTGCGCCGCTGCGAGATCGGGCAGTCGTGGTGCGACCGCTGCTGTATGACCGCGACCGGGCAATCGGCACGCTCGCCCGGATCGAGTTTCTTCCGGTTGCGGAAGGTTGCGGGGAAGTCTATCTCGATATCGCGTCGCTCGGGTTCCGCATCCTCGATCCGCAACTCCTGCGGTCACTCGAAGTGGCATGGCGATCGATTCAGCCGACGTTCACTCGTGAGCACCCGGGGGCGGCGGTTTGTGTTCGCGTGACCTCCTGTGACGACGATTCGGCCACTCCTGTGTTGCAGGGAGGCTCGGCGGGGTTGGCAGTCGCGTGTGGCCTGTTGGCACTCGATCGTGGCGACGTTCTCGACGAGAACACGGCCGCGACGGGCGAGCTTTTACCTGGAAACGCATCAACGGAACTCGGTACTTTTGGCGCTGGGTGGACGGGGCGAGTTACCGAGAAGTTGGAAGCGGTTCGCAGTCACGCTCTTGGTCGCGTCGTGGTTGGCGTGCTTGATGAAGGGATTCGTTACCCCGGTCAGTTGGACCGCAACGCGAAAGCGAATTTCGAGGCGATCCCGACGCGGACGGTGAACGATGCCTACCGGGTGTTGTGCCGTGGTCCGTTCGTGGGGAATCGTCCGCAATCCATCAGTTTGTACTGATTCGAGTCAGTTGCGAACAACACCGCGTACGGTATCGTCTGCGAGAAGCCGAGTCGCCATTGCTTACCACCCGTGCAGTCTGGACCACAACCGGAAGTAGTAATCGACTTCCGGATCGGTGGGAGAGATTGCGTGTGCCTGTACGATCTCGCTCCTCGCAGCAGCAATGTTCCCCGCCGCGTACTCTCGCAAGGCCGCCTCCAGATGGGGTCCAGCAGCAGACGATCGCACGATCCGAGGTGAGACTCCAACTCCAAAGTCGTTGCTCGTCCCCTGGGTCAAACAGGCAACAGCCACCATTGCCACCAGGACAGCGCCGATTCCGAACACCCACCAGCGAGAGAAGGGTGCCCGTCGCAGGCCACCAGTCTCAGCCTCCATCGACACCACCGCCAAGAATCCAATCACGCTGGTCACAACCAGCACCATCAAACCAACGGTCCACGGGGCAACAAGATCACCAACAAACACAGCGGGATACTCTGCTTTCGCCATCGCGTTTTCGATGACGGGAATCGCTGGGAGTTGATCGGATAATCCGATCCGTCCATCCGGGAGTCGGTCAAGTGAATAGCGAAGCATGTGGACGTGAAGCACGATTCCGACGGCAGCATCGAAGGCTACTCCGAGAAGGGCCACCCGACGAAGCCAGACAGGCAGTGTGCCAAGACTCGCAGCCAGGTAAACCACTCCGAGCAATGCAAGTGGTTGGAGACAAACGTGGGCCATCCCAACCAACTCTTGGCCACCATTCACAGCAATCCCGACGAGCGTGCAGAACGGGATGAATGACACCCAGAACACCCGGAGTGAGCGAGGAATCCTTTGGCGATCTTGGAGGTCGCGCGTCAGGAGATAGGTCACAATCAACCCACCTGCGAGACCCATCATCGGGAAGAGAGCTGTCTGGTAAATGAGGAACCAGTACTCCCGCCAATATCCGAGGCGATTGGGTTGCCAGAAGAATTCCTCGAACGTCGCTCGTGGCAGATACACCGGATGAGGCACCAGTGTCCGGAGTGTGTTGCTCGCCACCTTCTGGACATTCTCGATGGGCGTTAATTGAGCCGATGCTGTCACGGTGGGGTTGGCACCCAAGGTGTCCGTTGGACCGTAGAGAGCGAATGCCCAACCGAACCATGTCGCCAGAACTGTGGCTGCGAGCACTCCAGCTACCGGCACCTCCCACTTGGGTCTCAGGCCCCAGGCAGCGAGGACGAGGTAATGGATCGCAAGAAACAGAAGGTACGGGCCAGCTGAATAGTGGACAAGCGCCGCGCATGCGAGGCTGACAACAGCCGCAAGCATCCTGCCGGAGTCATGCTTTCGCCAACCGCGGAGATACAGCGCAAGGCCAAGGAGAGTGAAAAAGCCACAGAACAGCTTTGTCCAGAGGAAGAGGTGGTTCTGTTGGAACGAAGGGCAGAGAGCCAAGAACGCGACAATCAATCCGATTCGGCGATGGCCACCCCGAACCATTAGCCCCGCCATGAAGATGAGGGGGAAGTAGACGAGCAAGTTGAGAAACTGAGAGATCACCTGGTAAGCGGGGAACGAGTCACCGACCTGGCCGAGGTAAAACGCCATGACGAGATTCATGAACGGCGGCCGAGCGGTCAAGCCATAGAGCCCGAGGAATTGGTAGTCGGTCGGATAGCGATGGAGGAAGTACAGCGCTCTCTCATAGTGTTCCCAATAGTCTCCCGCCCAGAACCCACCAGCGTAGGTCCGCACAAGAGCGAGCAAGACAAGCCCCCACACGACCAACACTCCAAATCCCGCAAACAATCGCTGCACATCTCGGCGAGCAAAATATCTTCGCAGGTCTTTCCGACACGCCAGTCCAAGTCCGATAGCGACCGCGGTTGAGCAGTAATAACCTGTTGGTCCCAGGTTGAGCAGAAACACCAGTGTCGAGGCCAAGTAGACGAGGAGGTACGAAAGTGCCACTGAGCCGCAAGCGGTTTCGAGGTAGTTCCATCTCAATCGGCGAACGAAAAAGAAGCCCGGAGCGAACGAGCAAATCGCGAGGAGGAGGGCGGTGCAGAGCAGTCGGCTGGTCTCGGTCATCCGGGTTGACTCCCGTGTGCATCCGAGACGATTTACCGAAATGCCCACAATTGGAAACCTGACCCGACCACAGAGCATGGACATTTTGCGACAGTACCCCGAGAAGGAGTCGAACCTTCCAGCCAGGCTTCGTAGACCCGGCACCGCGCCGTCGGTCGGGGCAAGCAGTTCTCCGTACAGGAGTCGAACCTGTCAACCGGGCTTCGGAGGCCCAGCGCCGCTGCCGTCGGACGGAGAATGAGGACAGTCAGGATGGCAGGAATCGAACCTACTTCAACGAGTTCCCAAGACTCGCGGCCAGCCAATGGCCCACATCCTGAAACAGTCGAACCGGCAGGAGTCGAACCTGCATAAGTCGCTTTAGAAGAGCGATGCCTCTCCAATCGGCCACGGTCCGAAGTTGCCCACGCAAGTTCCCGAGGCGATTTTGCGGCCGGACTCGAACCGGCATCCTCCTGCTTTTCGAGCAGGTGCCCGACCAGTTGGGCTACGCACCAGTGTGTACGCTTCCGTTGTTGGGCGCGGGCAGAGCGTTCGGCGGGATTTGAACCCGCGCGTCCTGGGTGGAAACCAGGCAGGCTACCGTTGACCTCACGAACGCAATCATCGAACAGTCCCGGCAACTGGAGTCGAACCAGTTCCTCCGCGTTTTCAGCACGGCGCTTCTACCGAGTTAGCTTCACCGGGATCGAACCAGTGCCTCGCCAGGGGATCGAACCCTGCATGAGTCGGTTAAAAGCCGACTGCTTCGCCATTGAAGCGTGCGAGGCATTTTCCAGGTCGGAGGGCGGAAGGCGGAAGGGGGAACTTGACTTTCATTCTGCCTTCTGCCCTCCGCCTTCCGCCTTCGAAATGTTCCGGAGGCTGGAATCGAACCAGCGACGTCCACCTTCAAAGGGTGGCATCAGTGCCAGCACTGAATCCTCCGGAATGAACACCGACAGTTGCCGAGGCAGGAATCGAACCTGCGTCGTCCACCTTCAGAGGGTGGCATCAGTACCAGCACTGAATCCTCGGCAAAGAAGCAAAGCTCCCCAGGGTGGACTTGAACCACCATTCTCCGGTTAACAGCCGGGCGGCCGACCATTGGCTGACCGGGGAGTGAATACGCGGACAGCAGCGGTGGTAGGAATCGAACCTACACTGTGCGCTTTAACAGAGCGCCGCCTTACCATTCGGCTCCACACCGCTGGATGTGGTTGATGATGTCGATAAACGCATCGGGGCCGGGCGTCCCTCACGGTAACGCCCGGCCCCGGAAATGTTTCCGATGGTCCCCTGCGTCACCTGGTGATGGTGCGTTGATTAAACGGCCGGAATCCGAACCCGCGTTGCGGGCGATTGGGATTCGTCGGCTGTTTGGGGAACCGTTTCATGGCTTCGCCTGTGTTTGGTGTGTTCACCTTCATAGACGCTCAACGCAAAAGATGGTTCGCGTCAGACACAGAATTATTTCGGAAACTTGCTCTTCGCGTGCACCCCGGTTATGACAAACGCCGGATAGCAAACGTTGCCCTACATCGCGGAGATTCAACAATGGCGAGCGATCCGGAAAAGCGCATTCAGGAACTTCACCTGACTCTGCCACCAGCCCCGAAGCCCGTGGCCGTGTACAAGACCGCCGTGAAGTACGGCAACTTGCTGTTCATCTCGGGTCACGGTCCGTTGAAGGCCGACAAGTCGATGATTACCGGGCGGCTCGGCAAAGACATGACACTCGAACAGGGTAAGGAGGCTGCGAAGCAGGTCGGGCTGGCGATCCTGGCCACGGTGAAGGACACGCTCGGTTCGCTGAACAAAGTGAAGCGGCTCATCAAGACGTTCGGCATGGTGAACTGCACCGACGACTTCCTCGATCAGCCGAAGGTCATCAATGGCTTCTCGGAGCTGATGAAGGACGTGTTCGGCGAAGAGGCCGGCGTCGGCGCTCGCAGTGCCGTTGGGCACAACTCGCTTCCGGGGAACATCGCCGTCGAGATCGAATGCATCTTCGAGGTGGAATGAATCATCTTTCGCCGCTTACGGCTTTGCACGACAACTTGTGCAAAGCCGCAAGCGGCGAAATTCAGTAATTGACGCCGCCCGTTCGTTAGACTATCTTTGACTTGCGAGAATGACGCTGCCACGGCGTTCTCGCAAACTGCCTGCGCTGCCTGCTCCTCCCCGATTGACATCCGGGGCTTGCCCTCTGCGACCTCGGTCGCTCGTTACGAAACCCTCCCCTGCTTTCAAAACCTAACCCGACCCCGCATGGAGTCCGCGATGAATTTGTTGAGCCGTTGCATGGGTTCGCCATTGAACCGCCGCAACTTTATGCACGTCGGGGCAGTTGGGGCGCTCGGCCTCACCCTCGATCAATACATGCGGTTGCAAGCCGCCGACCCCGCAGCCCCCGGCAAGCCGAAGCCCAAAGCCGAAGCGTGCATTCACATCTTCATGCCGGGCGGCATGGCTCACCAAGAGAGCTGGGACCCGAAGCCGTTCGCGCCGGTCGAGTATCGCGGGCAGATGGGCACCGTTCAGACCAAGCTCGAAGGCGTCGTCTTCAATGAGTGCCTGCCAAAGACCGCTGCTCTCGCCGACAAGATCACGGTGGCTCGCGCGATGACGCACGGCGAAGCGGCCCACGAACGCGGCACGCACAATATGTTCACCGGCTACCGACCCAGCCCCGCCTTGAAGTTCCCGAGCATGGGTAGCGTCGTGAGTCACGAACTCGGCGTGAGGAACAACCTGCCGCCATACGTTGCGGTGCCAAGTCAACCGGCCCAGGACGCGGGCAGCGGTTACCTCAGCAGTAGCTTCGCTCCGTTCAGCCTTGGCAGCGACCCGGCGAACGGCGGCTTCCGCGTGCAAGACCTGACGCTTCCGGGCGGCGTGACCCCCGATCGCTTCACGACTCGCCGCAACATGCTCGACGCCGTGAACGCGCATTTCACCGGCAAGGAGAAGTCGGACAACCTCGACGCGATGGACACGTTCTACCAACGGGCTTACGGCCTCATTAGCAGCGAGAAGGCTCGTGCCGCGTTCGACATCAACGCCGAACCGGCAGCACTTCGCGATCAGTACGGTCGCAACGCGGCGGGTCAGCGGTTGCTGATGGCGCGTCGTCTCGTGGAAAGCGGCGTGCGGTTCGTGACGCTGACCTACGGCGGCTGGGATCTTCACGGTGGCATCGTCGGCGGGACGAAGAACCAACTCCCGGCGTTCGATCAGGCGTATGCGGCGCTGCTGACCGACCTGCAAACTCGTGGGTTGCTCGACACGACGCTCATCATGATTTCGAGCGAGTTCGGTCGCACGCCGAAGATTAACGCGACGGCTGGCCGCGATCACTGGCCGAAGGTGTTCAGCGTGGTGCTGGCGGGTGGTGGCGTGAAGAAGGGCTTCATCTACGGCAAGTCCGACGCAACCGCATCGGAGCCTGAGGAAGACGGCCTGACGGTGGAAGACCTGGCACACACGGTTTACGACTGCCTCGGCATCGACGCCTCGAAGAAACTGATGTCGCCGGGTGATCGACCGATCGACATTGTCCGCGAGGGCAAGGTCCGCAAGGAACTGCTGGCGTAATTCCTGCCTGAGTCCCGGAGGGACGGCGGATGGTAGCCAGGGGTGGAGCGAAGCGCAACCCCTGGAAACGTGAACCAAAAGACCAAAACGCTTGGCAACCAATGACCTCGGTTCGCTTCCGGACCAGGGGTTGCGCTTCGCTCCACCCCTGGCTACCATCCGCCGCCCTTCCAGGGCTCAAAACAATCGTTCGCTCCGTGAGACACCCGTGATGCAACGCTTCTCGTTCCTGACTTCCCTCTGCGTTCTCTGCGCTCTCTGCGGTGAGTCCCCCGCTGCATCGCCAAGTCTTGGCGTGATTCAACCACGCGGGGCGCAACGCGGCACCGAAGCCGTCCTCACGTTCTCGGGCGGTCGCCTCGCCGACGCTCAGGAAGTGCTGCTCTACTACCCTGGCATCACCGTCAAGAAGCTCGAAGTGGTGAACGACGCCACCCTCAAGGTGACCGTCGCCATCGCTCCAGAATGCCGACTTGGCGAACACGCGCTTCGGGTTCGCACCGCATCCGGGGTCAGCGAAGTGCGAACGTTCTGGGTGGGTGCGTTGCCGGTCGTCGAGGAAGTCGAGCCGAACAGCGAATTCGACAAGCCGCAACCGATCCCACTGAACGTCACCGTTCACGGCGTCGTGCAGAACGAGGATCAGGATTACTTCGTCGTCGAGTGCAAGAAGGGGCAACGGCTCTCGGTAGAAGTCGAAGCGATGCGGCTCGGCGTTGCGTTCTTCGATCCGTATGTCGCGATCCTTGATGCGAAACGGTTCGAGTTGGCGACTGGCGACGATTCCCCGATGACGCAACAAGACGGCGGTTGCTCGGTGGTGATTCCCGCTGACGGCAAGTACATCGTGCAGATTCGCGAGAGTGCTTACGGCGGCAACGGGGCGTGTCAGTATCGGCTGCACATCGGCAACTTCCCGCGACCCACGGCTGTCGTGCCCGCAGGCGGCAAACCTGGCGAAGAACTGGAACTGACGTTCCTCGGCGACCCCAGTGGCCCGATCAAGCAGAAGGTGAAGCTGCCTGCCGACGATGGCAACGGTTACTGGCGAATGCACTGCCAGACGCCCGAAGGCATGAGCCCGACGGGCTTCAAGTTCCGCCTCGTCGATGCTCCAAATGTGTTCGAGACGCCGGGCAACAACACCGCCGCAACCGCAAGCCCGGGCGCAGCGGTGCCTCCCGGACCAGTTCCCGCAGCGTTCAACGGCATCATCGCCGCAGCGGGGGAAGTCGATTACTTCAAATTCGCGGGGAAGAAGGGGCAGGTCTTCGACGCTCGCTGTTACGCCCGTGCGCTCGGCTCGCCCCTCGATCCCGTGCTGTACTTTGGGAACGCAGCCGGTGCCGCGCTCGCCAGCAACGACGACGCCGGTGGCCCCGACAGTGCGTTCCGCCTGACGATCCCCGAAGATGGCATCTACACGCTGTGGGTTCACGATCACTTGCGGAAGGGCGGCCCCGACTACTTCTACCGCATCGAACTGACGCCGGTGGCTCCGTCGATCAGCACGACGATTCCGCGAGTCGATGGCAACAACCCCGCGAACCAGGATCGCCAGACGATCACGGTGCCGAAGGGTGGGCGGTACGCGTCGCTGCTGGTCGCGAATCGTGCGGAGTTCGGCGGTCCGCTCGTGATGGGCATGGGGCAACTTCCGGCTGGCGTCACGCTCACGGCAGACCAGATGGACGCCGGGTTGAACGTGATCCCCGCAGTGTTTGAAGCAACCCCCGCAGCGGTGCCGGGTGGCTTCCTCACGACGATCACCGCTACGCACGCCGACCCGATGGTGAAGGTGCCGTGCCGAACAGCATTCGACGCGGGCTTCGTGGTTGGGCAGCCCGGGCAGACGGTCTACACGCGACACAACACCGACCGCACCGCAATCGCGGTTGGCGAAGCCGCCCCGTACTCGATTGACGTGATCGAACCGAAGGTGCCGCTCGTGCAGAACGGTTCGTTCAACTTGCGAATCGTGGCGAAACGTGCCGAGGGATTCAAGGGACCGATCACCGTGTTCCCGCTGTGGACGCCGCCAGGGTTGGGCATTCAGGGATCAGCCGTGATACCGCCGGAAGCCACGGAGTGCGTGCTTCCGATGAACGCGGCCCCGAACGCCGCTCCGCGAAAGTGGAAGACCGCCGTGACGGCCGTGGCCGACGCGGGCAAGGGTCCGGTGTGGACGTCGAGCCAGTTGTTCACGCTGGAAGTGGCCGCGCCGCTTGTGACGATGACGATGGAACGCCCGGCGGTTGAACAGGGCCAGACGACGCAACTGTTCTGCAAGGTGTCGGTGGCGACGCCGTTCGAGGGCAAGGCGAAGGTGACGATCTATGGGCTTCCTGCGAAGGTCACAACGCAGGTGATGGAACTGACGAAGGACACGAAGGAACTCGTATTCCCGATCGTCGCCGACAAGACCAGCCCAGCGGGGAAGCACGGCGGCATCTTCGCACAGGTGGTGATTGATAAGGGCGGCGAACTCATTGCCGGGAATGTCGGTGGTACGGAGCTTCGCATCGACGTGCCGTTGCCTCCGAAGGTCGCAGTGGTAGCACCACCGATGCCGAACCCGATGGTGGCAACACCGCCGCCGATGCCGATGGCGAACCAACCGCCCCCAAAGCGCCTGACGCGACTGGAGCAACTGCGACTGGAGCAAGAGGAACGCGAGAAGGCCGCCGCAGGTGGGCAACCTGCACCGAAGAAGGAAGAACCACCGAAAAAGCCGTGATACGATGGGTGAGTGACCCGCACGGAGGATTCCACTATGTCTGAAGCCGCTGAGAAGCTGAAACCGATGCTCGCCGCGTTGAATGCTGACGAACG
The DNA here is from genome assembly GCA_021413735.1 of Planctomycetota bacterium. Taxonomy (GTDB): domain Bacteria; phylum Planctomycetota; class Planctomycetia; order Gemmatales; family Gemmataceae; genus Gemmata. Next base: position 25,043 of record JAIOPV010000178.1, read on the forward strand.
CGCGGAAGTGATCGAATACCTCACCTCCCTTGAAGATGATGATGGGGAGTGGGATCCCGAGTTCATCGACGAGATCAATCGCCGTGTTGCCGATTATGAGGCGGGGAAGACGGTCGGTATCCCGCACGAAGAAGTGATGCGGCAGATGAAGGAGAAGTACGGGTGAAAACCGTCATCTGGGAGCCATTCGCGAGGGCAGAGTACGACATCGCCCTCACTGCCTCCCCGACACCGGCGGACTTCCAGCAGACAGTTAACGATGCCCTGGCCAACATCGCTTCGGGTTTGATGGTTTATGCCGCTGTTCTCCGGACGAGGTGCCGAGGGTGCAGCTTGAAGGTCCCGCCGTACTCGATCGTTTACATTGAGACCACCACCGAAATCCGTGTTATTGCATTTGCTCATCAGAAACGGCGACGCGGGTATTGGCGAGACCGTCTTCCATAATGATCCACCGCTTGAGGTTCCACGATATGCGTTTCCTGCTTTCCCTCTGCGTTCTCGGCGTTCTCTGCGGTGAATCATTCTCGCAGACCATCGCCGTCTATCCGCCCGACATCAACCTCGAAACGGCACGCGATCGGCAATCGTTCGTCGTGCAACTCACGCAACCGGACGGCATCACCCGCGATGTCACCGCACAGGCACAGGTCGCGTTCGCGAACCCCGCACTCGTGAAGTTCGACAAGCTCACGGTGTTCCCGGTTGCCGATGGCGCCACCGAGATGACGGTCACGTTCAGCGGGCAGGTCGTGAAGGTGCCGGTGAAGGTGGCGAAGGCCAAGGAAGATCGGCCCATCTCGTTCAAGCAAGACGTGATGCCGGTGTTCATGAGGGCTGGGTGCAACGTCGGCGGCTGTCACGGGGCGGCTCGCGGCAAAGACGGCTTCCGTCTGTCGCTGTTCGGCTTCGACCCCGACGGCGACCACCACCGCCTCACCCGCGAACTGAACGGTCGCCGCATCAACCTCGCGATGCCGAACGAGAGCCTGCTCGTCGAGAAAGCATGCGGGAAGGTTCCGCACACGGGCGGCGGCAAGATCAAGGAAGGCGACGAATACCATCAGGCACTCATTCGTTGGCTCGAAGCTGACGCTCCTCTTGATGCGCCAACCGTCGCGTTGCCGGTGAGCATGGAAGTGTATCCGCCGTCCGCCGTGCTGGATGGCAAGGGCGAGAAGCAGCGGATCGTTGTGCGTGCGAAGTACAGCGACGGTACCGACCGCGACGTGACTTCGCTCGCGCTGTTCCTCACCAACAACGAGAACTCGGCGAAGATCGACGGCAACGGCGACGTCACGGCAGGCGAACGCGGCGAATCGTTCGTCATGGCACGCTTCCACACGTTCACGATCGGCGTGCCGTTCATCACGTTGCCGAAGGCGTTGCAGTTCGCGTGGCCCAACTCACCCGAAACGAACTACGTCGATACCGGCGTCAACAACAAGCTGAAGAAACTCCGCATCGAACCCAGCGGCACCTGCACCGACGAAGTGTTCGTTCGCCGTGTATACCTCGACGTGATCGGCCAACTGCCGACGCCGGAAGAATACGCACGCTTCATGGTGTCGAGCCTGCCAGACAAGCGAACGCTGCTCGTCGATGAACTCCTTGATCGCAAGGAGTTCGCGGAACTGTGGGTGTTGAAGTGGGCGGAACTGCTGCAGATTCGCAGTAGCAATCAGGTGTCGTACAAGTCGATGCTGCTGTACTACAACTGGCTGCAAGACAAGATTGCTCGCAACGTGCCGACCGACGAATGGGTAAAGGAACTGCTCGGCGCGAACGGCGGCACGTTCAAGAACCCCGTCACGAACTACTACCAACTTGAAACCGACATCCTGAAGGTGACGGAGAACGTCGCGCAGGTGTTCATGGGAATGCGGGTGCAGTGTGCGCAGTGTCACAACCACCCGTTCGACCGCTGGACGCAGGACGACTACTACGGCTTCGCGGCGTTCTTCACGCAGATCGGCCGCAAGGCTGGCGACGACCCCCGCGAACTGATCGTCTTCAACAGCGGCGGCGGCGAAGTGAACCACCCGGTTCGCGGTCGCCCGATGCCGGCGAAGTTCCTGGGCGGCACGGCACCCGCTGATGTCGCTGGCAAGGATCGTCGCGTCGTGCTGGCGAACTGGCTCGCAAGCCCCGAGAACCCGTACTTCGCCAAGAACCTGTCGAACATCGTGTGGGCGCACTTCTTCGGGCAGGGGATCATCAACGAGGTGGACGACGTTCGCATCTCGAACCCCGCGAGCAACCAGGAACTCCTTGACGAACTCGGCAAGAAGTTCACCGGCTACAAGTACGACTTCAAGAAGTTGGTTCGCGACATCTGCGTGTCGCAGACGTACCAGCGCAGCACGCAGCCGACGAAGACGAACGAATCCGACACGCGGAACTTCGCCCGTGGCCCGATTCGCCGTATTCGTGCGGAAACGATGCTCGACCTCATCACGCAAGTGACGGACACCAAGAACAAGTTCCAGGGGTTGCCGAACGGCGCGCGTGCGGTGCAGATCGCTGACGGCGGCGTGAGCACGTACTTCCTGACGACGTTCGGCCGTCCGACGCGGGAAACGGTCTGTTCGTGCGAGGTGCGACTGGAGCCGACGCTGTCGCAGAGCCTGCACTTGCTCAACGGCACGACGGTGGAACCGAAGATCGTGCAGGGCGGCCTGGTGGCGAAGATGCTTCAGGAGAAGAAGACGCCGTCGCAGGTGATCGAGCAGATTTACGTGCGGTGTCTGAGCCGAGCGCCGACGGCTGCCGAGATGAAGAATCTGCTGGAGATCGTGGCGGCGAACCCGAACAAGACGCAGGCGTTGGAGGATGTGTTTTGGGCGGTGATGAACTCACGTGAGTTCATGTTCAACCACTAACCGCGTTGGTTTTGAGCCCTGGAAGGGCGTCGGATGGTAGCCAAGGGTGGAGCGAAGCGCAACCCCTGGTAAGCTGCATTATCACCTTGTGTTCAGCACAAAGCACCGCCTTCCGAGAATCACAGCGCAGATGCAGCCGCGATTGGGGGAATACCTCGGCGGCATCGTGCGAGACCACGGCGGCATCCCGATCCAGATTGGCGGAGTGGACGATCACGTTCACCTGCTTGTCACGTTGCGGCAGGAACCGGCTTTGAAGGATGTGCTGCGGGAGATCAAATCGGGTTCGTCGGGATGGGTTCACGAGACGTTCCCGGACGCGAATGATTTCTGGTGGCAAACGGGCTACGGTGCGTTCACTGTGAGTCACTCGAACATCGACGACGTGAAGAGGTACATCGCGAACCAAGCCGAGCATCACAAGAAAATGTCGTTCCAAGATGAACTGCGAGCGTTGTTCCGCAAGCACGGCATCGATTTCGACGAGACATACTTGTGGGAGTGAAGTCGTGGTGTCCGTCGCCCCTCCGGGGCTGGGTGATTGGTGGATTCGCGTTCTAGGGGTGGGGTTGCGTTCCAGGGGTTACGCTCGCAAAGCCTCGCTTCACCCCTGGCTACCATCCATCGTCCCTCCGGGACTGAAGACAAACCACGAACGAATCCGAGTGCGGGTTTTTGAGCCGCGGATGCGGCGTCGGATGGTAGCCAGGGGTGCAGCGAAGCGCAACCCCTGGTAAGCGACGACAAATACCAAAGAGCCCCGGAGGGGCGACGGAATCGCATTACACAGAAGTTCCCGCTTCGGTCACAATCCGGAGAACTCGATGGCTCCTCAAGCCCCGACACGCGAACGAGAAGCAATGCGGAACTTACACCGCGTTGTTGGCCATTATCTCGCGATCTACGCTTGGTCGAACAATGCGGATTGCATCAAGCTGCAAGGCCACTCCCTGAAGGAAATGCTTGGACTTGAGCGATTTAAAGAGGCGCATTGGGATTGGTTCAAGGAAGACATCAATCCGTGGTTTCCTCATGCGAGCGTTTCTTGGAAAAAGAGTCACCCCATGCCTCCCAAAAAATCCACCAAATTGCTGGTCTCGATCACGGTTTCGCGGTTTCCAATTCTCTCGAAGAGTACGCCTGACCCTCGGCGGATTAATTTCGGTGTCGGTGAGGTCGAGAGCACAGAAGCCGGTATCCGTCGCCACCTCACATCGCTTTCTTCCGGGTTGTCGGCAACACGAGAGGCAAATGTCGGCGTTTGATTTGTTCGCGTTTCCAGGGGTTACGCTCGCTTCGCTCGCTCACCCCTGGCTACCATCCGTCGCCGCATCCGCGGCTACAAAACGCCGGCTTTGCCGGCCATACATGATTCGCTCTTCGAGGTTCCCAATATGCGGCGGTCGCTCACGATTCTGTTTCTCACGCTCGGTGTCGTCGCGTTCTCGGATTCGTCGCGAGTCCACGCCGACGCCAAGAACCCCACCTTCGTCGATGACGTCACGCCCGTGCTTAAGCAGCACTGCATGAACTGTCACGGCGACGCCAAACAAAGCGGCGGTCTCAACCTCGCCACATACGCCGCCGTCCAACAAGGCGGGTCGGCGGGCGTCGTCGTCACACCCGGCAACCCCGACAAGTCGCGGCTCTTCACGCTCACCGACCACAAAGAAGAACCGAAGATGCCGCCGAAGGGGGCGAAGATTCCCGCCGAGCAAATCGCCCTGCTGAAGCTGTGGATCGAGCAGGGCGCGAAAGAAAACGTCAACAGCAAGGTCAACATCCCCGTCGTCACCAAGACCGACATCGGCCTGAAGTCCGTCGTCAAGGGGCGACCCGAAGGGGCACCACCGATGCCCGTCGCCGGGAAGCTGAAGGTTGAACCCGTCGTGGTCGCACGACGACCCGGAGCTGTGCTGGCACTCGCGACGAGTCCGTGGGCACCGCTCGCGGCCATCGGCGGGCAGAAGCAAGTCATCCTCTACAACACCGACACCGGCGCACTGCTCGGCTTCATCCCGTTCGATGCGGGGCAGATCAACAGCATCAAGTTCTCACGCAACGCACGTTTCGTGCTGGTCGCGGGCGGGCGGGGCGGGGCGTCGGGCAAGGCGGTGCTGTTCAAGGTCGAAACAGGCGAGAAGGTGCTGGAAGTCGGCAACGCCGAGAGCGACGCGATTCTCGCTGCCGATATCTCGGCGGATCAGACGCAGATCGCGGTCGGTGGACCGAGCAAGATCATCCGCATTTACAACACGCTCGACGGCACCGTGCTTCGCGAGATCAAGAAGCACACCGACTGGGTGACGTCGGTGGAGTACAGCGCCGACGGCGTGCTGCTCGCGACCGGCGACCGCAACGGCGGGCTGTTCGTGTGGGAATCGTTCACGGGTCGCGAATACTTCAGTCTGCGTGGCCACACGGCGATGATTACCGACGTGTCGTGGCGCGACGACTCGAACGTGCTGGCGTCGAGCAGCGAAGACACGACGATCAAGCTGTGGGAAATGGAGAACGGCGGGAACATCAAGAGTTGGGCGGCACATCCCGGCGGCGCGGCAAGCGTTCGCTTCACGCACGACGGCAAACTCGCCAGCACCGGCCGCGACAAGGTTACGAAGGTGTGGGATCAGAACGGCGCTGCGGTGAAGGCGTTCGAGGCGTTCCCGGATCTGGGGCTGCGGGTTGCGGTCACGCACGAGAACGGCAAGGTGATCGCGGGCGACTGGTCGGGGGTCGTGCGGTCGTGGAACGTCGCCGATGCGAAGGTTCTCGCAGTTCTCGATGCGAATCCACTGCCTGCCGCCGAGCGATTGAAGCAAGCCGAGGCCGCGTTCGCTGCCGCGACCGCTGCGGTTGCCCCTGCACAGGCTGCGTTCACCGCTGCCGAGGCGAAGGCGAAGGCGGCAACCGATGCGTACAACGCTGCCGTCGCGAACCTCAACACAATCAACGCGAACCTCGCCGCCGCGAACAAGGCGATCGTCGATAACACGGCCGTTGCGAACGCGAACAAGCCGGTGATGGACGCCGCGAAGGCCGAGGTCGATAAGGCCACGCCGGTTGCTGTTGCTGCCGCGAACAAGGCCGCTGCGGTGGAAGTGGTCGTAGCTTCGGAGGGCGTTGCCGCGAAGGCGATCGCCGACGCTGCCGCGAAAGCTCCGACGAATGCAGATCTCGCTGCCGCAAGCAAGAAAGCAACCGATGCGCTCGCCGCAATGAACGTCGAACTCGTCGCTGTGAAGAAGGCCGCGACAGACACCGCCGCCGTGCTGGCAGCCGCGAATGCGAAGTTCGCCGCTGCGTCGAAGCTGTACACGGATGCGATGACCGCGATTGCCACGAATCAGAAGAACGTCGCTGTACTGACGCCAATGGTTGCGCCGGCGACAGCCGCGGTTGCTCCTGCGAAGGCCGCTCTCGATGCCGCTGTGGCAGGAGTCGCTCCCGTGAAGGCTGCACTCGATGCTGCGAACGCGAACGTGGCGAAGGCGAAGGCCGCCATGGATACGCTGAAACCACCCGCACCTGTGCCGGTTCCCGTGACGCCAACGCCCGTTCCGGTTCCAGTGCCACCGAAGAAATAATCGTCACGTCTGTGGCCCTCACGCAACGCGCGAGGGCCACAATCAAAATCGCCTATCCGCTTCATTTCATTGCCAGTTCTGAATATCGTGTCCATATCCGCGAACAGTTCTACGGTCCCGTCTTTGTTTGACTCACTTCCCGTTCGGAGAACATTCATGGTCCGATCAGCCGCGCTGCTTCTGGGTTTCGTCGCTCTGTTCGGCGGTGTTCGAACTCAAGCCGCAGACGACGAACCGAAAGACATCATCGCGAAAGCGATCAAGGCTCACGGCGGCGAAGAGTTCCTGACAAAGCATCAGGCTGGACGAGCCAACAACAAGGGCAAGATCAACATTCCGGGCGTTGGCGAAGTTGAGTTCACTCAGGAAGTGGCGTTCATGATTCCGGGCAGAGGAAAAGAAGCGTTTGAGATGACCATTTCAGGCCAGAAAGTGAGCGTGGTCACCCTCTTCAACGGAGACATGGTTTCGCTCGAAGTGAACGGCAAGGCGATGGATCTCGACGACAAGATCAAGGCCGCGATCAAGGACGCGGGCTACGTGATGAAACTCGGTCGGCTCGTGCCGATCCTGAAGGAAAAGGGCTATGAGCTGAGTCTGGTCGGCGAGGAAAAGGTTGAAGGGGAAGCAGCAATCGGCATTCGCGTTGTTTCCAAGGGGCACAAAGACATCAACATGTTCTTCGACAAGAAGACCAACCTCCTCGCGAAAGTGGAATATCGCGGCGTCGATCCGAGCGGCAAGGAAATCAGCGAGGAGCGAATCGTGGCGGAGTACGGCAAGAATAAAGCTGGCATCACGGTGCCGAAGAAGGTCATCGTCAAGCACGACGGCAAGACGTTCCTCGAAGCCGAAGTTCTCGATCTCACCTTCCTTGAGAAGATCGACGACAGCGAGTTTAAGAAGTGATCGGTTTGGCCTTTTGCCCTCTCCGCGAGGCGGAGAGAGCAGCGGAATGATTGATGGGAGTGCGGCCCACAATAATTCGTAACTTCCGATGCAATTCTCAGCCCTGATGTTGCGCGATGAGCCGCCCCAATTCCTCAGGTGAAATCACGCCAACTTCCTGGTGAACGGGGGTGTCGCCGCCCTTGAAGAACAGGATGCGCGGAATTGTCATCACGTCGTACTTGACGGCGATGTTCGGGTTTTCGTCAACGTTCAGTTTGCCCACCTTCACCTTCCCGGCGAATTGATCGGCAATCTTGTCGATGGTCGGAGACAATTGTCGGCACGGCCCGCACCAAGGGGCCCAGAAATCCGCGACCACCAGCGTTCCACTGGTGATATGCTCGTTCCAGTTGCTCTCTGTCAGTTGGATCACATTCGGACTGGCCATGGTCAAATCCCTTGGCAATGGAAAACATCTTCCGCAACCTGCGGACAGTTCTACGTCCATTCTACGCACATGAGGATACGGCACCAGTGGGTTGGGCTTACTTGGAGATAGGGGAGAGCGATACGAACCGCCATGAAGAGTCCGGGAAGACGAGGAAGCGGGAGGATAAAAACGAATTTCGGGCCCGGGCAGGGGCAAGGGCCCGGCACGGACAAGAGAATACCGGGAGACGGGAAGAGGAAAGGCCCCAAAGACAAGCCGAGGGAATTCGACCCGTTCCGGTGTTTTGCCCGTGCCCGTGCCCTTGCCCCTGCCCGGGCCCGATTCTGTTTTTCTGTCTTCCCCGAGTCCCCTCTCCTACTCTCTGAAGTCCCCATTGCCACTCACCCGAACCGCTCCTAAGAATGGAGTGTCCTTGGCGATGCCAAAGGCTGGCCCTGTCGTCTAGAGGCCTAGGACACTGCCCTTTCAAGGCAGGAACCGGAGTTCGAATCTCCGCAGGGTCACTTGGAGAGCGCGGAACGCGGAGTGCGGAACGCGGAGTGAAGAGGAATCAACACAATTTCCTTTCTTCGCTCCATGTTCCGCACTCCGCGTTCCGCACTTCTTTTCAGGGGTTCGCGATGAACAACATCCCGTGGTGGGGCTACGTCATTTTGGCCGGGCTTGCGTGGGGAACCTACGTCCCCATCATCTTTTACGGCGGAACTGAACTGACGACCCGCCCCGGGACGATCGGCGGTCGGCTCGCGTCGATTCTGTGCGTCGGCGGCGCGTACTTCGTGATGGGCGTCGTCATTCCGGTGGTGCTGATGAGCCTGCGGGAAGATGCCCGCCCCGATTGGAAGACGAACGGCCTGATCTTCAGCGGTCTGGCAGGCATCGCGGGTGCGGTTGGCGCGATCTGCGTGATTTTCGCCAGCAAAGCCGCCGTGGATAACGCCAGAGGGGAATTTGAAACCCACGAGGCGGCCCTTGTCGCCCAGATGGATTCGGAAGCCGCACCCGATCGCAAGGAAGCTCTCGCGGCCGAACTGGCGGAATTCCGCAGTCAGAAGGGGAAGTATCTGGCGTCGTACCGGATTTTGATTGCTCCGCTGATCTTCAGCCTTGCTCCGCTGATTAACACGATTCTCAGTCTCATCTGGCATCCCAAGCCCGGCGATCCGTTCCACTTCGGATTCGACATGCCCTCCTGGCACCTTCCAGTCGGAATCGTGCTGGTCGCGGCGGGAACGTTCCTCGTGCTGTACTCGAAGGAAGCTGCCGAGGCGAACAAAGCACCACAGCCGAAACCAAGCGCGGCAAACTCCGTCACGTCACCCCCCAAAGCGTGACGGCGATGAGTCCCGAAGAAGCTGTTGGCCGGCTCAACACGATCCTCGCACACGCCTGGATGATCCGCACGTTCTTGAAACACGCGGATGAAGTCCAGGAAAACGAGGACATGCTCGACGTTCCGCGAACGCTCTACGACAGCATTCGCGCCGTCGAACCAGCACATCAGCGCGGCGACACCGCCGAGTTTCTCCGTCGGCTCAAGGGAAAGTTGCCGAAACTTCGCCGCGCTGCTGACTACTTCGCAGCCCATTTCCGCGAGTTCTCACCACACACCAATTTCGAGATGGCGTCGGCATCGCTGCTTGGCGTCGTGCAGGCAATGGAAGAGGTTTTCGCGGCTGTGAACTGGGACGAAGTGCGAGCACTTGCTCGCCCAACTGCCGAGAGCGATCCGCTCGACGATCTGGAAATCCCAGAAGTTTAACGTCGCCGATTCCACTCTTCTCGCGAATACTTCTCCTCGACCAATCGCTGCACGGCGTCCCACGGCAGCGGTTCGTATTCGCCCTCGGGTTGCCACTCCTCAACGAGCAGCCGTTTCACCTCCGCGATCGTTGTCGGCAAGTTCATCACGAATTCCGTGTGCGGGCGATCTCGCCGATACTCGGGCTGACGCTCAGGAGCGTTCAAATACGTTGGAACCAAGCCGAGATCGGAGCCGCAAAGTAGCGTTCCGTGATGCAGGAAGTGCCGACGCTTCCGTTGTTGTGCGTTCCCCGAGAATTTGCGACCGTTCACGGCGAGGTCGCTGGTTCCTTCAACGATGGCCTCGGGAACGACTGATCGCAGTGCCTTCAGAATGCGTCCGAGAACGTAGCGATTCGACGCCGGAATCTCGTTCAACCCCGCGAGTCGATCGCATGCAATCACGAGGCTGAAGCACAGACAACCGGGACCGAGCAGTACCGTTCCGCCACCGCTTGCACGTCGCAAGATGGGAATGCGGGCCGCTTCGCACGCTGTGCTGTTCACGTCGATCTCGACGGAGCCACCCGAACCAACGATGACGGCGAGGCTCGGCAACTCCCAGAGTCGCAGCACTTCGCCCGCGTCGGCTTCTTCCGCGGCGAGCAGAAGAGCTTCGTCGAGCGCGAGGTTTTCGGCAGGGGTCGGCAGGGTGAGGTCGAGCAAACGCATGGGCATCATGGAACCGAGAATGCGACGTGTGGCGAAACGCACGGAGCCGCGAGCGGAATCGTCGGGTGTGGAAACAGTCCGAGTTGCCGGTCGATGACGTTCAGCGTGGTGTGGAAGAACTCAAGCCCGCCCGCGATCCCAAACATCGCAACGTGAAGTGAAAGTTGTGCAAACCCCACGGTGGCATGCCACGCAATGCGATCATTTGAGTTCGCTCGAATTTCAAGGCGAACCGGATGAAAGACGACCGTTGTGCGGCCACCGATGCCAGACGTTCCTTTCGTAACACCGGACCCAGCGGCGAAGCCAAAGGTCGGAAGCAACGTGTCGGGCAGAAGAACTTCGTCCGCACCCGTGTCAACCAAAGCCTCCAGATCGATCAAACGTCCATTCGGGCCAGCGACACGGAGCGGAATCAGCGGGCGAAACCGAATGCGAATGGGCGTATTGGTCTGAATGTTCGTCAGCGGTGTGTCGAGGAGTGGGAAAATCACGGGGGAGTTCCGTTTGCTCCGGGACCGAAAGGCGTTCCGCTCACAACTGCGTCACGTTCTTGATCTTCGTAAGGCCCGGCAGGAACATAACTGATAACGAATTCGGTCCCAACAGGGTATTGGGCGTCTATCGCAGCGATCAACTCTGGGATACCGTCCGCGTCGGCGAGTATCTTCTTCCCGTCAGTTGCCCACGCAACGTATTTCCCTTGATACAAGAGGAGATATTCGGTTGGCACCGCGTTTCGATTCCGGATGTATTCGTTCGCGTTCATCGTTTGCCCCGGAGCGTGGCAATCACCCCACACGAATTGTAAGTTGGAACTGGGCACCACACAACCGACACCGCTTCAAGGTTCCTCCCCAATGGCCGCACCACGACTCGCTCATAACGTCTTCTTCAAGCTCAAGAATTCCACGCCTGAGAATGTCGCGGCGCTCGTTGCTGCGTGCAAGAAGTACCTCAACGTCCAGCCCGGAATCGTCTTCTTCGCTGCTGGCCCGCTGTGTGCCGAACTCAACCGCGAAGTGAACGTCTGCGATTGGGATGTCGGTCTGCACCTCGTGTTCATCGACAAAGCCGCACACGACGCCTATCAGGACGACCCGACGCACATCAAGTTCGTGGAAGAGAACAAGCCGACGTGGGCAGGCGTTCGCGTGTTCGATTCGCTGGTGTAGAATGGCATGACGGGCTCGTCCCCGTGTACCAAACCATCGCCCTGTCCGACACTCACTATGTCCGATCCGATTCGCATGGCCCCACAAGATGTTTCCGCGTTCCTGCGGAGATACCGACTTGCTGGCGGTCGCCTCCGTCGCGTGCGGGTGCTTTACCCCAAGGCGAAGGAAGTGACCGTCGAGTTTCACCTGACCGTCCACGAAGCGACGAAAAACGCGGCCGAGGCGAAAGCTGTGCGGTTGGTTCTGCGTCTGGAAGGCGTCGAAGAGTACCGTTTCCAGATGCGGCCGGGTCAGCCAAAGGTTCGCATCTCGGACGCTCGCATCGGCTATCTGAACGGCCTGTTCCTCGTGAACCTCGACGCCTGGACACTCGAACCGGGCGAGCAGCCGAAGTTGCACGACTTCCGCGCCAGCGAGGTCTATGCCGGCGGTCGCGAACTGTTCTGGTCCGAAGTGGGCCGCAAACCGAAGACCCCCGATAAACCAAACCCCTCCCCACCCCCTCCCCCAAGGGGAGAGGGGCGTTAAGCAAACGGCGTTCTCGCTCCCCCTTCCTTCTTAGGGAAGGGGGTTGGGGGTTAGGTTCTTCCGAAAATCGCATAGTTGAACCCGGACTGCTAACCGGGTACTTTCAACGCTATCCCGCCGCGTGCGTCGCCCCGTTGGGACGACCGCTTCAAGTTACTCCACCTTGACGGAGACCAATCCTCATGGTCCGGTTTGCGTTGTCTCTCGCACTCGCACTCGCGCTCACACTTTCCCTGAAAGCGGACAACTGGCCACAGTGGCGCGGCCCCAAGAACGATGGCCACTCCACCGAAAAAGGGCTGCCCACCGAGTGGAGCGCCGACAAGAACGTCGTTTGGAAGGTGAAGTTGCCCGGCGACGGGTCTTCCACGCCATGCATCTGGGGCGACAAGATTTTCCTCACCGCTCCGGACGGCGACGATATCGTCCTGCTCTGCCTCTCGACGGTGGATGGCAAAGAGAAGTGGCGAGATAAGCTCTCGGACACCGGCAAGAACCGCAAGACCGCGGAGAAGACGACGGACGCCTCGGCTTCCAGCACCACCGACGGCAAGCACGTCTGGTCTTACGTTGGGGGGCAGACCGCTGGCCGGATCACCTGCCACACGGTCGATGGCAAACTCGTCTGGGATAAGAACGTTCAGGACTACGGGAAGCTGAATATCGCATTCGGCAGTCACTGGACCCCCGTGCTGTACAAGGGCGTGCTATATCAGCAGGTGATGCACCAGAAGGCGCAACTGCTGGTCGCGTTTGAAGCCGACACGGGCAAGGAAATCTGGAAGGTGAATCGTCCTGGGTACAGCAAGGGTGAAAGCCCGGATGTGTACACGTCGGCGTTCATTTGGGAGGGCGAGGGTGGGCCGCTGCTTGTTTCGCATGGCAACGACTTCTGCACGGGACACAAGCTGGCGGACGGTGCCGAGGTCTGGCGAGTGCAGGGGCTGAACCCCAAGGCCAGCGGCGCATGGCGATTCATCTCGTGCCCGCTTCTGAGCCCCGACCTGATCGTGGTTCCGTCGTGCAAGGACGGGCCGACGGTGGCGTTCAATCCCGTCGGAGCGAAGGGCGACATCAACCCCGAGAACAAGGCCGAACTCTGGCGTTTGCCATCTTCGACGACGTTCCGCACCCCCGACGTGGTTACTCCGATTCGGGTCGGCGACATCGTGTATCTATCGGGTGACGGTCCTTTCTGGGCTCTCGATGCAAAGACCGGTCAGCAGATTTACCGCGAAACACTCAGCCCTGGCAAGCACCGTGGGAACATGGTCGTGGCCGATGGAAAGATTTATGTGCCGTCGAGCACGGGGGCAATCGACGTGGTGCAAGCAGGACGTGAGTTCAAGAAGCTGGCCACGAACAAGCTGCCGGACACGATTTACGCCACGCCCGCGATTGCGGACGGCCGCATCTACCTTCGCGGCTACGAGTATTTGTGGGTGATTGGAACAAAGTAGTGAGTGTTTGGTGTTTCGTGTTTTCCGACCAGTTCGGTGGTGAGTTCGCAATCTGTCCGAAACACTGAACACCAAACACTAAACACTATTCGCGAGGCTTCGTCTCCGGATACACGTCGGGGTGTGCATTGCGGCGGAGGGGCGTGGCTGGCACGCCCTTCTTGCCGTCTTCTGCCGGCGGTTCCTTCTCCTTATCCAGTTCCGCACCAAACTTGACCGTGAACTTCAGGTTCGCCACCGAAAGCGTGTCGTTCGGCAGCAGCGCAGCGCGACGAACCCGCTGACCGTTCACTCGCGTGCCGTTCGTGCTGCCGAGATCACGCACGAGAATGAGTCCGTCGGTCTTCACGAGTACGCAGTGCTGCTTCGACACGCTCTTGTGATCGAGCTGCACGTCGCAATCCTCGTCACGGCCGACGAGGGACAGGTCTTTTTCCAGATCGACGGGCGGACCACCATCGACGGACACGAGCCTGGCGTGCATGGAACCCCTGTTGGATGGCTCGACTCAGGGCGAGTCTGTTCCCCAATTGTTCCCTGAAAATCGCTCAGTTGCAACTGACGCCTAAAACAACCCGACGCAAACTCGGCCGGGGGCACGCCCTCAGCCGCAACATTCCACTTTCCCATTCACATTCATGCACCGCATCACAGTCATCGACTCGCACACGGGCGGCGAACCAACCAGAGTGGTTGTCGCAGGCGGTCCGGACCTCGGCAACGGCCCAATTTCCGAACGAGTGCAACTGTTTCGCGAACGGTTCGACACCTTCCGTTCGTGTGTCGTGAATGAACCGCGTGGCTCGGATGTGCTGGTCGGGGCGCTGTTGTGCGAGCCTAGCGATCCTGCGAACACGGCAGGCGTGATCTTCTTCAACAACGTCGGCGTCCTCGGCATGTGTGGCCACGGCACCATCGGGCTTGCCGTCACGCTGGCGCACATGGGGAAGATCGGTCCCGGTGAACATCGCATTGAAACGCCTGTTGGCGTGGTCACGGTGGCGCTACACGATGCCCATTGTGCGACCGTGCGAAATGTGCAGAGCTACCGCTATCGGAAAGCGGTGTTGGTGGAAGTTCCGGGCCTCGGCACCGTGACCGGCGACATCGCATGGGGTGGGAACTGGTTCTTCCTGGTTGCGGATCACGGCGAAACGCTCACGGTTGCCAATGCCGAACGCCTGACTGATGTGGCGTGGCGAATCCGTCAAGCGTTGGAAGCGAACGGCATTACGGGCGAGAACGGCGGCGTGATCGACCACATCGAACTGTTCGGGCCGCCAGTGAATCATGAGAACCACAGCCGGAACTTCGTGCTGTGTCCGGGTAAGGCTTACGACCGTTCGCCGTGCGGCACGGGCACGAGTGCGAAGTTGGCGTGCCTCTTCGCGGACGGCAAACTGAAAACCGGCGACATCTGGCGACAGGAGAGCGTGACCGGTAGCGTCTTCGAGGGCACGGTAGAAGCGACGGACAAATCGTGCGTGGTGATTCCGAGCATCACGGGCACGGCGTTCGTGACCGCCGAAGCAGTCTTGTTGGCCGATCCCACCGACCCGCTCCGCGATGGGATTCGTGGTTAGCCGCCAGCAAGCACTTCGAGCGGATGCAAAGCGACCCGTCCCGTGAGGTCGCGTATCTGGTGCCGACACGAGGTGCCAGTTGCCACGACAGTCGCATCCGGTTCGGCGTTCACCGACGGAATCAGCGACAGATTCGCGATCGCCACGCTCACGTCGTAATGCTCCTTCTCGTAGCCGAACGAACCGGCCATGCCACAACAACCCGCGTCGAGCACCGTCAGGTCGGAACCACCCACGAGACGCAGCGCGTCAGCCGAACCCTTCACGCCAACCAGCGCCTTCTGATGGCAGTGGCCGTGGAAAAGCACCTTGCCCGTTCGCGTCGGCAGGTCGAGTGACAACCCGTTGTCACTGACCTGTTTCGCGAGCCATGAATCGGCCATCTCCGCCACGGCCGCGACTTTCTTGCCGGCAGAACCTGGCACCAACTCGGGCCATTCATCTGAGAGCGTCAGAATGCAGCTCGGCTCCAATCCCAGAATGGGCACGCCCTGCTCGGCGAAGCGTTCCAGCTTTGCGATGCCAGTCTTCGCCAGTTCGCGAGCATCGGTCAGGAAGCCTTTCGAGATCATCGCGCGACCACAGCACACGCCCGCGAGTTCGACCGTGAACCCAGCACGTTCCAGCAGGGTGACCGCGGCGCGGCCGATCTGCGGTTCCTGGTATGTGGTGAAGCAATCGTCGAGCAACACGACTTTGCCGGAGGGCGGAGGGCGGAGGGCGGAAGGCGGAGAAGACACTTTCCCCCTTCTGCCTTCAGCTTTCCGCCTTTCGGAGAACCACTTCCGGAAGTGGTCGCGATGGAACTCCGGCAGGCTCCGGCGACGGTCGAAGCCAACGACACTTTCCATGATGCGGCGCACGAACGGTCGCCGTGCCAGCCAGTTGTTGAAGCCCGCGAACTTCACTGCAAGCGGACTCAGCCTGTGAATGTTCTTCACCGCGAGATGGCCGAGAGGTCGCGCACGGTTCGAATAGTACGCCTGCAAGAACTCGGCCTTCAACTTCGCCACGTCAACGTTCGCGGGGCACTCGCTCTTGCATGCCTTGCACGACAGACAGAGATCCATGACGTCGGCAACCCAGCGCTGCGAGAGTGGAAGCGTGGGGGTGGGCGAGAGGGGAGGTTCGGACATCGCCACCCGAAGCGCGTTCGCCCGTGCCCGCGTCGTGTGCATCTCGTCGCGGGTCGCACGGTAACTCGGACACATCGCACCGCCTTGCGTTTTGCGGCACACCCCTGCACCGTTGCACGCCTCGGAGCTCCGAAAGAAGCCGCCTTGCTTCCCGAAATCCAACACGGTCGGCGGATCGCTCGGCAGCGGTCCCGGCGGCAGTCGCCAGTTCTCCTCCATCGCAGGAGCGTCCACGACCTTCCCCGGGTTCAGCACGTTCTCGGGGTCGAAACCGCGTTTCACCTGACGGAACGCCTCATACACTCGCGGACCGAACATCTTCCGATTCCACTCGCTTCGCACGAGACCGTCACCGTGCTCGCCGCTCAGGCTGCCGTTGAAGTTCAGCACGAGGTCGGTCACGTCCTCCATGATCTGCCGCATTTTCACCACGTCGTTCGGATCGTGCAGATTCAGCACAGGGCGAATGTGCAAGCACCCCACGCTCGCGTGACCGTAGAACGCACCATCGGTGCCGTGCCGGTGGAAGATCTCGCGGAACCTCGCAGCAAACTCCGGCAACCGCTCCGGACTGACCGCACAATCTTCCACGAATGTCGCGGGCTTGCCGTCGCCAGGCATCCCCCCGAGCAACGGCACCGCAGAACTTCGCAAGGCCCAGAGTGGATCGCGTGTTGCTGCGTCGAGCGCCGGAACCGAAGCGATCAAACCCACCGCCGGTCCGAGGCGTCGCTGGAGCTCGTGAACGCGATACGACACATCGGCTGCGTCGTCGGAACTGAACTCGACCATCAGCAGCGCTTCGGGCCGACCGCGAACCGCAGCCATCGTGTCCTTGAGGCTTCGCTGCTGGCGTGCGAGGTCAATGAGCATTCGGTCCATCAATTCGACGGCCGACGGGCTGAGTTCCATGCACATCGCGAGAGCGTCGAGTGCAGCGCCGAGCGAATCGAACTGCGGCACGAGCAACCCGCGATGCTTCGGTCTGGGCATGAGCGCCAGTTCTGCTTCCGCGATGACGGACAGCGTGCCTTCGGAGCCGACGAGCAGGGGCACCAAAGAAGGCGGAGAGCGGAAGGCAGAAGGGGGAGTTAAAACCGAAGACAATTCTGGTCCGCCTTCCGCCTTCTGCCTTCCGCCTTCGACCAAAGCCGCGAGGTTGTATCCCGACACCTTCCGCACGATCTTCGGCGTGCGAGCGAGAATCTCGGCTGCATTCTCGCGAACAGCGGTGTCGGCTGCTCGGTAGGCGTTGCCCTCACGCGTCCGCAGTTCCAGCTTTCGCTCGTACTCCAACGGAGTGAGCGAACCGAAGGTGGCACGCGAGCCGTCGGACAGAATCACATCGAGGGACCGCACGTGATCCACCGTTTGGCCGTACACCACCGACCGTGCGCCAGCCGAGTTGTTGCCGAGCATTCCGCCAAGCGTGGCTCGGCTCGCGGTCGCCACATCCGGACCGAAGATGAACCCGTAGCGCGCGACTTCGCGGTTGAGTTGGTCAAGCACGACGCCGGGCTGAACGCGCACTTTCTGCCCGCTGACATCCACGGGGCCAACGGTATTCAGGTACTTCGAGCAGTCGATTACGACGCCCGGCCCGATCGACTGCCCCGAAAGGCTGGTGCCGCCGCCGCGTGCGGTGATGGGCACGCCGAGGTCAGCCGCGATTTGCACGGTTGCGACCAGATCATCGGGCGTCTTCGGGATGGCGACGCCGAGCGGCCGCACGGAATAATGGCTGGCGTCGGTGGCGTAGAGATGACGGCTCGTGTCGTCGAACCGAACTTCGCCGGTGGTGTGTTTACGCAGATTGCGAACAAGAGAATCGCGGCGTTCGGTAGCGAAGTCATGCATCCGGCTATTGTCCGTATGTTGCCCCCATGGGGCAACCGCTTCGCTTATTCGGATGTCGTCCCAAAGGGACGACATCTTCACGGTGCGTCTTGTCCGTGCCCGTGCCCGAATTCGTTTTTGTTTTTCCCGCCTTCCCGTCGTTGGTCGTCCCGTTGGGACGACCGCTTCACGGTGCGTCTGGCTTCCCCGCTTCCCCACATTCCCCAATTGTGACTTCACTACCCATCGCAATCTTCCCCATTAGACCAAACCCACTATTCGCGATTCCCGTCACACACGGTCCATTCTGGAATCTTGCTCAAGACGACGTTCCACCTATGCCGATTCTTCCAAACAGCAGGACGATATGCATTGTCCGGCCCAGGGTGAGTATCGGGGGATGCTCATCAGTCGCACCGAGCGACAACTGGGAACGAGTCGCCGGATCAGGGGGAGTGCTCGGCCGGCGGCCGTGTCGTCCCGCCACGGCTGGCAGAGCAGGAGCGTGCCATGCGGAAAAGATTTCTGGGATCTATCGCTGCGTTGGCGGCAGGAGCCAGCGCAGCTTGGGGTCAAAGCCCGATGCCGGTTACACCGGCAGGAGGAGCCCCAGCGGCCATCGCCCGCGCCGGGGATATCATTCCCGTGCAAGGGCCTGCGCCGGTCGTCATGCCACCCATTGCAGTCGGCCCACCGGGCGATCCGCAAGGGCTGGGGCCAACGGCAGGCCTCGGGCCACCGCCTGGGCCAATGTACCCGAACCCGGGGCCATACACGGCTCCGATGTATCAGCCACCACCGCCATCCGGCTACGGTGCCGCGAGCACGGTTTGGTTCACGGGTGAATACTTTATCGGGTTCGGAACTTCCGAGCACGTGGGCTTCCCACTGCTCACGTCCGGCTCGCCGGGCCAGAAGGGCATCATCGGAATGCCGACAACCACCACCCTCATCGGTGGCGGTAACATCAACCTCGGCGGGATCAGTGGGTTCCGATTGGGTGGTGGGTTCTTCGGCGATGCCGACCGCCGTTTCGGCTTCGACTTCAGTAGCTTTTACGCCCAGCCGACCGAGTACTCGAAGACGTTCGACGCGAACTCGGGCAACGCCGGACCCGATCAGATTGCGGGGGTGGTCTCCCAGTTCGGGGCAACCGCGGGAGCCGGAATTCCGGTGCTGGCTCGGCCATTCATCGACACCACAACTGGAGCTAGTACCAGCTTGGTCGTCGTGAGTCCGGACATCCCAGGTGCCATCCCGGGGACGAGTTCCCTGTCGGTCGGAAGGGCAAGCGTTTCGGTTCGCAGTTCGCTGTGGTCTGCTGATCCCAGCGCGATCTTCAACGTGTTCCGATCGGACCCGACCCGACGACTGATGTTGTCTTTCGATGCACTGGCTGGTTACAAGTACCTCCAGTTCGACGAAGAGTTCGTCATGAGCTCGCATACCCTGCTTCGGGGTTTGACGCCGGTCGAAACGTTCTCCACAGGGCCGTTCGGGGTGCCTGTTTCGAATGGCATCACCTTGACGCCAACCCCCGTGGGTGTTGGTGGAGTGACCACGCGGTCGCCCTCGTCCCTGGACATCGCGGACCGGTTCGTGACGACGAACAAGTTCAACGGCGGTAACTTAGGCTTCAAGGCCGAGGCTCGCTACGGGATGTTCACCTTCTCCACTCGGGCGATGGTTGGCATCGGCCAGATGCATGAGACGTTGCGAATCCGGGGGGTGACCTCGTTCCAGAATACGGACAACGGCCGCTCAGGCTTCGCTTACGGTGGTCTGTACGCCAACGCTTCGAACATCGGGACGTACACGAACGACGAGTTCTGTATCATCCCGGACCTGAACGCGACGGTTGGCATCAACCTGACGAAATCGCTGAGCATGTATGTCGGTTACAACGTCATCTACATTAGCAAGTCGATTCGACCGGGTAACCAGTTGAATCCGGTCATCGATGCCTCGACGGTTCCGTTCAGTCAGACCTATGGAGCTGCCGGTTCGATTCCGGGTGTCATGAAGCCCATGATTCAGCAGGAATACTGGCTCCAGGGTGCAAGCTTCGGGTTCGCGTTCAAGTACTGACCTCATTCCGGCCCCCCGGCCGACACGCTCCCGCCCGTGGGCTTTTGCCTGCGGGCGTGTTCGTTTGGTTCGTGTTTGGTGTTGAGTGTTTTGGACGGTCTCTTTCGCGTTCGCAAGTCACGACTCAGACCACATTCGCCACATTCGCCATTACCCCGACTGCCGGCGTTGTAACCGCGACCGGATCGAGGGTAGCATGTCAGGAAGGAACACAATTCGCAGATACGTCAGGGACGAGCCCAATGGCGAAGGCCAAAAACCCAGAACCGATAACCCCATCACCTGCGTCGGCGGAATACACAGTCGTCGCTCGGCGCTACCGTCCACAGCAGTTCGCCGAATTGATCGGGCAAGAACACGTCGCCAGCGCCCTCATCAACTCACTGCAATCGGGTCGCGTTGCTCACGCTTATCTGTTCACCGGGGCACGCGGCGTCGGCAAGACGAGTGCGGCCCGCATTCTCGCCAAAGCACTGAACTGCGTCGAAGGCCCGACCCCAACGCCGTGCGACAAGTGCAACAACTGTAAAGCCATCGCCACTGGCGACGACGACGACGTTCGCGAAATCGACGGTGCCAGCAACAACAAGGTCGAAGACATTCGCGATATCCGGCACGGCGTCGGTGCGAGCACCATGCGCAGCCGGTACAAGATCTACATCATCGACGAAGTCCACATGCTCTCGACGCCGGCGTTCAACGCTCTGCTCAAGACGCTCGAAGAGCCACCGCCGCACGTCAAGTTCATCCTCGCCACGACCGAAGTGCAGAAGATCCCGATCACGATCCTGTCGCGGTGCCAGCGGTTTGACTTCTCGCACGTCGGACCTGGAAAGATATTCGACCAACTGAAGAAGATCGTCGAACGCGAGAAGCTCCAGGCGGACGACGACGCCCTGAAACTGATCGCGAGGCGGGCCGGCGGCTCGATGCGCGATTCGCAATCACTGCTCGATCAGCTTCTCGCGTCGTGTGCTGGGAAACTCACTTCCGAGCAGGTCAATGCCGTTCTCGGCACGGCGGGCGACGAACGGGTCACGGAGCTTGCTGCCGCGATTCTGAAGCATGATGCGAAGTCCGCTCTCGATCTGCTTTCCGTGTGGGTCGAACGCGGGCTTCAGATCGGGGAACTCGTCGATCAGTTGGTGGGGTATTGGCGATCGCTCATGCTCGTGAGTTGCGGCGGGCCGGATGTGCGGGAGCTTCCCGTGACGCCGACCCAGAAAGAAGCGGTCATCGGGCAGGCAAAACTGACAAACCTCGACGCAATTCTTGCCGGTCTTGAAGTGTGGACCGTCACGCGGTCGCGGCTCCGAGATACCCCACATACCCAGGTTTTACTGGAGATGGCGGTCGTGCGGTTGTGCCGAATGGATGAACTGCTTTCAGTCGGCCAGCTCATTCAGGCGTTGAGCCAACCGGGGGCTGTAACTGTGTCGGCGGGGGCTTCCGCGAAGCCAGGAAAGGCAGTTGTTGCCCCACCAGAAGCAGGCGAGAGCGCAAAAAAAAACGGCCAACTGACGCCTAACGCGGCAGTCAGCGGCCAGGTGAACACGAGCGAGAACGCGACCTTAACTCTTTCAGAATCAACGCTTGGGGAAGTGTGGAAGCGACTGCTTCAGCTTACGGGTGAGCGGTACGCGATTCTTGGCAACTATCTCAAAGTCGCAAATTCATATGCAATTTTCGGGCCAAACGCTCTAGCTATCCGATTCAGTGCGGAGTATAACCACCAGTACGAAGCGTGTGCTGGCGAAGCGAGTACGAAGCGACTTCAGGAGGTTCTGACAGCGGTTCTCGGTGCTCCTGCTCAGGTGCGAGTCGATCGAGTCTCAGGGTCAGCAGCGGTCGCCCAAACAGGGGCTTCCACCAACGGACCAATGAACGGAGCGGACCGCAAGAAGCACCTGATGTCGTTGCCGTTGTTCGCGAAAGCGAGCGAAACATTTGGAGCGCAGATTTGGCACGTGGACGACGAATTCGACCCCGCAGCCAAGCCCCGCAAGTCCGGAACGACCGAAACGGATGCCGACGATGCGGAAGATGCTCCCACCACCGATGAGATCTGACACCATGTTTAAAGAACTCGGCTCGATGCTCAGCATCCTCAAGAATCAGGGGAAGATTCAGGAGGAGATTCAGAAGTTCCAGGCGCAAGTTGGGAACATCACTGCCGAGGCGTCGGCCGGCGCTGGTTACGTCACGGTGAAGGTGAATGGCCGCATGGAGATTCTGGCAGTTCGCATCTCCGAAGAAGCCATGAAGCTGAACGACCGCGAGATGCTCGAAGACCTGATCGCCGGGGCCACGAATCAGGCGTTGAACAAGGTTCGCCAGCAACTGGCAACGGAAAGCGAAAAGATGGCTTCGAACATGGGCTTGCCGCCCGGCATGCTCGGGAGTGGGGGATTTCCGGGAATGGGAGGCTGAACGATGCGAGAGTTTATCGTCACGCTCCGGTGTGGGAAGCGTTACACGGTCAAAGCCGACCGGGTAGCAGTTCACAACGCACAATACCTCGCGCTCCTGGTCGATCGAGCTGCGATCGCGAATAACCCCGCTCCTGAGGGCGACATTGTTTCGCTGTTTGAACGGTCGCAGGTGACCGCGGTTATGACGCGGGAACATCTCGTTTCGGAAGAGAAGTGCGATTCGACCCCTGGGCCATATGTGGTCGGTGGGGGCGATGACCCGATTCCGTTCTGATGAGGTCTCGCCGCAAGCGGCGTAACGCTGCGCCGCAAGCGGCGAATTTGCGAGGTATGACGTGGCCGACGTTGGCGGAGTGATCGCTCGATTGCTTGAGGAGTTGACCAAACTCCCAGGCATCGGTCCGAAGAGCGCAGAGCGAATCGCCCACTTTTTGCTGTCGGGTGACCGCCACAACGCGGTATCCCTAGCGAACGCTTTGCGAGGGGTCGCCGAGAAGGTGCGTGCCTGCCGTGAGTGCTTCAACCTCACGGAAGGCGAGTTGTGTCCGATCTGTGCCGACCCCAAGCGAGATGGCGGGTTGGTGTGTGTGGTCGAAACCCCGCGTGATGTGGGGTCGTTCGAGCGAGCGGGGACATTCCGGGGACGCTATCACGTCCTCGGCGGTCGCCTTGCTCCCCTCGACGGAATGGGGCCGGATCGGTTGACGTTTACGGCTCTGGTCGAACGGATTCGCAAAGGGGGCGTGCGAGAAGTGATTCTCGCAACAAGCCCGACTCTGGAAGGCGACGGAACCGCCCTGTTCGCGTCGAATTTATTGTCAGGAACATCGGTGTCTGTGACCCGTTTGGCACGAGGATTGCCGAGCGGGAGTTCTCTTGAGTTGGCGAACGCTCAAATGCTGTCCGAGGCTCTGGAAGGTCGGCGGGCGTTCTGACTCGGAGGCGAGCTGGGAAACCGGAGCCTCGACCAGTCAATGGAGACGGTGAGATGAGCGGAATGGGTCTGAGAATGGACATCCACCAGGGACTGGCCCAGCGGCAGATCCTGGCTCCTCGCATGATCCAATCAATGGAGATCCTTCAACTCCCAATCGCCGACTTGCAGGCGAAGATCGAGAAGGAGTTGCAAGAGAATCCCTTCCTCGAACAAAAAGAGAAGCACGGCGAAACCGACGAGGTCGTTCCCGAGTTCAACCCCGACGCCCCGCTGAAACACGACTCGACAGGCGACCTCGAATTCAGCCGACTTGATGAACTGAACCGCGACTGGGATAACCACTTCAACGAGGAACATCGGGTCAGTCGCGGTGCGATGGACGAGGAAGGCGACCGCAAGCTCGACGCGATGGCGAATATGGCGAACCGCCCGCAGTCGCTGCAGGACCGGCTCGCGGAACAACTCGGTGAGATGGAGTTGGACGAGGAACAGCGGCGGCTCGCGAAGCACATTTGCAGCTTCGTGGACCGCACCGGCTATCTGGGTGCCCGTGAGAAGGCGAGCGAAGAAGACGACAAGGACACGTTCCGCACGGTGACGCTCACCGAGATCGCCGCTGCGTACGACACGTTCGTCACCGAAGAAGAGATCGAGGAAACGCTGGTTGATATCGTCCAGAAGCTGGAACCGCCGGGCGTGGCTGCACGCGATCTGAAAGAGTGCTTGCTGAATCAGATCACGTCCGACACGCCGTGCCGCGATGCCCTGCGGGTGCTCGTTCGCGATCACCTCGAAGACATCGCAAACAACCGCATTCCGGTTATCCAGAAGGCCACGAAGTTCGACATCCCGCTGATTCAGGACGCAATCGAAGCTCTGCATCACCTCGACCCGAAGCCTGGACTGAAGTTCGCCGAGGTGGAAACGCGATATGTGATGCCGGATGTGATCGTCGAACGCAACGACGACGACGACTTCAACATTCGACTCACCGACGAGTGGATTCCGAAGATCCGCATTAGCAAGCGGACGGTCGATCTCATCAAGAACAAAGACCTCAACGACGAAGTGCGCGAGAAACTGCGCAAGAAGCTACAGTCGGCCGACTGGTTGGTGAAGGCCGTCGAGCAGCGTCGCAATACGCTCTTGAAAGTCACGCGAGCGATCATCGAACACCAACGGCCGTTCCTCGATATCGGCATGGACCACATCCAGCCGTTGAAGATGCAGCAGATTGCCGATCAGGTGAAGGTTCACGTCACGACGGTGAGCCGAGCTGTGGACGACAAGTGGGTGCAGACGCCGCGAGGCGTGTTTCCGCTGAAGCGTTTCTTCGGCGGCGGCAAGGAAAACAAGCAGACCGGCGAAGACGTTGCATACGAAGTGATGAAGCAGAAGCTCATGGAACTCGTGAGCAACGAGAACAAGTCGATGCCGTTGTCGGATGAGGAACTGGTGACGAAGTTGAACGACTCGGGCTATCCGGTTGCACGCCGCACGGTGACGAAGTATCGCAAGATGCTGAAGATCCCATCGAGCCGGCAACGCAAGGACTGGTCTTTGGGAAGCTGACCGGTCAGAAGAGATTTAACCACAGAGGCGCAGAGACACAGAGAAGACAGAAGAGTAGAGTTTGTTCAAAGAACTCTGTTCTCTTGTTTTCTCTGTGTCTCTGTGCCTCTGTGGTTAATCTGTCTTTATGGATCCCAAGATGCCCATTGATCTCAATGCCGAGGAAGCCCGCATTCGTCTTGGCGGTGGTTCCAAAGCCATCGACCGGCAGCACGAAAAGAATCGCCTCACCGCACGCGAGCGCATTTCCAAACTTCTCGACCCCGATAAGCACTGGTTCGAACTCGGCTTGTGGGCCGCGTGGAATATGTACTCCGAGTGGGGCGGGGCTCCGTCGGCGGGTGTGGTCACGGGCGTCGGGACCGTCTCCGGTCGGCAGGTCATGGTGATCGCCAACGACGCTACCGTAAAGGCTGGCGCGTTCTTTCCGATGACGTGCAAGAAGGTGCTTCGCGCTCAACGGATCGCTCACGAGAATCGGTTGCCGTTGGTGTATCTCGTCGATTCGGCTGGCGTCTTCCTTCCACTGCAAGATGAAGTGTTCCCGGATGAAGACGACTTCGGCCGCATCTTCCGGAACAACGCGGTGATGTCGGCGGAGGGTATACCGCAGTTCGCGGCGATCATGGGCAACTGCGTCGCGGGCGGCGGCTACCTTCCCGTGCTGTGCGACACGCTTCTCATGACGGAAGGCAGCGGGTTGTATCTTGCGGGTCCCGCACTCGTGAAAGCGGCGATCGGTCAGGTGGTCGATTCGGAGAATCTTGGCGGCGCGAAGATGCACGCTGCGATCAGCGGCACGATCGACTATCGCGAACCGAACGATGAAGCGTGCATCGAACGCTTGCGGCGACTGGTGGGAATGCTGCCTGTTAGCACGGGGCTTGCCCCGTGTGCGGTGGCACCTGGGGTAAACCCCAGGCTAAATGAGGAGTTCACGCCGTTCACTCAGAACGACTACGACGTCCGCGAACTGCTGAAACTACTTCTCGATGACGCACCGTTCGACGAGTACAAGGCCGACTACGGCAAGACGCTCGTGTGTGGTTTCGGCAAACTAGGCGGCAAGGCTGTCGGCATCGTGGCGAATCAGAAGCAGCGAGTGAAGTCGGCCGACGGGCAGATTCAGTTCGGCGGCGTGATCTACGTCGAATCGGCAGACAAAGCAGCACGGTTCGTGATGGACTGCAACCAACTTCGCGTGCCGATCCTGTTCGTGCAGAACGTCAATGGCTTCATGGTGGGCAAGGAGTCGGAACAGCACGGCATCATCCGTGCGGGTGCGAAGCTGGTGAACGCGATCTCGAACAGCGTGGTGCCGAAGCTGACACTCATCACGGGCGGTTCGTATGGTGCCGGCAACTACGCTCTGTGCGGGAAGGCGTTTGATCCGCGGTTCATCGTGGCGTGGCCAACGGCGAAATACGCGGTGATGGGTGGCGATCAGGCCGCGAGCACGCTTCTCGACATTCAGGTGCAGGCGTTGAAGCGAACCGGGAAGGAGCCCGAGGCCGGCGAACTCGCGGAGTTACGTGACAAGGTGAAGGCGAGTTACGAAGAGCAAACCGACGTGCGATACGCCGCGGCGCGGCTGTGGGTGGACGCGATCATTCAGCCCGAGGACACACGGCAGGCGTTGCTGACGGCGTTGAGCGTGGCAACGCGATTCGACGACGGCCGCGCGTTCAAGACAGGGGTGTTTCAGGTGTAGTGTTTTGCCGCTTGCGGCGTAGCGCTCGGGATCGCTACGCCGCAAGCGGCAAATCAAAATCCATCACTCATCGTACTTCAGCAGGAACTTCGGGTTGATCGCCTTGAAACTCAGGCGGCCAAGGTAGTCGTCCTGAACTTCCGTCAGCGGGCGAAGCACCACACCTTCACGATGTGCCTTCGGGTTCAACACGCTCATCCCTTCCGACAACGCGACAAGCTCGTCAACCGTGTGACTCAGCACCAGCGTCCCGAGGTGCGGTACCACTTCCAGACCCATCTCGGCGACGGCGGTCAGCATGTCGGCGTGGTCGAGGTAACGATAGCCGCTCACGTCGAACACGTTGAACAACCGCAGCGACAGTTCCTTGAGGGCGTACTTGTTCTGCTGAACGCCCGGGCCGATTACTTCACCCTGCACAGCAGGCTCGAAGCCGCGAACCGCACCAAACGCACGCAGCTTCTCCTCCAGGTTGAACCGCTTGGCGACTCGCATGAACAGGCTCGTTTCGTCCGTCGGGTCGAGCGACAAATTCCGACTGCACACGCCGAAGACGCCTTCTCGCAGAAACGCCGTGAACGAGGTGCCGTCGAGCTTCTCCGTGAGGTAGAACGTGAGGCCACGGTGCTTCTCGATCGTCTTCTCCAGAATCTGCACGCGGGTCTCGTCGGTCTTCGGCAGGAAGCCAGGGAAGCCGCCCTTCACACGACCACTCTGCCCGGCCGGCACCGGCGGCTCCCACTTTCGCACGCCGAGGATGTCGGTTACGTCGGTGTCTTCGTCGGTAGGTGTCCCTTCGGGAAGAATCGACAGTGGGAAGCAAATCCCCTGCGACACCTGCCCACGGAGGCGGATCGTCTTGATGCGGAATCCGGGCGCTTGCATCGCACCATCGGGACCAAGCACCGCAGGCTTGTAGCTGCTCGCGCGCAGGAACTCGAACTCGGCTCGTTCGGGCAGAAGCGAGTCGATCTCGAAATACACGAGCTTGTCGCCGGGCTTGAATTCGCCCTTTTTGACGACAACCCACCAGCCGAGAACGCGGATTCGCTCGATGGCGTCGGCGTTCGGAATCGGCTCGGCAGCGTTCACAACCTGGATGCTGGCCAGCTTCCGCATGGGTAACCTCGCAAGAGTTCGGTCCGGCCTGACCCACGGACAGCGTAACCTCGGCTGCGGTTCACGGGGAGCGGGGAAGACGGGAAAGACAGACTTTCGGGCACGGGCACGGGCACGGACAAGAGAATACCGGGGACGACCGATCGGAGAGCCGTTGTCTTTCCCGCTTCCCGTCTTGGTTTTCTGTCCGTGCCCGTGCCCCTGCCCGTGCCCGTGCCCGAAATCTCTGCCTGTTCTTCATTTCCCCACGCCGAGATGTTCCGATCAATCCAGCGATTGCCCTTGGCCGATTTCTTGTGGATAATGGATTAGCAAGTCTCTCGGGTCACCGGCGGAATTCACGATATGGCGATCGCGTTCAATTGCCCGTACTGCCAGCTCGCCTACCGTCTTCCCGACAAGATGGCTGGCAAACAGGCGAAGTGCAAGAATCCGGAATGTCGCAAAGTCATCACGATTCCAGCTCCAGAGCCGGAACCCGTCGCCATTCCTGCTCACCTTCTCCGCGGCCCCAGCACAGCGATGGTCGAGCGGGCAGCCCTCGACGCACTATCCGACGAGCCTCCCAAGATCACGGACGCGCCGGTGGAGGAAAAGGTCATTCCGATGACCTGCACGTTCTGCGATCACAAGTGGACCGAGCCATGGTCGAAGGCCGGCAAGAACACGCTCTGCCCGAACCCCGAGTGCCGACAACGCCAGAAGGTTCCCGAGCCAAAAGAGGTCGTGCCGACCAACTGGCGACAGCCAAACTCCAAACTGCCGACGCTCGCGAAGCAGAACTTCGAGGAACTCGATAACGTGATGACCACGACGAAGGTCGGGGGAATCAGCAAGCAGGCTGCCGAAGGCGCGGGCCTCCTTGAGGATCTGTACGAACCGAAGTCGTATAAGCTGCACATCTATCTGGGAATCGCGATCGTCGGACTCCTGAGTTTGACGATCTACGGGATCGTGTCCTGGCGTTCGTCGCGAATCGAAAAAGGGGAAGACCAGTTGATGGTCGAGGCTCGCAAGGAGTTCGACGCGAAGGCGGTGCCCGCCGATTACACGACGCCGTACTTGGGGCTTTCGTCGGCGGTGCTGCATGCCGCCGAAGCGGAGTACACCCTCACGCTGGTGGCGAAGGATCCCAAGAAGCTGAAAGAGGCGCAGGATCTATTCGACCAGGCCCGAAACGAGGTGCGGAAGCAACCGCCAGGGCTGGAGCGATATGCGGTCGCTTCAGAGTTCGCGTTAGCTGTCCTCGACTTCGCGGGCACCGAAGAGCAGGTGAAGGAGAAACTCCGTTATCGCTGGCAACCGGACACGGAAGCCAAGGGAGCACTGAAACTGAACGAGAACAGTCACACGGTGTTTCAGGAACTCTCGACGACTCTGCAACTGCTCCAGGGAGCCGATTTCGAGCAACGCATCACCACCGCTCGCCGACTCACGCGGCGGTTGGCGGAACGCGGGCAGGCTTCGCTGGCAGCCGATCTTTTGCCGCCGGCGTTGTTCAGCAGTTCGCAGGAGAATGCCGAAGCCCGTGCCGTGATCGCGCTTGAGATTTACCGAGTCGATCCGACTTCGCCTGTCCCAAAGCAAGTTGCCGACGAACTGAAAACATCGCTCGCGGGTGGAGTCCCGCCGAACCCGTTCCCGGCCTCGGCGCAAACGCTCTTCCTGGTACTCGCGACCGACAAGGCTCCCGTGATCGTGCCGCCACCCGCCCCGAACGGACCGTTGTCTGCGGCTGCGGTTCTGGCGTACACCGGCGTGTTGCTCCTTGAAGGCAAACCCGACGCGGCGATTGCGCTGGCGAACCGAACTCAAACGCAACATCCAGAAGTGAAACTCAAGGCGTTGCTGCTGTGTGCGGAGTGGTCGAAGGAACCGGGGGCAGCTCTGGACGCAGCCGCAGCGGCTGCACCGGGAACGAAACAGCCGGCGGCATCGTCGCACATTCTGCGGCTGTCGCAGCTCGCAGCGATCAACGGGAAGCATGATCTGGCGAAGTCGTTGGCGGATTCGCTGTCCGACGACGGCTTGAAGGCGTGGGCGAAGGGCGAGGCGGTTCGACAGCGGATCGTGGCGAACCCGAAGGAGAAGGCCGACGAGAACTGGGTGGAGGTGCCCGACGAGGCGAAGAAAATGCGAGTGGGTTACGCCTGGGGTCGGCTGTGGGTGGCCCGAGCGAACGCGAAGGAATCGAGTTCCACCAAGGAAAAGAAGGCGACGGCAAACTGGCCCGTGCCGGTTCGTCCATTCGCGCTCGCGGGAATCGCCCTTGGATTGCATGATCGGTGATGCCGTGGGTCTTCGCCGCTTGCGGCGTAGCGATTCCTGTGTCGCTACGCCGCAAGCGGCGAAGACTGTAGCCTCAACTCCGAATCGCCAACATTCACCATTCTGCAATCTGAAATGCTCAACGGCCCGATGGTGTGGTGGGAACTCGTCACGCTCGCCCGCCGGGGTCACACGGTTCGCGCCCGGATTCTGCTGCTGTATACATTGCTCCTCGCGGTGATCGTGTTCGCGTTCGGTTGGTTCCGGACAACCTCTCCCATCCCGTTCTTCCTCGGTACCGCCGACCCGCTTCCGCATCAGGAACTCGCCAAGTTCGCACGGTGGCTCGTTTTCTCGCTGCTCGAAGCTCAACTCGTTCTCGTCGCGGTCATCACACCGGCGTACACCGCTGCTGCCATCTCCGAGGAGAAGGATCGGCGAACGCTTCAGCTTCTGCTCACCACAGCGCTCACCGATAGCGAAATCGTCTGGGGAAAAGCCGTCGCCCGAATCCTGTTCGTGCTCGCTGCGGTGGCGTCCGGCATTCCCGTGCTGATCTTCTTCATGTTCCTCGGTGGCGTCGATATTGCTCTCATCGCCATCGGTTATGGCCTCACCATCGGCACCGCGATTCTCTCCGGGGGAATCGGAATCTGTGCTGCCTGCGAATCGCCGGACACTCGAACCACTCTCATTCGTGCCTACGTCGCGACGGCGATTCTCGTGGGTGGAATGCTGCCGCCATTGATGTTGCTCAACCCGTTCGCCGTACTCTTCTATTGCCTGGAAATGACATTGCTGACGCTTCAACTCGCGTGTGGACTCGGCTATCCAATCGTGCAAGCAGTGATTGCGTGTGGGTTCCTCGTCTCGGGGACTCGTGCGTTGCGAAATGCAGGGGTCACGGGCGGACCGTTCCCGTCGAGTGCGTTTCCGGAACCGCCACGCGGTCGCCCTGAGCCTGTGGTGGCTGAGCCATCAGAGACGCTTCGAGCGATGGGTGAACTTGGTAATGCTGATCCGGTGCTGTGGAAAGAACGGCACGCGAAGGCGCAACCCATGCCGCTGGCGGCGGCGCTGACCGCTTTGGGTGCAGCGATCGCACTCATCTTGTTCATCGGTGGCGGGTGGACGCTCGTGAAACGAGCCATGCAAGCCCTCGACCCAGACCACGCGGTGATGCTTCTGACTCGCGGCTCGGGGTCGCCAGATCAGGCCAGTCAGCAGTTGATGACAGCCGGTTTGATCGCGTCGGTGTTGTACTTGTTGCCGTTGGCGATTGGCGTCACCGGGTGCATCGCGGGTGAACGACTTCGCGGCACGCTCGACTCGTTATTGGCGACGCGGCTCGACCGTCGTCGGATGCTGGCTGCGAAGATCCGGGCACAGACTGAACGTGGGTTGGTGTTCGCGGGCGGCGCTGCGACGGGGCTTGGTGCTGGCTTTGGCTCCGAGGGTGGCGTTCAGTTGGGGCTCGCTGCGATTGCGGCGTTCGCGGGTGGGATTGCGCTCGTGGTTGGACTTG
Organism: Planctomycetota bacterium; assembly: GCA_021413735.1. GTDB lineage: Bacteria > Planctomycetota > Planctomycetia > Gemmatales > Gemmataceae > Gemmata. The sequence continues at coordinate 56,702 of JAIOPV010000178.1, forward strand.
GTGCGTGGCTGTCGGTGCGATGTGCGACACCGGTGGGCGCGTTTCGGATGTGCCTGCCGGCGACGGTCGCGGTTGTGGGTGTGCCGCTGCTGGCGTGGTACTTCATCGACTGGCAGGACGTCGCGCCCGTGGCGGAAGCGTTCGCGTGGTGTGCGGGGGCGTTCTTGCTGATTGGCGGGGCAGGGTGGTGGCGAGCGTGTGTTGAACTCGAACGCGGTGATTGACTACTGAATCGTGCGGTGCAGTGATTTCCACCGTTCCCGATACCGCTCCGGAAACAGTTGCGCGGCCGTGTGGAACGACGCCAACGCACTTCTCACGAGAGGAACATTCGGTGATTGCGGATCGGCTGTCGCCAGCCGGAAGCGTGCCTGACCGAGTTTCCAGTGCCAGTCCGCGACGTCCGACTTAATGCGAATCGCCGCTTCCCAGTGGTCGATCTCCTCGGCAAGTCGGCCCTCTTTGTTGCTGATCGCGAACGCGAGATTGACGTGTGCGATCACGTTGTTGTTCGTCACTTTCAGGGCTTGCGTCCACAGTGTTTCGCTGTTGTTCCACGTCCGAACCTGGAACCACGTCTGTGTCAGACACGCCAGCAGCACGCCGCTGAACAACGCACTCAGAAACGCCCGACCCCAACTGCGATTCAGAAGCAAATCGCTCAGTCCCCAGACGATCGCGATGAAGATGCCGATCAGCGGAATGTACGTGTAGCGATCCGCCCAGGTGAACGAACCCGCCTGCAACCGCAGACTCACCAGCAACAGCGTGCCGAGATACCACAGCCAGCCGACCAACAGATACGGTCTACTTCGCACGAAACACACAGCAAGAAGCGTCAGTACCAGCAACAGGCCAGTGGCACGAATCGCGTCTTGCGTGGGGTCGTAGATGACATCAATCGGATACAGCACAGCCAGATCGTTCGGCCACACCATCTTTCGCAGATACACGACATACGACACCAGCGCGTTCGCAATGCGTTCTCCCGTCGAAGCCTCGCCGCCGATGTGTCTGACGGTGCCGCCGCGCATCACGACCGATGTCCACAGCCCCGATGCCACAGACAACGCGAACAACGGCAACTTCTCGATGATGAGCCACACCGACACCGGCCTTCGCAGCGGCCACGCGTCCCACAACAGCAGCACGCACGGCAACGTCACAACCATCGGCTTCGATAGCAACCCCATCGCGAAGAAGAACATCATCAGGCAGTACGGCTTCCAGTTCGGTTTCCGCACATACCGCAAATAGACCAGCATCGTCAGCATCCAGAAGAACGTGCTGAGGACGTCCTTGCGTTCCGTGACCCACGCGACCGATTCGACGTGCAGCGGATGCCACGCGAACAACCCCGCGACCACGAAACTTCGCTCGACGGAGCCAGTCGAACTGTGCAGGATGCGGAAGAGCAGCAGCGTGTTCGCGAGATGCAGCAGCAGATTCGTGAGATGGAAGCCCCAGGCACGCTGACCGTAGATGTCGTGATCCACGGCGAGCGACAGAAACGTGAGCGGGTGCCAGTGTGCTGAGAGTCGTGTATCCGGCGAGAAAGCCCAAATGATCGTGTCGATGCACAGACCTGCCTGCACATCGAAATTGTTGGTGACGTAGACGGGGTCGTCGAAGTTGACGAAGTCGCAGGAGAGGGCTTGCGAGAAGCCGATGAGCGTGCCGAGCGTCAGCACGGCGTAAGCCAGCACGTCGGCTCGAATCGCACGCTTCGGTTTCGGGATGTCTTCAGCCATCAATCCAATTGATACGGACTGTCGGGCTTATTTTCGTGGCGAATCTCGTCGACCGGATACTGCTTCAGCCAACCCGCGTAGAGACGGTTCGCGGCGTTGAACACGAGTCCGTCCTTGTCGCCGACGTTCTTGTAAGCGTGAACCACACCGGGTGGCACGATCAACGCATACGGTGCGTTCTCGCCGACGTCGCGCTTCTCTTTGGCTCCGAACGTCGGCGACGTTGGCCGTGCGTCCCACAGGTACATGCGGAACGTCGAGGGACCGCTGAAGCAGAAGTAATCGGACTGATCGAAGTGTTCGTGCGGTCCACGAGCGACGCCGGGCTTCGTCTGCGAGACGTAAGCCATGACCGGGTGGAAGTCCGGGTCGATGAGGTCATTGCGGAACAGCTCGACGAGCCAACCGCGGCTATCGTGAAAGAACTTCAGCGGAATCCAGATCGCATCGTGGATCGGTCCGCGTTCGGCGTACTTCGGCAATGCAACGTTCATGGGGTTTCCTTTCCTCTGCCCGCCATTCTCAACTTCTCCGAAAAGGAATCAACTCCAACTCGCAGCGCTACGCCGCAAGCGGCGAGATTACACTTCGACGCCGATGAGCTTCTCCGTGTGGCGCATCGATAGCCCACCCAACAATCCGAACATCCGATCGCGGAACCAGCACTTCAACGGGTTCTCGTACGCCAAGATCTTCCCCACCTTCCACGACTCATTCGTGATCTGTGCCGTGCGGTCGAAACGCGACTGCTCATACGCCGACAAGCCAGCCTCCGCCGTCTCCGCTTCCTTCAGGCACTTCGCCAGAACATACCCGCTCTCAATCGCCTGACACGCCCCCTGGCCCAAGTTCGGCGTCGTCGGATGAGCGGAATCGCCGAGCAACGCCACCCGGCCATCGGTCCACTTACGAACGGGAACGCGGTCAATGATGTCGTTGCGGAGGATCGCTGCGTCGGGGGTTGCTTCCACCGCAGCAGGAAACGCCGGCCACCAGTTACCGAACAGTTTCAGGAGATCGGCCTTGTGGCCACCCGGACCCGCGACGCCATCGGGCGGCACATTTTGGGTCGCGAACCAGTACGTTCGACCGCCGCCAATCGGAAGCATTCCCACCTGCGAACCGCGACCCATTGCCAACACCGTTACCCCCACCGGAACCTCGGGGCGGTCGATCAGAGCCACGCCCCTCCACGCGGTGTAACCCGCATAACGCGGTTGCTCCGGGCCGAGGAGTTGGTTTCGCACCAGCGACTTGATGCCGTCGGCGCCCACGAGAATCTGACCGCGAACGTCGTCGCCTTCCGCGAACAGCGCGTTCGCTCCTTTTCCGTCGCGGTTGTACGCGACGCACGTCATGCCGTACTGGATGTGCTCGCGACCCAACGCATCAGCGAGTTTCGCCTGCAAGTCGGCCCGGTGAATGCCGATACACGGTGCCCCAAGACGTTGGCCCAGAGCGCCGAAGTCCGCACGAATCAGCAACTTACCCCGCCACGACCGCACTTCGCTCGTCTTGATCGGAGCCGCCGCCGCTTCGACCGCTTCCCCGGCGCCGAGTTTCCGTAACACTTTGACAGCATTGGTCCAGAGCGTGATCCCAGCCCCGACTTCGCGCAGTTCCGGGGCACGTTCGCACACGGAAACATCCCAGCCCGTTTGCTTCAGGGCGATGGCTGCGGTGAGCCCGCCAATTCCCGCGCCAATAACCACCGCCCGCGGCATAACGTATCTCCGGAAAACCAGTTGCGAACAGTGAAGAACCTAACCCCCAACCCCTTCCCTGGAAAGGAAGGGGAGCAAGAACACTGGTTGTTTTAAGCCCCTCTCCCCTTGGGGGAGGGGTTTGGGGAGGGGTTTTTCGTTTCTGCCCAAAATGCCGACACAAACAGAGCGAATAACTGGAATAGGGGCGGCAGGAGGGCGGAAGCCCAAACCAAGCAATTATCAACGTGAGGTGCGTCCGATGCTCAAGAAACTCATCATCGTCGGGGTCTGTGGAGTCGTCGCGGTGTCTGCGGTCAAGAACATGAAAGTCGGCTCGTACCTCAGGTCCGAAATCGAGCACATGCGGGCTGAAGCCGAATCGCGAATCCCACCCGAGCGAGAAATCGCCCGTCTTCGCAACGAAGTCAAACTCCTCGACAAAGACATCATGACGGTCGTCACGCAACTCGCCAAGGAGCGGGTCGAAGTGGCACAGCTCCGTGAGAAGTCTGACGACATGCGAGCGAAGCAAAGTCGTGATAAGGAACTGCTCCACGCTCGCGCCACGGCGATCAAGGCCGCCACCGAGCAAGTCACGTTCGGCGACCGAACCCTGAGCGTGATCGAAGCGAAGGCCGAACTCGAAGAAGGCGTTCGCCGCTTCACCGCCAACCAGAAGTCGATGGAAGCGATCGACGGGGCAGTGAGCAGCCGTGAGAAGGTGAAGCTCGGCCTTGAAAAGCAACTCGACGCGATGAAGAACCAGAAGGGCGAACTTTCCGCCGCGATTGACGCTCTGGAAGCGGAACTCACCGCTCTGAAACTTCAGCAGATGGAGAGCAAGTACCAGACCGACGAGACTCGCCTCGCGAAGATCAAGGAAGACATTCGGGCGCTGAAGACGAAGTTCGCAATTGATCGCGAAAAGCTCGCTCTGATGCCAACGGTGTTCGAATCAGCCCCGACGAAGGCAGCCTCGGCCAAGACGGTCGATGACATCATGGCACCGCTGACGACGAAGCCAGCCACGCCGACGAAGGGCGAACCGAAGATGCCGACCGCTGAGTAATCGGGCCTGCCGTTTTTGCCCTCTCCCCTTGCGGGATTTTTTGCTTCAGGCAGCGAGGCTTTGCGAGCGGGTGAGGGGTAAGCCTGCCGAGATGTTGCAGTTTCACCCCTCACCCGGCCGCGAAGCGCGGCCACCCTCTCCCGCAAGGGGAGAGGGGAAAGACCAAAACCCAAAGAGAAGCCCGGCGTTTTCGCCGGGCTTCTCGCGTTAGTCCCCGAACGGATTCGGGTTGTCGTCGAATTGTTCGAGATCGCGGTCGGACCAGCCGAAGTGATGCGCGATCTCGTGAATCACCGTCTTGCGGATCTCGATGCGAAGTTCCTTCGGCTCCGGGAAGTCTTCCTCCAGCGGGAACTTGAAGATCAGGATGCGGCTCGGGTTCTCCAACATTTCCGCCGCGGCGACACCATCCATCGGCATGAAGTAGCCGTAGAGCGAGTCCCCCTCTGCAATCTCCTCGTCGGTAAACCCAGCTTCACGCAGGAAATCGTCGGTCGGTGCCTCCTCGACGTCGATGACGACGTTATCGAGGTGCTGCTTGATGACCTCGGGTAGCGAGTCGATCGCTTCGCCGACAATCGCCATGAATCGCTTCATCGACATGCGTTTCATGCTGTCATGCTGGGACACGACGCACCCGCTGTCAACACGACGCAGCACGTAACTTGATTCGCGCCACCAATATGGTAATTAGGAATGCGCTCCGGACCGCCCACAGGAGGGTCGCCGCGTGACGAAGAGCGACGGTATTCCAACCGATGACACCCTGCGAGCCTTTCAGCAGGGACAACTCTCCGACGAAGAGACTGCGGCAGTCGTGCGTTGGTTGAACGCGAACCCCAACGCCGAAGCACGCCTCCGGCTACTCACGGGGCAGAATGGCGAGTCCGAAGTGCTGATTCTCGGGCCGTCGGGTCCGAGTCAGAAGAAGTCCGCGGAAGATACCGAACTCTCGCATAGCGTTGTCGTGGGGATGGGCACGAAGTCACCGAACGGGACACGCACGCCAGAATTCATCCGAGAGTATCAACTCGTCAAACAACTCGGCCAGGGCGGGATGGGCTCGGTTTATCTCGCCCGACATCGCCGACTTCAGCGAGATGTTGCTCTCAAGGTTCTGCCTCCGCAGTTGGCGACCGATCCGTGGTATCGCGGACGGTTCGAGCGAGAAATGGCAGCCGTCGGGGGACTCGATCACCCCAATCTGGTGCGGGCCTACGATGCGGGCCTCGAAGGCGAACATCTCTTCCTTTCGATGGAGCTCCTCGAAGGCGAAGACCTCGCGAACCTCGTTTCGCAGAAACAACGCCTGCCCATCGCCGACGCTTGCGAGGTCATCCGGCAGGCGGCGCTCGGGTTGCACGACGCACACGAACGCGGCCTCGTTCACCGCGACATCAAGCCCGCGAACCTGTTCCTCACGCGGTCGGGAATCGTGAAGGTCATCGACCTGGGTTTGGCGCGAGTTCTGAGCCACGACGGCCCCCTGGGCGACGGTCTTTCTGCGGCCCAGACGCTTGTTGGCACGCCTGAATACATGAGTCCAGAACAATGGGAGAGTACCGAAGTCGATCGCCGTGCCGACATCTACGGCCTCGGCTGCACCCTCTACCATCTGCTGACCGGAAGCCCACCATTCGGAAAGCAATCGGGTGGTGGCTGGACAAAGCTCGCGGTCGCCCACACGATGCACGCGCCGCCTTCGCTGCGGGACAGTCTCCCGGATGCTCCAAAATCGCTCGCCGATTTGCTGAGCCGACTGCTTGCGAAGGTACCCAACCAACGCCCCGACGACGCAGCAACCGTCGCTGCCGAACTTGCTCCATTCACGGCAGGGAACGATCTCGTCGCGGTGATGACTGGCGAAGCGAGTCGCCAAACGCTGACTCGTTCGAACGGAACACGCCGACGTACCGCAGCGGTTGTTCTGGCGAGCCTGGCGGTTTTGGCTCTCGTTGGCTTCGGCATCTCGCAATTCGCAGGGTCGCCACCATCGCCGACACCGACACCAACTCCAACGTCAGCGGAGCTAACACCAACACCGGTTCCGCCGAAACCCGTTGACCCGGTGATCCCGACCGGCCCCGTGACGTTGCAAGCCATTCAATCGCTGAAGTTGCACACCGATGGCGTCGTGTCCGTCGCGTACTCTCCAAACGGCAAGGTGCTGGCGACTGGGAGCAAGGACAAGACGATCTTGTTGTGGGATACGAAGACCTGGAAAACGCGACCGCCGCTCGAGGGGCATCGCGGAGAAGTGATTGGTCTGGCGTTCTCACCGGACAGCGAACAGCTGGCTTCCGTGACCAGCGCACGCGATGCATGCGCGATTCGACTTTGGGATGTCGAGACAGCCAGCGCCAAGAAGACGTTTGGTGAGGAAGTTGATGGCATGTTCGGTGTGGTTTGGTCAGCTGACGGCAGCACTCTGGCGTGTGCGGGTTGGGGCTCGACCCTGTACATCTGGGATGCGAAGGCAGACAAACCTCGCTTCGTGATCCCTGATGCGATCGACAAGAAATTTGTTCGCGGTCTGACGATCTCACGAGATGGAAAGCAGATTGTCACGGGTGGCGGCAACGATGGAATCACGCGTGTGTGGGACGCGACCAAGGGCGAGGAGATTCCAACGGATCGAGCGATGCCACTTGGGATGTGTCCGACGTTTTTGCCGGGCGACAAGGCGGTTGTGGGTTGGATTTTCAGGCATGGTCAGGTGGCGATTTGCGATCTCCCGTCCGGGAAGATTCGACAGACCTGGAAGGCTCATCCGAAGTTCATCGAGGGCTTGGCGGTGTCTGCGGATGGTCGGTTCATTGCGAGCGCTGGACACGCTGGAGATGTGATTGTCTGGTCAACGACGGATTACAAAGAGGTGGCGTCGGTGGCGAGCGCTCATCGGGGTCGCGTTGCGACGGCAGCGTTTTCGCCAGACGGCACACAGTTGGCGACCGGTGGGTTTGATGATTGGGCGGTGCAGATCTGGGAACTGCCAGCGGTTTGCCACACGCGTAAGTGATCGGCTGGTCCGAGACCGAGCGCCAAGCGAGGGCACACATTGCCCTCGCTTGGCGCTCGGCCTCGGACCAACCACTTTGAAGCGACGATCACGAATCCCCCAGATACTCCGGTACCTTCGTGCGCAGGTGTTCGATCTCCTGGTGCGACTCCCCAAGGTACGCGAGCAAACGCAGGTCGTCCTTGCTGACCGTTCCGCCTGAGAACAACCACGCCCGGACCCGAAACAGCTTGTAGAGCTTCACGAGCTTTCGATCGCTGATGAAGATCTTGTCTTCCCGCACAAGCGTTTTCACGAGCCGTTGATATTCGCGGAACACTTCTTGTGGGAAGAACAGTTGCCGATCGTTGTGTTCCTCGCCGCGACCACCGCTCGGTTCCTTCCGGGCGAACAGATACGTCAGGTAGCGGTTCGCCTTGAGGAAATCGTCGAGGGTGGCGTGTCCTTCGATCCACGGCTTCTGGTTCAACCCCTTGTACGCTTCGCCTTGTAGTCCCGAGTCGATCAGTTCCGTGAAGTAGTCATCCTGAACGGAACGACTCAGCACCTTCAGCACGAAGCGGTCTTTCAACGCCGCGAGTTCGCCCTGCTCGGGAATTTCGTTGGTGGCGGCGAACATCACCCGCAGCGGCACCGGCTCTGGCTTGCCTTCCTGGTAGAACTTCTTCTCGTTGATGATCGTCAGCAGGATGTTCAAGATCGCGGAGTTCGACTTGAAGATTTCATCGAGGAACACCAGCTTCGCGGTCGGCAGTTTGCCTTCCTTCTTGCGGATGTAGCGACCATCGCGAAGTTCCTTGATGTCGATGGCCCCGATGATTTCGCTCGGCTCCGTGAAGCGTGTGAGCATGTATTCGAAGTAATCGACCTGCTCGATTCCGAGCGCATCCTTGAACTTCAGCACGAGGTCGGACTTCGCGGTTCCGGGTGGACCGACAAGCAGCAACGGTTCCTGTGCGACGGCTGCCACGCACATCAAGTCGATGATTTCTTGCTTCTGGACGAAGAAGCGACCGAGCGATTCGCGGAACCGGTTGATGCGTTTGCGAACGGTGTCGGCTTCCGATTGGAGGTCGGCGAGCGAAAGCTCTTCGGGATTGATCTTGGCTGCGGGCGGCATATCGGATTCCGTGGCCTTTGGTGTCCGGGTCGGTGCCATATGAGTGTTGGTAGCCGTGTCGTGTTGTGGAAGAGTAACGGGTAATGAGAGGATTCTAAAGGGTTACGGCACGGGTGGGAATCTCGGGGGACACGAAAGCCACTACACGACGTCTGTTGTCAGGAGCACGGCCGCGACAACGAACCCAGCGATCGCCACCGCCCCGCCCACCAACCAGCCCACGCTCGACCCAAGCAAGCCTCCCAAGATCAAGCCTGTCGTCACCGCAAGTCCTGCCGCGATTCGAGGCATCATCGGTCTCGCGACCACAGCCGTGAAACGCACCGACGCCTCGTGAGCCAGCGGCACCACGGCTCGCACTTGCTTCCCGATGACGCGAGCGTTCAGCCTCACTCGTAGCGACAGCGTTTCGCCGGTCGCGGGCTGCACAGTGAGCTTGCGAACCCACACTTCCAACTCGCCGGACGTGTGCGAATCACGCACCTCGGCGGGCAGATCACCCATGTTCACAAGCTGAATCGCGATCGTGCGTTCTTCGCCAATTGCCATGTCGCCGAGCACGACCACCGGCGGAATCACCACGAGTTCGATCTTGCGAGCCACCGCTCGGACCGCGACCGAACGCCGCAGCGTTCGCCCTTCCACGAGGATCACCCACCCGACCGAACCCTGTGTGTCTCGCGGCAACTCCACGCGAAACGGCACCGCAAGTAGTTCCCCTGGCCGCACGCTGACTTGCTCCGTTCCGAGGCTGAGGCTGGAGTCTTCGGAACGCAATCTCAACACGACCGGATCGGTTCCCGTGTTCTGGATGCGAAGGGCGTCGCCCGTTGGTTGCCCTGCTGCACGATCGCCGAGGTTAATCATGCTCGGAAGCTGGATATCCTCGACCGGCAACCGGAATCGCACTGCCGCCCAGCCGGTGCCACCGTTGCTGAGGAAGTGAACCCCCGACGCGTGTTCGCCACCCGCAAGCCCCTCGACCGAGACGCTCACCGCGAGCTTGAACGGCAACCCAGGTGCGATTGTTGCGTGCTTCGGGGTCACCGTGATTCGCGAAACTTCTGGTTCTGCCCGAAGTTTGAGCAAGCCGACGCCAATGTTCCGCACGGAGAGAAACCCCGTGCCGGAACTGCCCGCGAGCGTTCCCAACTCGGCGTCTCCGAGAACTTCCAACTCGGGCTGCGGTTCGACGACCACCACCGACAACGGCACATCGAGATCTCCACCATCAGAGCGAACACGCAAGGTAGCGACACTCTTCCCCAACGGCATGTTCGGAGCATCAATCTGAAACTCGACGCGGCGTTTCTTCTCTGGCCCGATGGTCAGTTCGGTGGTGACAACTTCGATCCAAGGCACGCTTGCGGTCACGGTGCAGTGAAGCCGACCGTCGCCTGAGTTTGTGATGCTGAACCTGCGAACCACACTGCCATCGTTGGCGATCTGCCCGATTGTCTGCCGTCGAATCGGAGCGAGGATTGGCTTCGGAATGTGCCACTCGGCAGAGACAGGCACCTGAAGCAACTCGCGATCGTTCTGAGTGACGGAGATGGTCGCGAGCCCTCGCGAATCAGAGGTAATGGGCGTCGACACCATCGCACGCACCTTGACGATCTTCTCGCGGCCGGGCGGGAGCGTCACACGCTTCGGCGTGACCGCGAGCCAGGGTTGATCGCTGGCGAGGACACACGCCACGCGAACCTTTCCGACGTTCCGTAGCGTGACCGATTCATAGGTCGCACGGTCAGGGTTGATCTTGCCCAGATCAATGGGAGACGTTGCAGAAACAAGTCCCGTTGGCCCCACCGCTTCGAGCTTCGGCTCGGGCAGACGAACGCGAACCGGCACCTCCCATGTCTCTCCGCTTTCGACCGTCGCGAGGATGCGAGCGATCCGTTCACCGGAATCGGTTCGCTTTGTCTTCGCAGCGATCTTGAGCGTTGCCGAGCCACCGTGAGCCAACTCGATGTGCTCGGGCTGCACGCTCAGCCAGGGCTGCGACGAACTCAGTTTCACCGCGACCGGCACGTTGCCGGTGTTCTTCATGTCGACGGTGCGGCGAACGACCTTCCCCGGAACCACACTGCGAAACACCGCCTCGGCCGGCGCGAAATCCAGTCGAACCACGGCAGGCACGACGCGAACCACGAGCGTCGTTTCAGCAGGAATCGCTGTGTTGAACTGCACCTTCAGTTGCAGCGGCCCTGGTGGGAATCGTGCCAAGAGATGCAGCGTTCCGTGAACGTCGGCGGACTCGAAACCGCGAAGCGTCCGCCCGCCCACCGGCAACGACAGAGCTGTGTCGTGCGCCTCGATCTCGAAATCGACCGGCTTCTTGCTCGGGTTGCGAACCACGAATCGCACTGGGATATGCGAGCCGACCGGGAACGCCCCGAGGTTCACTTCGCGAGGCACCACCAGCGAGCCGTTGCAGACCGAGCAAGCTTTGTTGTCACGCCATTCACGACAACTTCCGCACCACCACGAGGAACTTGCCGCGCCACAGACAGGGCATGATGGGAATTCGGTGTATTGTTCGTAGCCGCAATCTCGACATCGCGCCGCGATTTCGCTCATCCGCCCCGCTCCGGTGCGGGTGGCTCAGGAGCCGATGGAGTCGGAGATTCGGGCGCAGGTGGTGATACTTCGGTCGCCTGGATTCGGGTCAGGACATTCGCGGCCACATCGCCGATCAGTTCTTCCGTCCCAGAACTGGCTGGACGTGGTTCCTTGCCGAGTCCACGATCCACTTCCACAGGATCGAGGCGAAGCCGCACAATCAGCGGAAGCTGGTTCGGATAATGGCGTGCTGCTACCGGATAAGGATGCGGGCCATCTGTTGGTTCCGGTTCGCCGTCGAGACGCCAGCCCATCGCGTTGATCGTCAGCACGGGATGCTCGACGTAATCGCTCGGCAGATGCCAACGCGGTGCGACGTGATCGTGACCGCGAATCAGTCTCTGCACCGGAATCGCAAGTTGTTCCGATGCCACCTTGCAGAACTGCGAGAAGTCCTTCCAGCCGAACTCGTGACCGCGGTTGCCGCGATTCGGTCGCTTCTTCACCGACTCCGAGAGCCGTGCCCAGAGGAAGTCGTCAAGGCACTTCTTCGAGCCGAGATCGACGCGAGCCTTGAGGCTATCGTGCAGATCGGTGTGCGGGAAGCCGCCGTGCGTGAACATCGTGCCATCGGGAAGGAACACAGCCTTCGGTCGCGTCTTCCAGAATTCGATCATCAGCTTCGCGAGTTCGATCTGTTCGCGGTCGGCGGGCAACTCGCTCTCGCTGATGCCGTTGAGTCGTTCGCAGTATTCGGCAGGCTGAATCGTGACGCCGAACTTGCGTGCCTTCTCACCCCATCGCAGGTCGATGTCGTGGTTCCCCGGAATGATGCACACCCGCGACGGGTTCCGCATGACGAGGCCGAACAGCAGCAGCAGCGTTTCGTGATCGTGTCGGCCGCGATCCACGAAGTCGCCGAGGAAGAGAAAGTGTGGCTCGACGCCTTCCTGCTTCGCAACGCGGTCGGCGTTCTCGATGATGTTCGCGAGAGCCAGCACGTCAGCGTGAACATCCCCGATGATCCACAGCGATTGAGGCACGGCAGCGGGGTCGCTGACGATGGCGACTTCCGAGCAATCTTTTCGGCAGTCGTCGAACAGGAAGCGACTGCCGTTCTCGGTGTTGGCCAACCAATCGCGAACCTGTGCCACGGTGGTGGCGTTGGCGTGTTCCATCGCCTGGGCCAGCGTCAACGGCACGATATCGCTGGGCGTGATGACCTGGAGCATGTGGCGTGTCGGCGGTTTCGGGGTGGGTGTTGCCACGACTGGCGGGCTTGTCGGCTCGGCTGGCGGTGCGGTCGGTACGACGGGCAGGGGCGCAAACGCAACGGTTGGCGGGGGCGGTTCGTGTGGCTTGTTGTCCGTCACCGGAATACCAGAAACGTCGGGTATCTCCAGCTCGCTCGCGATCGACTTCGGTGATCCCCGGAGGATTTCTTCCGCCAGTTTGCGAAGCTCATCGACGCAGGCGTTCGCCAGTTGGGGAATGGTTGTGGCGCATTGCCGCAACATCTTCCAGAACGATTCCAGCATTCGGCGACGTTCCGCAACTGGCAGCGTCGCAAGCCCGCGAGCGATGACCCGCAGCCCTTCTTCGATCGGCAACTGCTTCCACTGATCGTCGAGGAAGAGTTTGCCGATCTCTGCCTGGCTTGGCGGCTCGACGCTCACCGGCGACAGATGCCGTGCGAAAGCAGTGTGCCCGAGACTCGCTTCGAGCGCTTCGCGAACACGCGAGGATACGTCGAGCGGTTGCGTCGGCGACGGAGTTCGCAAGAGTTTCTGAGCGGTCTGATCGAGCAGGAGGAAGTATTGTTCTCGGAGTTCGCGTTCGACGCCGTGTGCGAGGTGCCAGCCAAGCAACGCGAGAACATCGGTGGACATCGCCGGAAGACAGCGTGACCAGAATCCCTCAGCGTCGCCGGGCTTCCCCGCAGTGCCTGGAATCAGATCCGCAAGAGCGCGAAGTAACGGGAACTCTTTCGGCAGCGGTCGGCGAAGGTCGGTGCGCAAAAGCAGCGGAGCGGGGGCGAGCGCAGCCCAATTTCCGGGCGCCAGTCCCAGGCTAACGAAAGCGCTGGTCTCGGCCTCATACGTCGCGCGAGCACTCTTTTGGTCGGACATCCTCGCCTCATGCCAATTCGTTCGGTTGCGTACCCGGTGTTTTGCCCTCTCCCCTTGCGGGAGAGGGTGGCCGCGCTTCGCGGACGGGTGAGGGGAAAGCCTCAACAGTTGTAACGCCTCACCCCTCACCCGCTCACTTCGTTCGCTGCCCTCTCCCGCAAGGGGAGAGGACGAAGACATTTCAGTTCTTCTTGAACCGCACCTTCAGTTTCATCTTCGACTTCGACACAGAGATGATGCCGCCATCAAGGAGTTCGACGCCATCCGGCCCGAGGGGGCTGCCGTCGTAGCACGTCGGGTTCACGGTCTCGGCAATCGGGCGAATGATCCACGCCACTCGCACTTCGTCGCGGATGATCTCGAACTGCAAGTCGGAAGCGAACTTCGCGTCGGGGTCGGCGAACCGATGCGTGAACACAGCTTTTCCGAACTTCACAGGCTCGGTGAACTCCGCTTCTTTTCCCGTGGCGACGGACTGCAGCACGACGATCCGCGGGATGTTCGGATGACGACACACCAGGCACCGCTTCTCAGCGTGCGGGTTCTCGATGCCATCCTTCGGACAAATCCACGTCGCCATGCTCATTCACCTCGCGAACCGCCGCGTTGCGGCGGCCGCTAAACGGTCTGTCACTCGGCGCGAACTGTCAGTTCCAGCACCGTTTTCTTGCTCGCGGCCTTCCCCAAACCAATCTTGTCGCCGAGGGTCAACTTTGTGCGACCAGTCAGAAGTTCGCCGTTCAGCATCGTGTCGTTCGGAGTGTTGAGGCACGCCTCGATGTACCACTCGTCGCCAGATCGGTCGAGGATGAACTGCTCGTTCGCCGCATATTTCGAGGCGTCGCCGAATTTCGCGAGCACAATGCGACCGAACACCACACGCGCGCCCACCGACTGTGTCGCACCATCCGGCGAAGCAAGCACGATTCGCGCGGCGACCATCTCTGCTTCTTTCTTTTTCCGTTCCTCCTCGTCGCGCTTCCGGATTTCCTCCGCGATGCGTTCCACTTCCTTCCCGCGAGCTTCGTCAAGCTTCTTCTTGTGTTCCTCGTCTTCCTTCGCTTTGCGCTCGGCTTCTGCCCGTCGCTTGCGTTCCTCTTCCTCACGCCGACGCACAAGCTCAACATCGTCGATGACGCCGGCCCCATCGCCGGTTAATGCTCGGTGCAGATCGACCGCCGAGGGTCGCCTCGCTGGGTCGGGGTGCAAGCAGCGATGCAGGATATCCGCGATGACGTCGCCCTTCGCGGGAGCTTTTGGAACGCCGAGCAACTTCGCCGGTGCCGCCGCGTGGGCCTTGTACGCAGGCAGATACTTCTCGATGTCGTCGTACAGGTACGGATGTCCCTGCGCGAGCAACTGATACAGCATCATCCCGAGCGTGAACACATCGGATGCCGGGCTTGGCACCTTGTTCGTCATGTGTTCGGGACTCATGTAACCCGGCGTGCCGAAGTAGCCTTCGTGACCGTCCCACGGAGCTTTCTTGTCCGTGAAGAACGAGAAGTCCATGTCGATGATCTTGAGCCGATACTTCATGGCGATCGACGGGTCTTCGATCAGCATGACGTTCTCGGGCTTCAGATCGGCGTGAACGATCTTCGCGCCGTGAATCTGGTTGATGCCGGCGACGAGCACCTTGGCCATCAACTCGCGCTGTTCCCAGTTCACCGACGTCGGGCGAATGCGGATCTTGTCGAAGATCTGAGCGAGTGAGTGGCTCTTGTCGAGAAACTCGAAGACCTGATGGAACTTTCGTTCGTGTTCGAAGCCGCCGAGGAACTTGTAGCAGAACTGTCGACACGGGCCGCTTTCGATGCGACGCTTGAGTTCTTCCTGATGCTGCACGAACGGTTTGTACCACGGCACCCGCACCGACGGCGACTGATACAGCTTGAAGAAGACTTTGTCACCACTCGACGCTCGGGCGGCATACGAAACCGAGTTGTTCCCGGTGGTAATCATCTCTTCGATCGTGTACCCCTGGATCTTCTCCTTGGGGTCGTAGATGCGGACCATGAAGTCAATTCTCCAACGATCGCCCAGATTCACAGGGCTTCCGCCCTGTGCTACGAAAGCCGGCCCCATCCGGGGCGGAAAGACAAAACCAACCGCCCTCTTCGCCTTGGAAGGGCCGTCTTCTGTAGCACAGGGCGGAAGCCCTGTGTCTTCTGTGGGGCGCAAGACCCTCACTTCCCGCCGACGATTTCTTTACTGCCGCGCTGCCAGTTGTTCTGCCCGAACAGCGCCCGCTTCACCGGCTTCTCAGCCTCGCCCTGAAGGTTGGTCGCCACCGACACCGACTTGCCGATGTGAGCCAGCACGCGGGCGAAGTCGAGCGAACCGAGACCGTCGTGCGTCTGGCCGACTTGCTGAAACTGACTCTTGTCGGCTTCCGCGAGTTCGTCGAAGCCCGCCGACTTCGGCCCCACGAGGAACAGCATCACGCCGAGCGCGTGAATCTTGTCGATGAGCGGCCCGACCATCTCACGCTGAGTCTTCGCGTTGGCGTTCGATTCGAGCGGTTCGTCGGTCAGCACAGTGACAACGCGATGACACTGCCCGCGTGGTCGCCACGGGAAGTCGAGGCACATATCGAGCGCGACGAGAATCGCCTCGTCGCCGAACGCGGTCACGTTTTCGAGACCTCTGCGAACTTCAACGGGATCAGCACTGAAGAAGCGTTCGGGTTTCGGCGACTGACCGTACATGCTGTTGAGGAATTCGATGTCGCGTGTACGGAGCGTTTCGGCCCGGAACGAACTGAAGTCTTCGCTGCAACAGTGCGCGAGATAGTCGATTCGGCAGTCGATTCGGCGGTTGGCATCGCTGGCAAGCCCGTCGAGGAACGCTCCGATGTTGTGTCGCACGCCGTCGATGCACGGGGCCATCGACCCGGACGCATCCAGGCAGAACACCACATCGACAACGCCCTTCGTGCTGGGCTTCATCTGGACTCCGCGCGGCAAGTGGTTGGTTTTCGCCGCTTGCGGCGTAGCGCTCCGCGGAGCGCTACGCCGCAAGCGGCGAAACCGGAGTCACTCCAACACCAGCGGCACTTCCGATTGCACTGTGATTGTCTTCGCCAGTTGCTCGATGATCTTGCCGAACTTGCTCGGGTCCGACGTGTACTCCGCCAAGGCGTCTTGCGGCGTTTTGCCATCTTGCATCGCAATGGCGTACCACTGAGCCTTGTCCACTTCCGCCAGCGTGTTGTAGCGCTCGAACTTCTTCGGTGCAAAGATGTGCAGCACGATCTTTGCCGTCATCAGGTTCAGAATGACGTCGTCGATGCTCGCGCCGCGAGGTTCCCGCAGCGGCTCCTTGAACGGCGCATCCGTGAACACCACCACGAAGCGACGGGCACCGCCCATCGGTCGCCAGGAGTCGCGGTTCAGCGGTTCGTCGGGGCCGGTCGAAGGCATCGCCGCGAGCTTGTAAAGCGCTTCGAGAAGTGTTTCGGGTTCGTCGCCGCCACCGTCGGCGTTCAGCGAATTGAGCTGCGTTTCGAGTTCCGCGACGCTCGACACGAACGGGTTGTCGACATACGGCGGGCAGTCGGTGTAATCGAGGTCGCGGTAGCCCATGACCTTCGCTCGCCATTCCTTCACCACGGCCCCGCCGTTCGGGTTCGGCGTGGTCATAGTGGTGACGAACTTCGTGATGTTCTGCTTGACGGCCTTGATGCACGGTCCCATGCTCCCGGTTGCGTCGAGCAGGAACACGATATCGGCAATGCCCTTCACCTTAGGCTGCTGGCTCACAGGGGCGTTCCTCGTTGTGCGGGTGCGAATCCCGGCATTATTTCAGAGGAAGCCCCCAGAAGCAAGGAACCCACGTCACTTGATCCAGCCCGTGCCCTCTTCGCGAAGGATGCGGGCCATCGCTTCGATCCACTTCGGATGATCGTTCAGACACGTCCCGTTCTTGAGATGTTCGCCACCGGCGTGCTCGAACACTTCCTTGCTTTCGCGGCCGATCTCGTCGATCGTTTCCAGGCAATCGGCCGTGAATCCGGGCAACGCCACATACACGCGTTTCTTGCCCTGCTTGGCGAGTTTCGCCAACACGTCATCGGTGTACGGCTTCAGCCACGCCGAGCGACCGAACCGCGATTGATACGTCTGCGTCCACTGATCGCGTTTCCAGCCCATGCGTTTGACGATCGCCTGTGCGGTGCGAACGACGTGCGTGGCATACGGGTCGCCCTTCTGAGCGTAACTCTGCGGAATGCCGTGGAAACTCACGACGAAGTGTTCCGGCTCCCACGTCAGCTTTGCGAGGTCATCACGGATCACGGCTTCGATCGCATCGAGGTATGCGGGGTGATCGTAATACGGCGGCACCACCCGAACTGCCGGCACACGGCGTTGCTTCATCAGAGCGCTGAAAAGCACGTCGGTGGCGCTGGCGCTGGTGGTCGCGGAGTATTGCGGGAACATCGGCAGTGCGACGAGCTTATCGACTCCCTTTGCAATCATGTCGGAAACGACGCTGCCCACGGAGGGGTTGCCGATCATCATGCCAAAGCGCACGGGTAACTCGGGGAACTGCTTCTGCAACAGCTCGGTTTGCTGCTGGGTGTAGTACAACAGCGGCGAGCCGGTCTTGGGGTCCCAGATGCGACGATACTTGGCGGCGGAAGCCCCTGAGCGAAACGGCAGAATGCGAAGGTACAGCAACGGCAGCCAGATGGCTCGGGGCACCTCGATGACGCGGCGGTCAGAGAGGAACTGACGCAGATATGGCAGCAGACCCCGGTAGGTCGGCTTATCCGGGGTGCCGAGTTGAATCAGGAGGAGGCCGGTCATTCTACTTCCAGTCGAAAGTCGTAAAGTCGAAAGTCGTAAAGTCAGAGTACGGCGGTCTTCGACTTTATGACTTTCGACTTTACGACTTTCGACTTATTTCTTCTTACACTCCGGCCCTTCCTTGGCGTCTTGCTTCTCGGTGATGTGGGCGTCGCCACCCGCAGCCTTCAGAGCCGTCGCTCGTTCGGCGTTGAGCTGGATGTAGCTGCTCCATTGGCCTGGCGTGTTGCCTTCGGAGAAGATCGCTTCGACAGGGCACTCGGGCACGCACGCTTCGCAGTCGATGCAATCGACGGGGTCGATGTAGAGCATCTTCTCGTCTTGATAGAAGCACTCGACAGGGCAAACGACGCAACAATCGGTGTATTTGCAGTCGTTGCAGGGGGCGGTAACGATGTGGGCCATGAGTCGTTCCTCTCGATTTGGAAGTAGCCACAGTGGTTGGTTGTGTGATACCACACAGGCCGCTAACGTCAAGTAAATCCCCGACATGGCGGAATGCGAATGACCCACCGGGCTTCGCACTGACGAATGACTCACCAATGACGATGGAATGACGAAGGGAAAACCAGAAGCCGGTTCTTCCTTGGTCATTTACGATTGGTGCTTGGTCATTCCTTCGTCATTGGTGAGTCATTCGTCAGTGCAAAGCTCGAATCGCCACATTCCCGCAAACTCCCCAAACTCACACCACCGCCGCGACCGATAGACCATTGCCCGTTTCACGAGGTGGTCGATGGACTTCGCATTCTCTCGTCGCGGTCTGTTCGAGGGAGCTGCGGCTGTTGGCGGCGCTCTGGCTGCGGCGTCCGCGAGCGCAAACCCCATCGCGAAAGTGCGCGCCGAACGGCATCCGGGGTGGGTCTTCGGTCGCATGACCGGGGCCGAGGCGCTTACTGAATCGCTGCTTACTGAAGGGGTTGGGTGCGTTTACGGCATCCCAGGCGCACAGGAAAACGAGCTTTGGGACACCTTCAAAGAGAAGGGGTTGCCGTATCTGCTCGTGACGCATGAGTTCAGCGCCGCGTGCATGGCAGATGGCTACGCTCGCAGTGTCGGGCGGCCCGGCGTGCTGTGCGTGGTGCCTGGCCCCGGTGTGACCAACTCGCTCACGGGATTGGGCGAAGCGCTGCTCGATTCGTCGCCGGTTGTGGCCATCGTGGGCGACGTCGGCATCGGCGAGAAAGCGCGACCGTTTCAGGTTCATTGCTTGAACCAGACAGAGCTTCTCAAGCAAGTCTGCAAGTGCGTCTATCCGATTCAGAACGTGACGCAGATTCCGGGTGCCGTTCGGCAAGCATTCATCACGGCGATGAGCGGCGAACCTGGCCCCGTTGCGGTCGTGGTGCCGTACAACCTGTTCGTCGAGGCGCACGACTTCCGATGCCCGCCGCCTGCGGTGCCGGCGCCGCCCTTCGACGAGGAAGCATTTCAGAAAGCCCTCGCGATTCTCAGCGATCCCAAGGCCCGCATCGGCATCTACGCCGGTTACGGCTGTATGGACTTCTCAGCGGAACTCGCCGCTGTCGCGGAACTGCTTCAGGCTCCGGTTGCCACGAGCGTTTCAGGGAAGGGCGCGATTCCCGAGACGCATCCGCTCGCCGTGGGCTGGGGATTCGGTTCGCACGCCTCGGAAATCGCGGAACGCATCTTCGCAGGTGAACGCGGTCTGCCCCTTAAGTCGGGCATCAACACGCTGCTCGCGATCGGCGTGAAGTTCAGCGAGACCTCGACGGGGCACTACGCGAATCCGCAACCCGACCGAGTGGTTCACGTTGACGCGAACCCCTGCAATCTCGGGCGAATTCTGCGAACCGATGTGTGCGTTCACGCTGACGCGGGCGTCTTCCTCGGGCGGTTGCTGGCATGCAAAGAGCAAGTGTGCCGCCCCGCGAACCACGCACTGACCGCCCGTATTCGCGAACTGAAAGCCGACGAACGCAAGGAGTTGTGCAACATCCCGCAGCCGAAGTGTGGCGTCGATCCGCTGGCAACGGTCGCGGCACTACGCCGGGTGCTGCCCGAAGATGCTCTACTCTTCACCGACGTGACCGCGACGGAGCATCTCGCGGCGGAGCACTTCACGGTGTGCAAGCCGCACACGTACTTCAACCCGGCTGACAACCAGGCGATGGGCTGGAGCATTCCTGCCGCGATCGGTGCCCAGCGGGTGAATCACGGCAAACTCGTCGCGACGCTGACCGGCGACGGCTGCGCGCTGATGAGCGGCCTGGAGATCAGTACTGCGGCTCGCGAACACTTACCGGTGAAGTTCGTGATCCTCGATGATCAGGCTTACCATTACATGCAGGCGTTGCAGAAGCCCGCGTATCTGCGAACGACGGCGACGGTGCTGGCGAAGATGGACTACCGGGCGTTGTCGCAGGCGCTGGGGGTGGCGTATGTGGAGATCGACAACCACGCGGAACTTGAGGCGAAGTTGCGGGGTGCGATGTGTCATGATGGCCCTGTGCTGATTCGCGTGGCGACGGACTACAATGGCCGCAAGATTCGCTGGGTGGAGTCAGTGCGTCATCGCTATCCGAAGGAGCTGTCGGCGGGGCAGAAGGCACGATTCCTAGCACGCATCGGTTCGCGCGTGCTGAAGCCGAAGGAAAACGATTGATGTTCGCGTGATGAGCTTCTCGCACGAACTGATCCAGCGATGCACTTGTGTTGACCCAAACCAACGGCGAGAATTGAACCCGGAGGGCTTGCGACATTTCTTTGGTGCGGAGACACACCGTGAACGCGACGGGATTCTTCCGCACGAAATTGTGGCTCTGGGTTGCTGTAACAACTCCGCTCATCCTCGTGGCTGGTTACATCCCGATTGTGAAATCCGGTGAAGAACGGTTCGGGTATTGGGGGTGCTGGGGTGTTGTCCTCCGCGGGGGTGCCTTCGTGGGCACCCCCGCCGATACGGCGATGATACTTCTCATTCAGGGCGGCATGTGGGGGCTGGCCTTGGTCGCCGCTGGTTGGGCAATCCACCGCGTATTGCTCATGGCCTTGTTCCGAGGAACCACTCAAACATCGTCCCCTGACCGCCTTGACGTGAGGGCTGCCTCCAGGCAGAAGATCCTCACTAACACTTTGATCGTGGTAGCCATAACGACACCGTTCGCGGCGTGCGGCCTGGCGTGGTTCAGAACTCCCCCATTGCAAAAGGTAGATTTGGAATATCCGGATGGGGTACTGTTCTACTGCGGCCAAGAGGCGCGGTGGTCCGCAGATGATGTGCATAACCCAGGCCCGTGTCCCCTCAGTGTCCACCTGCCTGGAGTTGATCTGGATGGAGCCGCGTTGGCGTCTCACGATCGTTTGCGAGAACTCGGATGGGAGGTGTCCGTCGTCCACCGCCTGAACGACGGGCAAGTCTACTCGGTGGACACACGCAGCCCTGGCCAAGCGGTCGAGTGCAGCTATATCCGCGGGCGACTGTTTTCTGTTCGAGTCAGCACGCACATACCTGCGACTGGCCAGTTATCGACAGAAAGCGTCTCAGTGAGCTATCGAGGTCAGCGGGTCGCGTTGCCAAGTTCAAACGAAGCAATCATTGCGGTGCTGGGTCCTCCTTTGGCGAAACAATGAGATTGGATGGGTGTATGTCGATTCTTCCGATTGTGGCGACATCGCCTCCGGAACGCTTCGACAATGGACAAGTCTTCGGTCGCCCTGCTGCCCATATCCGCCAGCAATCTACAATCACCAATCTGCGATCCGCAATCGAATGAGAACTGAGGGGATCTGATGCCTGAGCAGTGGGACTACAAGAAGTCTGGCCTCGACCTCAGCAAATACGAAGAGACAATCGCTGGCATTCAACCGTTGCTGGCACGCACACACGACCGCAGCCGCGTGATTCCACCGCCGTTTCCGCCACGCAAAGGCGGCAAAGGCGTCGGCGGCTTCGCCAGTCTGTTCGACCTCAACCCCGACGGCCGATATCGCAATCCGGTTTTGGTCACCTGCACCGACGGCGTCGGCAGCAAGCTCAAGGTCGCATGTCTGATGTCGCGGTACGAAACCGTCGGCATCGACCTCGTCGCGATGTCGGTAAACGATCTCATCTGCACTGGCGGCGAACCGCTCGTTTTCCTCGATTATCTCGCGATGCACAAGGACGACCCCGAACTGAGCAAAACATTGCTTCAGGGCGTCAGCGATGGCTGTGTAGAGTCGGGTTGCTCGCTCGTCGGCGGCGAAACGGCCATCCTGCCAGACTTCTACCAACCCGGCGACTTCGACTTCGCAGGCTTCGCGGCGGGCGTCGTTGAACGCGACCGCATCATTGATGGCCGTGCGATCCAGACCGGCGACGCGGTCATCGGCTGCGCGGCAAGCGGCATTCACTCCAACGGCTACAGCCTCGTGCGGAAGGTCGTGTTCGAGGCTGCGGGGTTGAAGGTCACGGATCACGTCGCGGAGTTGAGCAAGACCGTCGGCGAGGAGTTGCTGACACCAACACGGTTGTATGCGAAGCCGGTGCGGGCACTGCTCGCGGCGACGGCACCCAGCGCGATTCACGGACTCGCGAACATCACGGGCGGCGGCTTACCCGACAACGTGGCGAGGATTCTGCCGCCGGGCAAACGGGTGATGGTGAAACGGGGTTCGTGGCCCGTTCTGCCCGTGTTCGGATGGCTTCAACGGCTCGGAAATATCGCGGATGCTGAGATGTTCCGCGTGTTCAACATGGGCGTAGGTTTTGTTGTGGTGTGTCCCGCAACTGCCGCTGACACTGTCGTCGGGCAACTGGCGAACACCGGCGTTGCAGCGTGGCGAATCGGTGAAGTCATCGACGGCGATGTCGGAGTCGAAATTGCATGACGTGGCGACGCTTCCGATTGGTTTTCCCCGAGGCCGACGAGCGATAATGAATTCTTCCCAACTTCCCGCAACGGTCTGGCTTGTCCGGCACGCCGAGACAGCAGCACCAACGATGTTCCACGGGGCCGAGTCGGACGTGGAACTGGGCGAACACGGCAAACGGCAGGCACTCGCGGCAGCGGGGTGGTTCGCGGAACAGAAACCGACTGCGGTGATCTCGTCTGCGATGATCCGAGCGCACGACACCGCCGCTCCAATCGCGGCGTTGTGTCGCGTTGCACATCATGTTGAACCACGGCTGCACGAACGGAAGGTTGGGCCGTTGTCGCGAATGCCGCGAGCCGAGGCCAACCACATCTGGGACGACACAATCAACCGCTGGCTGACTGGCGAAACCGCTTACTCTTACCCCGGCATGGAGTCGTTCGACGAACTGCGTGACCGCACGTTGCCAGCGTTCAATCGCGTCGTGAGTTCGCATCCGGGCGGGCGCATCGTGATCGTGTGTCACGGGGTCGTGTGCAAGGTTCTGCTGTTGAACATCCTTCACGGCAGAAGCCATGCGGACTGGGTCAACATTGGGAAGATACCCAATCTGGCTGTGAGCGAACTGGTTCCGGATGGCGACAAATGGCGCGCGGAATCGCTGCTGTTCCTGCCGCCGCCGGTAATCGCCGTGAACGATCTTCACGCCGACCCCACGGTGCGGAAGACGGAAGCCTAATCCGGGCCGGAAGGCAGAAGGCGGAAGCATGATCCAAGGCGGAGGGCAGAAGGCGGAAGCAAGACAAAACAGGTATTCTGTTCCGCCTTACTCCTTCCGCCTTCCGCTTGGATTGCCTTCCCGATGTCGGTTTCAGAGAGCCGATTCTTGAACTCCACCTTCCGCCTTCTGCCTTCCGCCTTGTCAAAGATGACGATTGTGCGGTTCGGATGAAGTGATGTCGCAATGCGGTCGATACCTCCTGTGTGGATTGGGTACATCTGACTGGGGACGACACCGCTGGGGGGACTTTGATCGCGTTGCGGTCGAAGCCGGCGAAGTTCAGATGGCCCGTCGCAGGGGGAATGTGCATGACCGGCGAAGAGGTACTGGCTCCGGTGAGCGAGACAGAGACCCTCCGGCAACAGTTGCTCCAGGCTCAACGCCTGAGCAGCGTCGGCGAACTGGCATCGAGTATCGCCCATGAGTTTAACAACATACTGACTACCATCATCAACTCGGCGAAACTCGGCATGCGGAACCCGGATCCGAGCGATAAGCAGTCGGCGTTCGAGCGAGTGATTAAAGCCGGGCAACGCGCCGCAGTTATTGCGAGCGGGATGCTTGGCTTCGCCCGCAAGAGCGGCAGCCATCGACAGAACTGCGACATCGCGCGGCTTGTTGAGGAGGTTCAGATCCTAACCGAGAAGGATCTGATGAAGCACCGGATTCACGTCGATACGAAGTTTATCTCGCGTCCTCGGGCGTGGGCTGTTCCGGGGCAGATCGAGCAGATTCTCGTCAATCTGGTGCTGAACGCCCGGCAAGCGATGCCGACCGGCGGACGGCTCAAGATCGAGGTTCGCGAGAACGCTGCCGGTGACACGGTTGAAGTGAAGGTTGCCGATACGGGTTTGGGCATTCCGCCCGAACAGATGCGGCAGATCTTCGAGCCGTTCTTCACCACGAAGCAACCCGATGAATACGGTCGCGGTGGCACCGGTCTCGGCCTGAGCGTTTGCCGACAGATTGTCGAGCAACATCAGGGTCGAATTCGGGTGGAAAGCGTTGTCGGCAAAGGCTCAACGTTCACGTTGAAGTTGCCGAAGCGACTGCCCGACGATCCGGAATAACTGGAAGGCGGAGGGCGGAAGGCAGAAGGCGGAAGGAAGACAGAAGGGAATTCCTTCTTTTGTCTTTCTTCCGCCTTCCGCCTTCCGCCTTCCACCTTCCGCCTTGTCTTTCTTCCGCCCTCCACCTTGTCTTTCTTCCGCCTTCCGCCCTCCACCTTCCGCCTTGGAAGAACTTCACAATTTCTGCGCAAGTTTCGCCAATTCCCGCGTATGCTGGTGAAATGTGAGCGGCGGTCGTTGCGACTCGCGCCAGAGCAATCTGCCAGCTCCACATCTGTTACAAACGCCACCCGCCCGAATCCGTTACGGCAAACGGGAAGAGTTGCACCAAAAGGAACTGCCCATGTTCGCGATCACTCGATGGTCGGTTCGCACAATCGCCGCGACTGCCGTACTCGGAATCGCCTCAATCTCGACCTCCGCCCAGGCGCAGGTTATCCGTTTTCCTGTGGCACAACCGCCGAAGGTGAACCCCGCGCCGCCGGTTGTGCATCCGAAACCGAAAGTGAACCCAGTTCCAAACCCAATCGTGATTCCGCCCGGACCTAAGGTGCCTCCATCCGGAGTCCCGCACCCTCCGGTGGTGAATCCGAATCCGATTCGCGTGCAACCGCAGATCAACAGCTTCCCTGGCTTCCTGACCTACCCAGCTGTGAACCCGTTCAACCCGGCACTGAACAACCCGTTCGCGACGCCGTACTCCAATCCATACGCTAACCCACGGCTCCTCAACAACCCGTTTGCGAACCCGTTCAACCCGTTCAACAATCCGCTGGTGAACAACAACCCACTGATTAACAACAACCCATTCATCAACAACAATCCGCTGCGGCCGAACCCGTTTGCGAACCCGTTAGTGAACAACAACCCGTTCAATAACCCATTCGCCAATCCGCTGGCGAATCCTTTCGTGAACAACAACCCGTTCGTGAACAACAACCCGTTCAATAACCCGCTGGCGAATCCCTTCGCCAACCCACTCAACCCGTTAGCTGTGAACCCGCTGAATCCGGGGCTTGTGAATCCATTCGCACAGCCTGTGGTTGGCTTCAACCCAGGGTTCAATCAGCCGGTGTCGCCGTATCAACCGGGAACGCTCGTGATGGCTGGCCCGAACACCTTCGTGAACAACTCGACGGGTGCCGTGACTCAGCCGATCACGGGGACCACATTCGCTGACGGCACAACCTTCTATCTCGCCCCGACTGTGGGTTTTGCTCGCCCCACCGGCCGCGTGTTCACACCGTACATTTGGTGAGACCGAATCGCGGAACGGATTGCAGTGATGTTTAGCTGCGGACCCAACGGGTCCGCATGTTGCCCCGATGGGGCAACCGCTACACACTCCTACCCTCGCAAGAGTCGCATATACTCTCGCATCCACGCTGCGTTGTCGTGCCAGGTTCGACAGGTCACAAGATTGCCGGTCACGATTACTTCTCGATCCAGATACACACCGCCCGAGAATTCGCAGTCCAGCTTGCACTTCGCCACGGTCGTCACTTCCTTCCCGCGAATCACGTCCGCTGCCGCCAGAATCTCGATTCCGTGACACACCGACGCCACCGGCTTGTTCGCCGCGAACAGCGCCTTCGTGATCCGAAGCAGGTTGGCGTCGTACCGCAGATACTCCGGGGCGCGGCCGCCGGTAATGACCATGCCATCGAGTTGGTCAGGGTTCACGTCGCGGAACGCGGTGTCGGCGGCGAGCATGTAGCCCTGGCGTTCCTGTGTGATGTCCCAACCGCCCGGGTTCTCGTGCAGCACGAGATGGTAAGGCCGTGCTTCGGGGCCAGCGACGATCACGCGATAGCCTTCTTCGCGGAGCCGGAACAGCGGGTAGAACGTGTCGAGAACCTCGGCAGCGTCGCCGATCGGGAGCAGGATCGTTTTCACGGGCACTCTCGTGGGGGTAGATTGATGATGTCATATTAGGAGCCGCGACGGACTGAGGGAAACGCAATGCGAACTGGCGGAATCGTGCTGTGTGGTGGGCGGTCGTCGCGGATGGGGCAGCCGAAGGCATGGCTCCCGTTCGGAAGCGAGACGCTGCTGCAACGGACGGTCCGAGTGCTGCGTGAAGTGGTTCAGCCCGTGATCGTGGTTGCAGCACCCGAGCAGACCGTTCCCGAGTTACCGACGGATGTGAAGATTGTCCGCGACGAGATCGAAGGCAAGGGACCTTTAGGGGGTCTGGCGGCGGGGCTGGCGGCGTTGGAAAGCGTGGTCGATGCGGTGTATCTGTCGGCGTGTGACGTGCCGTTTCTGATGCCCGAGTTCGTGCGACGTGTGACGGAGTTGCTCGGTGAGGCGTCGATTGCCGTGCCGCGAGTCGGAGATCACTTTCACCCGCTCGCCGCAGTGTATCGGGTGTCGGTGCTGTCGTATGTTCGCGAGTTACTGGTCATCGAACAATTACGCATGGGTTTGCTATTCGACACAATGCCGACCCGCATCATCGAACCGCACGAACTCGCAGACATCGACCCCGAGTTCCGTTCGCTTCAGAACGTGAACACGTCAGAAGAATACGAAGTCGCTTTGCGGACCGCGGTTTCCCGGAGTTGACCCACTGCCACGTAGCCGGTTACGCTTAATCGCGAGCCATGCAGGCAGAATGATCCACGAAGGGGTGCGGTGATGTCTCGACTTTTGCTATTTGCTCTGATCGTTGCGCTCGCGGCGCTGCCAGCCGCGGCACTGTCGCCGAAAGCCGACCCACCCGCGAAACCCTGGTTCGTCGATGATGTCAAGTTCTTCGGCGACTTCATGGAGAAGCTCACCGGCCTCGCCAAGGACGGCAAATGCCTCGACCGCGAGAAGCTCACCGAGAAGATGAAGCCCGGCACCAAAGCGAAGGTCGCGCTCACCGCCAAGGCTCGCGACAAGGCACTGACACCCGAAGAAATCTACAAGGTCGCGCTGCCGAGCGTGTTCATCGTCGGGAGCGTTTACAAGGACAAAGAAGGTGACTGGCAAGACGGGCTTTACGCCACAGCGTGGGTCGCGGCAGCCGACGGAATCCTCGTCACGAACTGGCACGTCTTCGAGGATCTCGAACCCGAAGAACTCTTCGGTGCGGTCGATCACAAAGGAAACGTTTACCCGATGATCGACTTCCTCGGCGGCGACAAAACCGCCGACGTCGCGATCATCCGCATCGACGCGAAGGGACTCACACCGTTGCCGTTGGCCGAGGAATACGCGACGGTCGGGTCGTGGGTCGGCGTTCTCGGGCACCCCGGCGACAACTTCTACGTGTACACCACGGGTGCCGTCACGCGGTACAGCACCAACAAGGGCGAAGACGACAAACGCGAACGCTGGATGGGCCTGACCGCTGAATACGCGGGCGGGTCGAGCGGGTCGCCCGTGCTGAATCGTTACGGAGCGGTCGTTGGCATGGCCGCGTTGACCATGACGATCGAAGACGGCAAGAAGCCGCCGATGCCAGCGCCGGGGCGTCGGTTGCGTCGAGACGGACCAGAGATCGCCCCGCCGCCGCGTGAGGTTCCCGACCCGAAACACGGACACGCGCTGGCCGTTCAAATGATCCTGAAGATGGCCGTGCCAGGGCCAACCATCCGCAAATCGTTCGCGAAGTGAACGCTTGGTCGCCCCGCTGGGGCGACCGCTTCACAGTTCCCGATGGCCAAACCGCGCTCGCCGCTGGCCGTTTTTTGACTATCCACTTTGCTTGGGTCGGTACAACTTCCCTATTCTTGGGCGATCCGACGGGCCTCGCTTCCGGCATACGAATTGCTAAGACGGTCGCAACAACACAACACGGCTGACGGGAGCGCGCATGATTCGGTTCTGTTTGGCGGGGGGCTTGTTCTTTGTCGCCATCGCGTTCGTCGTCGGTCAGGAAACCACTCCGCTGGAGAAGCTCGAGCCCGGCAAACTGCCGCCTGCGTTGCGTCCCGGGAAGGGTGTTCCACCCGAAACCCTCGCCAACCTCGCACAGAAGATCGACCGCGTCGATTGCTTCACCTTCCGAGGCGACGGCAAGTTCCTCGCCATCTCCGGACCCGATCAAACCGTGCGTGTGTGGGGAACCGAAGGGCTGAAACTCACCTGGAGCGTGAAACAACCCGATTCGATTGTGTGCATGGCGTTCCCGCCAGACAGCAAGACGCTCCTCGTCGGCGATGCGGGCGGCTCGATCCGCATTCTGGACAAGGCCGACACGAAGTTGCCGGTGGCGAAAGCTGCGATCCCCGCCCACAAAGACGGCCCCGTGTGGTCGATGTCGGTGACTTCCGATGGCAAGAAGCTCGCCTCGGGTGGTCGCGATAAAGCTCTCAAGATCTGGGATCTCAGCAAGCCGAAAGCGGCGCTGTTGGCCACGCTTACTGACCACAAGGATGACGTGCGTGGCGTCGCGTTTTCACCGGACGGGAACTACCTGATCTCGGTCAGTCCAGAAGAGAAGCAACTGCGGGTCTGGGATGCGAGCAGCGACAAGCCGAAGGCCGGCGAAATCGTCAAGCTGCCTGCCGGCGCGATTGGCGTGAATTTCTCCCCGGATGGCAAAGCGGTTGTGCTTGCGGGTTCGCGAGGCACCGGCGCTGTGTGGTCGTTCAAAGACGGCAAGCTCGATGATCCGGTCGATCTGGATACCGAGAAGCGTCGGATTCTGATGGCCAACTTCTCCGCCGATGGATCGTTGATTGCGGGCACAGTCGAGCATTCGCGAACGGAGGATCGCGTGGTCGTGTGGACGAAGGAGGGCAAGAAGAAGCACGAGTTCAAGTACGACGCTCACATTCCGGCGGCCGGGTTCTCGCCAGATAATCGCCATCTCGTTGCGGTCACGGACACGGGCACATACATCATCCGGCTGCCGAAGTGAACCGATAACGATCCGTAACGGATGCTGACACCTCGGGTTACAATCACCTCAACCGCATGTGGAATCTGCGCCGCTGATATGTATCAGCGGCGCAACAATTACTGAAAACTCATCGTTGCTTCATGATTCCGCTCAGGGTACTCTCGGTACTGTTGGGTTCATTTCACAGTTCGCTCACTTATCAAATCATCGCCCCGTAGGAGGACATCGTGTCCCGTTTCTCTCCGCACACTCGGCGAGCGTTTACGCTCATCGAACTTTTGGTTGTCATCGCCATCATCGCCATCCTGATTGGACTGCTGTTACCTGCCGTGCAGAAGGTTCGCGAAGCAGCCGCACGCATTAAATGCTCCAACAACCTGAAGCAGTGGGGCATTGCCATGCACAGCTACCACGACGTAATGGGAACGTTTCCCGAAGGAGCACGAAACAATCCGCGACGCACCTGGGTCATGCACACCTGGCCTTACATCGAACAAAGCACCCTGTCGTCCAAGAATGATCTGACCCAACCGTTTTACGTTGCACCCGGAACAATCTCAAACACTCTCAACGGCTTGTGCGGAGCCAATGTGCCTTTGTACTCCTGCCCGAGCGACGGCCTGGGGCAAGACCTCAGCGCCCCTGCCGCCACTTATCAGCGGCGACGCGGGAACTACGTCGTGAACTGGGGGAACTCGACTTACGACACCGCACCGCCGGCTGGGGGAGCACCGTTCGCACACACCGGAGGTAGCCGCGCAACCCCAACTCTCGTGCGGATCTCCAGCATCACCGACGGCACCTCGAACACGCTCCTGATGTCGGAAACGCTCAGGGCGAAAAGCACCGACGATAACGACTGGCGTGGCGACATCCACAACGACGACGGCGTCTTCAAGTTCATGACGATCACGACGCCGAATTCGTCCGCTCCGGACGTGGTTGGCTGGGCCATCGCGGATACCGATCCTCTCATGCCGGTCACCAAGGCGGGCAGTCAGTACAGCGCCGCTCGCAGTCGGCACACTGGCGGAGTGAACGTCGTATTGTGCGACGCGAGTGTTCGG
Source organism: Planctomycetota bacterium (assembly GCA_021413735.1). GTDB lineage: Bacteria > Planctomycetota > Planctomycetia > Gemmatales > Gemmataceae > Gemmata. The sequence continues at coordinate 87,442 of JAIOPV010000178.1, forward strand.
TTTGTCATCAACGGAGTCCCGAGTTCGGCATGGACGGCGTTGGGTTCGATGAATGGTGGCGATGTGGTTCCGAATTACTGACTCGGAGTTACATCATGCGTCGAACAGGAGCTGGTTTTGCGTTTCTGTTGGTGATGATGCTCGTCGTTGGTTGTGGTGGCGACGAGCAGTTCGGCGAACTTTCTGGAACGATCACCTACGATGGGAAGGCCATCGAGAACGGTGCGATCACGTTCTATCCGGAACACGGACCGACCGCTGGAAGCATCATTACGGAGGGTCGATATTCGACGAAGGTCTCGCTTGGCCCGGCGAAGGTGATGATTTCGAGCAGCAAGGTGGTTGGCGAGAAGAAGGTTTACAACACGCCGGACAGTCCGGCGATGCCGTTGACCGCTGAGGCACTTCCCGCGAAGTACAACACCGCGACCGAACTTCGTCAGGACATCACCCCTGGCAAGCAGACAAAGGATTTCAACCTCGCGAAGTGAGACACCGTTGAACCGCGAGTGCCAGCGAGGATAGGAACGTGTCCGAAATAACATCCCGATCCGAAAGGTATGGCTTGGTGTTGACCTCCCCCCTATGTGGGGGAGGTCGCTCCGAGTCTTCGAGGAGCGGGTGGGTGGTGAAACCTTTACAACTGTTGAGGCCTTCCCCCCCCACCGTCTCGCAAAGCCTCGCCACCTCCCCCACAAGGGGGAGGCCAAAGCCAAAAACCAAAACCGGGAAGTTATTTCGGACACGTTGCTTAGCGATCCTCGCTGGCACGTTTTGATGCCACGCCTTTCGATCGAGTTTTCGTGGAACTGACTTGGTGAAGGTCTTTCCCCTTTACCCACCGCTCGAAGACTCGCGGCGACGGCTCCCCAAAAATCTGGGGCGAGGCGGGGTGATTGGTCGGAGCCCGAGCGCCAAGCGAGGGACCAACCGTGCCCCTCGCTTGGCGCTCGGGCTCCGACCAATTGGTTGGGGTGAGCGAAAGAGAACTGCAATCAGCCCTGAATGCCGTGCGAAGCCGCAAGCGGCTTCAAGGTTGGCAACCGCTCGCGGTTTGGCATCCGCCCATCTTCAACTGCTCGCCAGGATGTGCATGATGTCCGCATCCTTCACGATGTACGTCTTGCCTTCCGTGCGGTTCATGCCCTTCGTCTTCGCTTCCTTTTCCGAGTAACCACACGAAACGAAGTCCGCATACCCGATCACGTTCGACCGCACGAACTTCTCGCTCAGATCCTTGTGAATGCAGCCCGCCGCCTCGACCGCCTCACAGCCCGCCGGGATCGACCACGTTCGGCACTCGTCCTCGCCCACCGTGAAGAACACGTTCCGACCGACGCCGTAGAACATCGCTCGAATCGTCGCGCCGCGGCGAAACTCGGTGACGCCGTAGTCGGCCATGAACGCTGTCCGATCCTCATCCGGCATCGCGAGGAGTTCGAGTTCCAACTTCACGGGCGCTTGCACCGCGTTCGGGGCGAGCGCGAGCAGATCGGCCGGCAGCGGATCGTTGAACCCCGAGTCGCCACGATTCACGAACACGATTTCGGGCTTGAGCGTCAACAGCGTAAAGCTGCGAACGGTCTTCTCTTCTTCAGGGGGAAGGTTGAGGGTCGATGCGGGCTTGCCCGATTCGAGTGTCGCATTGATACGCTTCATCAGCGCCATCTCGGCCTCATCGGCTTCGATTTCCTTGGCGGGTCGAGCCTTCTTCTTGAGCACCGTTTCGAGCTTGCTGATGCGGTTCCCGACGATCTCCATGTCGGCGTACAGACACTCTTCGCGGAACTTCTGGAGTTGCACAGCGAAGTCGGTGCGGGTGAATCCGTCGAGTACGACGACCATGCCGTTGGCTTCGCGGATGACGCCGAGACGACGAGCGTTGTCCTTCTGGTCGCCACCCTGCGTGAGTCCGGGCGTATCGAGAACCGCGACCTTTGTGTAGGTGGTTTTCTTCGGCTTGAGAGCCGCGGAGATGGCGGCGAGCCGTTCGTCGGGCACGTCGGCCATTGCCGTCTGCCCTTGCTGCACCTTCGACGGGTCCGGCTTCTCGCCCGTGAGCCACTCGAAGATTGTGCTCTTGCCCGTGCCCGCGTATCCGACCAGACCCATTTTCATGTTAGTGTTGGGTGTTTGGTGTTTCGTGTTTTGTGGTGATGCGTGATTGGTTCAGCGCTGTGACGTTTGGTTAGAGGGTAAACACAAAACACCAAACACCCAACACTAAACACTCACAGTGAAGGCATCTTCCCCGTTGCGATGTCCTTCTCGTGCTCTTCTTGCAGCGGCCAGGATATCGCACACGTTCCGAAGTCGGCCATGTACTGATACTTCGTCAGGCGGTCGATGGTCGTTTGCAGCATCTTCGGATCGCGACGGAACACCGGCCCGTGACTCGGCAACAGAAACTCCGCATCGTCGTCACGGATGCGGGCCAGCGACTTGATGTAATCGGGAAGGCTCGATCCGTGGTGGGCGTCGATCGCGCCGACGCAGCCATCCTTGTAAATGTTGTCGCCGCTGAATAAGAGGTTGTCGAGCTTGAAACTCAGTTGCCCTGGCGTGTGCCCTGGTGTCGACCACACTTTCATGCGACGCTTGCCGATCTTGATTTCGTGGCCTTCGTCAATCTTCACGTCGATCTTGCACGGTGGCATTCCACCTTCGATGTGGATGTCCTGCGCCGGGATGCTGGCATAGGTTTCGACGGCATCACCCGCTTCGAGCGCGATAGCAGCGCGAGGGTGAGCGGCGGTCTTCGCTTTGAGGCGAGTGCGGGCTTTCGCCAAACCCTGAACGTGGTCGGCGTCGGCGTGCGTGGCGATGAGGAGCTTGCACTTTGAGAGTTGAAAATCGAGTTCGCGAACCAGCTCGATCACCTCGTCGAGCGTGTCTTCCAGACCGACATCCATGAGCGCCCACTCGGTGCCGCCGTCGATAAGGTAGATGTTCACTCCGAACGACCGTGCCGCTTGAAGATTTAACTCGATCACGCCGGGGAACAAATACTTTCGCTCGATCATGCCGCATCCTCCACGATACCGGTGTTCATCTTAGACTCGTGTGAGTGGGATTCAACCGCTGACACAAGGAGCGAACACGCGACGACCGGGATATGAATAGAATTGAGCAACACCGAGCAATTCTTGGTATTCGCCGCTTGCGGCGGAGCATCATTCCATCCTCGATCTTTTGGAGCAATGATGACGGGATTCGATGCCAGCGTGAACCGCCGTCTTTCCGCGAAACTGCACCGTCGGGTGTGCCTCGTTCTCACCGAAGACTCGCTGCTGGCCGAGGAAGTTCTCGCCCGGAAGAAGCTTTCCGCCGAGGTTGCCGGCCGGTTGTCGGATAAGGTGATTCTCATTCGCCCAGGCCGAATCGAAGCCGTGCTCGACGAGCTTCGCAAAATGGGTCACACGCCGCAAGTCGTTGGCAAACCGGGCGAACCGCGTGTCTGAACTGACAGATTGCCACAAGACATTTGCCGCGAGGGAGATGCGTTTTCGAGTCGTGGGAAAAGATACTCTGATATATTTTCTTCCGGACGAATGAAATGGTTCCGGACGCGGGGTGGGGATATCGTCCGGAACCATTTTTCGCCGCTTGACATTGTTGGTTCGTTGGCTCGTTTCGGCTTCGCACCGTCGCTGCCGATCGGGGTTGGCTATACAACACCTGAATGCCTCCGACTCCCGACGAAGTTTGGTCTGACCGGTGCCGTGGCGCACTCTCGAATTATTCCGAGCCACTGCTGCGCACCGTGGCCGCGAAGCTCATCAAGCCACGGGTCAATCAGGCACCCGAGGACTTGCTCGACAAATCCGTTGCGACATTCGCGAACCCACCGGTCATCGACCGCCGCATTCGCGAACTGCCCGAACACTCGCGCAAGCTGCTGGCGCTCATCGCTCTGAGCCGCCAGCAGCGTTGGAAAGTTGGGCATCTCATCACGTTGCTGACAGCACTCGGCCATGCGGAGGGATTCACGCCTGTCGCTGATGCGCTGGTCGCGGGCTTGCTGTTCCCGGAGTTGCCGCCGGGCCATCCACCGCTTGTGGATTTCGCCGCGTGGTTCGGCGGTGTGGGAATGCTGGCAGCGGAAGTCTTCGCGCATCCGGCTGTATCCACTCGTGCCCGTGCGGAAGAGTTGGGCCTGCCCGATCTGGCACATCCAGAACCCGAATTGACCAGTACGCCGCGATCCGCTGACGGACTCGACTGGCTGCTCCGGCTCGCCGCGGTCTGGCAGCAAGTGAATGCAAGCCCGGTGCGGTTCACGCAGGCGAACACGCTGTTCAAGAAGGATCTGACGCGACTTCAGGCCGACGACATGCTCTCGGCTCCAAGTGCGGACCTGCCCGTGAAGGTAGCCGATTCGGGGGTGCTGGCGTTGTTGTGGGCGGTGTCGTCCGGGCTGCTGGCCGACGAGGCTGGCGAACTGCGTGCGGTTCCGTTCCCAGCCACGTGGGACGGTGCGCTCGCGGCCACGCTCACGGATCTGTTTGCCGCGTTGCCGCGAGTTGAAGCCTGGGATCCACTCGCTGGGTACAACCCCAGTGACACCGGGTTGTCACCGACGCCGACCGCTGGGTTCCTCGCCCTGCTTCTGCTCGCGAAGAGCGGCCGCAAACCACCGAACTCCGCGTGGGTTTCTGTGGGTTCAATTGCGGAATGGATGTGGACGCATCATCCATCTTGGGCCGGCATGATTCCCCTGGATGCCCAGAAAGACAAGGGCACCGGTTGGGTAATGGCGTTTCTGATTGGAGTCGCGTTCCCGCTGCAACTGGTGGAAGTGTCTGGCGAGAATTTCCGTCTGTCGCCGTTGGGTCGGCATCTGCTCGCCGGTGATCGTGAACCTGGGAACGCACCAACTTTCCCGCAAACGCTCCTCGTTCAGCCGAACGCGGAGATTCTGGCGTATCGTCAGGGTCTGACGCCGGCACTCATCGGAACGCTTTCGCGGTTCGCACAGTGGAAGGGGCTTGGGCCAGCTTGTACGCTCGTACTCACTCCGGAGCAGACCTACCACGGTCTGGAATCTGGGTTGACGCTGCCAATGATTGTGCAGGCGTTGACGCGACATTCGAGCCGCCCAGTTCCGCCGGCGGTTGCGGATTTGCTTCAGCGATGGGCGAGTAAGCGAGAACGAATCACGATCTTCGCGTCGGCTGTGCTGGTGGAGTTTGCAACGCCGGCGGAACTCGATGCGGCGGTTGCTCGTGGAATCGTGGCGATTCGGCTGACGGAGCGAATTGGAATCACGGCAGATGGCACCGAACCGGCTCTGACGCAACTTCGACTGATCGCGAATCGTGATTATGAGGCGAAGCCCCAGCGTTGCGTGACCGTGGCAGAGGACGGCGTCACCTTGACCATTGACGCGGCCATTGCTGACCTGCTGTTGGATGCTGAACTTGGCCGATTCGCGACGTTATTGCCGACGGAGTTGAATGCTCCGCGTCGGTTCAGGCTGAATCCGGAGTTGCTTCGCAAGACAGTACAGAACAATTCGCTGGCGGACATTGACGGCTGGTTTATAGACCGTACGGGGCAACCGTTATCGCCGGCTGGTCGTTTGCTGATGCTTGGTCCGCAGGTAGCGCCGCCGACGGCGGCTCAGTTGTTGGTTGTGCGGTTCCCTTCGTCAGAATTGGCGGATGGTGTGATGCAGTGGCCAGAGACACGGTTGTTGGTTGCTGAGCGTCTTGGCCCGATGAGCGTAGTGGTTCACGAGGAGAACCTTGTTGCGTTTCGGAAAGTGTTGCTGGACATCGGAGTGAATCTGTTGGGAACCGCGTCACCCAACACAGGATCTTGAAGGTGTGATCCGTGTCGAGAGTTGCTGCGGAATTTTTGGAGTCGTCTTGGCAATCAATTGCCCATCCGAAGTGATGATCGCGTTGGCTCGATGGGAAATGTGTTGGCTGCCCTTGTCGCTCGCCCTTGTGTGCTTTATAAGTGGTTGGGTTGGATCTGATTCCCCGATAGCTCAATGGTAGAGCAACCGGCTGTTAACCGGTTTGTTCCAGGTTCGAGTCCTGGTCGGGGAGTTTTCAGAAGATTGTTCGAGTATCAGACAGACTGGTTGACGGAGAACGCCGGGAGTCTGAACTCCTGGCGTTTTGCGTTTATCGCCTTTCCCACAACGACTTTCGGCTCGCCCGCTACGGGGTGAAGAACTCTCGGTTTCGCAAGAGAGGTTCGGGTTCCGAGGGGAACAGCAATGGTTCCCCTCGGAACCCGAAACTCTCGCAGAAAAACTCTCAGAGTCTCTGGTTGACGACCCCCGAAAAGTTACCAACCCGTTCTCTCTCGGTGCCCCGCGAGGAACGCTCTTCGAGATTAAAGCTTTCGGTCAGCCTGCGCGGAGGAACGACCATGTCCCTGATCAAAGCCACCATCCGCAACGGGCGAATCGAGCCCGACGAGCCGCTCAACCTCCCCGACGGGACCGAAGTGCAAATTACCGTGCCCGAGAATGACGACGAGCCGATGAGTCAGGCAGAGATCGACCGCATCCTCGCGGCGATGGACAGGATCATTCCGTTCGAGACCAGCCCCGAAGAGGAGGCCCGTTTGGAAGCGGATCGGTTGGCACGAAAGGAATGGGAGAAGGCGCACTTCTTCGAGCATGCCGATAAGCTTCGTAAGATGTGGGAATGACTCGTTTCCTCCTCGATTCCGGGATCCTCAGTGACCTGATCAACCGAAGGCGTGGCATCCGGGAGCGGTGTCAAACGGAGGTGGCCAAGGGTCACAAGATCGGGACGTGCGTGCCGGTTCTGGCCGAGATGGCTTACGGCGTGGAGTACGGTCAGAACCGCGACCGCAACATGCAAAGCCTTCTCAGTGTCCTGCCCACGATCAAGCTGTGGCCGTTCGAACGAGATGCCGCATTCCAATACGGATTTCTTGCAGCCGAATTACGCAGGATCGGCCGACCGATGCAAGTCATCGACGTCATGATCGCTGCGGTGGCGTTGACGCTCGGGGACTGCACGGTCGTCAGCAAGGACAGCGATCTCGCGGCCGTGCCGGGCCTGACCGTCGAGAACTGGGTGGGCTAACGGGTCTCCGGAATGGTGACGCCCCTGCTTCGCATCGCCATCTACACCCGCCAGTCTCGCGACCACGGCGACGAGTTCTCTTCGTGCGACGCTCAGTTCGACATCTGCCACGACTTCATCTCCGCGAACAAAACCAAAGGCTGGGTCTGGTGTGGCAAGCGTTACGACGACCTCGGCCAGTCGGGTGAACGGTTGAACCGACCGGCCCTGACGCAACTGCTCGATGACCTCCGGCGTGGCCGGATCAACGGGGTGGTGATTCATCGCCTCGACCGCCTCTCACGCAAACTCGCTGACACCACCGCCTTGTTGACAGAGTTCCGGAATCGGAACGTCACGCTGGCCATTGTGACGGACCCGATGCTGGGCACGTCCGCGACCGACATGCTGGTCCTGAACATCCTCGGCTCGTTCTCAGAGTTCGAGCGAGAGATGATTCGAGAGCGGCTCGCCGACACCCGTGCGGCGATGAAGCGGAAGGGACTCCGCGTCGCGGGGAAAGTTCCGTACGGCTACACGACCGACCGGCGCACGAAGCAACTGGTTGTGATCCGTCAGCAAGCCCGACGGGTGCAAGCCTTCTTCGAGTGGGCGACAGCGGGGCAAACTCCCTCGGCAATCGCGGCGACCGCCAACGCTCGCCGCTGGCCAACGAACCCGTCACCGACCTATCCGCAGGGCGGTCGATGGACTCCTCGTCAAGTTGCCGACATCCTGGCAAACCCCACGTATCGCGGCCTAATCCGCACGGCGAACGGAACCGCACCGGGAACCCACGAAGCGATTATCTCTGGGGAACTGTTCCAGCGCGTCCGAGAAGTGATCGTCAACCGTCGGGTCTCCACGACGCCTCGCGGTTCCCCCGCGTTCGAATGGCCTCTCCGGGGAGTGGTCGAATGCGGCCGATGCGGTCGAATGATGAGCACGAGCGTGATCCATCACCGGCAACTTCGCTATTGCCACTATCGCTGCCGTTCGCACGCCGGTGGGCGGCCGCCCTGCAAAGGTGTCGCGGTTCCAGCACACGAGATCGAGCAATTGGTGCTCCGCGAACTGAGGGAACTGAATCCCGAGCGATTCCGGAGTCAAGCCCGTCGCCAAGAGGCGACCGATTTCTGTTCCCTCTGGGACACGCTCACCGATCAGGAGCGAGTCGACAATCTCCGGGTCGTGGTTGAACGGGTTCGGTTCGATCCGAATCGGGGCAAGATTCAACTGAATCTTCGCGGCGGGGTGGTTGGCGCAGCCGCCGGGATCATCGCGAACCGGCAACCACCACCAGAACCAGTTCCCAACACACGGAAGCGGCAGCGGCAACCCAACGCCACTCATTCCCCTTCCGAAGCCATTTATCTCCCGCACCAAAGCTCTGAAACCTGTTAAGCAGACTGTCGTGATCCCAGTAATTCCAGGGGATTTCGTCTTGCCCTGTCACGCACTCAGTCGCCACCATGTCAGGGCCATTTAGAGTTCGCTGATCGGCTACGGAATTTCGGTACAGGGTACAGACGGGTTGACTGCGCACCCCGGGAGAACACCTTCCGGGGTGCCGTCGTTTTGCCCAAGAATATAAGGCATTTCGCAGTCGTTGGAACGATCGTCAAATACTCTGTTTCGAGAGAGTACACTCGGGGTCCAAGCGCAACCCATAGGGTTACACTCGCACCCTCATTTTCTCTACGGAAAAAGTCTCAGAGTCTCTCGTAGAGCTAAACAATCCAGTTAACAGACTCGACAGTTTCCAATGCCACCCTTGTCGTAAATTTCGGCAAGCGAACGTCGCGGGCGTAGACAACCGGCAACAGGGCTATCTTGTGCTGGACAACAACCTGAGCGAGAGAACGCTTCGTGCGATCGCTCTGGGCCGGAACAATTGGGGAGTGATCGGAAGTGAAGTGGGCGGGAAGACGGCGGCAGTGCTGTATTCGGTGGTTGGGACAT
>JAIOPV010000179.1 GCA_021413735.1 Planctomycetota bacterium
TGCAACATAGTAACGACTTGCGACAATTGCCTTGCATGCGGCATGTTTCCGTAAGTTCTGATTCAGTAAAGACTTACAGAAACCACTGCGTAACTCCTACTGTTTTGGGATGTCGCGAATCGCAGCCATTCTGACGAAAACTATTTCAGACGTGAATGAACGGTTCCGGGGCTGAAATGGGTGTTCCACGCGCGTTTTGGGGTCATCCAGACGTGGGGTGGGCAGAACGCCTGGAAACGATGAGAAGCCGTCAGATTCCTTGACTCCCCACGAACGTTCACATCGCAATCCCGTCGCACACCCTTTGATCCTTTGATTCCGATACTACCGGAAGTCGTTGACCTTACCCCTTTCCGGGGGTAGCCTCATAGTGGAGTTCATCCGAACGACTTACCATGCTCCCGCCGAAATTCACACTCAGCCCGTTCCGTCCCAGCGACCCACCATGCGATCCCTCACCAGCGTCGGTATCGCCCTGTGCTTCCTCGCGGTCGGTCCGACACCGTCACCGGTGTCTGCCGCCGAGAAGCCGAACCCCGTCGCACTCACCAAACTGATCGACGACGCGGTTCAGAAGCGACTCGACACCGCGAAGATTCCCGTGTCGCCCGCGGCTTCCGACAGCGAATTCCTCCGTCGCGTGTATCTCGACATCGCGGGAGTGATTCCGCCAGGCGAGCGAGTCACGAACTTCCTCGACAGCACGGACACCGACAAGCGGGCGAAGTTGATCGACGAGTTGCTCGCTTCCCCCGAATATGCCCGACGCATGACCGACATCTGGAAGGCGCTGCTGATCCCGAACACAGCCGCCAGCGCCCGGCAGAAACACGAGCCGATGACGCAGTGGCTCAACGCCTCGTTCACCACGAACAAGCGACTCGATGCGCTCGCCCGCGAAGTCCTCACTGCTGGCGGGTTGCAAGACGAGAACGGGGCGGTCACGTTCTTCCTCACGCACGAGTCGCTGGATGAGATCACGGACCGCGTCTCGCGTGTGTTCCTCGGCGTTCAAATCCAGTGCGCACAGTGCCACAAGCATCCGTTCGGAAACTGGACGCAGGCCGAGTATTGGGGCATGGCCGCGTTCTTCAGCAAGGTGAAATCGGTGTACGTCAAGACCGGCGACGTGCAGCGATACGGTTCGAAGGAAGACGCGGCTTCCAAGTCGAAGCCGTTGCTGATGGTGCCGCCGTCGATGAAGCCCACGCCGCCAACGTTCCTCCGTGGCGAGCGCCCGAACCTGCCCGCCGACGGTCCATCACTGCCGATCCTGGCAGAGTGGATCGCGTCGCCGAAGAATCCGTACTTCGCTCGGGCTAGTGTGAACCGGGTGTGGCATCAGTTCTTCGGCCGCGGGTTGGTGAATCCCGTCGATGACATGACCGAGGACAACGCCGCATCGCACCCTGAACTGTTGACCGCACTTGCTCGGGAGTTCGCCGCGAGTGAGTTCGACTTGAAGCAGATGATTCGCGGCATCTGCAACAGCAAGGCATACCAGCGAACGAGCAAGCCCGTCAGCAGCAACGCGACCGACAAGACCTTGTACAGCCACATGGCGGTCAAGGTGATGACGCCGTTTCAACTCAGCGATTCGCTGGAATCGGTGTGGTCGCTGGCCAACAACGAGAAGACGCCTCCAGCCACGGACGCTACCCGCAAGGTGAAGGCCGGTGAGCGCAGCCGATTCGCGGCGTTCTTCATGGGCGAGGACGACCCCGATCCAACCGAATATCAGGCTGGCATCCCGCAGGCTCTTTACCTGATGAACGCCGGGCACCACTACTCGATCGCCCGTGCCGCGAACGAGGTGGCGAACCGAAAGAAGACTCCCGAGTTGATCGTGGAGACACTCTTCCTGGCAACGTTATCTCGCCGTCCGACCGAAGCCGAGGCGAAGGCGATGCTCGCTCACATCGCGAAGGCGACCGACAAGCGTTCTGCGAATCACGATGTCCTGTGGTCTTTGGTCAACTGTGCCGAGTTCACGAGCAACCACTGACCACGCAGGCTCACCAGATGAGGACCGCGACCATGTTCACAATCCCTGCCGGTCTCTCTCGTCGCGATGCGCTGCGGCTCACGGCTGCTGGCGTGTCCGCGTCTTCGCTCACGGGCTGGCTTCCGGTGTTGGCGGCACGCGAAGGGGAAGCGAAGGCTCAGGCCAAAGCCAAGGCGTGCATCGTCCTGTGGATGGACGGCGGACCACCGCACACCGACACCTTCGACATGAAGCCCGATGTGCCCGAGTGCGGCATCTACAAGGCCATTTCGACCGCCGTGCCGGGCATCTCGATCAGCGAGTTGCTACCGAAGTTCTCGCAGCAAATGCAGCACGCGGCAATCGTTCGCGGCATGAGTACCATCGAGAACGAACACCTGCGTGCGCGGGTTCATCTGCGGACCGGCTACCGCTCAGGGCAAGGTGGACTCACATACCCGAGCATGGGCTCCATCGCATCCGAGGCGATTGGCGTGCCCGACTTTCCGATCCCGAATTATGTCGCCGTTGCCGATGTGCGTGATCGCAGCCACGGCCCCGGCTTCCTCGGTCCACGGTATCAGCCGTTGTTCGTTCATGACCCCAAGAAGGGCGTCGAGAGCCTCAAGGCAATGGTGAGCACTCCCACAGTGGACGCTCGAATCGGACTGCTGCAGGAACTGGATAAGGGGTTCGCTGGCGAGTATCAGGTTCCGTTGAGCACGGCTCATCGCAGCGTGTACGATCGAGCCGTGCAGTTGATGCGAACGGAGAAGGCCAAGGCGTTCGACCTGTCACTGGAGCCGATGAAAACTCGGTCGGCCTATGGAGAGAGTGCGTTCGGCCAGGGCTGTCTGCTGGCTCGGCGGCTCGTCGAAACTGGAGTGAAGTACATCGAAGTCGGGCTGGGCGGCTGGGACACGCACTTCGAGAACAACGAGGCGGTCAAGAAACTGTGCGGCACGCTCGACCACTCAATGACGGCGTTGATCGCCGACCTGCAGAACCGCGGTCTGCTCGACAGCACGCTCGTGATCTGGATGGGGGAGTTCGGCCGCACCCCGACCTTCAAGGGAAAGGGCCGCGATCACTTCGCAAAGGCGTGGTCCACCGTGTTCATGGGTGGCGGCGTGAAGGGTGGGCAGGTGATCGGTCGGACAGATAAGACCGGAGCCACGGTTGCGGAACGCCCGGTGTCCACCGCCGACTTTTTCGCCACCGTCTGCCGACTGCTCGGCATCGACCACGAACAGGAGAAGGATACGCCCGGCGGTCGCCCGCTGCCACGAGTGGAGAAGGGCGGAGTGCCAGTTCAGGAACTGTTCTCGTGACCTTTTCGTCTACGCCACAAGCGGCGAAGACCAGAAACCATCCCTCGACAGTTCACAGCTTCTTCAGCATCTCCGCGACTTTCTCGTAGAAGAGCTTTTCCCACTCGGGGGCCACAAGGCAATCGCTGTCTTCCTGGGCACCGCCGACGTTCTGGAGTTGCTTCGCGGTCGGCGTGTAGTAGATGTACCCGTTCGTGTAACCGGCCACGAATGTCGTCTTGTTTGGTGAGGTCTTCTTCACGTTCAACCCAATCTCGACGGTAAGTTCGCCAGGGAACGTGACCAGCACGAAGTCGCCGACCTGCAACGCCATCATTTCCACTTCCAGTGGCTTTCGGCCCGCAGCAAGGTTGGTCGTCTGGTGCTTCTTGAGAAGAGCGAGATTCGTCTGCAATCGGGTGAGCTTTTCCATCGTCAGGACATTGTCCGCGTACGCTTTCAGGTTCCGCCGGTTCGCCTCGTCGAGTTTGGCAAGATCGTCGCGGCCTTGCGCCTTCTCCGAGAGGTACCGGTGCGAGTAGTACGATGGAAAATCTTTCGACAGGTTGTACTTGTTCACCAGTTCAAGGAACGTCTTCAGATTGAGGCTCGTTCCCTGGAGTGATTTCAGCAGCCGTGATTGTTCGGCGAGCAGCGAGTCGATCCGTTCAGTGTTATCGGCCCGCGGCAGCTTGATCTTCTCGTTCAAAACCTTCAGCGATTCGTCGCCGCACTTGATCTTCCGCGCCGCCTGCAACGCACTCAGCCCGAGCATGTTGCCCAGCGGTTCGGCGCTGCGTGGCTGATTGACATCCTTGTACAGCACCGGGTTGATGTCCCCGCCGCAGCCCTGAATGAACAGGGCGATCGTGCCATCACTGAGGTTATTCTCGATGACCTTGGACGCGAACCCCACGATATCGGCGGTGTTCTCGCCGCCGGGTACCCCCATGATCGGATGGCACGCGAAGTTGTACACCACGGCCAGAGTCTGCCCGTCTTTCTTGTCGAGACGCAGGATTCCGATCTGCGGGTCGATGGGGCCGATTTCCGCGACCTCTTCATCTGCAGGCAGCGAGTAAGCGTGCCGAACGTCTGCTTCCTTGCCGTTCTTCAGTTTGAGTCGGCGGTTCTCGGAGACGCGGTTCTCGTGGCCGACGCCCACTCCGACTTTCACCGGCACCATGTTCCGCGTTGCCTCTCTCACGGCCTCGAACGTCTTCTCATCGACATCAGTACACACAATTCCGTGGCAATGGCTGGCGTTAATCATCACGCTTTCAGGCGCGATCTTGAGTTCCTTCTGAATCTTCGCACGCACTTTGCCCAGGTAGTCGTTGGGGATGTGACCGATCTCACCAATCGCAACGGCATCCACCGTGACAATCACGGCCGTCGCGACATCGTTCTTGAGGACCAGAGCCTTCGCATACAGCGGATCGTTGACCGCGATCGCCTTCTTGTTCGTGATCTCAACCTTGGCAACTCCAGCGAGAAGTGGTCCGCCCTTGAGCGGAGCGGCTGCTTGTTTCTCTCCCGGCTCCGGTGCGAGAGCATTTGGAGTTGGTGCTGTCGCGGCCGGTTGCTTGAAGTCGGCGCATCCCAGCAGTGAGAGGGCGAGGCACAGAAGAAGCGGGTGGCGGAGCATGATGTATACCTTAAAGCGAGCGAATCGAAGGTGTGGTTGCTCTCAAGTTTGTCGTTCGGCATCCCCTCCCACCACGTCTTACCCTCCCGCGACAACCTCATCCGCGTTTCGGATTCGGGTAGTGTTCGGTCATCGCTTGCTTCATCTCGCGGACGGCTCGTTCCATCCCAACCAGCACCGCTCGCGACACGATGCTGTGCCCGATGTTCAATTCCTCAACGCCGGGAATCCGCACGATCGGCTGCACGTTCCAGTAGTTCAGCCCGTGCCCCATGTGAACATGCAATTCCAGTGCAACAGCCTGCGCCGTCGCGGTTCGCAACTTCTCCAGTTCACGCTCAACCGCCACGGCTCCAATCGCTTCGGAGTAGCTTGCGGTCTGGAACTCGATGGCGTCGGCTCCGAACTTGGCGCTCGCGGCAACCTGCGTGTCAGTCGGGTCGATGAACAGCGAAACGTGAATGCCTGCTGCCTTCAGGCGATCAATCGCGGGCCGCACGGCGGATTCGTTCGCGACCACATCCAACCCGCCCTCAGTGGTGAGTTCCTGGCGTTTCTCGGGAACGAGCGTCGCTTCGTCGGGCTTCACCTTGAGTGCGATGAGCAGAATCTCTTCGTAGGTCGCCATCTCCAGATTCAACCGCGTGGTGACTGTCTCACGCATGACGTACACATCGCGATCCTGAATGTGTCGGCGGTCTTCTCGCAAGTGAATGGTGATGCCGTCTGCGCCGCCGAGCGTGGCGAGAACTGCAGCCGCAACGGGGTCGGGTTCCTTGGCACGTCGCGCTTGCCGGACGGTCGCCACATGATCGACATTCACACCGAGACGGATCATCTTTGTGTTTGGTGTTTGGTGTTTGGTGTTTGGTGTTTGGCCGCTTGCGGCGTTGCACTGAAATTATCGCGGTCCGTACCGTGCCAGGTAGTCGAGCACTTCGCGGTAGCGGCCAAGTTCACGCATCATCATTTTGTAGCCCAGGATGCCGAGACCCACTGCGAGAAGGCGTTCCATAATCGGGCTGACAAACGCAATGCTCACCCACACCGAAAAGAAAAAGTAGTTGAACACGAGCAGCAACACGATTCCCGGAATGGCGAACTGCGTGGTTCGGCTCACACGGTAGTGCGGGTCGAAGTACATGCGGAAAATGAGCCTCGCCTCGGTCCAGAGTTGCCAGAAGAACCAGCGCCGTTGACCGGTTTCGCCGGGCGGCGTAGGCGGGTGCAACACCGCTCCGCGAGGGGGCGGTGGCGCGTCGTACGGCTGTGAATCGCCGCTCGCCAGAACCAGAACACGCTCTGCCACGGAACCCGCCCGCGACCCGGCAAGCGAGGACAGCTTCGCGATCACTTTATCGGTCATGCTGTCTTCGTCGGGGGTCGCGGTTCGTTCAGCGAGAGCGGATTCGAGTTTGCGGATACGGTCTTCGAGCGCGGCCTCGCGCTCGCTCGTCGGCGGGGTTGCGGGTGCTTCTTCTGTCCCTGGCTCGGTCGGCCCATTCATTCCCGTTCCTCGGGGATTCGTTCGCTCTGCTGGGAATCTGCAATCTGCGTTCCGCTCACTTCTCCGGAATGGGGCTTGTTTTCTCAGCGTTCGGGAACGCTTCGGGCAATGCAATCGTCACCTTGCCGGTGGCGGCCCATTCGGTGCCGCGTGTCAGCGTGCCCGCGAAGCCCCAACATCGCATCGCGTTCGCGTCGTGACCCATCGGCGTGTGAAAGACCCGACCCTTGCCGTAGCTCACCGTCCAGATCATCGGTTCGTGCGCTCCGGTGCCCTTCTTCTCCTTGTCGGAGTAGGCCGTCGCCAGCACCTTCACGTTCTCGATGGGGCCACGCATGTTGTCGTACAGTTCGTCGCGAACGTGGAGCCATTCCTTCGGCATCCCCTTCGTGATCGGATGCTCCGAGTCGCGAATCGTGATCGTGAACGGACCAACATAGCGGTGGCCCGAACCGTCGCCCTTACCCGACGGCACCTTCACTTCCTTGCCTTCCGCGTCGAGGTAGAGCCGGTCGCCGCCACTGTTACCACGCCAGCCCATGCCGATCATCTGGTTGTATTCCTTCCAGCCGCCGAACGCATTGTTCGCTGCGTGAACCACCACGAACCCGATCTTGCCTTCGCCAAGCAGCTTATCGAAGTCGGCGTTGAGTTCCTTGCCCCACGGCTCGCCATTGTAATTGCTCACGATCACGTCGTATTTCGCGAGTTCGGGGCGGAACTTCTCGAATGCCGCCTTGTGAGCTTTTTCCAACTCGGCGACCGTTTCCTTGTATTTCTTTTCGTCGGCGTCGTCGGCGTTTTTTGGCTTCACCGGCAGGGACAACCTGGGTGGGCTCGTGGCGACTTCCACCGTGAAGTGTTTCGTGTCTTCGAGGATCTTCTTCAGGATTGGCGTGGTTTGCTGCCAGTTGTGGTTGTTCTGGCCGTCGATGATGAGCACCTTGATTGGTGCGGGATCGGCTGCCAGGATCGCGGGTTGAATCGCGACAAGCAACAGCAATGCGGAGAGGATTCGCATGGTTGTGAGTCCGGGTTGTGGCACGTGTGGAGAAAGCTAATACCCGTGGTCCGATTGTTGCGTGCGTCAGCAACCGGTGTCAACCGAGTAGAATACTGACAGTGTCCATAACCGCGAGGAGAAACCCCGATGAGTCGCGACCCGAACGATGTGGTGCGAGTTTACTCTGGACCGTTGGCGGAGGTGGAATCGTATCAGCAAGTGCTGCGAGAATCCGGCATCGAGAGCAAGGTGGTCGGAACCGCTTTGAGCGCGAGCTTCGGCTCGGCAATTTCAGATTCCATTGAACTGTGGATTCACAACGGCGACATGGAAAAGGCCGTGGCCGCGATCAAGCTCTTCGAGGCCGAAAAGGGAAAGAAAGAACTGCACGGACACCCACACCCGACGAACGCTCGCAAGCCAGAACATGCGCCACAGCGGAAAGAGCCATACGTGAACCCAGACCCGGCTGGCGGATGAATCCGAAATCCGAAGCGCGAAATCCCATGGAAGACAGATTCAATCGGCTGTCTCGGATGTCACGCTTCGGATCTCGTGCTTTTTACTTGAGAGCGTCTTTGAGCGCCTTCACGGGACGGAGCTTCACCTGGTTGTAGGCGGGCTTGGGCTTGGTGACGTATGGTTGCTGAGTGAGTCGGTTGATCTTCGTCTCGCCACCCTTCACGGCATCCTTGCGGGTGACGGTCACACGGCACAGGTTCGGGAACACGAACTTGCCAGGGCCTTTCGCCGAGACTTCACCCTTGATGACTTCGATGATCTCGTCGAGAACCGCGTTCACTTGCGTTTTGTTGATGCCGGCTTTCGTGGCGAGATGAGAGACGAAAGCCGACTTCGTCATCGCCTTCTTTGGGGCGGCGGCTTTCTTCGCCGCCGGCTTCGCTGCTGCCTTTGCCATGCTGGAAACTCCGGAGTAAAAGGAGGGGGCGGCCCAGAACTGCCTGGAAACTAAGGTGTTTCGTGGGGTGTTGTCAACAAGACAACGACAATTCCCTTGAAATATCCAGCTTTTTCTCGTCTGCGCCATGTGGTCAAGCCATTTCTTGCATGATTTCTCGCCTGTTTCGCCCGCATACCCCGCATCTCCGGCACACCACGACTTTCCTCGAATCCACCGCAAATCGGTCGCGGTAACCAATTCCGCATGAACCGGCGAACCGCCACCAACGTCACTGAAGGTGAGCGAATCCGCTCACTTCGTCATTTCAACTCATCTCTGTTGTGCGGGTGCATCGTGAACATCTTGTCTCGGATTTCCCTGTTTGCTGTCGCGCCGCTCGTCTCCAGTGCTTGCAGGGCCGCTGGCCTGTCGGCTCTTGGAGAGGGGGCCGCCACCATCTCTCGGTTCATCACGGACCGCGTGAACGATCAAAGTCTGCGAGTGGTTGAAGCCCTCGCGAATGCGTCGAATCAGGCCTGGCGAACGCTCGAACTCGCGCTCGTGGGCGAGTCGATTGCGACTGCTCTCGACCGCGCCGACGACAAAGCGTTCCGCGAACAGGTGCGGTTGTTCCTGCTGAACGCTCAGTTCGACGGTCGGGCCGCAGCCGATCGCGATTTCGTGGCTCGCTGTCTCGCGGAGTTGCAGGTTGCACGTTCCGGTGGCGTGCTGACCGGCGACGTTGACCCCAGCAAGTTCGGCGACCTCACTCGCTTCGCAGACCCGGCTGGATTGCTGAGTGCCGAGTGGAAGGTTGCCGACGAACTGGCTGCGGATCTGCGAGTCGGTGGCTTCCCGACGCTCGCAGCGTTTCTGACGCTCCGCCCAGCGGGTGATCCGAGCGCGGTGCCGTTGCTGGCCGTGGCGGTTCGGCATCATTTCCGCCGCACGATCGAGGACGACCCGAAGCTGTTTCAAGGGCTTGCATTCGCGCAGTTGGAACGGATCGGTAAGGCCCAGGAACAGGGCACGGCACAGCTTGCGGAACTGATGTCGCGGTATGTCGAACGCCTGGAAACGCGACTTGGCGAACTCAAGGACACGGCACTCACGACGCGGTCGGAGGTGAAGGAACTCAAGGCCATCATGGCGAGCGGTGGGTGTCAACCCACTGTTCCTGTGATCAATGAGAACAGTGGGTCGACGCCCACCGCTCGCCCGGATGTCTTCACCGCACACACGGGAGCCGTCGCGTGCATCGCCATTTCACCCGATGGCACTCGCGCCGTCACCGGTGGAGCCGATCACGGCTTGTGGGTCTGGGATCTCGTCAACCGTCGCGAACTCCGTTGCCTCGCTGGGCACCGGGATCGCGTCTGTTCGGTCGCGTTCAGCCCGGACGGTCGGCGTGTGCTGAGCAGCAGTCTCGACCAAACCGTTCGGCTGTGGGATCTCGACGCGAGCATCGAGTTGAAGTGCTTCGACCGGCAGACCAACCGCTCCGTGGCGTTCGCGCCAGATGGCAAGACGGCGCTGTGCGGTTCGCTTTACGACGGCAAGTTGCGGTTCTTTGACACGACGACCGGCAAGGAAACGAAGCGACTTCCGGGGCACACGGATTGGGTCGTTTGTGTCGCGTTCGCATCGGATGGCAAGGTCGCACTATCCGGCGGACTCGACAAGACGATCAAGCTCTGGGACGTGCCGACGGGGCGACTGCTTCGCACGTTCACCCTGCGGAACGTGATTATCTCCAGCGTGGCGTTCAGTCCGGATGGTTGGCGGGTGCTGTCGGCCGGCTCGGACTCGATCGTTCGCGGTTGGGACACGTTCACGGGGCAGGAGTTGTTCCGTCTCGTGGGCCACACGGATGCGGTGTCGAGTGTGGCAGTGTCGCCCGACGGTGATCGTGCGGCTTCAGCGGGGCACGACGGCACGGTTCGCATGTGGGATGTGCGTCTGAAGAAGGAGCTTCGGCGTTTCCAGGGACATGCGGGAAATGTGTTGTCGGTTGCGTTCACCCCGGATGGACAATCGCTGATGTCCGGCGGTGAAGACGGAACCGTGCGGATGTGGAACGTGGCGTAAATTGCCGTTTAGCGGTCGCCGCAACGCCGCGACGTGCTGCCCTGCTGGAGTGGCAGCTAAACTATTTCGTGGCTGGCGGAAATGTGCCGACCGCTGAGTGATACGAGTGCATCGCGATGCCGATTTGCTTCAGGTTGTTCGAGTCAGAATCGCAATAATCGCGATCACCACTAACAACTCGATGAGCGTGAAGCCTCGTCGAGCTGCGAGACGGGCATGGAGCATGAACGATGGCTCCCTGAGCGAATGGATTGAAGTGACAAATCAAGCGGAATGGAACCCTTCGACGAGACCCGAAGCTCTGAGGACTTCCAACACATTTGACAGGTGATCGGATGTAAACCCAACCTTCGGGGTTGGCGTGGTTAGTTTTGTGTGACTTGCTTCACACCCCGGCGAACCGTTGCCGACTCCATATCATTTCCGTGACTGCATTCTCAACTCTCACCGCGAGACACCAATGGGCGAGTTCACCCCGCTTGACGTCACGTGCGTCAACACTATCCGCACCCTGGCAATGGACGCGGTCCAAAAGGCCAACTCAGGGCACCCCGGCGCACCGATGGGGCTGGCTCCCGTCGCATACACGCTGTGGAATCGCTTCCTCACTTACGACCCCGCAAACCCGCTGTGGCCGAACCGCGATCGCTTCGTGCTGTCCAACGGTCACGCCTCGATGCTGCTGTATTCGCTCATTCACCTGACGGGCATCAAGAACATCGACGAACACGGCAAGGTTCTCGATGAGCCGTCGCTGCCGCTCGAGCAGTTGAAGCACTTCCGTCAGCTCGGAAGCAAGACCCCTGGTCACCCGGAACACGAATACACCGCAGGCGTCGAGACCACGACCGGCCCGCTCGGGCAGGGCATCGGCAACGCGGTCGGCATGGCGATCGCTCAGAAGTGGATGGCCGGTTACTACGGTCGCCCCGGTTTCGAGTCGCTGTTCGATCACCACGTTTACGTGATTTGCGGCGACGGCTGCATGATGGAAGGCGTTGCGTCCGAAGCGGCGTCGCTCGCAGGGCACTTGAAGCTCGGTAACCTCACGCTCATCTACGACGACAACACCATCACCATCGACGGGCACACCGATCTTGCGTTCAGCGAGGACGTCGCCGCACGGTACACGGCTTACGGCTGGAACATCCTTCGCGTGAATGACGGCAACGACCTCGACGGCATGCAGAAGGCCATTGCCGCCGCGAAAGCCTGCACGGATAAGCCGACGCTGATCGTGCAGAAGACGGTTATCGGCTACGGTGCGCCGCACAAGCAGAACACGCACGGGGCGCACGGCGAACCGCTCGGCCCGGACGAAATCAAACTCGCCAAGAAGTTCTTTGGCTGGCCGGAAGACGCACAGTTCTTGGTGCCGGAAGGCGTGTACGACAACTTCAAGAATGGCATCGGCAAGCGCGGCGGTGACGCGGCTGCGGCGTGGAAGAAGCTGTACGCCGAGTACAAAACGAAGTTCCCAGAGCAGGCTGCCCAGCTCGAAGCGATCGAAACTCGCGGCTTGCCCGCCGGCTGGGAGAAGAGCGTTCCGGTTTACCCAGCCGATCCGAAGGGTCTTGCTTCTCGCGAAAGCTCCGGCCAGGTGTTGAACGCACTCGCAAAGGCGATTCCGTGGATCGTCGGCGGTGCGGCTGACTTGAACCCATCGACGAAGACGTTCATGAAGGGCGAGGGCACCTTCACCGCGACGACGCCGGCTGGCCGAAACATTCACTTCGGCGTTCGTGAGCACGGCATGGGCGCGATCATGAACGGTATGGGCGTCTCGGGTCTGCGAGCTTACGGCTCCGGCTTCTTGATCTTCTCGGACTACGGCCGCCCGTCGATTCGCCTTGCCGCGATCATGAATCTGCCGGTGATGTATGTGTTCACGCACGACAGCATCGGCGTCGGCGAAGACGGCCCGACCCACCAGCCGATTGAACAGGTGATGTCGCTGCGGGCGATTCCGGGCGTGATTATGCTGCGTCCGTGTGACGCCAATGAGGTCGCCGAGGCTTACAAGGTCGCGGTGCAGTCGAAGCACAATCCGATCGTGTTCGCGATGACTCGGCAGGCGTTGCCGACGCTGGACCGCACGAAGTACGCCCCCGCTTCGGGCTTGGCGAAGGGCGGCTACTCGCTGAACGACGTGGCGAAGCCCGACGTGATTCTGATCGGCACTGGTAGCGAAGTTTCGCTGTGCATCGAGGCTGGCGAGAAGTTGGCAGCTGAGGGCATCAAGGCTCGCGTTGTGAGCCTGCCGAGTTGGGAACTGTTCGAGAAGCAATCGCAGGAGTATCGCGATTCGGTGCTGCCGCCGTCGATCACGGCTCGCGTCTGCGTCGAGATGGGTGGTGCGTTTGGCTGGGAACGCTACGCCGGCCTCACGGGTGCGATCATCGGAATGCGGTCATTCGGAGCATCGGCTCCGTTGAAGGATCTGCTGCCGCACTTCGGGTTCACGGTTGCGGCGGTGGTTGCCGCCGCGAAGAAGCAAGCCGGGAAGTGATTGTTGTTCGCGTGTAGCGGCCGCCCCAGCGGGGCGGCATGTCTGCCAAGTCGGAGCGAGCGTTAAGCAGTCTCAAAATCACGCATCTCGAATCGCGCCGATTGCGTCTGCGCGGTTCGAGAACATTCTCAACACACGGTCAAGCTTCGTCAGTTCAACAACGATCTTCACGCCCGACGTCAGATTGCACATCGCGACGCCGCCTTCGCCCTTCACCTGATTCGACAACCCCACGAGCAGCCGAATTCCCAGGCTTCCGACATAGGCCAGATCCTTCAAATCGAACACGAACTTCCGGAATCCCGCGGCATACTGCGCCTTCAATTGCGGATCCAATTCTTCCGAAGCAAGCGGATCGAGTGAGCCAGTCAGCAACACGATGCACACTCGCCCGGTTTCGTCGGTCTCGAATCGGCTGCTGAATTTGGTCGTGCTACTCACGTCGCTGTCCTCGGGAGCTGGGAAAGGCCTATGGCAGTATCGTAGCGGGTTTCGCGACCCCAAGAAACGGGCTATAACGAGAGAACTCTTACTCCCCCGCGGAGCCTGCCATGTTGCCTGTCATCGTCGTGCTTGGTTTCTCGATCCCAATGCCGCCGAACCCGGTACACAATGCCGTCGCGTCGGCAGTGCCTCGTCTCGTCTCCGGAGCGAAAGGGCACGCGGACCAGAAGTCGTGCTTCGCCTGCCACAATCAGGGGTATCCGATGCTCGCCCTGACCGCGGCCCGCGACCGTGGGCACGAGTTGCCCGAGAAGTTTCTCAAGAGTCAGGGCGAACACATCGCGGCCTTCCTCGCGGCGAACAAGGAACGTTTCCGCGACGGTCGCGGCACCGGTGGCGAAGTCGGCACGGCCGCGTCCGCACTTCTCACGCTGGAACTCGCAGGCTACGCACCCGACGATTCAACCGCTGCGGCTGCCGAGTATGTGCTGAAGTTCCAGCCAGACCGCGATCACTGGCGGCCCACCTCAGTTCGACCGCCAACCGAAGGAAGTCACTTCAACACGACCTACGTTGCGATGCGGGCCATGCGTGCATTTGGTGCCACTGCCGACAAGGAGAAGATCGCGAAGCGAGTCGAGACGGCACGCGGTTGGCTCATCAAAACACCCGCGAAGGACACCGAGGATCGCGTCTTCCGACTGCTCGGATTGATGGAGGCTGGCGCACCTGAGAAGGAGATTGCCGCAGCCGCGTACGAGTTGCTTCAGACGCAACAAACCGACGGTGGTTGGTCGCAACTCGACAAGAGCGACACGGACGCTTACGCAACCGGTTCGGCGTTGTTCGCGCTGCATCAGGGCGGGTTGAAGGCAGATTCGCCAGCGTTCAAGGCTGGGGTCGCGTATTTGCTGAAGACGCAGCAAGCCGATGGGACGTGGAAAGTGAAGAGTCGGAGTAAGCCGATCCAGCCGTATTACGAGAGCGGCTTCCCATACGAGAAGGATCAGTTCATCTCGATCAGCGCGACGGGGTGGGCCATCGCCGCACTCACGGTAAAGTAAGAAGAGGAAGACATAGCCACAGATGAAACACGGATAAGACCCAAGCAGAAACATTAGCCGCACGATCAAAACCCGATAAAGACACGATTCAGACAGAAAACCGAGAGAAATCATTGTTGAAAAACAGAAACCCAAGACCCAAGACGCAGTCAGATCAGGGTTTCAACAATGCTTCTCTGCTTTTCTTTTGATCGTGTCTTTTCTCGGGTTTTGATCGTGCGGCTAATTTCTCGTCTGTCTTTTGCCTTATCCGTGTTTCATCTGTGTTCATCCGTGGCTAATTCGTGAATCTCACTTCGTGGTGCCAATGCCCGTGTGGGCCGCGTTACCACCCCAGCACGACCAACCCGTCAGCGTCTTGTCGCCGGTGTCGATGCAGATGAGCTTGCCGTCCTGCGTGCCGACATAAATTCGCCCACCCTCAACGGCAGCCTGGAACCGCGACGGACTCTTGGTTTCCCACTTCTTCACGATCTTGCCGTCGCCATCCATTCGCATGACGTCGCCCTTCAGCGTCGTCATGATGAGATGCCCACCCGCAGCGGCCGGCGGCGCTCCGAGGAAACCACCATCCTTCTTCAAGTCGCCGTCGAGCTTGTGACTCCACAGTTCCTTGCCAGTTTTCGGGTCGTTGCAGACGATCTGATCACCCATGCAGTTGAAGTTCTTCCCGCCCATGTGAAGCACGCGCGACCCCTGGAACGCCTGCATTGTGCAGACATTCCCTTGCCCAACATTGGCATATCCCGCACCGGGATTAGCGTTCGCAGGCGCACCGGCAGCGAAGCCGTTGCCAGCGTCGAGAGCTTTCGCCATCTTCGCCTGCTCGCTCCCACGCTGCACCTTCTCATCGAGGTACACAGCGTCTTTCGCCTTACCTGTCGAACGCTGAGCGCCGCTCGAAGGACTCCATGCGATGCTCGTTTCCTGCGGACCGTCTTTGCCGTTGTCAGTGCGCCGGGTCAGGAACACTTCGCCATCAACCACCACGGGAGCCGAGGTTGCTCGTGTGCGAACCGCCGAGAGAACCTCGCCGTCCTTTTGGGCGAACTTGTAGACCACGCCGCCGAAACTGGTGCAGTACACGTCCTTGTCCACCGCGATCGGCGACGACATCACATCGCTTTCGAGCCAGCGCTGCCAGAGGATTTTGCCCGTCTTGAGTTCGAGCGCGATCAGGACATGCGAACACGGCGGACTGAGCTTTTCGATTGCTTTAGCGGGCGGTGCCGGCGGAGGCACGGGCGGTTCGGGCTTGCCGTTCTGTTTCGGGGCAGGCTCTGGCTTCTCATCGATGTTGTTCTGAATTTCGCCGCCGCCGGCTGCCGGGTAAGAGGTGTAAACGACTCCGTTCGCAATGGTTGGCGTGCTGGTGAGCGGATCGCCGAGGAAGTGCGACCAGAGTTGTTTTCCAGTTTCCGAGTCCACGGCGAAGATGGTGCAACTCTCGGTGTTGAACACTGCGACGCCGTCATCGACGACCGCAGCACTTGGGCCATCGTCATCGAGATCAATAGCCCACACCAAGGCACCGGTCCCGGCATCGAAGCAGTAGAACTCTTTCGAGTGGAATCCGCCGCTGACGTAGACCTTGCCTTTGTGGACGGTTGGCGTGGGAATTGGAGCCTTGCTGGGCAACTGAACGGTGAAGCCAACGTCGGTCTTGGCAATGGCCTTGGCGTCGAGTTTACGAGGCGTGACGTGGCCCGCGCGGAACTTCGTCGGCGGGCTCACGTACTTGTCGGTGCTCCAGGCCTTCACATCGGCGGTGATGTCCTTGTCAGCCGGTGCGACGGGGACAACTCGCGGCATGGGTGCTGTTGTTGGTGCCTCGGCACCGATGCCGACGACGCCCAACATGAGCGTTCCGACCAATCCAATGGGCCAATACAAGCGAGACATGGAGATACCCTCCCGAGTTCGACGAACTCAACCCGCTGCTACTGTAAGCCAAACGGGGTAACGGGGGGGTAACTACTCTCGAAGGCGGAAGGCGAAAGGATGAAGGCGGAAAAAAGCAAGACGGCGGGTACTTTGTTCCGCCCTCCGCCTTCATCCTTCCGCCTTTCAAAGGGTCAGTCTCCCCCACCGTAGTCGGGTTCCGGGTAACCATCCTCCTGCATCGCGATCGCAGCAAGTCTGCGGGTCGGCCACCCTAACGTGACTGGCGTGCGTTCGTTGACCAGCGACGGAGAGACACGGGCCGGGATCAACCGGAGACGGATTGGCAAACTGCCACCGTCCGGTCGATCAACCGTTACCGACACTTCCTGTTCCTCCGAGAGAAGGAACCCAACGGGGACAACAACCCGCAGTTCACCAGAATCGAAATCGATCATGCGACACCCACGAGAAGGGATGGGAAGGGCATCGACACCGACAGACGGTGTCAAACGACCCACGGGGAAGGTTGAGGATGAACCTCAGCGGATCCCGCGAGGATCGAGGGCGTTGTGGGATGGCTGGGAAAGATTCCCGCCAGTTTGGTGGATGAGAACTCGGCAGGCCGTGTTCCCATCCAATGAGAGTCCCACTGTGAAGGGCATCCAAGAGGATACCGTGTCGTGGGACTGTGGGGAAGACCCTCCGAATGTTTCTTGAAGGAGGGGCATCGGGCGAGTTCTCACTGCCCAAACCGTAGTTCGGCTCAAGTCCGGATGACGAGGAACGAAGTGAAAATGCGTTTGGAAATGGTGGCCCGAGGTCAGGTCGAAGTGCGTAGCGAAAGTAGGCAAGAGCGGGGATTTCTGATTGCGGTTGCTGGTATTCGCCGCTTGCGGCTTCGCAGGTTGTGGCCTGCGAAGCCGCAAGCGGCAAAGACCATTTCACCAATCCACATCGGGCGTGAACGCCTCCCCCGGCTCGGGTGGCGTGACAAACCGAGCGATCTTCGCCGCAATCTGCGGCGGCAGGCCGTTCCCGTTTCCAACGAGTTCCGTCTCCAACACCCACGCCCGTTTCCACATCTTGGTTACCGGGTCCAGTTCGAACCATCGCACTTGACGCCGCACTTTCCCGTTCCGACTGTACGTGATGAATAGCCCCACCTTTCCATCGTGTCTGACGGGTTCGTTCTCAATTTGGCTGCTCGTGAATTGCTCGCGAGCCTGGGGACCGATCAGCTTACTCTCGCGTTCGAACCTCGCGAGGTAATCACCGTCGGCCGCCATTCGCACAGACGACAAGTAGGCTTTTTCGGGCGTGCTGAAGTCGTATTTATCGAGACGACCTTTGAGCGGGTCGCGTGTCAGGGTGTACGCAGCCGTGCTCAGCGAGATGAGCAACGCCAGCAGCGAGAAGATAATCGGGAACGGCGAACCGCCACGGCGTTGTACAGGCTCGGGCGTCTCGCTTTTTCGCGGTCGAGCGTGAGTCGGGTCCGGGAATGGGCTTTCGGGCTTCGGAGTTGCACGACGCGGCAAGTCGGGCGCGACAACGCTTTCGGGAGTCGCCATTTCTTCGACCGTTCGCACGGCGAGACCGTTCGACGCGAGCTTGTTGCGGGCGTCGTCTGCAGTCGCGGCGTCGATGGTGCCGTCGTGGGTGGCGCCGGAGGAATCGGCAGCGGTGAACCTGAATCTGGGCATGGTTTAACCAAGGGAATCGGGAAGAACTGCAGGAAGTGCTTGAATTGGACCGCACCCATCGCGTGCGGTCAAGCGGTCAGGGTTGATCGGTCGCAAGTATCCGTTCGATGACCCAGCAACCAGGGTAATGCGGCTTCTCGGCTCGACAGTGTTCGAGGATCTCGGGCTCTTCGCAGTCGGCGTCTTGCATGGCGTCCGCGAGAATGGGCATGGCGCTGAAATCACGCGATGCGAACAGCTCACGGGCCATCGCAACAACGGTACTGGTTCGCCATTTCGGGTCGAACGTGATCGCGATTTCGGGATAGCTCAGGATGTCGCGAGCGATTGCGCACTGTGCGGCTTCCTCGGTGGCCATTACTCGCCACCGTTGCTTGTTGTACTCGGTCAACTCCTGCTCCAGATGATCGTAGGCGCGGCGGATGGGGTCATCATTGCTGCGGCGGGCCAGCACCGCGCCCATTCGCCCATGGGACAACTCTCGCACAACAGCCCGGCGATGTCGCTCCAGATCCGGAGGAAGCGAAAACGACATCAATTCACGGATTGGATGATCTCGATTCGTGACTTCTTCGCGACGAATCCTGGCGAACGAGATGACAGCACGAAACAGCTCTGGCACATAGTTCCGTCGGGCCGCTAACAGAATGGGGTCCACGGATTGAGCGAATGGGTACCGACCCGCCTGAAGGGATACCGAACCTCGCTCGAACAACTCCGCGACTTCCTGAATTGATTCCGGCAAGAATTCTCTCGCGTGACGGATGCAACCGGCGGCAATCGCGAGAAGCTGTCGGACTGTGAGGTCTTTGGAGGCGTGAATCTGTTCTTCCAACCTGTCGATCTCTTCCCAGAGTTGGCGGGCACGAGATGGCGGCGGGCAGTGGTCGCACTTGCGGCCGTTCCAGGCGAACGAGAATCCGCAGCGGGGGCATCGCGGTGAAGGCATGACATCATCCGGAAGCACATGGGTCTCCCGAATTCTAGCAGACTCAACCGCGATGCGTTCTTGCTACAGCTTCGACTTTGCGGGTTTCGCCTTTTCTCGCTTCGGTGGTTGCTCGGCGGCTCCCTCGCGACGCTGTGCCAACATGAAATCGTAAAGCCGTTCCGTTGCCGTCTCCCAACTGCCCGCACGAGCTTTCGCGATCACGCCAGCCAGCACTTCCGCTGACTCCTTCGGCAATTTCCCCGCGTCGCGGTAAGCGTTCAATCGCTGTTCGCATTCCCCGAGTCGCTTCTCATCCTTCATCCGAACGGCCGTGTACAAGGCATCGACCGTCTTGAACACTTCCTCGTCGGCAGTGAGTTGCGGCGGTGTTCGCAGTGCCAGCACGATTAACACCACGAACCCCAACGCGAACGCACCCAGGACAATCCACGCGACCTTCGCACGGTTCGTCGCGTCGAGCGTTTCAGTCGCCATTGATGACCTCCCCGCCGTTCCGTGTCGAGAGTGCGACCCACGCAGTTGGCTTGATGAACGTCGTGATGAAGCGAACGGAGCCGTCGCCGAGAAGCACGTTGCAGCCGTTGCCATGTTCGCCCCACATCTCGTCGGTGTGGCCGAATGGGTCGTTCGGTGCGTGAATGATGACTTCAGGATGGTCATGCGTGTCCGGTCCGCTGTGAACGCCGACCAAGCAGCCGGCCCCGTTGTTCTCGGATGGCCACGGTCGCAGGTCGAGTCGCGGCGGCGTCACGGCACCCGGAACGACGCCCACCCACGTCTTGTTGCTCAGGATGGAACTGTGTTCGCCAAGGAAGACGGTGTTCGAGAGGCCATCGGAAACCGCCGCAACGGTCGTGCGCGAATTGCGGTAGAACGGGCCGTCGATGCGAGCGAGCTGGCCCCCGTTCTCCTGCACCGGTTCGGGGATGTCGTAGTCGTAACAGTACGCGGTTGTGCGGCCCCACGGCTGATGGATGCCCGCGTTGGTGACGTAGTGCGAATGCGCGAAGAAGATTTTGCTGCCGTCGGCTCGCGTGATCGGAACGCCGTGGCGAACGTCGGCTCCTTCCTTCTGCACGTCGAAGCCGTCACTGCCGCCGGTCGCGGAAGGGCAGATGAACATCGCGACCTTTGTGCTAGCCGTCGCGGCGTTCGTGGGCGCCCAACACGGCTCTGTCAGCGTGAACTGCTTGTATACGTTGCCCTGTTCGATGTACGGCAATAGGAATACGCCCCAGGCCCAACCGGGAGGGCCGTTGCGGTAATCGTCGCCGAAACCGACGCCGCAAGCGGTGCCATCGGTGGTTGGGTTTGCGGTGACATACGCGGGCGGGAACATCTTGTAGACGCCCTCGTAGTTGTGCATCGCGGTGCCGAGTTGTTTCAGGTTGTTGCTGCACTTCATTCGGCTCGCGGCCTCGCGAACCTTCTGCACGGCAGGCAACAGCAACCCGATCAGCACCGCGATGATCGCGATGACAACCAGCAGCTCAATGAGCGTGAAACCCCTGCGAAATGAGGCTTTCGGGATGTCCGGGATCACAATGACCTCCTGCTGAGTAGGGGAGATGAACTGGATTGTTAGCGTAGGCTAAACATTTGGTTAGGGCAAGAATTAATCCTGATTCGCCGAGGCATTTTCGAGCAGAGAGTGAAATCCGCTGGTAATCTGGAGTGTGGTTATTCGGCGATGCGGAGCGTGAGATGCAGACCGAGGCGGAAGCGTTCCTTCAGCGAATCCGGGCACACCCGGACGATGACGCTCCGCGCCTGATTTACGCTGACTGGCTCGAAGAGCAGGGCATGGTGGGCAATCCCGAGTGGGGACCAGAACGGGCGTATCTGATTCGCATTCAGATTGCACTCGCTCGAATGACCCTGGAAGTTGAGCCGGATGAACCGAACATCACTGCGAGCGTCCGCGCGGATCGTGAGTCAGCGAGAACCAAGCTGTACACCAAGTACCTTCTCGATGAACGTGATCTCCTCGATGCTTATCGCGAAGACTGGACCGTGCCGTTTCAGGGGTTGGCGACAGGGCTAGAGTTTCGGCGTGGCTTCGTGGAAGAGGCGAATGTCTCGGCTCCCAAGTGGATTCGCCATGCACACGAGTTGTTTGTCGCCGGACCGATCCGCCACATCCACTTGCTCGACCTTGGGGGAAATCTCCCGCAAGCGTTTCAATGCCCATATTTGAATCGGCTGGTGGCGTTCACGGTCTACGCCTCGCACAAAGGCCGACCGCTTGCCCGAGCGGTTGCTGAGTCGCCGCATCTGTCCGGGTTGAGGGTTCTGCACCTCGGTCGCAATCGGTTCGAGGACAACTCAGCCGAACACCTCGCAACCAGTCCGACCCTCGCAAATCTGGAGGAACTCGACCTGTCCGAAAACGAACTCGGTGAAACGGGTGCTCGCTCGCTGGCCGCTTCCTCATATCTCGGCAACGTGCGTTACTTGGAACTGCGGAACAACCGGCTTGGGCCGACGGGTGCCGAAGCGTTGGCGGGGTCAGAGCGCCTGACGTCGCTGCATCGGCTCGGCCTTGCGGGAAACGAGATCGGGGTCGCTCGGTTGTTCTCGCTCAGTCGGGCGCATGATCTGTTGCGAGTGCCGATTCTCGATCTCTCCGACAACGGGCTGACTTCGGCGGGGTTGCAGGTGATTCTGACGCGAGCAAGCCCGATGAACGATGCGAACGCGATTCGGGTGCAGGAACTTGATTTGGGCCAGAATGACCTGGGCACGGAAGGTGCTCGCGTGCTGGCTGCGTGTCCGCTTCTGAGCGGGCTGCGAGTGTTGCGGCTCGCTGGTTGCGGTATCACCGATGAGGGTTCACGAGCCCTGGCTGAAAGTCCCTACCTGAACCAACTGACAACTCTCGACCTGGGATACAACCCCCTCAGCGATACGGGTCTGCGGCCATTCCTGCGGACGCAACAGATGCGCTCGCTGCGTCGTCTGATTGTGCCGAGTATCGGAGTATCGCAGGGGATGCGTCGACAACTGGAGATGCGGAACCTGCGTCCTCGCGGGTGAACTGGACGCGGCTCGCCAATGCCAAAATTCGTCCGCGATGCTACGTTAGTGTGCGTCGGTTTCGCTCCTCGCACGCGGACGTATCATGCAACTATTCGCGATCTCGCTCTACCACACCGACCCCACCAACGGCCGCGTTCTCGTCCACGCTATGCCGGTCATGATTCTGGTGCTGGTCTGCCTCGCACTCGCCTACCGCTACTACTCCGCGTTTCTCGCCGCGAAAGTCGCCGTCCTCGACGATAGCCGCATCACGCCCGCCCACCGTCTCAACGACGGCCAGAACTACCACCCGACGAACAAATGGGTGCTGTTCGGGCACCACTTCGCCGCGATCTCCGGAGCTGGTCCGCTCATCGGGCCGGTGCTGGCCATCCAATACGGCTACATGCCGGGGCTGATCTGGCTCGTCGTGGGTGTATGCCTCGCCGGTGCCGTGCAGGACATGCTCGTGCTCGCTGCGAGCGTTCGACGCGATGGCAAGTCGCTGGCCGAGATCGCACGAGCCGAGTTGGGGCCGGCGGCTTCGGTCGTGGCGTCGGTGGCGATTCTGTTCATCGTCATCATCGCGTTGGCCGGCCTCGGATTGGTCGTGGTGAAAGCTCTCGGCGGCGAAGAAGTGAAGCTCCCGGCGGGAATGGTAATTGGCTCTCCGAGCGCGCCAACGAAGGCCGACGGCGTGTATCACTTCCCCGCTGGCTGTTCCGTTCAATACGCGGTTGGATCACAGGAGACACTACGATCCGAAGCATTCGGCGTGAAGTGCCCAACAGAGCCGACGATGATTTCGGACTCAGCGACACTAATCCGCTATTCACTGCCTGCCGGTTCCACGCAAGTTGTGCCGGGTAGCTCGTGGGGCACGTTCACCATCGCGGCGACGATTCCGATCGCTCTGCTCGTTGGGTTGTGGATGTATCGCATTCGACCAGGTCGCGTCGTGGAAGCATCGCTCATCGGCGGCGCTTTGACGCTGTTTGCAGTGGTGGCGGGCGGTTGGATTCCAGGCTCGTCGTTGGAGAAATTCTTTTCCCTCACGCGGGATCAAACGATCTGGACGCTGTGCATTTACGGCTTCATCGCGGCTGTGTTGCCGGTGTGGTTGCTGCTCGGGCCACGCGACTATCTCAGCAGTTTCCTCAAGATCGGCACCGTGATTCTGCTCGTCATCAGTGTGATCGTGGCGAACCCGACGCTTGAAGCGCCGACCGTGAATGACGTGTTCATCAACGGCGGCCCGACGTTTCCGGGGGGGGTGTTCCCGTTCGTGTTCATCTGTGTGATGTGCGGAGCGATCAGCGGGTTCCACTCGCTCGTGTCGTCGGGCACGACCCCAAAGATGATCGACAAGGAATCGCACATTCGCCGCATCGGCTATGGGGCGATGCTGATCGAGGGGCTTGTCGGAACGGTCGCGCTGATTGCAGCTGCGAGCTTGCCATCGGATCTCTACTACGACATCAACATCCCAATCGATCAGGTTGAGAAATACTCGAAGCAAGTGAACGAAGTGCAGGAGAAGTATGGCGTCAGCCAGGAGACGCTCCCGAAGGAATCGAAAGACCCACTGAATGCCGCGAATGTCGATTCGCCTCAGCACCTCAATCTCGGACAGGTCGAGGAACTGGTCGGCGGTGAGTCACTTCGCGGACGAACGGGCGGAGCTGTGACGCTGGCCGTCGGCATGGCGATGATCTTTCAGAAGGCGTTCGCGTTCACCGGCTTCGCGGTCGGCACGCTGCTGAAGTATTGGTATCACTTCGCGATCATGTTCGAGGCGCTGTTCATCCTGACGACGATCGACGCCGGCACTCGCATTGCGCGGTTCCTGCTGCAAGAAACGGTCGGGCGTGTGTACAAGCCGTTCGCGAAACCGGACTGGCTGCCGGGAGCGTTGCTTGCCAGCGCGACCGTCACAATTGGCTACGGTTGGCTGATCTCGACTGGAAGCGTGGCGACGATTTGGCCGATGTTCGGCATCGCGAACCAACTCCTCGCGGTGATGGCGCTCGCTCTCGTGACGACGTGGATGGTGAATCAGGGTCGAGGCCGGTATGCGTGGGTGACGGTGCTTCCGATGCTGTTCGTGACAACCACGACGATGAGTGCCGGAACGAAGGTGGTGGCGATTCAGTGGGGTCTGAAAACCACGACTGGCTATGTGAACGCAGGGCTTACGATCTTCGTGATTTCGTGCGTGTGTACCGTGTTGCTATGGGCGATTGCCCGCTGTCTGTCGGTGTTGTTGGGCAATGGTGCGGCGAAACCTTTGTGAGCCGGACCCGAGCGGAGTCTGATTTTCCGGGCTCCGCAGACCCTCGGCGTCGATGAACTTCTCTCGACCGCTCTCGCAGAAGTCGATCACGAAGTATAGAATTGAGTTGTCTCGCGTTCTGCCGCTGTTTTCTCCCCAAGCAACAGCCAAAACATCGAGACCTGGTCACTCCCACCAGAGTTGCACTCTCCCCATTCTCCCAAGTTCCCGCCCCATGGGAATTCCCGCAAGTACGCCTGAATTTCTGGCCATCATCGCCCAGAGCAACTTGCTCGATGCCAGCACATTAAATCAATACGTCTCCGCCGCGAACGCCAATCAAGGCGATTCCCCACCTGCCGACGATCCAACTCTTTTGGCCAGCGCTTTGGTCAGGGATGGGTTGCTGACCCAGTTCCAGGCCGAGCATCTCCTTCAGGGTAAGTGGCGTGGCTTCTTCATTGGTCGCTATAAGGTTCTGGGGATGCTCGGGTCTGGTGGCATGGGGAAGGTCTTCCTCTGCGAACACCCCGGAATGCGGCGACAGGTTGCGGTCAAGGTTCTGCCACCCAAGCAGGCCAGCGACCCCGAGACCGTGGAGCGTTTCTACCGCGAAGCGGAGGCGATTGCCCGCCTCGACCACCGCAACATCGTCCACGCCTTCGATGTGGCGCAGGATGGAGCGGTTCACTACCTTGTCATGGAATACGTCAAGGGAGTTACCCTTGAGGATTGCGTCAGGCAGGATGGCCGCCTCGGAGCAGACCGCGTCCTCGACTATCTGCGGCAGTCGGCTCTTGGCCTTCAGCACGCTTACGAATCCGGCGTTGTCCACCGCGACATCAAACCCAGCAACCTGCTGATTACCGAGACTGGGATCGTGAAGATTCTGGATCTGGGGCTTGCGCGGTTCTTTGAGCAGGATGCCGAACTGTCGAGTCGATTCGGCGGTGCGATGATGGGCACCATCGACTACATGGCTCCGGAACAGGCGCTCAACAGCAGCGACGTGGACATCCGCGCCGACATCTACAGCCTCGGAGCAACCTTCTACTTCGCGCTCACGGGCCGGTTGCCATTCGAGGGAGCGACAAGCACTCAGAAACTGCTGTGGCATCAGGTCCGCGATCCGGAACCGCTCCAGAACATTCGACCCGAGTTGTCGCCGGAACTCGTTGGTCTCATCGCAAAGATGATGGCAAAAGATCCGGCCAATCGCTTCCAGACGCCTGATGAACTGCTCGCCTCAATGCGGATGCCCGCTCCCGAGACGGTTGTGGATGTCGCCCGTGCCAATGTCGATACATCCCCGGAGCTGCCGCGTGAGGTGCTCGCTGTTGCCCGAGCAAACCGACCCACTCGCGTGAAGGAGCCGACTCGCCGGTTCCCGAAGAAACTTGCCCTCGTGGTCTGCTTGTGCGTGATCTCGGCTGCCGTGGGCGTGGCCGTGAACGAGATGCCCGAAACTGCACCTCCCGTGGTCGAAACCGCCGAAACGCCAACCCCGCCGAAACAGGTCACCCAGGAGAAGCAAGGTACTCTGCAAACTCCTGCTTCTCTCAAGCCGGTATACCTTTCCGAACTGACTGAAGGGGATGCCTTCGTGGGACGGGGTCAGTTCGGAAAAGCGGGTTCGCTCGGTTACGACAATCGACGCATCACCGTAAACGGCGTCGTGATGACTCAGGGTTTGTCGATGCATCCGCCGGAGAGTGGGTCGGCGCGGGCTCGTTACAATATTCAAGGCTACTTTCGCACTTTTGCCGGCTCGGTTGCCATCAACGACACGGGCGTTGGAAAGCCAACCGTGGGACAGTTTTTCATCGTTCGGGGTGACGGCAGACAGTTGTGGGAATCACGACAGGTTCGCGCGAAGAAGGACCAACAACACTTCGCAATTGATGTGACTGGCGTGCGTCGGTTGGAACTCGAAGTTCGCTGCCCTGGGAGCAACGCCAACGCGCATGCGGTCTGGTGTGACCCCAGACTTTACAGAACCCCGGTCGCATTGTCTGATCTCACTGCCACGAAGGCGATTGACCAGGATGGATTCATCCACACGTGGTTGGTTCTCGCTCCGGTCCCGAACGGCGGCGAGTTCAATCAAGCGGTGGATAAGCAACTCGTGAAAGATGAAGCTAAGCTCGCCCCGAAAGAAGGCGACAAAGTGAAAGTGGGGGACAAAGAATTCGTGTGGGAGAAACTGCAGACCGACGATTTTTACTTTGATCTGGGCGAGAATTATCCAGCCGATAACTGCACGGCCTACGCTGTGACGTACATTGTGGCTCCGGACGAGATGAAGGACGTTTCTTTGCGAATTGGCAGCGACGACGGCGCGAAGGCTTACGTTAATGGCAAGGAAGTTGGGAAGTTTGTTGGGCCGCGGGGTATGAACAAGGATCAGAACTCGTTCCCGGTGACTTTGAAAAAGGGCGTGAATATCATCGTCTTCAAGGTTGTGAACGGGAACGGGAAGTGGGGTGGAGCCGCCCGGCTCGTGGACAAAGACGGCAACCCTCTTCAGGGGATTAACGCTCAACTCACGAAGTGATCGGGTTCGCGGCATCGGGAGATGACATGGGAAGCGAGACCAGCAACGTGGCGCGGCGGTGGTTCGAGGAAGTGTGGAACCAACGCCGTGCGGAGACGATCGACGAGTTGCTGACGAACGAGAGCGTGTGCTACACCGATGAAGGGCCCCTTCGCGGACCAGACGAGTTCCGGCAGAAGCAGTTCGTGCCGTTTCTGGCAGCCTTTCCTGACTTCTGCATCAAGATCTAAGGCATACACACTGAAGGCGACAAGGTCGTTGTGCGCTGGAGCGTGTCGGGTATTCACGCGGGCGACGGGTTAGGGTTCAAGGCGACGCAGCAGAAGATTCTGCTTGAGGGAATGACCTGGATTCGGGTTCGCGATGGCAAGATGATGGAAGGCTGGCAGAGTTCAAACATTTCTGACGTGATTCGCAAGTTGGCAGTTCACGCGAACGCTCCCTCCTGATCGCGGCGTGTCTCGTCATCGCTGCGTTTTCAGCGTTCCCCAATCCTTGAACGGATACGCCACCGGCTTGCTCGTCGTGTACTTGTGAGCCGTCATCCACGCAAATTCCCGTTTCGTCGGGTCTGCCGGATCAGGAAGCGGTAACGGCTTGCCGTCTGCCTCCGCGTAGATCGTCGGCACCAGCGGCACCTTGCTCGCAGCCTTCGGTGCGAGATCGTAATCCGTTCCCTTCGTCATCATCAGCCAGGTATTATCCCGGAAGCCACGCCGCAAGCGAGCCACAGCCGCTGTGGCCAGTTCCTTCTTCTCGGCAACTGTCAGTTTGTCGGCTGCCTCGATTGCCTTCACGAGTCGCTGCGTTTCGGAGACGTCGAAGCTCACCCAACCGTGCGGTGGCAAGTACGCTTCGAGTTTGCAGTGACATGGCAGATTCTTCGGGAAGAGATGCAACCCGTAGGTGACCCGTGTCGGCACTCCGAGCACGCGACCAAGCGACGAACAGAGTCCATGGTAATCCGAGCAGTCGCCGCGTTTCTTTGTGAGTGCGTGTTCGGTGCTCGCCACCAGCGACGTGGTGCTGTGGTCGTAGGTCATGTTCGCCTGAACCCAGTCCATCACCGCTGAGAGTTCACCAGTCGGCCCCGCTTTACCAGCGATGTCACCGGCGAGTGTCTTCACGCGGTCGTTGATTACGATGCCACGCTCGGCTCGGCGATATGCGTCGAACGCGGCTGGCCACTTCTCGACACGCTGCACTTTCGCGGAATCGACGTTCCAGTCGAGTTGCCAGACCGTGGCCGTGAACGTGTGCGAAATGATCTGTGCACCCTGCGGGTTCGCGATCTCGAAGTATGCGAATCGGTTTCCGAATACCTTCTCGCTCTGGAACGTCGGGTTCACATTGTCCGGAAACACCGACCAATCACCTGCGGTTACTTTCTGACCGAGATCGTCAAGCGCGATGGGCACCCACACACGCAACTTCTTCGTGCCGACGGGTGCGGTCACGATCACGCGGAAGTCGATATCGTAGATCACGGGCGCGGACGGTGTCGCAGTGTACGGCTGCTCCGGACTCGGTTCAGGATCGCTGGCAGATGCAGCAACCCCAAACACGAGCGGAACAGCAAAAACGAACCAACACAGCGACGACCGAATCATGGCAGTTCCAGGACATACGCGGTGCCGTCGGCGTTCGCGGTCACGACTTGCTTGCCGTCGGGTGTGTATGCCAAGGCATTCACTCCAACCGGGAAGTTCCAGGTGCGAATCGCCTTCGGTTCTTTCAAGTCGCCAGCCGCCAGCGACCACGCCTTCACTTCGCGGTCGTTACTGACCGTCATGAACGTCGTTCCCGTCGGCGACACCAGCAGTGTTCGCACACCCGACTTGTGAGCGGCTACCGTGCCCAGAACTTCACGTTTCTCGATGCCAGCGATCTTCACATCGCCCTTGCTGTCTACGGCAACGAGCAACTTCTTGTCTGCCGTGATGCCGAGATCCTGCACCGCGTTCGCGAACAGCGGCCAGTTCGCACCCACCGGCTCCTTCTTCGTCATGTCCCAGATACGAACGCCGCCAGACTCATCGCCCGAGATCGCCCAGTCCAGATCAGCCGAGAACGTCGCGGCCAGCACCTTCCGCCCCTTGTCCGAGATGGTCGTTTTCGGAGTCCCGTTGTCCTTCACGTCGTACAGTTCGTAGGTGTTGTTCTTCACCGTGTCGCCAACAGCGGGCCGACTTGCCCAGGCCGCGATCTTCGATCCGTCCTTGTTCGCAACCAGACTGTACACCTCTCCCGTTGGCACGGACTTCGTCAGCCGACCGGGGTTCGTGCTCCAATAGTGAAGCCGTCCCGTGTCGCGTGTCTGAAGGCCGACGCCCATCACGAGCGAATCATTGGTCAAGTAGGTGAGGCTGAACGGAATGTCGGCGTTGCCGATCAGGGTGCCAACCTCCTTGCCAGTGCCGAGATCCCAGATCTTGATGGTCTGGTCCGTTCCTGCGGTCGCGGCGAACTTCCCATTCGGGCTGACTGCAACCGCATTCACACCCTGAACGTGTCCGCCGCCGCTGGATGTCTCCAACGGGGGAAGCTCGAAGATTCGCAGCACCTTGTCCTTCTCCACCCCCACCGAGGCGAGGAAGCGACCATCCGGGCTGAACGCCACGCTGGTCACCCAGTCGGTGTGCCCGCGAAGCCCACGCACTTCGCTCTTGGTCTGGATGTCCCACACTCGCACAACCGAATCGGCTCCAACGCCAGCGACGTAACGCCCGTCTGGGGCGAATGCGACACCCGTCAGTGGCGAGAAGTTGCCGCCGGGCTTCGATTGCCCATCGAACTTCACCAACTGCGTGAGCGTTCCGTTATCCGCAACGGTCCAGACTCGTAAGGCTCCGTCACCACCGACGGTGGCGACGCGGTTCCCGTCGGGGCTGTATGCGATGCACGCCACGCCCGCGACGTGAGCCGATTGCAGGAACAACTCCTTGGGCGTTTTGACGGTCACGTCGAGCACGACGAGTGACCCGTCGGCAAGGCCGATCGCCACAGTCTTGTTTCCCTTGCGAATCGCGACGGCACACACCGCCGAGCGACCGTTCCACGCCCACACGGGTTTATTGGTTTCGCCGTCGTAGCCGCGAGCAGTTTTGTCTGCGGACCCCGAGACGATTAACTTGCCGTCTTCCGACGTGGCCACCGAAAGCACAGCCGACTCGTGCCCGGTCAGTTCCTCGATGACCTTCTGCTTCTGCACATCCCAAATGACAACAACCTGATCGCCGCCCGCCGCGACGAGTTTGTTCGAGTCGGGCAGGAACGCCAGCGACGTGATCGCGGACTTCGCCCCGCTGAGAGTGGCTTCGAGCTTGCCGGTCTCGGGGTTGTAAACGCGAATGTTCTTGTCGGCTCCGGCCGCGGCAACATGCTTACCATCAGGACTGAACGCAACCGCCCACAGGGAATCACTGGCTTCGGACAGCGCCCGGTGTTCGTCGTCGGTGCTCAGATCCCACATGCGGATGGCCCCGTCCTCGGATGCCGACGCGATCTGCTTTCCGTCACCGCGAGTCGCAACGGCGGTGACGCGGCCGAGATGTCCCTGCAAGGAACGCACTTGCTTGCCTGACCCGATTTCCCACACTCGAACGGTCTTGTCTTCACCGCCGGTCACCATCAACGAACCGTCGGGAATGACCGCGAGGCAGGTCACTGCGCCGGAGTGGCCGCTGTATTCTCGCAGTCGCGTGCTTGTGTTCCCGGCGGTTGAGCCGTCGGGTTTCGGACCAGCAGTGAGCCGCACGATGCCGTCACGCCCACACGTCAGGACGTTCGCGTTATCCGGAGTGAACGCAACGCCCATCACCTCGCCGGTGTTGACTGCCTGTGCTGTCATTGCGAGCGGATTCGGGGTCGTCGGTGCGTACACCGCTGCGAATGTGTTGCTGTCGCCGACCGCGACCATGAGGCCGTTCGGACTGAACGCGACCCGTTCGATTCGTGCGTTGCGAGTTGGGCTGGTGTAGGTCGCCTTGCCGGTGTCCGACTCGTAAACGCGAAGGATGCCGTCATCGGAGCCGACCGCGAGTTGCTTTCCGTCCGGGCTGTACGCGATGGACTTCACCGGCTTGTCGGTCTTGCCGAGGTTCACGAGCGTCTTGATCGGCTTGCCGTTGGCGGGGTTCCACAGGTGAACCTGATTGCCGCACGCCGAGGCGATGACCTTCGCGTCCTTCGGGTGGAAGGCCACATCGGTTACACCGAGGACGTTCGTGCCGCCGGCGGTGCCGCCCTTCGTGGGGTCGTCGGGTTGGTCGATGTGAGCGCGGTAAGTGGTGATTTCGCGACCGTTGCCGAGATCCCAAACCTTCACGGTGCCATCCTTGGAACAAGAAGCGAGGCGGGTGCCGTCGGTGCTGTAAGTCACGGCGTTCACGCGGTCGGCGTGCCGCATCCGCGATTCGCCCAGCACACGGCTGACGTGGTCGGGCAACCCCACGGGGAGATACGGAAGCTGCCAGCGAGCATCGCGGAAGTATTTGGCTGCGGCTTTCGGGCTGTCGGATTTGAGGGCAGCCTCCGCTCGTTTGGCGAGTTCATCGGCTCGTGTGAGGGTGTCTGTCGGGAACTTGGCCTTTACGGCTTGTTCACGCTCGGCGAGGAATTTCTTCTGGAGTTCCTTGGGGTCGGGTGCGTCCGACTGTGCCTGTGCGAGCGGGACAACGACCCCGGCGACGAGCGCGAACAGAACCATCGCGCGAACCACAGTCAGCATGACAAACCCCGGTGCTGGTCACAAAGCGGCAATACGTCTGAGTATATCGTGACGAGCGAGACGAAGGGAAGTAACAAGCGGGCAGTTCAAACAGACCGTGGGGAAGAGGGAAAGACAGAATTTCGGGCACGGGTAGGGGCACGGGTTCGGGCACGGACAAGAGACAACCGGGGAAAGACAACTCGGGCTGCCTTTCCCGCTTCCCGTCTTGGTTTTGTCCGTGCCCGAGCCCGTGCCCCTGCCCGAAATTCTGTCTTGGTCGCCTTCTCTCTTCCTTTTCCGACACCTGTTCGGACGCGCTCCTTGTGGCTCAGGCAACGCAGTGATATCGTTAAAAGAATTGAGGAACACCAACGAGGGGCCATCATGGCCGATCAGAAACTGATCCTGGTGGTTGACGACGACCGCGAACTGGTCGAAGGCGTGCGAGCGGTTCTGGAACGCCAAGGCTACAAGGTGATCCAGGCCCACGACGGGCACCAGGGTAAGCAAGCCATCTACAACCAACAGCCCGATCTCGTCATCCTCGACATGATGATGCCGCGAATGGGTGGGTATCCGCTGCTAGAACACTTCCGCGACAAAGCTGAGGCACCGCCGATCATCATGATTACGGCTAACGAAGGCAGCCGGCATAAAGCCTACGCGGAATGGCTCGGCGTCGTCGATTACATCCGCAAGCCGTTCGCGATGGAAAAGCTGCTAGAAACCGTGACCCGTGCATTCGCGACAGCAGCGGCGAAAGCTGCCCCCAAAACGGAAGCCCCAAAAGCCGCCGAGTGAACAATTTGTCTGAGCCCGAGCGCCAAGCGAGGGTTCAAGCACGCCCTTCGCTTGGCGCTCGGGCTCGGACAAACCAAACCGCCGTGGCTCACTTCGGTTGATCTGTCGGCGGTTCGTCTCGTCGCGTGAAATCGAGTTCCGGGTTCGGCTTCTCTGGTCGCACAACCGACGGATCAGGCTGAAGCGGCGTGCGAACTGGCGTCGCCAGCATCCGTCGATGCGACCACACCACATACCACTTCACCAGATTCAGGCCGGCGAACACCAGAGCAAGCACGGCACCGAGATTCATCCGAA
This sequence comes from Planctomycetota bacterium, assembly GCA_021413735.1. Lineage (GTDB taxonomy): Bacteria > Planctomycetota > Planctomycetia > Gemmatales > Gemmataceae > Gemmata. The sequence goes on from JAIOPV010000179.1 coordinate 32,651, forward strand.
GCGGATCGAATCTGGCTCCGAGGCCAGGCAGGAACATATCGCGAGCGAAAATCGCTCCCGCCAAGCACAAGAACATGATCCCCAGCACCAACCGCATCGTGTGGACCGACATCGTCGTTCCTCCGTCGATTTCTTTTCCATGATACTCACAGCCACCAGTTGCGGGCTACCTTCTGGCGCGCGACAATTCGGCACCAACACCCAGAGGCCGTCATGAAAGAGAAATACCGCGTTGCTGTGATCGGTCGCACTGGCAAGGGCGGCTACGGTCACTCGCTCGATACCGTCTGGCTGAAGTGCGACAAGGCCGAGATCGTCGCCGTTGCCGACGAAAACGAAACCGGTCTCGCCGCTGCCGCGAAACGCCTCAAGGTCAAGAATACCTACGCCGACTATCGGAAGATGCTCGAAAAGGAGAAGCCGCAGATCGTCAGTGTCTCGGACCGCTGGCCGGATTGTCACCGCGAGATGGTGATTGCATGTGCCGAGTTCGGTGCGAGCATCTTCCTCGAAAAGCCTGCCGCTCAGAATCTGCAACAAGCTGACGAGATGGTTGCTGCGTGCGAGAAGCATCACGTCAAGGTCGCGGTCGCGCATCAGACACGCTACAGCCCGCGTGTGAAGGTGATAAAAGACCTGATCGGCGAAGGCAAGATCGGCGAGATCGTCGAACTTCGCGGTCACGGTAAGGAAGACAGACGCGGCGGCGGCGAAGATCTCATGGTGCTCGGCACGCACACCTTCGACCTGATGCGGCACTTCGCCGGCGACGCGAAATGGTGCTTCGCTCGCATTCAGCAGAGTGGTCGCAAGGCGGTCGCTGGCGATGTGCGACAGGCGGGCGAACAGATCGGCCCGATCCTCGGCGATCACATCACGGCGACCTACGGCTTTGCGGGGCTGGCGACCGGTAGTTTCGTGACGCACGTTGCGAAGGAAGGCATCGGTTCGCGGTACTGGCTGGAGGTTCGCGGTACGAAGGGCGTCATTCACGTTGGGTTCGGCATCTTGCCGGTGGCGATGTTGTGCGAAGACCCGAGCGGCATGTTCGGCAAGTCAAAGGCGCCTTGGCAGGAGATTACGTCGGCGGGGTTGGGCAAACCCGAGACGCTCGACGCGAAGGCGCTCGAGAACGGGAACATCTTCATCGTGGATGACTTGATCGAAGCGATCGAGAAGGACCGTGCGCCATTGGATAGCCTCGCCGACGGGCGGGCGTCGCTGGAAATGATAATGGCCGTGTATGAGTCGCATCGGTTGGAGAAGCCAGTCGATTTGCCATTGAAGAACCGGAAGCATCCGCTCGCGTCGATGTGATGATTTGGTCTGTGGACTGCGGGCGGCTCGCCGCCCGCGGCCAAGTTCACCGTTCCTTTCGTTTCGTCACTTCTTGTCGGTCGCCTTCTTCAACTCTTCTACCACGGGCTTCACGTCAGTTTCGTTCACCGACTCGTAGGCGAACGACTTCACCACCTTGCCCTTGTTCACCACCACGACCGTCAGGTGAGCGTCGGCGTTCACGCCCCAGTTGTTCGGGCCAGTCTTCTCGCCATCGAACGCAGCCAGCGATGTTTTCTCGAACGACAGCGACTTATTGATCTTCGGCAGGTATTCCTTGTGCTTGTCGAATGCCTTGTCGCCGAGCCACACCGCAACCACAACAACACCCTCGTGCTTTGCGACCTCGGTATCCAGCACCTTCATGAACCGCCCCAGGGGTCGCCCACCTACAGGAAGCCCACCCTCTTCGGCCTTCACAAACAGATAGATCGTCGGTGCATCCTTGCGGTCGGCCGCGAAGTCTGCCTCTTTGCCTTCCACGGTGCCGACCACGCCAAACGCCTTGAGCGCCGGCACCTTCTCGCCCGCCTTCGGACCAGATTCCACATCGGCTCGAATCGCGGGTGTGAACACCAACGCAACCGCGAGGGTCGCCAACACGCCGAACGCCTTCATGATGAAGTCTCCGAATCGGGGGTCACGGATAACGGGTACTCAGGCACGGAAAGTCCGAGCCTGGGGATCGCTTGTAATCGTCGCCAAGCGCGAGTGACACGGCGCTCTTCTGCGTGAACAAACGCTGGGTCGAGTTCCGCTTTGCCAAATGGCCCCGCACACACCACCGGCTCGAACGCGGCGTCGGCGATGTACTGCGCGAGTGCCGCGTTGCAGCGGATGTGCCGTTCGCGGAGCCTGTGAAGCATCTCCAACGGCACTTCGCCCAGGACGTACCGCAGATAAAGATCGGAGTCGATGATCGCTTCGACATCGTTCCCGCAGACCTCGCACCGATAGCCTTCGTCGCACTTCGCCACCTGTGATTCTCCGGCGTCATCTTGGGAATTCGTTCGATGATATTAGTTTCGTGTCTAAGCCGTATGCGTGTCCAGCGGCATCTCGTCGGAGAAACGTGAGGTATCCAACTCCGAACATCCCATCCTCTTCCCGTGTCGGGTAGAATGGGGTATCAGTAATTACCGCTCCCGGTTCGTTCCTGTCTGCCCCCGATGGAGCACTTGCCAATGTTGGACCCGGCCGAAGACTCAACACACAGCAAAAAGGCTGGGCGAAAACGCAAGCCCCGGAACGGAAACAGCAAGCTGCCGGACGACGGTTCCGCGTTGTTCCTGGGTTGGGACGGCACCGAACACGTACCCACGCTCGGGTTTAAGCCAAGTTCGGCGCAAGCCGTCACTCGTTCCCCACTCACCTACAGCGGCGACGGCCACCTGATGACCATCGCGCCAACCGGCGCGGGCAAGGGCGTCGGCGCGATTATTCCGGCGCTGCTGACGTATCCGGGTTCGATCATCGTCACCGACATCAAGGGCGAAAACTATCAGGTCACGGCTCGGTATCGTCGGGAGTTGGGTCAGCAAGTCGTGGTCCTTGACCCGTTCGGCTTGGTCACCGCGAAGGACAAAGCTGACAAACTGAATCCGTTCGACCTGTTCAAAGTGCCAGGCTCGGACGCGGAATCCGATGCCGAGATGGTCGCGGCACAGCTCGCGGTTGGTCACGAGTTCACCTCGGACCGCTACTGGGAAGACACCGGCCGCGGCTTGGTTTCCGGCCTGGTCGCGGACATTGCCACGAGCTACTCGCTGGAGAAACGCAATCTCTGCAGCCTGCGGGAAATGCTCTACAACGACGACCTCGACTACACGCTCGCTGTGGCGCTCGACACACGCAAAGCGAAGATGTCGCCATTGGCTCGTGACGAGTTCGTGGCATACCTGGCCGCACCTTCAGACAAGACTCGCCCGTGTATCCGCACCACCGCGACGACGTTCGTGAAGTGCCTCGGCAGCAGTGCCGTGTCGCGGAGCCTGGAGAAATCCACCTTCGACCTGTGCGACCTGTTGAACAACAAGCCGATGACGATCTACTTGGTGCTGCCACCGGAGAAATTGCTGAGCCACCGCGGACTGATGCGGCTGTGGGTTGTCACGCTGATGACAACGGTGATGCGACGCACGCGACTGCCGAAGCAGCGAACATTGTTCCTCTTGGATGAAGCGGCACAGCTGGGGTCGCTCGACCTGCTGCCGCAGGCGGTGAGCCTGTTGCGGGGTTACGGCTTGCAGATGTGGACGTTCTGGCAGGATCTGAGCCAGTTGATCAAGCTGTACCCGAACAACTGGGAAGCAATCGTGAACAACGCGGCGGTGTTGCAGGCGTTCGGCGTTCCTGGCCACGCGGCTCGCATTGGCTGGCGTGCGATGTTGGGCGATTTCGAAGCTCAAATGGCGAGCGACCTTCACACTGACGAAATGCTCGTGGCGATCACGGGTCAGCCGACGAGCCGCCATACTCGGGCGAACTACCTGAACGACCGTGCCTTCGCTGGCCGCTTCGACTCCAACCAGCGATTCCTTGGCCCGGAGATGTGAGGCTGTCACTTCTCGATGCCGTGCAGCGGACCGCCGCGTGCGAACAGCGCATCGACCCGGCGAGTCACGGCAGCGTCCTCTTCCAGCGGTGGCGGCATGTGCGGCTTGAGTCGTGCGTCGATCACAACTGGCCCGACACACCCCCAGTGCTTCTTCGCAGTGAACGCTCCGACGCCGTAAATGTCATTCGCGGGGTCGGAGCGTGTGAACGTCATCCACAGCCAGTTGTTGAGATTCCGCGACGCTTCAAGCGAATCATCGACCACAACCACAAGCGGAAACCCTTCGAGGGCGGAAGGCGGAAGGCGGGAGGCGGAAACAAGACAATCCACCGCCTTCCGCCCTCGAAAGGCCCCGTCAGGGCCAGCACTCCCGGCATCACGACTCGCGGCTCTGCGAATCCATCTGGCAATTTCAACTCCGACGGAACTGTCGTGCCGAGCTCCCGACGCTTCGGACCCGCGGCCGCAATCACGACCTTGCTACCCGCGTTCAAGCCCATACCAGCCGAGTAGTCGAGCGTGTCGATCGTGGTGCGTGTCTGGAAGTGCAGATCCGTTTCGGGGTCGAAGCGTTCGAGGATGTGCCGCAGGAATCCTCGGATGTCGTGGATGTCGAGTTCAGGTGCGTCCTCTTTCGCGGCGATGAACAGATACTTCGCCAGCGACAGTTGCCCTTGCCCGAGGATCGCGTTCGCCAGCGTGAGAAGTTCTTGCGGTCGGCGAGTCGCGGCATACGGCACATAGCGTTCACTGCCGATCGCGAGCAGCAACGGATGCACACCGGCCGCATCGACAGCGTGAACCGCGTGCAGTCCCGGTAGCACCGTCGGGATGATCGGCCCCGTGAGTTCGTGGATCAACTCGCCAAACGACGTGTCTTCCTGCGGCGGTCGTCCAACCACAGTGAACGGCCAGATCGCTCCAGGACGGTGATAAACGCCCGTCACGGTCATCACGGGGAAATCGTGCGTCAGGCTGTAGTAGCCGAGGTGATCGCCGAACGGCCCTTCGGGCTTCGTGCGTGTCGGGTCGATGTACCCCGAGATGACAAAATCCGCGTCGGCAGGCATCGGCAGCGGTTTCGTCGCACACATCCGCAATCGCCGACCACCGAGCGCCCCCGCGAACGCAAGTTCGGGCAATCCCTCGGGCAGTGGCATCACCGCAGCGACAGCCAGTGCTGGCGGTCCGCCAATCACCACGTTCACCGGAAGCAGTTCACCACGTCGCCGAGCGGCTGCGTGATGCACTCCGATGCCACGGTGAATCTGGTAGTGCAGGCCGCACTCGCGATCCGGCTCGAAGTCGTTTCCGCTGAACTGTACGCGATACATGCCGAGGTTTGACTTCATCCAGCCCGGGCGGTCCGGGTGTTCGGTGTACACCTGCGGCAACGTCACGAACGAGCCGCCGTCGAGTGGCCAGCACTTGAGTTGCGGCAGTTGCGTGAGCGTGGTTTGGTGTGTCAGAATGGCCCCGGATCGCGTGAACTTCGGACGCAGCTTCCACGCCAGGAACGGCACATTCCAGTATCGACCGGGACGCCGCATCAGGTTCGACGGATCGGTCTTCAACTCGACCAGCTTCCGAACGCCATCGAGGGCATCGCGGAACATGAACCGCGTGCGTTCGATGGTGCCGAACAGGTTCGACACCATCGGAAACGCTGTCCCCTTCACTCGCTCGAAGAACACTGCTGGCCCGCCAGCGCGATAAACGCGCCGCTGCACCTCCGCGGCTTCGAGGTGCGGGTCGATCTCCTGCGTGATGCGCACGAGTTGGCGTGCGCGTTCGAGGTCCGCGACGCACGCCGAGAGATTGCGATAACCCATAAGCTTTTTCACCGCGAGAGTTAGCCCAAGGCGAAAACTCAAGCTAACATTACGAGAGCAGATTTCCGCCCGTTCTCTCGCCCGAGTACGCCAATCTTCAACTCACATTTTCTCAATCGGACCGTGTTCCCGGCAGCAGCCGTGTTCCTGGGCGTGATGCTGCAAGTCGTGGTGCCCACGGTCTCGTTCGCGTTCGTCGGCGGTTTGCTCGCCGTCGCGCTTGTGGCTCTGTGGCTGCAACGGCCGGTCACGATCGTTTCACCGATCCCCAAGAGTTCAGCACCCGCAGACGCGCTCATCGTACCGACCGCACGGGTCCGGCTCCTTGAATCGGCCGTCGTTCACGCGCACGATGCGGTCGTCATTCTCGAAGCTCAACCGCGTGGCGGTGCTGGCCGGGCCGTGCTGTACGTGAACGATGCCTTCTGCCGGATGACCGGCTACGAGTGGGATGAAGTCGTTGGGCGGTCGCTGCACTTTCTGCGTGGCCCCGGCTCCGACCCCGACACGCTCGACGCGATTCGCGAAGCGCTCACGCTCGGCCGTCCGCTCCAGATCGAGTTACGGAACTACCGCAAGGACGGCGCGGAGTTCTGGGTGGATCTCAGTCTCGTACCCGTGCCCGATCCTGCCGGGCAGGCGGCTCACTGGGTCATGATTCAACGCGATATCACCGACCGCAAGAAAGCCGTCGATGCCGTTCGCCGTAGCGAAGCGTTGTTCCGTGGCGTGTTCGAGACGGCCCCCGCTGGTGTCGCACTCACCAACGCTGCTGGCAAGTATGTCGAATGTAACCCGACGTTCGCCGCGATGGTTGGCCGCACCCCAGATGAGTTGTCGAGCCTCACCCCGGACGACATCGTTCACCCGGATGATCTCGCCGAACACAATCGCTTCGCCGCCGAGGTTCTCGCTGGCACGCTGGACCGCTACAGCCACGCGAAACGCTACGTGCGGCCCGATGGCGAAGTGGTCTGGGTCGAGTTCTCGTTCGCGGCGATTCGTGGCACGGGCGGCCGCTTCGAGTACGGTCTCGGTGTGTCGCTCAACGTCACCGAACGCCGCAAGCTCGAAGACCAACTTCGACACGCTCAGAAGATGGAAGCGGTCGGGCAGATGGCCGGCGGTGTTGCCCACGACTTCAACAATCTCCTCACAGCGGTGATGTGCAATCTCGCACTGGTTCGGTTGCCCGAAAATCACCCACAGGCGTCACATCTCGCGGCAGCGGAACAGGCTGTCGTTCGTGCCGCGGAACTCACCGGCAAGCTGCTCGGCTACGCTCGCCGCAATCAGCTTGTGTCGGTGCCGGTGCCACCAGAAGATGCATTCCGCGAAGCCGTCGGCCTGCTGCGGCACACGCTCGATCCGCGTATCCAGATGGTCGTGAACGTAGCCCCTGATTGTGGTCCAATTCAGGCCGACCCCGCGTTGCTGTCGCAAGTGCTGCTGAATCTGTGCCTCAACGCTCGTGACGCAATGCCCACCGGCGGCACTCTCACGTTGAGTGCCGCACCTGTCGAAGTAACCGAAGGTGAAGCCGCGACACAACCCGACGAAGCACGCCCCGGACCGTTCATCCGTTTGAGCGTCCAAGACACTGGGTTCGGCATGACCGACGAAGTGAAAGCGAGACTCTTCGAGCCGTTCTTCACCACGAAGGGCATCGGCAAGGGCACGGGTCTTGGGTTGCCGATGGTGCAGGGTATCGTGAAGCAACACCGCGGCTGGGTGACGTTCACTTCCACGCCCGGCATCGGAACCAAACTCGATATGTTCTTCCCGCCGGCGGAGGTCGAAGTTGGTCGGCGTGCGGTCGCTCGATCCTGGCACACGATTGCGATGCCGGATGTTGTGCCGACTCCGCCCGTGATGCCGCAACTGGAACCCGTGGAGCAACTCACCAACGGCACACAAACGACGATCCTGCTTGTCGATGACGAGTCGATGATTCGCGACATCGGCCAAATTGTGCTGGAGCGTGCGGGCTATCGTGTGCTCTCGGCCGAAGACGGAGCGGAGGCGGTGGAGGTCTTCGCACGGGAACACGCCGGGATCGACCTCGTGGTTCTCGACGTGACGATGCCGCGAATGTCGGGGCGAGATGCGTTTCGTCGGATGGTCGAAATCGCTCCGGATGTGAAGGTTCTGTTCTCGACCGGCTACTCATCCGAGGACATCGCGGAGTTGGACGGCTCGGTCGGCTTGTTGGGTAAGCCGTATCGTGCTCATGAACTGCTGGCGGCCGTGCAAACAGCTCTACAGGGCGAACCGCTGCCAACGGCCTGATTCGCCGAAACGGGAACTGCAAGCGGTTCTCATTGGTTCCGGGCGACATCCACACCCCACGTCCGGAACCATCCGTTTGAGACCCGGAACCATTTCTCTCGTCCGGAAGAAAGATTGTCAGATTCGGCGTGACGGTAACACATCAGGCTCAGGGCCAATAGGTTGCGGCCAACTCCAGTAATTTGATAAACTCGCAATGCCTTTCCATCACGCCCGGAACCACCTCTCTCGTCCGGAAGAAATACCATCAGAGCATTTCGCATTTCAGCGTGCTTCAACGTCTGAACATACGGTGACATTTGGGCTATTCTGAAGACAGAACGCGAGGTTTCGAGGCGAAGGCAGAGGTATTTCAATGGAAGAAGACGATGAGGAACTTGAGGACGAATGGCGAGCGCGAATCACGCCGCACTTGCCGCCGGATGTTGGCCCCGATGATTGGGTCGTGAAGGCTTTCAATTCTGGGAGCGTGATCGCTGTCGCGTTGACGCTCGAAGACGAGAACGCGGACGAGACAGACGAACCGATCACTGTGGCGGCTCTGGCGAAGATCGAAGCTCGCGATGTCGCGGGTGAAACGGCGTGGTTCTTCGCAGGTTGTCGCGAATGGACAAGCGAAACCGCGGCTGAATCCTGGGACGCGGCAGCGGCGTACCTTGCTGGTGAGATTGCGAAAGCCGCGAAGTGAAGAACCCCGAGTGCCATTGTCTTTGCCCTGAAAGGGCAGAACAGCATAGCCTGGGGCAAGCCGAAGGCGCCGCCCCAGGAGACCTGCCGGGGAAATGCGAACGTGTGTCGCACCCCGTTGGGGTGCATTAGGTTTCTATTGTCGGTCCCGGGGCGGCGACCGCTTCGCGGTCTTGCCCCGGGCTATGTTGTCCTGCCCTTTCAGGGCAAAGGCAACGGCGGTCCTGATACTCCAGTCTCGCTATAATTTCGCTTCCCAGTGAACGGAGGGTACACAATGAGCGTCGATGCACTCCTCAAGGAAGTCGAAGCATTAAGCGTCGCAGAGCGAACCGAGTTCATGACTCGGTTACGTGAACGCTTCGAGGATGCGGAAATCTCAGACGAACTGAAAGCAGAACTCGATCGCCGTGTCGCGGAAGCAGAGGCCAACCCGACGGTCGGCTACACACTGGATGAAGTTGTCGCGTATGTAAAGCGAAAGAAATGAGCGCCTCCTACATTATCCGACCAGCGGCTCGCCAAGACATCGACGATGCTTACGACTGGTATGAGTTGCAAGCCGTTGGTCGGGGAGATTCGTTTCTCATCGAGCTGCGTCAACTGATCGATGCGATCAGCCAAGCACCCGAACTGTATGGGCGAGTTTACGGCGACTTGCGAGCCGCACCATTACCGGCTTCAAACTACATCGTTTACTACCGAATCGAAGCGACCAGCGTGTCTGTCTACGCTGTGATTCACGCCACCGCCAACCCCCGAAAATGGCAACGACGACGGTGAAACGCACGCAACCCGCCTGTTGTCAGGCGGGTTGCGGTAGAGTTTTCGTTCCCCAGGTAGACCCAGAGCTAACTGAACTCACAGTGCTTCGACGTTCTCCTTCGCGGCCCATTCGCGAAGCTGCTTCATGCCGCGAACGTTGATCTGGCGCACTCGCTCCTTCGTGATCCCAAAGTGCTGGCCAATCTGCTCCAGCGTCATCTCCTGCGAACCGTCCAGGCCAGTCCGCATCCGGATCACTTCCCGCGTTCGGGCGTCCAGGTGTTGCAACAACTTCGTCACCCGCGACTTCGCCGCGTCCGCTGTTGCCAGCACTTCCTGCTCGTCCGTTCGCACGTCGGCTTTTGCTTCAAACAACTCGTCGTGACCCGTCATGTAACGCTGCTTGTGCGTCTTCGAGTCCGGGATCGAACGAGCGAAGTTCTTCATGATCGCCCACGTCGCGTAGGTGCTGAACTTGAACCCACGGCCGTAGTCGAACTTCTCAACCGCTCGCATCAGCGACAGGTTGCCGTCGCTCACCAGGTCGTCGATGCTCTCGCCCGATGCGAGCTTCATCTTCGCCTGAGCATACACCAACCGCTGATTGCAACTGATGAGCAGATCACGACACTCCTTGATGCCTTCCTTCAGGTTCTCGACAAGAACCAGATCCTGCACGCGAGCCTTCGTCGGGTCCAGCGATTCCTGCAACTTGTGCAGTTTGTGCTTCAAGAAGTTCATCTTCCGGAACACATGCTGTTCCTGATCCTTGGAAAGCAGCGGCCATTCGTACAGGTGCATCATCTGCGGAGGCACATCCTTGGGCGCGACCTTTCCGACACGCTTCGCCTCGAATTCAGCCTTGCCGGGCATATCCGCCAGCATCTCGGCTTCCTTCTCGGGATTGTCGAAGTCCGCATTGTGGATGTAATCCACGCTCGTGCGGACGAGAACCTTGGCTCGCACTTCGTTTACCACGCGATACATACTTGAACGGGTCCGTCCGAATTGTTTGGCGATTGTTGTCACAGTATCCTCCACGGTATCACCCGTGAGTTTGGCTTTTTCTCTGGCGTTCATTGCGATCACGATCTGCTCCTTGGCTGTGGCGGAGAGCGGACCTCCGACGGCTGGAAACAGCGCGTCGTCTGGGTGAACACGATCGAAGTTTTTGATCGTATAACGGATCGCTTCGGGGCTACGGCCCAACTTGACCGCGACCTTCTTGCTCACTTCCGTGAGCGTCATGCCAACATCTCGCAACTCTCGTGCCTGTTGCAGAATACCGTCTTTTTCGTCTTCGCTCAGGTGGCTAAATTTCGCGCCCTTTGCGACCAGCGCCGGATGTTCGTTCACGAACTTCTCGACGGCGATCCGTGGGAACCCAAGCTGGCTCCGTCCATTCACTTTGACGCGGCGAGAGGTCAAACCCTTCACGCGCCATCGGGAAATTGTCTTCGTCGAAACGTTAAACCGTTTGCTCACTTCTTCGAGCGTGAGCATTGGCTCGATGGCCTGCTCAATCGGAAGCGGCGGAACGGACTTTTCGACTCGGCGTGCGAACAACTCAAGGTCGTGCTTGAGTGCTTCGCCTACAATCAACAGGTCCGGGTATGCTTCAGAACGATAATCCGTGAGGCGGAAGCAGACGTACTGATACGGGTACTGCTTACCGGACTCGATCTCACCGAGCAATTTCAGCGCCGCGGCGACTTGAGTCTGCCGACGGGCGGGTGGGGTGAACCGAGTTTGTTGCTCGGCTAACTCTCTCAGGGCTGTTGTGTTGAATTCGCTCACCGGCTCCTCCCGGCCACGGACTTACGTCCTTAAACTGGCATTTTTGTTCGTTCGTCGGGAAAGTCATCCCGGCGTGGTATTGTGGTGTTCTCGCTGGCCTCTCGGTTATTCGCTCGAGCTCGCTTCAGGTTTCGCTACCGGAGATACTCCCTCGTGGGGCTTTTCTTTCCCAAACTCTCCAAATCTCGCCTTTGTGACTCAATTCGCTCTTGCATGTCACACGAGAGTTGGATACATCTCCCCGGCCTTCGGGTTCGCTTATTCGGCAAACCCAGAAGATTAATCTGAATCCGACGCATTCAACGGACACTTCCGCTGCCTGTTCTCGGAGTCGGGTTGCGGGACGGTCTGCTGCGAGTTATCGTGCGATCCGCGAGGTCGAGAGAGTCCTTTGCACTTCACTTGCCAATCCAAATTCGTGACCGACTCCCACCGAAAAATCTGGCCCGTTCTACTGCCGTGACATGATGTTGCGACGAGTTTAATTTTCCGGATTTCCGCTCGTCAGACATTTTCGTAGCGTGCGTTGGCCGCTGGAGGTGGTCGCTTTTACACGTCTACTGTGCTTTGTTGCAATCGCTCCGTTCAATCTTCGGACGCCCTTGATTTATCCGCAAACTCATCGCCTCTTAACTATTCCACACAAGTTCTGAGATTCCTGTCGAGATTTGCATTTCGATGTCAGTTTGTCGCCGGAATCGCCGGCACCCGCGCTACAATTGCGGAAGTTTGTGGCTCGGTCTGAATGTGTTGGTATTGCGAAGCCGCAAGGGGCCAAGAACCGCGGAGTCCTTCATGCGTGCAACCGCCTTCTTTCGCCGAATTCTCGTTTCGCTCACGGTCCTTGGGTTGGTTGCCGGGCTTGCACATGCTCAGGAAGCGGTCACGCTTCAGGAGAAGTTCGAGCCTGGGCACACTTCAAAAGTCGATGTCGTCGTGAAACTGACGGGCAAATTGTCGGTGCCGCTCCAGAAGGGAAAGGCACCCGAGCTGGTCACGATTGCGGGCGTTAGTCGCGTTACATATGAGGAGCGGGTTCTGGTTCCCGACGACGTGGGGACGTTGAAAGCTGTGCGGGCGTACCGTGATGTGCAGTTTGAACGCACAGTGGGCGATAACACACAGGACGCGGGAATCAGGCCGTCGGTTCGCAGAATGGTCGTAATTAAATCGGAAAATCGGCGGGCACCGTTCTCACCCGACGGTCCGCTGACCTGGGGCGAGATTGATGTTGTGCGAACCGACGTGTTCAATCCGGCCGTGATTCCGGGCATTCTTCCAAGCGGCCCCGTCAAGAAAGGCCAGACCTGGAAGGTGTCGGCTGCGGCCGTCGCGGAACTGACCGACATGGAGAAGATCGAAGAGGGCGACATCACGGTTGAACTCGTCGGCGTCACGGAAATCGGCAAGCAGAAGATGGCCAAACTGCGGGTGTCGGGTTCAGTTCGCGGAGTGAATCAGGATGGCCCGAGCCGTCAGCGACTCGAAGGCAGCGCGTACTTCGATCTCGACGCGAACCTGCTGACGTATCTTTCGCTGAAGGGAACGCACGAACTCCTCGACGGCACCGGTCAGGCTGTGGGTCGCATCGAGGGGCAGTTCACGATGACGCGGTCGCGGCTGGACAAGATGCCACCGGATCTGTCGGATGCGTCCTTGCGTGGGCTCGAATTGCGACCGACGTTCGAGAACACTCTTCTTCTGTACGACGACACTCGCCTCGGGGTTCGCTTCCTGTATCCGCGGGGCTGGCGTGTCGGTGCGGTGCAGGGCAAGCAAGTGACGCTCGATCACGCTCGCGGGTCGGGCGTCCTCATCACGGTGGAGCCCGACACGAAGGTTCCCACAGCGGAAGACTACGCGAAGGAAATCACGGCGTTCCTCCAGAAGCAGAAGGCGACGATCACGACAACCGAGAAAGCAACGCGAGTGCGAGCGGAGCCTGTGCAACTCGACCGCTTCGCGTTCGAGGCAACGTTTGGCACGGACAAGGTGCGATTGGAGTATGCCGTGCTGAAGCAGACCGACGGCGGCGTGACGGTAGCTGGTCGCATTCCGGCTGCCGACATCGCGGCGATGAAGCCCGAAGTGGAACGAGTGATCCGCAGCCTGTCGGTGACGAAGAAGATCGAAGAGATGAAGTGAGATGTGGTGTAGCGGTTGCCCCAACGGGGCGACGTGCGGACCGCCCCGAGGGGGCGGCCGCTAAACGTGGTTGGTTACGCCGGAAGGGCCACCTTCAGTTCGCCCGCGGTTTTCGCGATCAGTTCCCACGTCCCATCCGGAACCGGAATCCCCTCGACGAGTCGCTTCGCCTTGCTCGCACGTTCGGGGTCGCCTGGCAACGTGATCGCACCCACGCCCGCAGAGGTCGGGCAAGAGCGAACGTAACTTGTCAGTCCGTCGGTTTCTTTCAGGAAGTGGTCGCTGCCGCCGAAGAGCGCCGGGTTGAACAGCACGAACACGGCCGCGTTGCCTGCACCCGGAAGTGGAAACGTCGGATTGCTACACGACCCACCGGAAAGCCCACCGCACAGCAGATCGAGCAGCAACCCCAGACCGAAGCCCTTGTACGCTTGCGTGCCGCCAAACGGGACGAGGCTGCCGCGGGGCTCGTTATAGAGCACGCTCGGATCGGTCGTCGGGTTGCCCGCGTTATCGACAAGCCAGCCATCCGGACACGGTTGCTTCTTCTGGAACTGTGCCCGCACCTTGCCTTCAGCCGCGGCGCTCGTGCCGAAGTCGAGCACAACTGGTTCGGTGGTCGTCGGCGCTCCAAAGCAGATCGGGTTCGTGCTGATGCGGCCTTCGGTGCCGCCCGGGGGAGCCACGCGACGCCCCGACCCGTGCGAGTTCACCGCTGCGAACAACGCCATCTTCTCGCGAGCCGCGAACTCAGCGTACTCCCCGAGCCGACCGACGTGGCCGCACTGCTTCAGCGTGCCGGCTGCGATTCCAAGCGATTTCGCTTTCGGCATCAGCCGATCGAGCAGGCGATATGTCTGAACCTGACCAAGTCCCCAGTTCGCATCAACGGCGAGCACGGCAGGGGTCTCGCTGAGAACCGTCAGCGGAACCCCCGGTTTGAACGTGCCTTTTCGCAGGAAATCGACATACTGCGGTATCCGCATGACGCCGTGCGAATCGTGTCCGCAGAGGTTCGAGTCCACGAGGCTGTTCGCGACGACAGCCGCATCCGCAGCCGGAACGGCTGCTGCCTCGAAGAGTGATCGCGCCAGAGTGATAAGCGTCGCAGCGGGAAACGTCGGCATGAGAGGCACCGTGGGGTGAGTGGCTACACACAGCAATGCTCACCCTACAATGACCGGCACGAATCGTCAGCCACACCGAGACTTGTCATGGCTTTTGAAGTCCACATCTCGCAGAAGCAAGCCGGCGACCGAACCGGCGACGTCTACGAACTCACCGACGCGGCCGGCACCGTTCGCGCTGAAGTCTGGCCACAATGGGGCTTCAACTGCCTTCGCTGGCAAGTCCGCCAAGACGACGGACGCTGGGCCGACATCATCTTCACGATGCCCGACTGGGAATCGAACCCCGTTCCCACTCGCAGCGGGCACCCGATTTTGTTCCCGTTTCCGGGGCGCCTCCGCGATGGCAAGCTCCGCTTCGAGGGGCAGGAATACCAGCTCCCGCTCAACGATTCGACCAAGCAGCACGCGATCCACGGCTTCACGCCCCGCAATCCTTGGCGCGTTATCGAGTGGAACGCCGATGAAGATTCCGCCTTCGTCACCGGTGAGTTCAACCTTGCCAAAGACCTTCCTGCGGCGCTGCCGACGTGGCCGAGCGACTTCAAACTGACCGTGACGTACCGCCTCTTCAAGAACAAACTGCGAGTGGAAGCGAGCGTTGAGAATGTCGGCAGCAAACCGCTGCCGTTCGGGATCGGCTATCATCCGTACTTCCGGCTACCCGGCGTGAACGACACGAACATCAACGATCACGTTTTGCAGGCGAACGTCACCGAACTCTGGGAAGCCGAGAACAACCTGCCAACCGGCAACCGAATCCCGTTGCCGCAAAAGCTCGACTTCCGCGACCCGAAGCCAATCGGAACGATGGAACTCGACAACGTTTTCACCAGCATCCCGACGGACTCTTCCCGCGTCGCCGGAATGGGCGAACTCGCGGTGCTGTCGCACCCCGAAGCGACGGGTTGTGTACAGTTTCTAATCAGCCCATCGTTCCGCGAGTTGGTGCTGTTCACGCCTGCACACCGGCACGCAATCGCGATCGAGCCTTATACGTGTTCAGCAGATGCGTCGAATCTTGCGGCCCGCGGCATCGAATCGGGCTGGAAAGTGATTCCTGTCGGCTCGAAATGGAGTGAATCGGTCGAGTATCGTTGGATCGTGGCGGAATTGTAACCCGGGCGGAACCTGACCAGATGTTTGCCAGAGCGAAAATCTCGCACTAGAGTTGCGAGTGACGCGGGAAATGATCCCGCCCTGTGAGGATTCGCGTATGCAGGGTAAAATCGCCCTGGGGAAGTATCGCCTCCTCCGAGTCCTCGGCCGGGGGAGCAACGGCGAAGTTTATCTGGCTGAACCGCTCGTCAACCCCGCCCATCGGGTGGTGGTGAAGCTGGTTCACCCACACGTCCTCGAACACCCCAAATTTGAGCAATTGTTCGAGGCCGAAGTCAAGTCGATGGCGAAGTTCTCGCATCCCTACGCCGTGCAGTTCATCGAAGCAGCCTACAAAGATCCGCTCGGCCCGTGCCTCGTCATGGAGTACGTTCCGGGAATCACGCTCGAAGCGGTGCTGGAACCGGCCCGCGTTCTTGATGTCTACCGCGCCGGTCAACTGCTCGGATACTTCTGCCACGCTCTGCAAGCCGCCCACGATGCTGGCATCATTCACCGCGACTTGAAGCCCGCGAACCTCATGGTCGTGGATGCTGGCAAGCCGAACGAGACGATCAAGGTCATGGACTTCGGTTTCGCTGGCTTTGCGGCGAAACCTCACCTTCAGCTTGCGGCGCTCACGGGCGAAGGGCCGATCGTCGCGATGGGCACTCCTGCGTATGTCAGCCCCGAGATGATTCGTGGCGACACCGTGGACTGGCGCAGCGATCTCTACTCGGTTGGCGTGATTCTGTACGAGATGCTCACTGGCCGCCTGCCGTTCATGGACGACAATCAAGACGACCTGCTCGACGCGCACGTGAACAAGCCACCGCCCAAGTTCGCGAAGGTCGGGGCAGGGGGCGTTCCGCCAGCGATCGAGGCGACGGTCCAGATGGCGCTGTCGAAGTTCCCGAACGAACGACCACAATCGGCTCAGGAACTCGCTCAGATGTACGGTCGCGCTTTGTCCGCGGACCTCTGGGGCGTCACCGCTCCCGTTGGCTGGGAATCCATGCCGATGGCTGTGGAGATAACGCCGGAACCTCGCGTCGCACCGAACTTGCCTCTCGATCCATACAAGATTATCGAGGAGTTCGAGGTGCTGATGCCGGAGCGACTGGCAGCAGCGAAGATCAAGGGATTCGTCGATGACCTGAGCGGCGCGGTCGTGGGGAGCGAACCCGGCGTGATCTGTTTGCAGATCGGCCTGCCACCGGGAACCAAGCCGAAAGCACCGTCCGACGCCGTGGCCAGCGGCAGTGGTAGCGGCATCTTGAACTGGTTCCGCCGCAAGCCGCACGTTCCGCCGGGCCAGGAGCCGATTCAGGTTGAACTTCACCTGGAGAAGCCCGATCAATCCCAGGCACGGATGAATGTGAAGGTCGTCTTCAGCCCGCTCGACGAGTACATGCCGACGAACCCGCGGGTGTGGCGAACTCGCTGCGATGCCCTCTTCGCCTCGCTCCGCCGATACCTATGACTCTGGGCGCCGCTTGCGGCGTCGCCCGACTGAGCGCGACGCCGCAAGCGGCGAGTATCATTTCTCAGCCTGAATCGCACATCGCGAATACACTTTCTGTTGCCATGCCCTCTCCCAACTCAACCCAAACCCCCTGAGGGCGGCGGATGAAGCGGATCGGTATTCTGACAGCAGGCGGCGACACTCCCGCATTGAACGCGACGATTCACGGTGCCGTTACGCGGGCGAGTCAGCGGAAGATCGAGGTCATCGGACTCATCAAAGGGTTCAGCAGTCTGTTCAACCCGCGTGTGCCTCACGTTCTTCTCAATCCTCTCTACAGCCCCATTCCCGAACTCGACCCCACCCTCGGCGGCACGCTCATCGGTGCGTCACGGGATTACGTCGATGGCAACGACAAAGCGAGTGTTGATCTGGTCGCGGGACGGCTCCAGAAACTCGGCGTCGAAGGGCTCATCTGCGTCGGTGGCGACGGCACCCTCAACGGCATGCAGGCGCTGTGCGATCGCCTGCCAACGGTGTTGGCTCCGAAGACCATCGACAACGACCTCGGGTTGAACTACCGCAACGAGGCCGACGAGTGGGTTCGCCACGCGGATGGTGCCAACGTGAGAAACGCCATCGAGAAGGATGGCTTCGTCTACACTCGCTCGGATTCGCACGCACGCTTCGATCTCGACCAGATCGTGAATTATGTCACGCCTGGTTACGCGACGGCCGTGTTCGTTTCAGCGTTGGGTGTGCAGCGTGTGCGTTCAACGGCTGAGAGTCACCGCCGAATCGCGATTGTCGAAGTGATGGGTCGGCACTCGGGCTATCTGGCGCTCGGGGCGGCGTATGGGCAACCGGACATACTGCTCGTTCCCGAACACCGGTTGAACGTGGACGCACTCGTTGAGCGAATCAAGGAGATCTACGATCTTCAGAAGCATTGCGTGATCGTCTGCGGCGAGGGCATCGTGGACGCGACCGGTCAGGAACTCGGCGCTGAACTTTCCAGCACCGACCCCGCCGGCAACCTGATGTTGAGCGGAGCATCGGAGACGTTGCGTTCCGTGCTGATTCAGCGTCTTGGTGACACGTACTTCACGAGCAAGCGACGCAACGAGTCGGCGAAGGCGGCGATCTTCACTCGTAAGCTCGGGCACACGCAGCGCGGTGGCCGCCCGATTTTGTTCGACCGTTTCCACGCAGGTCAGCTTGGCGGTCACGCGGTTGATATGCTCATTCAGGGCACGGTGAACGCGGTTGCGATTCTGCAGTACACGCGAGAGAAGGGCTTCCATTTGGGTCATGCGTATGCGAACGATTTCCGCGACCGTTGGGGTTTAATTCACGCACGCACGATGCACCCGAGTTTCTACGATCCACTGGCGATGAAGCCGAGCCGAACGGGTATCGACTACCTCCTGCCGATCTTCACGCGAGCGATCGGAGCCGACGACGTGGAAGTGATGCGGGCGGAGTTGTTCGATCCGAGCCATTTGAAGATGCCGTATCAG
>JAIOPV010000046.1 GCA_021413735.1 Planctomycetota bacterium
CTCCGTTTTGCCGCAGCCGTCCGATCCCGTGCGCGGCCTTCCTCCAGAATTCGCAAGAGCGCGGTAAACGGCCCGTTTATGCAGCCAGATTCTTACAGTCACAATTCGGGAACGACTGCGATAACAATTCGGCTCGGCACATGTACCGCGCCAGCCCTCGACCCTACCTGTGGGAGCCCTGGGCGGGAAACCGCCCGGGGCTACCCGGCGACGGCACAACGAACGCCACAGCAAACATTGACAATAGTATCTCGCAAGTTTGTTATTGTTGCGTCACGAACTGATTAACGAAATCCCACTCTATTTCATCAGCTGAATCCCAGACTGACTCGGGAAAGTGTCCACCACATAGGAGTGTGCGTTTAATCTCATTTTCGGTGCCGAAATTCGGATCTTCGCTAAGTCCAAGTTTCATCACCGAACAGAGGCGTTTAATCTGGTCAACTTCGAGTACCCCCAGTTGAACCTCGCGTAAGGCCCAGTAAGCTGCTTGGCGGGCCTCCAAGGATTGGGTCGGATCGTTCACAAGGTTGGCGAAAAATTGTGAGATACTCTCATCTCGACTCGATTGAAACACAGGGCCGAGTGCTTCGATTGCTTGAATCCGGACAAAAGCAATGGGATCAGAGGCCGCAATCGTTCGGCAGATATTGACAAAATCAGGGTCTATCGGCTTATTCCAAAGCGTGGCAAAGACGTTGATCGCCGCAACACGAAGATCACGGTTTGGAGAAGAAAGATATGCAAAAGCAGCCCCCTTATTTTGGATAAGATCGGGATATGAAGACCCTGCCAGATCTTTATATATATCTTGAGATAGACTCATTATTTCACCAAGGAAAACTGTTCATAAATAAGATACAATCACAATCCCAGAATATTTCAAACGCTACAGATTAGCCTTGCTTTACCGCAAGAATCCCTCCAGCCCAGGATAGGCTTTGTACACCTCCGCCTCCAATTCTTCAAGTCGCTTTGCCATCCGCAAAGCCGTGTCACCCCAGCCAAATTTACGCGCTACGTTGACCTTATCACGTGCCTCTTGGATAAGCCGCATGGCTCTCTCACGCCCACCAAAGGGCTCGGTGAATTTCTCTGCGGTTTTGGCAACTTCCCGTGTCATGAACCTGGACACGACCGCTCTTCCTAGCTGACCAACAGCAGGTCCTGCGACTGGCCAAACTGCAATGACAGAAACTGAGACGGTGGCGACGCCACATGCTACCGTTCCCGCCATCTTAGCCCTGTCATTGGCCGCCTGGGCTTGCTGCCAAAGGCTCATATAGAAACCCATCTGCTCCAAAGAACCATCGAAGGATTCCTTCAATTCCTTGTCTGTCCTCGTGCCTTGGATACCCGCCACCCCAGCCGGAGGAGTATATTGGAGTTGCGGAACTTGCTGTTTATTTAGTTCGTCAAGAAGTTCCTTTCCGAGTTTCACGAGATCCGGGTGTGTGGCACCATCATCTCCGTTAATGAATTTAGCGATCACAGCCCGAAGCTCCTTCTCGTCATTGCATGTATAGATCATTCCACCCGGAGTGACGAAACTGTACTGTCCTTTTGCATTCTTGGTGATCCGCCCATCCATCCCACTCGGATCTCTCCCATTCGTCGGCCCATTCTCGACATACCTGAACAGATTCGCATCGCCCGCAGCAAACCCCTTCACATCCTCACTCAGGAACCTCCCCGTCGCCGGGTCATAAACTCGACTCCGGTCGAAGTAATCGCTCGTGAACGAATCGAACTCCATGCCTTGATACCCGAAGCGATCTGACAACGCTCCCGTGGTGACGTTTCCGTAAGCATCGTAGGTCGTGCTTGCAACCACCGTCGCACCGCTGTCGATGACCTCCATCACCGAATTTTGCCGATCCAACAAGTACCAGTTTACCACGCCGCCCGCCGTCTGCCGAGCAATCTGTTCGTTGGCATCCACGCCCGTCACCCGTCGCCGCACGAGAGCATTGCTGCCGTCGAGTTGCACCCAGGTATCGAAGTTCTCGTTGCCCACGGCGGAAGGCTTGGCCGGGTTCCAGCCATCCATGCCATACCGCTGTACGATTGCAGTCGTGCCATCCCAGGTATCGCTTTCGATGCGGTTGCCCAGAGCGTCATACACATACGTCACCTGTTGTGTTGCTGCCCCGCCATCGGTGGCACTGTCCACGGCGGAGGTCATCTGATTGCGGTGGTAGAATTGCCCGACGCAAGTTTCGATGCCCAACACGCTCCATCCCTGGCATTTCCTGGGGACGAAGCATGTTGAGCCTGCTGCAATTCTCACAGGCTCAAGAAATTTTCCAGACGCAGTTTTCCGAGTGAACAAGCACTTTTCCTAGATGCAGATTTCATTCCTCATCCTCGTCGTTCGGCATGGTCCCATCGGCCTTGTCCCTCGTGGACTTGGCTGGGTGAGTCGCCGTGTGAATCTCCTTGAGCTTCCTGATGCTCACCTGCGTGTAGATGGCCGTGGTGTTCAGTTCGGCGTGACCGAGCATCGCCTGCACGAAGCGAACATCAGCACCGTTCTCCAACATCAACGTAGCAACTGTGTGCCTGAATAGGTGGCACGAGCCGGTCTTCCCCAACTCGGCAGCGTCGATGTACTTCTTGACCAACGCCGACATCTGATCGGTCTTGAACGGCTTGCCCAGGTGGGTCAGGAACAGCCGGCCTTGCGACACCTCACCGACCAACAGCCGAGGACGAACCTGCCTTGCGTATCGGTCCACCCATGCCGCCGCTCGATCACCGATGGGAACGAACCGATCCTTGTTGCCTTTGCCACGTCGAACATGAATCGTCCCTCGCTCGGCATCCACGTCGGCAGGGCACAGGTTGATGAGTTCCATTCGCCTGATGCCCGTGCTGTAGAACGTCTCCAGAATCGCACGGTCACGCAGGCCGAGAGGTTCTTGGACATCGGCCCGGTTGATGACCTGTTCGGCTTCTGAGGCCGTCAGGATGTGTTTGGGAAGGCGATGTCCGAGCCGAGGTAGTTCCAGTTCGGATGCTGGGTTAGCGGCGATGTGGTTGCTCCTGGCAAGCCACTTGAACCACGACCGCAGGGGAACGAGTCGTCCGATCTGGCCGAGCAGGGAGAGCGGGTCGCCGTTGCTCTTGCGGTAGATGAGCAAGAACTTCTGATACCTTTCGAGGATGGGCTTGGTGACTTCGTTCGGCTTGGTGATGCCTCGGTCGGTTGCCCAACCGATGAACTTGCCGATGGTGACTCGGCGGTGAGCAATCGTCTGGCCGCTGAAGTTCCGAATCTGCATCCACTCGAAATACTTCTCCATCAAGGCCACCATGCCGTTCGGATCACGCTGGTGCGTGGCGGTGCTGATGTCGTGAGACATTGAGATTTCTCCTTCATGTTGTGGAACGGTTGAAGAACGAACGAATGGTCAACTGCGGTGGTGCTTCGGGCCGAAGCCGGACAACAAACCAAACACCCCAACGCATCAAGGCCCGGAGTCGTCGGGGAGTGAGTGAAGTAAGTTGAGGCCGTCGTTCGGCCCTGTGCTTTCTTTCTTCACTCACCTTGCTTTCACGGCCCAAGGCAAAGGCTTCGGTTGGGTGAGTGCCCAGAGCCGTCAGGGAGTGAAGAAAGTAAGGGGTGGGTCGGTAGCAGCGGGACTTTCTTCACTTACTTCACTTCTTTTACCGACACCTTCCGCGAGCAGGCGAGCCGAACATACTTCCTTCACTCACCTCGCTCCCCGGCTTCTTGCATTGCGGGGTGGGGGTGTTTGTTGTTGTCGAGCTTCGGCATCAAACCTTGTCCGATGCTGTCCCATTTTTCGAGGGGGTAGGCACGATTTTCAGCGTCTTGCCACCAGATCGAGGTTTGGCCCTGGATTCTTCAGGCGATGGTGTCGTTTTGCCACCCCGACCTTGGCCCGACCTTGGCCCGACCGCGCCCCGACCGGACCCCGACCGATGGCCCGCAACCCCCGACCGGTCAGCATCAAACACCGGTGTTTCAGAACCGCGAAGCACTGAAACGTCGATCAATCCGGGCATCACCCTGTTCTCGCCGCTGGCTGTATAGAGCAGTTCGTACAGATGCCGCTTCCCTTCACCATCTCGATGAACAAGGACGTACTCCAGGTCGAGCAAACGCTTGAGGTGAATTTTGAGTTGGGTGTCGCCCCAACCCGTCTGTTCCCGAATCTGCCGCCGCGAAAGCCGCACCTCAGACATCTCGATGGCTTCCTTCTCGCTGACGGATTTCACCAACCCATCGAGCAGCACGAGCAAAGTTCTGGTCTGTGGCGGGAGATCATCAAGGCTTCGACCCAGGACTTCGCCGGCAAGTTCGTTCGTTCGCTCGATGTCTTCCAGTGTCACCTCGATAAATTCGATGGTCTTACCTTCATGTTCGACCGTGCGAACGGGGCGTTGGTGCTGGTGAAGAAGCGTCACTGAGCGAATCAGCGTGAGGTACTTCTGATGATCGCGCCGTGTTCGGGTTCGTGCGTCGAGAAACGTCAACTTTTCTGCGAAAGGGTTTACCACAAGCAAGGGCCGTAGAAGCCTCTGGGCGTTGCGGTGGAGGGCGAGGACGTTGTTGTGGGCCTGAGCCGCGAGCATGCCTTCCAGCGTCTCCCGACGCCGTTGCAGGACGTGAATGGCTCGCGTCTGCTCGCGGTCCTCGTCTACCGTCAGGACGATGCACCGATTCAGCAGTTCCTCGTCGGTGGTGATGCTGGTGGTCGTCAAGAACAACATCGTTGGTCCCTCGACGCGGTACTCCTGTGTGGTCAGCCTTCCAGTCGTTCCTTCCTTTCCGGTCGAGGCGATCCGCAGTTCACCTTCGCTCTGGAGGAGTTTCAGGGCATAGCCTGCTTTGGTGGCTCCTTCCTCCTCCACGATGGCGAGGATGCGATGTTTCAGATTGCCCTCGCTCATGTAAAACAACGCCTGCCCAGTCATCGCGGAAAATTTCACCACATCCTCGGAAGGCACGAACGAAAGCACCGCTTCCATCAGCGTCGTCTTGCCCGCCGCCGAGGTCGATTGAATCAGCACCGCGAGGGGGTGGTCGAGTTTGCGGCTCACCGCTGCGAGATACCCGACCAGTTTGTTCGTCCGCTCTCCCACGACACGGAAATCACCTACGATCCGGTCGAGCAGCTTGGGGTCGCGGAGCAAGGCGATGGCTTCATCACGCTCTTGCGAAGTCATCTCCGGATTGGCGGTCGGGGTCTTCTCGACTTCACGAAGGCGAAGGTCTTGGAGTTCTTCCAGCTTCAGCAACACTCGACCAACATCATTCTTGACGGTCGATTCTTCAACGCCGAGTTCCGCCGCTGTCTGGACGACGAACGATCTGCGGTGCTTCGCGGCGTACAGGTCGAAAGTATCCACGAACATTCCGTGATCGTTCGAGGCCAGGACATTCACCTTCATCACGTCGAAGGCGAGGTTCTTGTTGAAGCCGCGAACTCGATACCTGCGAGTGCCGAATGTGATCGTCACTTCGTCCGCTCCGACCTCGGCCTCGATTACTGGCGATGGTGCTGGCAGCGGGGAGGCTTCACGAATCGGAGGGAGTGAAGGAAGTAAGTCTGGGTCTGGGTGAGGCTGGACAACAAACCCACCAACACCATCATCATCGCCAGCACCACCAACCCCTCGGCCCTCGGTGAGTGAAGGAAGTATGTTTGTGCCGAAGACTGGGGGCTTACTTTCTTCACTCACTTCCTCGTCTTCGCCCTCGACATCCAGTTCGTCGTCAGGAGGCTCGTCGTCATCGGGGTCGGGGATGGGTGGTGTTTGTGTTGTTGTTGGCCTTGAAGACACGACCGCAGGGACATTGCCGTTACCCATCCATTCCGCAGCCCGCAGGATCGAACCCAATGCCTCGGCGGGGTCTTCGGTTTGCGAGGCGTATTCTGAAACGCTGATGCCAAGCGGCAATCGAACCACGAAGGTCTCCAAGCCCACGCCAAGGAGCTTCTCCACCAACTTCTCGCTCGTCGTCAGCACCCTTTTAACCGCGAACTCTTTGAAGGCTGCAAGCAGGTCGCTTGTGACATCATCAGTGAAGGTGCAGGTGACGTTCCGGTAGCCATGATGCCAGAACGTGAGGGCATCCCATAGCGATGAACAAAGAACGATCTCGTGCCTTCCGCCGAAGCCGGCGATGTTAAACACACCAGCGTTCTTATCGTTCAAGGGGAGATCGAGAGCCGTGCCTTTGCGAAGCCGCTGGCCGAGGGTCTTCCTACCGTAAATGTCCACGATCTGCCCAGAGCCGTCTGCCGCCTGAATCGGGAACGTCACGCAGCCCGCGAAATGTTCATGTCCGGAATCACGGAATAGGCCGATGCCTTGAAGCCGACTCCGAATGAGTCGTCCGGCCTTCGTTTCGTTGCTCGGCAGCTTGGTTCCGAGGGAACGATCAGCGAAGCCGATGCGAAAGTGGTCGAGGACGGCAGGATTCATGATGCCGCGACCTTTCAAGTAGGCCAGGGCATCAGAATCTGCTTTCAGAGCGGATTGGTAGAAATTGACAATCTGGGCAAGAATTTGTTGATCGTCGGCGTTCGGGTCGAGAGAGATGTCTGACAAAGGGGGACCGAGGGACAGGACGGGTGAACGAATCACAATTGCCAGAGCCTCGTCACCCGAACCAACCAGACCCCGGTGAATGAACCCACACCTGAGGCGAGAACGAAGGATAGGAAATGCGAAGTTGTCTTCGCATTTGAAGGATCGGGCAGACGGCTCATGTCACCGCCGCGAGAGTTTGTGCGGTAGTTGCACGAACACCGTGGCTCAGAAGCCATCCTTATCGAGGCGATTTTTTCGAGGCTGATTCACTTCTTGGGTTCGATTGACACGATTGAAGGATGCTTCTGACTGGGTTCCCCGTCCCACCACTGGGCTTCTTCAGATTTTCCATCATCAAGGGCAATTGTGGATTTTTCGAATCTTTCATCGCCTATTAAAACGTATCCTGCTTTTCCGTTTGACAATTTGACACGCGCTCTGCGTTTTTCAAGACTCGAAACATAATCACTTCTCCAACTTGAATGAGGTAAATCATTACCACTCGTTATTCTTAGGTTGTGCCATGTATCTTCAAAATCGACCTTTGCTTGTTTACATGCCTCAATTTCCTCGTTCGCTTTGTCTCGAAGCAGTCTGAGAGAAGGAATCTTCCCTTGATCCGCAGCAGCCCTGCCTTCGTCACCGAATCTCTTCATTATTGCCTCACGCACCAACTTCGCTTTCGCTTTTCTGGCTTCGTGGTGGTTACTCCACTGGTTGACCACAACTACCAAAACCACCAAGACCGCGAAGACTGTCCAGCAACTGCGTACCTCCGCCGGAGTCATTGGTTCTGAGGGGCGTTTCTCCCTGCAATACGGGCAAACTTCTCCCCGATCAGGAAGTTCCATTCCACATTTTCGGCAGACGGACATTCTTGGACTCACGCTTGGGAAGTTGGTTACCCTTGGGCACGAGAAGCACCTGGGTCTGAAAAGGAAGCAGCAGCGGTTCTGCAACAGCCTACCACTTACAAAAATCAGTTTCCACACCTTGTATCAGATGTTTTGTTCGCGCTCTACCTCTGGCGATTCTGTCCAGAGGGGAAAGCATGGCCAAAAGTCGCAAGAAGCGAGTGAAGCAGGAGGAGTGCGTCACCCGCTTCGCGGCACGCCTCAAGGAAGTGCGTGCGTCTCGGGGCATGACTCAAGTGGAACTTGCCAAAAAGGCCCAAGTCACGGCCTCGTACATCTGGCGGCTTGAAAGTGGTGGGGCCGCTCCTGGCATCGACCTTGTCGAAAGGCTGGCCGTCGCACTTGGGACGACCACGCACGACCTTCTGCCGCTCACCGCACCTCCTGACACATTGGCACTTCTTCAAGAACAGGCGAAGAGCTTGTTTGAGCGGCTGCTGAAGGCGACTGATCGGGAAGGATTGATGATGCTGAATCCACTCTTGGCTCGCCTTCTGGAAGCAGCAGAACGGTGACAAGATCACCTCGGACACACCGCGTCGAGGCCGACCCCGACCACAAATAACGCCTCTTCTGCACTTGCCAATTGCTGTTGTGCCGTTTCGTCCAGATCGTCCGGAGCGTTCTCCCGCAGCACGTTGCCGAGCAGGTGGAGGATACTGCCCGCCGTGAAGTCGATCAGTATTTCCGCCAGCAACCGTTTCACTCGTTTCTCGTCCACGATGTTATCCTCGATCTTCGATCATGTTTGGGTTCGGCCACTACCAAGAATCACACCGTTGCATGAAGTGATGGCGGAAGGCTCGCGAGCGGTACGTTGCAGAGAGTGGACAGCGAAAATAAGAACCGGCCAATGATCGGGAGAAATCGGTTCATGAACTAGACGTTCCAGGTCGGACCAACAACCGCTCGACCATCGTTTGGAACTCGTCATCGTTGATGCTCTCGGCAAATGACCTTCCTTCCTCTCGGGTTCGAGCCACAAGTTGCCGAAGTTGCCAACGGCTCATCCGATTGAAGCTCGCACGCCTGCCGATCTCCCGATACGTCATGCCGTCCAAACGAAGATCAAGAAGTTCCACCGCGAGTTGGCCGAGACTCTGGCGAAGGTGGCGACGAAACGCATCAATGATTTCATCATCTTCGACATGGATAGGTCCACGAGCAGGAACACTTTCCGCAGCGTCTACCTCAGCGCGGGGGAGATTTTGATACCGCCGAGCCTTCGCTCTCCGCAGATTCCGAATCGCGTTGGCGACAGACAGCGCGAATCGGGCAGGCATCGGGCCTGAGCCTCGTGGATCGTATCCCGCGAATAACTGTCCGGGTTGAACCAGCAAAGAGACGGTCAGGTCGTGCGCGGCCTCCTCCCTCTCTTGCTGATCGTGATAACCCGCGTTTCTCAGTGACGTGAGAATGTATCCGATCCAGTCCGTGTCCCGCATTGCGGCCAAAGCATCACGCCGCCGAGTGTCACTGACGCGAGGAAGCAACTCTTCAAGGTGCGAGCGAAACAAGCTGTTAAATCCATCTCGATCAAGTCGCCCGCCTTCGGTGAGAAGCAGCCAAATTTTGAAATTGTCCATGCCCGTATCTATCCCGCCAACCCTGCCTTAACTGGTGTGGTTCTGGATGGTGTCACTTCCTTTTGCCTCATCGTGAGGCGACCCGTTTGGAGACCAAACCGTGCTACTGAGAGAGGCGCGTGACCTCGCCCTTTTGTTGATGGCCGACCACCCACAACTGATGGATTGGCAGGTGACGTTCACCTGGAGATCGCGGCGAACTTTGGGGAGATGCTACTACTCAAAAATGCTGGTCCGATTGTCCGTACCCTTCGTCGCGATCAACACCGTGGATGTGGTTCGCGAGTTACTGCTGCATGAGATCGCTCATGCTCTGGTTGGATCGGGTCACGGGCACGGTCCTGTTTGGCAGGACAAAGCCCGCGAACTCGGTATCGAGCCAAGCCAGGGCAAACGCATTCATTTGCCAAGGAAATCGCGTAGAACGTGTTCGAGGAATGAAGTGTCCCATCCCGCTTTCAGTCGCTTGTTTTTGATGCCCATCTTGGCCTCGGCTTTCTTCAACATTGCCAAAGCCATCTTG
>JAIOPV010000050.1 GCA_021413735.1 Planctomycetota bacterium
GCAGTCCGTGTTCTGGCAGCAGAACCGAGACAGGTCGTCCGTGTCCATTGCTCATCCTGGTTGAGCCAACTCGTGCTGATCGCCGTGGTTCTGGTGTAGAAATCCGGGAAACGGCATTCAACGGTCGTAGGACACCAGGCAAGGAAGCCGATTCAGCACAAACTCAGCACACGCGAAAGGAGGATCGCAATGAGAACGACGCAAAGTGAAGCTGGGCCGCATCTTGCGGCCCAGCCTTGTTCGACCAGCGGAGAGGGCGGGATTCGAACCCGCGGTAGGGTTTTACCCCTACGCCGCTTTAGCAAAGCGGTGCTTTCGACCACTCAGCCACCTCTCCAGATGGCGGAAACTATTGTTGCTATTACCTTTGCGTCACTTCGGAATCGAGTGCCTTTCGGCGATCTATCCTGTGTGTAGCTCGGTGTGTAGCGACCTCAGTCCCTCACGAAAGTAGCTTACTGCGCCCGTCGTTATCCGACAAGAACGCCGGATGTTCACTTTTCTGTGGTTTTTGACCCGTTTCCGACGACGCAGGTTCGCGCTCGCTTGCTGTCTGCGCGAGAATTATACGACAATCAGAATTTTTCCGTCCGCGGTCCTCGCCATTCGCAAGGAACGGCTTAGACAAACCCCTCTGTCCTTCCGTGCTTGGTACCGAACATCCCGCCGTATCGCAGTGTCTGAAGGGCGAAAGGATAATAGCTATGCGCGTCTATCTCGATCAGAACATCTTCATGGCCCTTCTCAAGGGTGAGAAGCCCGGACTTCGGGAGCACATCGACGCTCAGAAGGCCAATGGTACGGTAGCCTTCCCATACAGCCCCGCCCACATTGAGGAGGTCGCGGTCATCTTCCGGGAGATGGAAGATCCCGAACTGGCGCGGGCGCGAGTGGTGGAGAACCTGTCGCTGATCGGGGACGTTTCCGGCCGCTGGGAACTCCTCCCCGGGCTTGGCAATGTCGGTCCGTCGCGCTACGTCCAAGAGACACCGGAGGTTTGCTTGGGCCGAGTGATGGAGGATTATGACTTGACTCTTTCTGCGGAAGAGAACGAACGGTTCCAGATGAGCTTCAAGTCGGCGGCGGCGTTCGACCAGGTTCAAGAGGAGTTCGGCACTCCGTTGCGGGCAGGACCGGGCGTGCCCTTGCACGAGACCAAACGTCAGCGGCACGGGATCGAGGTTCAGCGGATCAGCAATCTGTCGGAGACGGCCATTTTCGCCGACACCCAGGTTCGCGAGGGTTTGGAGGCGAAGCTCTGGAATTACGGCTGGGATCTGACCACCATGCCGACGGGGGCGGCGCTCAGTGAATCACACAAGATACGGGAAGTCGTCGTGAACCTCGTTCTGGCGTACCTGGAAGAAATCGGATACCGGGCCGACGCTTTTGAGAAATATCGGTCGCGGATGCACGATGTCACCCATGCAATTTACGCCGCCGAGACGGACGTGTTCGTTACGGGCGACAAACGGTATCGCCAGCGGGTGAAGGCGGCGTACTCCTTCCTTGGGATCTCGACGAAGGTGCTGAGCATCGATGAGTTCATGGTCTGGAAACAACCCGCGGCGTCCTGAACCTTGGCGAGTTAATTCTTATTTTTGTGTTCGCTCAACGATCATGGAAATGGCGTCATCACGCCGAGGGAGTCATGGGCCATCATTACGCACCGAGAAAGTATCTGCGAGGTTTCTGTGAGCCGGGGGCCGAAGACTGGCTCTGGGTGTACGACCGGAAATACAAACAGTTCAAGCGGAAGCACGTCGGTGGAGTGGCCCAGGAGAAAGGCTTTTACTCCGAGGAAGACGAGGCCGAGTTGAACCGGATCGTGGAGACGCCCGCCAACCCGGTCCTCGATAAGCTCCGGGAAGGCGGCTCGATCAGCGAGGCCGAACGGGAGACGTTGTCGGCTTACATCGCGACGACCATTTACAGGGTGCCGTATCGCCGTTCACGCATGCTGAAGGCCGCGCCCTCGCTGTTCGAGCAGACGATCGAAGATCGGCGGCAGTGGATACTGAGAGAGGGCGAGCGCCAGAAAGTGGCTCCCGAGAAGGTCCAAAGAAAGCTGAGGCAGTTGGATGAGTTCCGCGACCAGCACGCGGGCAACCCTGCGGCGCTGATCCCAGACAAAATCCGGACGCCCTGGCCGAGCGAGCTTTCCTGCCAGCTCATCTTCAGGATGACCTGGCGGCTGCTCACGACGAGCGGCCCCGTGTTCTTCCTCACGACCGACAATCCCGCCGTTTTCGATTGGAAGCGGGGGCTCGGCCAAAAGGATTCCGAGTTGTTGTTCCCGATCTCCAGCAGTTTGTTGCTCCACGCACGGTGGCAACCCGGCAACCAGTGTGAGCGAATCGCTGCTGACGAGGCGTGTGTCAACGAAATGAATCAGAGAATGGCCGCTGCTTCATCCCGGTTTCTCTTTTACCATTCCCGGGAAGAGTGGGTGATGACGCTCGGGGATAGTTTCCCGTGCGAACCATCGATGGCCAGCAATGCATAAACAATGGCATGGGCTGAGGGAGGAATCCTAAGCACAGACGCACTGACCAAAAAACACTTCCCGAAAGCGGGGATGAGAATTGGAGCTGGCGCTCCTGGTCCAATGTCTCCCCGCTCTTTACCCATTCACCGCATTCGGCATGATCGGCAAATCTTGACTACGGGACGATCCGTCGCAAACCTACCGACCTTGCATCTCGCTGAAATGGGGGAATACGATGGTGGTTTGAAAGCCGTTTCGGCCTGGAGATTGGCGATGGAATTTTTCAACGGATCGACTCTGGAAGCCATCACTGACAAAGATGTTGACATCTATCTCCGCACCAATTCCCCAACCATCGAAGCCCTGCTCATGTGCCGCACGTTTCAGCGAGACGGCAAACTCTGGGTGGACTTCATCCCGAAGCTGAACCACAAGTACGCTGCCGAGATCCCCGAAGATGCGGTTGTTGGCCGCAATGAGGAAGAACTCAGTGTCGGGCGGTATGGCATCTTCATCCGGAAGGATACTCCGGCGGGGAAATTGGCTCTGGCCCTTCTCGAAGCGAAGGCAAAAGGGAGCGCGTAAACGGAGTTGTTCTGCTGTTATTCAACGGAGGGGAAAATGCCGCTTTGCATTCGGATTGAAGGCCGTGTCGCCAAGCCAGTGATCGTCTGCGACCATTGCGGAGAAGAAATCTCCGCCCGGCAGGGAAACTACCAGTGGCGCGTGACGAGCCAGGGTGAGCCACTGGATCAAGTGGTGTTTTACACCCACAAACGATGCTGCCGCGCCTTTGAGGCGAACAACCGCGGTGACCATCGTTGGTGCGCGAATGATCTCGACTGTTTGCCGCTCTACCTCGCAAACAACCTTGGCGTGGATACGGAGAGTGCCAAACAAAAAGCGGAGATGATCGCATCCTTCGGGTGAACGACGCGCGGATTTCGGAACAGGACAGAAGCCGATCAGGAGGACCGAAGATGACGTGGGTGGAGATGGAAAAGAAGGCCAGGGTTCAGGCTGCCAAGTGGCAGCGATCTGCCGCTCTTTCCGACGACGGAAGGGTATTCGCCCCAGCCGCCGTTGCGGGGAACGAACAGCAGGTACTTTACTGTGCGATGTGGGATTCGGTCCCCGTGGTGATGGAGTACGGACACGCTTACGTGCCGACAGCATGGATGATCCGTGAATATCCGGACACCCTCGAAGTCTGCACCTTGATCGAATCGAAGGTCCGCGGCGCAGTTGCGGGCGTCTAAGGTGGGCAATGGGTGACGTTACCCGAAGGCGATATGACACCGGGGAGATGAAACGTGGCTGAACCCGATTATCGGTACACGAAGGTGATGGCCGAGATACTGAGAATTCAACGCTGGGCTGGCGGTGAAACTCCTGACGCGGCACGAATCTTCGGACTGCTCCACGGCTTCGAGTCGGTGTGCCGTCAGGAGAACGAGAGCTTCGGCATCAGCGAGGCCGATCAAGACAAGGTCGAGGACATGCTGGAAGAAGTGGAGGCCAAAACCCAATCAACCGACGGCATGTCGATCAAAGACCGATTGAGAGATGATGGCATCGACGAATCGGTCGCTTCGTGCGTGATGGAACTCTGTCTGCTGGAAAGCAGGTTCACCGATGGCGTGAACGCCGTCATCAACGGACGAGGTTCGGTGTTCAGTCATCTTGGAGCGAGGCGAAGTCCAGAGCATGACTGGCGCGGGGCCTTGCACTACATGGAACTCGTGGACTGTACTGAAGGAGCGGGTAAACCGCTTCATGCTGTGTACGCCCCGGCCGTACCGCGCGTTGGTGAAATTGTCACCCCGGAGAAAGGCTCGCGAATGGTGGTTGTCGCGGTCGAGCATGTTGCGGCCACGATTGGCTCTCGTGAGGGGCGACCGCAAGCCTGCCTGGTGCCATACATCATGCTCAAGGTTCACGACCCCGCCGATGACGAGTAAGTACCCCTTCGCACCGACCGCGTTTCAGCAACGTGACGTGAGATGGGCCTGGTCGCGTGGTTGTGGCTTACTCGCGAAGCTCCGGTCTGTTATTGCTTGCCACCCGGCATCTTCGGCTTCGCACATCCAGGAAGCCGTGCCTTCGGGCCACATGCACAATGTCTCGGGCAGCGTAGACACTCGCGGCAGATGCCCGGCCGGGTGCAGGAACAGTTGAGCGGCAACACGCCCCGTCGAAGACAGCAAGTACAACTCATGGCAGACCTCCTGCTTTCCAGCAAAGCGCGATGATGGCGGATGCGCAAGGTCGGTAGGCGGCCTCATCTCCCGCGAAACACAATCCGCGAGTTTCCCGACAATCCCCATCAACAATTCCGCTCTGCCGCGATCTACTCAGCAGGGAAACCCTGTTCCGGGAGATGCGGAGATGAACAAGGGCAAGGTCATCGTCGTCGGTGTCGCGCTGGTTGCGGTCGTGGGATACCAAATCTGGAATCGGACGAAGCCTCAAGCCGCGGCGGAGCCCCTTCCTTCTCCCGCCGTTCCCGTCGTGGAACCAGCAAAACCCATGACGCAGGAGGAGCGTGCGCTGGACGCGGCGGCGCAATTTCGCGAGGGATTGATGGGCGATGATCTGCCCAAGTTTCTCCGGCTTTTCGGCGTGCCGTTGACGGAGTGCGATCAGCACGTGCAGGAGGATCTCAAGCGGCCCTGGCCCGAAGTGGCGGAAAAACTGGCTGAATGGCATGGGAGGGTGCGAACGCGGACGGAGGAGATGGAGCAAGTACGGAAACTCAAACCCGCATGGGCGAGGCCGTGGAAAGAAGCTGGCTTGGGACCGCGAGCAACGGATGCCGTTCGCCAGATGCCCCCGGACGACATCTGGGTGGTTGCCCTTTGTGAAGGAAGCCGGACTGACGGGGGGCTTTTGGTGCGGTTCCGCGGGCCGGAAATGAAAATCGTCGGGATGTGCGAGTTCAAGCGATAGGCCCAAAACCATCAAGCCCGGAGGATTCCTGTGCTGAAACACTTCGCGATTATGGGCAGTGTCGGCTTGGTGGTTACGCTTGGCGTTCTTCTGCTCCGCGGCCAACTCTCGTTCGGTTTGACGCAGGGCTTTCCCCCCGCATCGGCCGAGGGCAAGGCGAGGAGAGCGGCAGACACGTTCCTCACGGCGATGCGAGGACGCAACCCCGACCGACTGAATGACTTGGTTGACGTGCCGTGGTGGGGCATGGATTTCGACGGGCGGGAGTACGACGGGGTAGTGAGCCAGTGGGGGCCGCTCTCGAATGGCCTGGTGGCCTGGCACGCGGCGATGCACGCTTCCCCTGATCGGGCCAGGTATCTGGA
Organism: Planctomycetota bacterium; assembly: GCA_021413735.1. Classification (GTDB taxonomy): domain Bacteria; phylum Planctomycetota; class Planctomycetia; order Gemmatales; family Gemmataceae; genus Gemmata. The sequence goes on from JAIOPV010000050.1 coordinate 5,803, forward strand.
GCGAATGAAAGTGGTGTGGGCACGGCCGTGGAAAGAGGTCGGTTTCCGGCCGGGCGAAGCGGCGGTTCTTCAGAAAGTGCTTTTTGATGACGGCTGCTGTGTCGCCGCCGGGCTTTCGGCAGACGATCCGTGTCTCAGTTTTATCTTCGTCCGCTTCCACGATGGGAACGCGAAGATCGTCGGGGTGATTCCTGCGAGATAGCGGAAACGCAAAAAAGCCCCGGAGTGACCGGGGCTTTCTGCTTTTGTTCCTTGCCGGGCGCTCTGCGCGTGTCTTCTTCGGCCATTTGGGCGCCTGCGGCATTTCTGCCCTGCCCGTCGCCGTCGCGTCGCCGTCGGAGGTATGGGGGTTCAAAGGCCGCAAGCGCGGCAGCGCTAAAATGCGGCCTGGCCCCCATGCCGGAGCGGCGATGCAGAGGCGGCGGCTGCCTTTCCCACCCTGCCTTGAGCCGGAGCTGAGTCCCGAGGTGGGTGGGGGTTCGGCTTTACCGCATGATCTCGGTGCCCGCGAGCACGAATGCCCCGGCCAGGACTGCCGCGACGAACGCGAATGCCAGCGGGCTTGTGCTCGGTGTCTGTGATGCCCGCTGCTGCCGCTCCCGCTGATTGATCTTGTCTGCCCAGGGTCTGTTGCCCGGCCCGATCATCGTGCCACCCATGCCGCCAGGGCGTTGTGCCGTGCCTTGCAGACCTGGTACTGATCGGTGGTGTCGATGCACACGCCGAGAAGATCGCCCATGTCCGCTGCTTGGGCTGGCTCCAAGTCAGGGCACGGAGCGGTCAGGTTCGCTGGCGGGATGATCCCCAGCACGGGCAGCGTTAAGGAGTGACAGCCCGTTAGCAGGAAGGCCGCAGCGGTAAGCGTCAGAACGTGTTTCATTGATGAACCTCCGGTTGATTTCGCTGATATTCCGCCGCAGAAGTTCGAGTTGGATTTCCAGATCCGCCGATTTCAGGGCCGCATCTTGCTCGGCTTTCGCGTGCTGGTCAATCTGCTCCTGCAACGAGGTTGCGTGCTTCGCCTCCAAACGCCAGCCGTTGACTGTCCAGCCGAAGCCGAACGCGATCAGGGCGAGAGCCAAAGGCCACCATTTCAGCCACGGTGCGAGCCAAGCGAGGATTGCCTTCATCATTGCGCGTCTTCCTTGCTCTGACCCCAGCTATGCGCGCCCTTGCCTCCGAACACGAATGCCAGTCCCTCACCGAAATCCTTGGGAGCGAACGCGACCCCCTTGTAAGTGGCGTAGACGGAGAGGCCAATGAACGCAACAACGGCGACAGCAAACAGCACTTCCCCATTGCTGAAGCTCTCGCCGCTGCTGTCGGTCAGGCAGTCCTTGACTACAGTTTTGAGGCCAGCCACGCGAGTACCTTCGAGGGAGCGGATTCGACGTCGGCCACGAGTTCGTGCCACACCTCTGCCAGTTCTTCGTCCAAATGCGACAGGCAGTGCGTCGCGTTGTCCTGGCCGCCAGCATGTTCGCTGGTCTGCACTTCGACCTCAGTGCCGTCCGGCAGGGTTTCGGTCGCGGGCATCGTCGGCTCAGCCGTGGGGCTTTCCGTGGGTGCCTCGGTTGCGGATTGCATGGGGGCTTCGGTCGGGATTTCGGTGGATGTTTCGTCGATCATAAAGAGTCCTTTCTGTTGATTACGTCACGATCAGGGGGCGCAGGAAAAGCGCCCGTTCCTTCTTCCGGCGTTCCGTCAGGCCGGGAAGCGGTTCTTTTGTGCCGTCGGGCAGGGTGACCTTGTCCCACTGGAGCATGGCGTCGGCGAAGTCGAGGTAGCGCTTTTGGTTGAGGAGGCTGATGGTCTTGGTTCCCCGGAGCTTGCCCTCTCCCAAGTTGAACACGAAGCACACCAGGGCGGAAAACTGATTCTCGTTCAAGGCGGCGAAAGCGAGGCGACGAACCGACCGCTCGGCGGTTGCGATGTCCTGCGTGAGAAGCACCTCGGCCGTGTGCTCGTCGATCACCGAGTTCGGCTGCACGTCCTTGCCACAATGGCCAAAACCGATCGTCCAAACTCCACCCGTATCCTGGTAAGCCTTCAGGCGAAGCCCCTCGCACTCCCGGATGAGGTCATATCCCAGTTCGTTGCAGTTCATCGGATCGTGGTCAGGGCCGGACCCTGCTCCGTCAATACGTCGTGGATCATATCTTCCCTCTCAACATGTCTTTGATGTCTCGCCGGGTTTCCTCGAATCCGGTCTGCATGGTGCTGTTGACGGCATCAATGCGTCCGTGGAGGTTGGCGAGGCTGTGCTGGATTTCAGTTTTGCTGGCGTAGTTTTCGGAGATGTAAGTGCGGAGGTTGGCCGTGTCGAGAGTGTTGTCCTTGACCCTGTCGTTGACCGTGTTGATCCGTGTGTTGAGGAAGGCAGCGATCATCGCGCCCGCAGTGGCCGCGCCGCCGAAAACCCATTGAAGGAAGCTCATGTCATCGGCCATTCTCAACCTGTTACAAAGATGGTTAGTGAATCAGGCAACTCCCGGCCGCCCGCCGTTGTGACGACGAACTTGACCAGATATCGCATGCCAGGCGTACCCCCGGAGAACCAGAGGGTGGTTGTGGCATCAGTGTGGGACGGGTCGGCTGGGACGAGCCCGGCCGGGAGCACGGAATAGGTGAACGATTGGATTGTGTCAGCGCCCAGGCCCTTCGTCGCCCAGTCGATCGTCCAGTCGGCGTCCTCGCTGGCGGCTTTCGTCAGGTAGTGGGTCATCACGCCTCGTAGCAACGGGTTGCTGAAACTCTATCACACATCAGATCAATGATAAACACGCGAATGCTCACACCGTGCGCAAGCCGCTCGTCGCGGTGACGGTGCGTGTTTCGTCGGTCGCCAAGACGGAACGTGATCCGGCGGTGGCCCGAACGCCCCGGTCTTCGGTGGTGGCATTGACGGTCCGGCTCCCGGCGGTCGCCTGGATGATGCGGTCCGGTGGCGTTGGTGCGGGGATGACCGTGTATGCAGTCCCCGGCCACTCGGCTGACGCGAGTCCGTTGGCGGCGAATGTTAATGATCCTGGAATTGCCTTCGCCGAACCCGGGGTTTCGCCGGACGGCAGGCCCGAAGCGACGAGAGCGGGTGGGGGCGGCGCGACGGCTCCAGCGCCCGGTGATTCGGAACCCGGAATTGCCGCTGCCTCAAAGGCCGCCTGGGTGATCGGCGCTCCCGTCCCAGCCGCTTCGGCTGAAATCGGCGCGCTTGCCTGGATACTGGCTGGAGTAACTCCGGCCACACTCTCGCCAACGATTTCGCTGGACGCGAGAGCGAATGCCTGGAGCGAAGATGATTGTGGAGTAACGACGGACGCGCCTGGCAGTTCCTGCGAGAAGACTCCCCATGCCTGGACGCTCGCGGCAGCGGCTCCGGTGACCGCCGGAGAGCCGGACATCTCGCCGGATTCCAACCCGGATGCGTACACGTTCAGTGCGGTGAGAGTGAAAGCCGCGTTGCCTGTCTCCCCGGCTCCTGGCGGGGCAGCCGCTTGCAGCGAGAGCACTGCGGGAACGGCGAAGCTCAGGCCGGAGAATTCGTAACTCGGGACGCCACCGCCCTGGAATGTCGTGATGAACGTGGCGGACGGGGCGCCAATGCTTTCGGAGGGCGCAACGGCCACAGCGGCGAGTTGAACGGGAGCAAGATCACACGTCGCACTGCCGGGGAATTCATCCCCGTCGACCGCGCCCGCCGGAATGACTGGTTGGACGGGGTTCTCGCCCTGCAATTCCTCGCCGGGGATTCCTCCGGCGGCAACGGACGGCGCGAGGTTCGTGGCGCCTTGTGATTCTCCGGTCGTGATGCCCTGCGCGGACAGTGCTTCGGTGAACTGGAGGCCCGGACTCCCCGCCGCTTCGGTTCCGTCGGTAGCGCCCGCCTGGATGGCGGTTGCGTTGGGCGCTGCGGTCGTTGAACCACACGCTTCCGTGCCCGGAACGGCGGCTGCCTGGAGTGAGACTGGTCCTGGCGCGGCAGATGCCGAGCCCGGCGCCTGTTCCGAAGGGAGACCCGCCGCTTGAATTGTCAGGATTGCCTGCGCGCCTCCGGTCACTTCGCCCGAATACGGTGCCGTGGCGGTGAGCGTCAGGATCGCGAGAGCCGCGCCGAGCAATTCGCCCGAGAAGATGCTCGCGGCCTGGCTTGCCATCGCGCCCGTTGCCAGGGATGCCGCGCCGGGGTTCTCTCCGGAGCCAGTGCCCGACGCGGTGACGGTGGTGGTCGTGCCGCTCGATAATTCGGCGATCCAGAAGGATAGCCAACTTTGCATGGGCTACGCCACGATGCCGTGGACGTTGACCGCGAGCTGGCGGCTGCTCGAACTGGTGCCTGTGCATTGGCACCGGGCGGCGACCCGCGTGCCAGCCGGGATGTCGCAGGGGAACCAACCCCACCAACTCGGGCCGAGGCCGTTGCTGCTGTTCTTGGCGAGTTGCATGTTGTCCACGATCACCTGTTCGCTGCCCGCGCCGCCAATGCCGACGTCAGCCAGGTAGCTGACTGTCGCACCCGAGGTCGAGCCGGACGCGAAGGAGACGAGGAGCCCGCGCCACGGATAATTGGTGGACGCGGACAACTGGGTCCACGCGCCTTTGGTGTTGGCGGACGTGCCTGGATCGACCGCCGTCCCGGTCGATGCGGTCCCGGCGAGTTCGGAAAATGCCCCGTTGGCAACAGCCCCGGCCGCCCCGTAATGCACGCCGCGGATGACGGCGTTGCCCGCCGAGGCCGAGCTTGACTTCGCGGCCACCCGTGTGCCCGCAGGCACCCGGAGCGGGAGAAGCAATCGAGCGCCGAGTTCCGAGGTCGATGTCCCGGCCTGGTGGAGGAGTTCGGCAATCAGGTCGAATTCACTGGCCGCCGCGCCGAGGCCAATGCTGACCGTGTGTTTGCCCGTGATGGCCGGGATGTATTCCAGGTGAAGCCCTTGCCATTCGTAGGCCGTGGCGGAGGCGATCTGCCCGTAGGAATTCGAGATCAGCGTTCCGTTTGAGCTTGCGGGGACGGCCCCGTAAGTGTCGCTGAGGCCGATGAGGGGGAAGTTCCAGTTGCCGCTCATTAGTAGGAATCGACTTCCCACGGGAAGGCCCTGCCCGTGCCCTGGACCTGCTTCAGCTTGGAGGTGAAATCAGCGGAGCCCACTCCATACGGGGGAGACTTCCAGAGTTTGACCGTCTGGGCTCCGATCAGCGTGTGGCTGCCGAGGAGCACCTCAGAGTCGCTGCTGCGGGCTTTCGAGTAGATGTTGAAGGTCACGATGTCGGGTGTTGCCCCGCTGGCGAGGTTCGACACGTCCACCACGAGTTGGTAAACGCCCGCGCTGCTCCGGGTGTCGAGCGAATGCTCCGTGCCGATCGTGGCGGTCTGGGAGCCGTTGGCGGCTGAGGTTACCATCAGTCGCTCCCGATGGGCTCAAGAGCGCGCGTTTGCGTGTTCCATGCCACCGTGCCGAAGTCCGGTGGAACCTCACCCAAATCTGCGACGAGCATTCCTTCCGGGAGCGGGTCAGCCAGCTCGGTGCCGCACGAAAGCGCCCGGCCAGTTGCGGCTTCGTACACCATGAACCAGGTCATGCCGGGGTGGCCGCGAGGAATCGTTCGGCGAGTTGCCGCTTCTGGGCGTCGGTCAGGCCTTCCAGTTTGGCAAGCGCTGTCCGGCAGTCCAGTTCCGCCTTCACCTCCAGTTTGCGCTCCTGGATCTCGTCCTGGAGGACCATGAGGGACTGGTTGTACGTCACCAGTTCCTCGGCCGTCATGGCGTTCAGTTCGTCGGTCGTCTTGTACTCGGTCATGGCGTTCATCCTTTACAATTTGAAGACTTTGTTGACCCCGGTGTCGAAGCTGTAGTTCACCGTGCTCGCGCCGCTGGCCGTGGTGACTGGCAGGCCACTGCCCGTGATCGGGGCCAGGGCCACGCTGTTCTGAGTCACGCTGCCGCCGAGGGCGCTGACAGTGAGGGTCCGGTCTCCGGCACTGGCCGCGCCCGTCAGAGTGGCCGACTGCCCGTTCGAGAAGTAGAGCACGGTCCCGTTCGGGATGGCGTATTTCAATGGATCAACGGTGATTGACGTGGCGCTCGACGATGCGGTCGCGGCCGCGTTGACGATAAACTTGCCCGTGTTGAGCATGACCATGCGGCTCGTCGAGGGTGTGCCCGTGTCCTTGAACAGAGCCACCGCCTGGATCGTGGATGAGCCGGGAACACTCGTGAAGGCCACGGGGGAACTGGCGTTGGCGATGCCCTGCGCCGCCGACTCGCCCGAGAGGCTGACCTTCGAGCCGATGAGGGTTCCATCCAGGTCGTTCCAGAATTGGGCGACCGACGGCCCCATGTTCACGGCGTAACCGCCGCTCGTGTAGGAACCGGACCCGGAGGAGTTCGCGCCCGCCCCCGGCATGTCGTCCGGCTGCACCAAGGTGATGGTGTTCGTCGCTTGCGCGCTGATCTTCCAGCGGCCGTTTGCCGCGTTGTTTCCACCCACGTTGTCAACGTAGACAATGTCGCCGACCGCCCAGCCGTGGGCCGTGACGGTCAGGACGATGGGCGAGGCGTTCGTCGCCCCGGTGACCGCTTTCACGGCGGTGTCAGCGGTGCCGAAGTTGAGGAGGGCCGCCGCGATTGTGTCGGTCGTCCAGTTGATGTTTCCGGTGAGGAAGTTGTTCCGGCCGTTCTCGAAGAGTGCGTTTACCATGATGTGGGCTCCAGGTTGGGGATGGGTTATTCGGCGGGCAGAGGTGCGTTCCCTTCGGCCAGCCATTCCTCGTACTCGCGACGGTCGCGGTTGTTAGGGTCGGGGGGAATGACGGCCCCGTCTTCGAGGCGGATCACGGTGTCAGACGTGGTCAGTCGGTAGGTCATGGTCAGAGCCTCGCGTTGGCGGTGAAGTGGATCAGGTTGGCGTTGCCCGCCGCGCTCCCGGAGCCGGAAATGTTGCACCTGTCCGGGGAGGTCGTGCCGACGGTGGCTGTCCGGTCGGCCGCCGCGGTGACGTCCCGCCAGTTCGCGTTTGAAGCCGAGGGATTGAAGGTGGTGATGGTCGGGGCGGCTCGCATGGGGACGCCGAATTCGTAAGAGCTGCCGAATCCCGACGCGGCGGCGGAATTAAACAATGCTCCCGCGGTTCCGGCGTTCTGCGCCGGAGCAGTGCCGGACGGGAAGGTTTTGCAGTAATAGCGGCGGCATTGGTTGAAGGCGGTCGTGTAAAGCAACCGCTCGAACGGGGTGGCCTGCACGCCGGGCTCCAGCTTCACCCCGGTCAACTGGAAGGTCGCGCCGGAGGTGGTGAGCAAGGTGTTCGTCTGGGAGGTCGAGGCCAGGAAGAACCCCGCCTGCCAGGTGTTGAGGGTGGCGGTCTGGTAGGTGCTGCCCGCCGCCGCGACGATGTATAACGTGAGTCCGGCGGAGGTGTCAGTCGGCCATGTCCCGGTGGTGTCGCCGGGGATGTTGTTGATGGTTTTCTTTTCCCAGGTGTTGGCGGCGCTGATGGTGAACGTGTTTACGGCCGCCCGGCTCCCGTTCCCGAGGACGGCGGCGAACGTGCCCGTCACGGACGACTTGACCCAGAACGAAACAGAAGTTGGCGTCGCGCCGGCTGCCCCGTAACCGAAATCGTAAACGTTGAGGCCCTCGACGGGCTGCTGAAGGTAAAGCAGGTCTGTGGCCCCGACCGAGCCCGCGCCCGTGCCGACGGTGGCTTTGAGGGAATGGGTGAAGCCCACGGGGGCATCCGCCACCCGCTGGGCGGTGACACTGCCCGCCCCGGCGCTGATATACCGGGCGATCCACTGATCCACGGTGTAGACGGGGGAATTGCTCGCCAGGGTGAGGGAGGCGCCTTCGTTGGCCTGGTCGATCCGCATGTCGCCGTTGATGATGCGGTTCCAGTTTCCTGAAGGTGCGTTCTCATTGATGGCCGAGGCGGTCGCCGCGCCGAGCGACATCCGGTGGTTGCTGCTGTCGAGCGTCCAGAGGAAGACCCACTGGCTTCCGTCGTACTGGCGCAAAGTCGCCGGAGTCGTGCTGGTGTCCTCCCAGAATTGGTACTGTTCGGGAGTGGCCGGGGCGCTCGCACCCGACCAATGAGTGTTGAGGGTGTCCAGCGCGTCGTTCGTCTTCTGGGTCATCTGTAGACCGCTGACGGTGCCCGTGGTGGGCAGGACGGTGGGGTTCTGGGACATGCGTTAACCTTCCTTGGTGTGAATCAATAGCCCTGCGCGAGGATGCTCCCGTTTCGTGGCACGCCGACGCCGCCGTTGAGCACCTGGAGGGTGCATCCGGAGAGCGTCAGGCTTGATACGACCACGTCGTCACCCGCCTGGGCGTTGAGAAGTGTCACCTGCACGGCCGGGAGATCGGGGCTGCCTTGCGGACCGCCGTTGAACGGCTTGGGAGTGGCCGTTCCATCCGGCGTGAACGACAGATTGAGGCCCGGAGCCGGGATGGTCAGGTTGACGTAATGATCGTCGCGGTCGGGCACGTCCACCGCGAAAGTGAAGCCCTGGAGGATGGCCTCGACGTTCGGGTCGTAGGTGAGCAGTTGCATCCGGGCCGTGTACTTCTGGGCTTGGTAGAACCCGGCCGCGTATTTCTGCCACGGGCCGAAGGTGACCCCGTCCTGGGAGAGGGCGATCTCGGGGTAGACATCCACGTTGGCCGACGCCTCGTAGTCGAGGATGTCCGGGAAGTTCAAGATGTCCGGCACGGTGAGGATGTCCGCGTTCGTGTGCTGTCCGACGGCTGACCAGGTGATGAGCACGCTGCAAGGAGCCACGCGGCCGATGTCGATCTGGTGCGATACGGGGATTTCGTAGGTGCCGTTTCCCTCACCGCCGTAATTCAGGATGTCAGGCGTGTTCAGATAATCGGCCAGGGTGAGGATGTCGCCCGCGCCGCCCGTCCTCACGATGCCGTCAATCAGGGCCGCCGATCCGCCGAGCGTGCCCGTCCATCCGGTCGCGGCCTCGTCGTAGGTGGCGATGACGTTGCTGACGATCTGCGCGCCGCTCACCGCAATCTGCGTCCAGTTGCTGTAGACCTGAATGCCCGCCGCTGGCTGGCTGTAGGCCGCGACCCAGTACGTTCCGTCGCCTTGGGCGTTGAAGGGCGGGTGGGCGACCCGGCCCAAGACCTGTCCGCCCTGCGGCGCCGCCCCCTTGCGGATCTCGTAGAGGACCGGGCGGAAGTCCGTGATCTCATCCCAGGTGAGTTGGGTGATCGCCGCCACATACGAGGTGCGCAGGTTGGTGACGTCCGGCAGCGGGGATGAGAAGGCGGCACCCTTGAGTGTGTAAGCGTAGGGGTTGATGTCGGCGAGTTGCTGTTCTCCGCCGCCATAGATATTGAAGCCCGCGATCTTCAGATACACCGTCTGCCCGATCTGGTTCGCGGCAAACGGAATCTTGAAGATGCCCCCGTCGAGCCGTGCGAAACGCGACCCGGCCGAGTGGGCGGAGATGCCAGAGCCATATGCGCCACGGACCAGATAGCCGAGGTCGTAGGCGTTCGGCCCGGTCAGGTTGGCCGTTTGGTACGCGAGCAGTTCGCCGTCCGCGTAGCAGAGGGTGTTGAGTGCAATCGCGTCGGCCTGAGTGCCGGGCAATAGCTGGCCGCCGCTTTCGGCAAGGCTCACGGAGAGCGTGTCGAGTGCGTCGATGGTTTGGCCTGTCGATGCTGCCGTGACTGACGGAATGGCGGCGGTCAACGATCCCGTCCGGGCCGATCCCGTGACCCGGCCGACGAGCTTATAGCTGCTGTCATCGTTCGACAGCCAGATGTCGCAGCCGCCCCAAAGAGGGCCGCCGCTGGTGGCCAGCCATACCTCCAGCGCCTCGGCAAGTTGGGCGGGCGGCTCGAAGGCGGCGGGTGCGTTGGCGTTGCCCGGACTGGCGTTGTAATTCGCCGCGTAGCCCTGGCCGGACTGGAAGGAGTAGGCGGGGGCCGATCCGGTGCCGTTGAGATATTCTTCGGCAGTGAAGGTGAGCAGGCCGTTGTCGTCCTCACTGATCTCAGTGATCCGCACCCATTGGCGGTTGAGTCCGAGCGCGGGGTCGGTGAGGGTAACGATGTCCATCGGATCGAGCAGCACGTACCGCTGATCGAGGGTGAACTCGTAGGTGTTCTGAAGCGCCTGACGCTGGAGTTGAAGCTGGGCGGACAGCCGGGCCGCGGTGGCGTCGGCGAACAGGTGCGACTGGCTGGACGGGGCCTGCCGCAAACCAAAGACATCAATCGAGGCCTGGTCCTTCGCCTCGGCGACGGCCGTGTTGTACTGGTTCGCGCGGTCCAGATACTCCAACTGGACCGAGTTCATCGAGTCGGCCTGGCGGGATCGCGTCATCTTCACCGGGTCTTCCCCGGAGGGGGACACGAAATCGTCGTCCGTCAGGTCGTACACCGGGACCGAAGGGGCCGTGTAGGTGTAGCCGTTGGCCGTGATGCTCGCGTCGCCATGAGGGACGAGCGTGAGCACCCCGGCGGACCAGACGAAGGCGCTGTTGGTGTTGGTCGCGATCTCGTCGATCATTTGGGCGGCGGCGGCCTGCTGCACGTAAGCGGGTGAGATCCACAAGCCGCTGGCGATCGTATAAGCCTGGTAGACCGAGAGATTGCCGACGCGGCCGGAGGGAAACCCGGCCCCGTAATGCGGATTGGTCAGCAGGTCGTGGACGACGAGGCTCGGGTCGCAATCCACGATGCCCGCGATGCTGTTCCCGCCGCCGATGCCGTGCACCTCAAAGTTATGGTTCGGCAGTTGCGGGCTGTTGCCGAGTTGGTACGCGGATGCCGCGAGGTATGCGGTGCCGTTGTACCCGAGCGCCTGCTCCGGATGGTTGGTCGAGAGGTAACCCCACGGTGTTTGGGGGTACGTGCCCAGGAACGTGGTGAAACCGAGCGAGGCCGGGCTCACCACGTTCTTGTTGACGTAGGCATTGCCGATCCACTGGATGGGGCCTTCGCAAAGCCCGAGCGCTACCGCCGCGAAATACAAGTAGTTGACGCTTCCGCCGCCGCCCTTTCCTCCGCCCCCGCCGCCGACACCGCCCTTGCCGCCCGCCCCGCTGGAGGATTGCTGGGCGACAGCGAGGAAGTCGGTGTAGTCGATCAGATTTGGCGCGATCCGGGTTGTTCCGTAGACGATCGGGATCGCCTTGCCGTAGGCCGAGGTCTGGAATTGAAGGCCGGAAGCGGCGGGTTGTTGGTTGGCCTGCGATTTGCCGCCGCCGAAAATTGCCCCGACCACCTACGCGCCCCAACAGCTAAAGAATTTCCGCGGCCTGGGTTTGCCCCGGTCTTCCGTGTTCTCGCCAATATGCGAGAGCCATCCGGCCTTTTCGGCGTCTTCCAACACCGTGCCGATGCCGATGTAGGCGTGGATCACGAGGGGCCACACGACCACGACCGCGCCGTGGCTGTAACAGCGGCCGAATTTCCACACGACCGTGTCGCCGGGTTCGGGCGGGCCGCTGATTTCACGGGCGTGTTCGAGCACCCCGTTGAGATATAGTTCTTCGCTCCGGTGCAGGTGCCACTGATGGCTGTATTCCGGTATGCGCACGGGCGGGATGACTCCGGCTTCTGCATACACCGAAGCGAGCAGCGTCAGGCAGTCGGCCCCCACGCCCTTCACCCGTGCGTGGTGATGGTACGGGGTTCCCAGCCAAGACCGGGCCGCTGCCACAACGGCTGCGCGTTGGGCGATCTCATCCGGGGTCAAATCGCCGTCTCCGCGTTCGGCACGAACGGGAATCCCCGGAAGTTGGCCAGGTTGCCGAACTTGTTCTGGCAGGTGGATTGCATCTTGTCGCATCCCGGGTAAGCGGTGAACGTATCGCCCGGCGAGGGGGTGACGGGAAAGGGCTGGATGAGACTGAGGCTGCCCGGCGAGCCCTTCGTGTACGCCTTCACGCTCCGCGAGACACCGCTGTTCGCCCCGTTGGTGAAGACGATGCTCCCCAGATCGAAGTATCCCGTCGCCGGAGCGAGGGTGGCGTTGATGACGCTGGCGATGGTTCCGGCGGACGCCGTTCCGGTCACGGCGAAGGTGGCCCGGTTCAGGCCGCAACTCGCGTCGAACAATGTGTTCACACACCCCGGCTGATAAAGATTGCGGGGCAGGTTCAGGTTGAGCAGTTCGAGGTGGCTGTTCACCGTAAAGGTGGCCAGGGAACGTCCCGCCACGACCTGGGCGACACGGCCCGTGAACATGATGACCGTTCCGGCGGCCGTGTTGCCGTAGGCGGGCATGAAGGCCCGCTCCAACTGCATCTCCGCTCCGTCGAAGACACCTTGACGCACCGCGCTAAGGAACGCGACCCCTTGCACGGTGGCAGAACCGGGCAGAACGTCGAACGTGAGCGTGTCCACCTCGACGCCACATTTCCAGTGGCATTTGGCCTTGTTCCCGGTGCGGTCGAAGTACGGCCCGGTCTGCCCCCCGGCCGTGTAAAGCAGGCTGTTCGCCGTGATGGTCTGGTCACCCGCGCAGTAGCGGAGCACGGTGCCGTCCACCAGCGTGAAAGTGTAGAGGTCGGCGACGTAAAACTGACGGCTCGCGAGAAGCGCGTTGAGGGTGGGGTTCGTGGGTTTCATCGTTACTTGATGCTCGCGAAGGCGACCTTCTTCGCGTCGTACAGCGCCGACATGAACTTCGCGAAGGACATCGTGTCGTCAGTGAAGCGGCAAGGAAAGTAGAAGCTGAAGTCGGCGGTGATGACGACGCCGTTGCCCGGCGGGCTGGAGAAGGTGACGACCCCCGGCGACGCGACGCCCCAGTTCGAGACCGACCAGCCGGACGGCTGATTCACCCCGTTCAGGTAGACGTGCGAAATCGTGTTGGGCGCGAGAACGGGCTCGATGAACCCGCCGAAGGGGCGGATCAATTGGAACGCCGTCGTGGTGCCGTCGCCTGTTCCGAGCGCCTGCCCGGTCACCGCGTCGTCGTCGGCGTCCTGGTATAGAAAACTGTCGAACTGCCCCTGGCGCTGGTTGAAGAACCCGGCGAGTTGCGCGAACTCCGCGTAGGCCGATCCGTGGACGGTGCCCTGACGGAGGAAGTCGTAGGTCAGCTCCCACTGCCAGCGGGGGTACGACCAGTCGGCTATGGACGTTTGCTTGCCGGAGACCGATTCCTGGAGACGGGTCTTCCATACGGGAGTGCGATTGATCTCCCAGCCGAGACCCGCGAGAGTGGGGAAGACAGCCGCGGACATTACGACTTCCAGGCGGGAATGTTGGGGTTGAACCCGCGCACCTGGCTCTTGATGGCCGAGGCGATAGCCGCGCCGTTTTCCATGAAGAGCTTTTTGACGCTTCCCGCATCCATCGCGTGGACGTGCAAGTGGACATCACCCCCGCCGAGACCGCCGTTGCTTCGCAGGTCGTCCGCGAACTTCCGTGGCACGACCATTTCGCCGGGGTGGAGCAAGGCGGGTCCGGTGGCGGGGATTTCCCACGCCCCGGTTTCCAGCGGGACGAGCCCCTGAAATGCCATTGTCGCTCCATAAGCCTGGGCGGCGGCAGCGGGAGCAAGGCTTGGGCCGACGACGGGGATCGCGGCGGTGCTGGCATAGGCGGCGGCGCCTGCGGTCGCGGCGTCCCCGGCGATGGTGGTGACCGCTTGTTCGCTCCCGAAAATGCTGTTCATCAACTGCGTCTCCAGCCACTTCGACGCCATCTTCTCGGCCATGTCCACAAACACGCTCAGGATTCCAGTGAAGATCCCGGACATCGCCTGCTTCCAGGTCTGGGTGCCCATGAGGATGCCGTTGATCGAGGTGCTAAACGCCCGGTCGATGCCTTGGAACACCTGGTCGAACTGACGACGCTCGTCGAGGGCCGCCTTGCGGGTCAGCGCCTGCTTTTGGTTCAGATATTTCTGGTGGAGCAGCAGGAGTCGATCGTTGACCTTCTGCTTCTCGACGAGAGTGAGGCCGTCCAGTTGTGACTCCTGCACCAACGCTTGGCGTTGGAGAGCGTATTCGTCGTCCGCCAGCTTCTGAAGCTGGGCGTATTCCTCTTTGACGGTGATCTCGCCGAGGGCGACTTTCTGGTCCAGGGTTTCGCGGGCGTTTTCGACGGACAAGCGGCCCATCTGTTCCTCGAAGGAGACACTCTCGCGGGCCGACTGTTCTTTCTCACGCTGGGCCGCCTTGGCGGCCTGGACGCCCGCGCTCGCCATCCGGGTCTTTTCCTGCTGGATCTGGCGGTTCAGCGTTTCGACGCCCGCCAAATCCCGTTTGGCGCTGGCCGAATCGCCGAGGGTGGTGGCGGCGTTGGCGGCGTTAATGAGAGCGACCCGCTTCGCGAGCAACTCATTAATCTTCTCGTTGTCGGCGTGGATCGTCTTTAACGTCTCAAGGCCCTTCAGGGACGTTTCGTTCAATTCGTTCTGTTTCGCCTGGGCTTCGGCCGCGTCGGCCGTCTGCTGCTTCTGAGCGTTGGCGTCTTTGTTGTACGCGCCCATGCCGAGCATCTTGGCCCACTCGCTGCTCGCGACACTTGACGCAACGTTGGTGGGGAAATCCAGGATGGCGTTCTTCAAGGATTCCCACGCCTTCGTGAGCGGCTCCAGATGATCCTGGCGGAACGTGGTGAGCTTGGGACCGATGAGGTTCAACAGGTCGGCGGCGTAGGCTTCCGTCGTGGCCCCGGTGTTCCGGGTCTGCAACTCGTTCAGTTCGCTGGCGCTCACGAGTTGCTGGTAGCTCCGTGCGAGTTCTTCCGCGCCACGGGCCGGGTCTTTCACCATCTTGATGAGGTCTTTGGCGGCGTCTTCGGCTGACTTGCCCACCGCCGCCATGTACCCCGGCAGAACGGCGAGCATTTCCTGCTGGACCTTCATCGGTTCACCCGTGCGGGCGAAGGCGATTTGAATCTTGCTCGCGGTTTCGGTGCTGACGTCGGCCAGCTCGCTCAAGGAATTCCGGCTCTCGCGGATGGCATCGCGGTTGTAGCCGAGCGACTGGTTGCTAAGCTCCAAAGCCCCCTTGATGTCGAGTTGCGCCTGCCCGGCTTGCACGCTGGACGCCGTCCATTCGTAGGTAACAACGACGAGAGCCGCGACGGCAGCAGCCCAGGCCCACGTCGCGGGAGTGACGTCACGGATGAGGCTGGTCAGGCCGCCCGTCCGCTCGCCCAGCACAAGGAGCGAGCCGGGGATGCGGGAGAAGTTCCCCGACATGACTTCGTGGCCGAGCACGATGAACTCTCGCGTGGCCCCGGAAGTCGCAAACGACAACTTGGTCGTCTCGTTCGTGGCGTTTTTCGCGGCGGTCGCGAGGTTGGCGACCGGGTTCGACAGCTTCGCCATCTCGGAGTTCAAATCCTTGATGCGATCGGTGAACGACGCGACGGGACGCACCATGCTGTTCACGCCGTCCGTGAACGCGCCCGTCTGTGCCCCGAAACTTACGCCGACATTCGTGTCTGTCATTTCTGCCCTATCTCACGACCCCGCCTTCAAACATTTCGATCAACTCTCCGAGGTTACCACGGCCCTTGGGCTTGTAGCCGAGATCCCAAGCGACCAGCAAGTGGACGGGGGGATGGGCTTCCCAATATCTCCGGTAGGCGGCGATGCGCGGCAGGGTGAGTGTCGTCTCGACTTCGTCCCAGGATTGCCCCAGGCAGAAGCTGAATTCGGCTACGACGGCGTCCCAGTCGATGGGCTCGCCGCCTCCGCTTCCCCCAAGGGGGCAGCCCTCCGGACGAGCCCGGCCTGTTCCGCGATGACGTCGAGAGATGCGATCATCTCCGCCAGGCTGACGGGCATGTTCATGAAACCGTCGCGGGAAAGCGGCGGAGACTGTGCGGGAGCGATCGCCTGGTACACGACCTCGGTGAGATCGGCATACTGCTCCTCGGTGATCGCGGTCGGGACCATGTTCGTGAGACGCAGGATTGCCGGGACGACGACTCGCAGTTGGTAGATGACGAGCGGCTTGACCGGGAAGGCCTGCCCGGCAAGGGTGACGGCGGGGAGATTTTCCATGTGCCGTTACTCCGAGCAGGTGATGTAGCCGATGTTCCCCGCGGCGTCGGCCATCGACTGCCACTCGAAGTCGTTCACCACGAAGTCCTGGTTCTTGAACGGGAAGGACAGCTTGCTCGCCACGTTGGCGTTGAGCTGGATGTTCAAAACTTTGCTGTTGTAGGTCTCGGCCAGGTTGATTTGGAACGTGGGGGCGGAACCCTGGAGCTGGTTGGCGAGGGTGATCTTCGTGGCCCCCGAATTGGTCGAGTAGCTGTAGTTGATGACCAACGCCAGTCCCGTGTCGGCCGCGGCGAACGTGTAGACGCCCGCGCTGACGCTGTACTGCCCGGTCGTCGGACCAGAGGCGACCCGCGTGAGCTGAACCCCGGTAGTGGCGTTGAACACGCCGAGGTCAGTCAGGAAGCCGGAGGAGTTCGCCACCGTGATCTGGTACGGGGTTGTCGGGATGCTACCCGACTCGTTGACCGCCTGGAGGATCCCGCCCGTGGCCTGAGTTTGCGCGAAGAACAGCGAATTGTACATCGAGCCGTAGATGCGGGCGGCCTTCGCCTTGCCCGTGATCTTGAGCGCGCCGCGGGCGATGGCGACGGGGGCCTGGTACTGGCCGATGAGTTCTTTGAGGGAGAAGTCGAAGTCGATCTCGGCATCCTGCACCACACCGAACACGGCGGGCGTCTGGTTGGCGATGTCGGTCCGCACGCCGATGAGCGTGCCTGACCCGAAAGCGTATGCGGTCATGGGCGGAGTCCTTCCGTTGCGGGTTTAGCAGGGGTCATTTCTTCGTGGCGGGTTCGGGAGCCGCTTTGAACGAGGCCTTCAGGTCGTTCTTCGCGGCCGTCAGAACCGCGTGCTCGGGCGTGCCGGGCGTGACGTGGCTGAAGTGCCTGCCGAACCAGGCTTCGATGGTTGCGTCGGTGTCGTTCATGGTGCCTCCTGGTGGTTAGGTCGGGACGAGGATTTTGAGCGGTATGATCGCCATTCCATCACCATCCACGTCGCCCGGGTCGAAGAAGATGTCGCCCTCGATCCAGCAGTGCGAGACAAGCCCGTCGAGGGTCTGCTTCCCCGTGACGGGACTGGGAGCGAGTGCCACGTCGATGGCATCGAGCAGGTTGTTCAGTTGGGTCGAGCCGATGACGTTTGGGTCTTTGGCGTCGGTGTAGATGTAAAGCTCGGCGTTCAGGGTCACTCGCGCCGGGACGGCCTCGCTGTTGCGGAGATACGTTTGGGCTCGCTCGGCGAGGAACAGCGCCGGGCGCTGGGCGGGCTTCACGTCGGTCCAGATCTTCACCCGCCGTCCGGTGGTGGCAAACTGCCCGCCCGCGGTAACGAGCGTGTACAGGGCCGCGAAGATCGCCTCGCGGTTCACGGCTGCAATGCCTGGCTGGCGGCTTCTTCAAGCCCCGCGACGATCTCGTCCCGCATATCGGCGAGAGAGGAGCGGAGGTAGGACCGCTCGGGGATCTTCGAGCCGGGGTGATTGACTCGTTTGAAGAACGCCTGCTTGCCGTTCCAGGCGAACGCAAGGGATCCTGCGCTCTTGGCTTCGATGATGTGCGGCTTGGTGGTGCCGCCGAATTCGTGAATCGCGGCATACTTCACGTCGCCCGCCGAGTAGACCTTCCCGGTCACCGAGGTCGGCGTGGAAGCGACGGAGTGCTGGATGCTTCGCCAGAGCCTGCCGGATTTGTGGTTGAGAACTTGTCCCGAGAGCTTGTCGGTCTTGACCTTGTTCTCCAGCCGCAGTGCGAGGTAGGTCACCTTCCGAAGCAGTGCCGCACGCAACTTATCCGGCATCGCTTCGAGGCGAGCGACGAGTTCTTTGTCCCCGACGAGGGTGACGCTCAGCACGGCTAAACCATCACCGTGCGTTTGAACGGCTGGAGCGCCGTGGCGATGTGGTCGGGCATGGCTTTGAGGCTGTAGGAGACCGTCTCCTGGCCACCGAGTGATTTGGACGCCACGCCGACGCGGTCCTTGTAGTTGTAGCGCTCGGCCACGAGTTCAATGCACGCCTGCTCGACATCGAACGGGACGAAGCTGTACGAGACCAGCACGGCGGCGTTCGCATCGGCGTCGGAGAACTGGTAGATCCCATCACCCGGTGTACTGTACTGCCCGGCGGCGGGCACCGAATCCACCGGGGTGAGCGCGGTTCCGTCTGCGTAGGTCACTCCGTTGTCCGCCGCCCAGATGCCGAAGGGCTCATGAACCCGAATCGAATAGTTCGAGAGACCGGGGACGGTCTGGGTCTCGTTCAGCACCGCGTACCCGGCGGTGTACGTTACGGCGACGTTGCTGTTGCCCCGGCAGAAGGTATACCCGTACAAGTCCAGGGCCTGGGGGTGGCCGGGCGGAAGCCCATCCCACGACTCCAGCATGAAGCCGGATTGGCCGAACGCCGGAGACGCGGAAATGCTATTCGTGCCGACAGCCAGCGAACCGACCGAGAGGACGGGGTAGTTTCGGAGGATCTGTCGACCGCTGCCGCTGCCGTCATAAACCTCGGTGTACGTCCGGCGGAAGATGTCGGGCCGCTGGAGGTAGGAAAGGATGTAGCGGCTTGCCTTCGCGATGAGTTGGTAGAGCAGCAGGTCGTCGCCCGTCGTCGTAATTCCCAGCCAGGCCTTGGTGTTGTCGAGGGTGGTGAGGCTAGGCTGCACCGTCGCCCGCTCCCTGGCCTTCGGCGGGGGATTGGTTGGAAGCCGGGGCGGTTTGCGCCGCTTCAATCGCCGCGATCAACTGCTTGTTCGTCAGTGCCGCGTCGAGGTCGAGACCCAATTGCGTCTTGGCGAACGCCAGGAGGTCGGCTTTCTTCATCTTGGTGAGATCGCCGTCGCCCGCTCCCTGGCCTTCGGTGTTCTCGGAGACGACGGTAAAGCCGTGATCCATTGCGGGCTCAACCGCTTCGTGCGGGATTTCGATAATTCCGTCCTCGCCGGGTTCGTAGGAAACGCCCGCGTGCGACAAGCCTCCGTGCCCTTTCGGGCCTTGCATTTTGACCGTCATAATTCCTCCTGGTTTGGTGTCATCAGTTCTGGCCCCCTTGGGAGAGGGCCAGTGGTCATGACACGGTGTTAACCTTGCACTCGCGAGACGCCTCTGACTATGCGGCTCAAATGAGTTTGGCTGATGCCGAATTCCTTTGCCAAGGCCGTTTGGCTGCCCTGCTTCGCGGCGTACTTGGCTTTAACCTCGTCGAGCTTTCCGGTCGGCAGTTTGCAACGACCGTGCTTCTCGCCGAAGTTCCGGCAATCGCCCGCTCGGCCCTTCGCCCGCATGTCAGCCAGATTTACTTTCTGAGTCACGGCCTTCAGGTGGTCTGGGTTACAGCAAGAGCGCACGTCGCAGTCGTGCATGACCACTAAGTCTGCGTGTATGGGGCCATTCGTCAGAATGTAGGCCATTCGATGTGCTGTAGTCCGGTAGCCTTTGTACGTCACTTTCCCGTAACCAGTTGAAGTAAGCTCGTTCAGCCATTTCCGGCATCCGCGCTCATCCGGTGCAGCCACCTTCTTCCAAAATAGTTCTTCTCGTCTGTCCATGCTAACGGCCTCCTTGCGCCGCGTGCTGACCGATAGCACACGACGCAAGGTTTAGCCATTAGATAGTTCACCCGTTCGCCACGTTGCCAATGACGCCCATCGCGAAAGTCGCGTAGCACGCCAAGACTTCC
Source organism: Planctomycetota bacterium (assembly GCA_021413735.1). GTDB lineage: Bacteria > Planctomycetota > Planctomycetia > Gemmatales > Gemmataceae > Gemmata. The sequence continues at coordinate 25,474 of JAIOPV010000050.1, forward strand.
TCCGCGTACACGCCGTACTCGCGCTGACGGGTGCGCAGCGGCCAATCCATGCGGTAGTAATCGCGGCGACAGATGATCTCCGCGACGTTCGGCACTTCGTTGCTCTGGTACCACGCCGGGAGCTGCTCGGCCCACGCGATGATGGTGCCGGGCGGCAGGTCGGGGTGGATCAACACCGGGATCTTCGACCCGCCGTTCATGGTGAACGGGTTGAAGTACCAGCCGATGACGCCGCCGGCGGTCAGTTCGTAGTTCGGGCCGTTGGCGCTCTGGTTGATGTGCAGGAGCGGGCCGGAAGTATTGCTCAAGCACTTGTTGGTCATGTTTTTCAGTTCCTGGCTGTTGACGTAGAGAACCGTGGGGCTGATCCGGTAGTTGTCCCACATGCTCTGGAGCATGTTGTCGATTTCGACCACAGTGCCACGGCCTGAAGCAGTGAGCGTCGTGCCCGTGCCCGCCGTGCCCGTGGGGAGCAGGTTGACGTAGGCAAGGTTGCTGGGGTTCAGCGCCTGCGTCAACAGACCGTCGAAAGCCAGGTTGGCGTTGGCGGAGTTGTTGGCGGTGACGGCTGTGGCCGCCTGACCCGTGCCGAGCAGGGGCTTCGAGAAGCTGACGGAGTTGATCGTGGTGATCGCCTCCAGCTTTTCCGAACCCGCCGTGCCGACGTACCAAGCATAAGCGACCGCGCCTTGGATCGAGGGAACGGAGGCGAGCAGGGCCTGGCCGAGCGAGACCGCCTGGGTGGCGTTGCCGCTCTTGTTCGAGCTGCCGCCGCTCAGGGCGTAGGTCTTGCCGTCCGCACCCGTGACCGTCTGGCTGGTGGCCACACCGCCCGTCAGGCTGGAGTTCTTGAAGCCCTCGAAGGTGAGCGCCACGGCGATGACCGAGTAGGTCGCGCCTGGAAGCGTCGCGCCGGAGCCGGATGCCGACAGCGTCGGAGTGGACGGGGCGGAAAGGGACAGGCTGGCGTTGCCGCCGAGGATGGCCATTTCTTCCTTCTGCATCATCTTCTGAAGCAGGCGAAAGGTGACCATCGCGTTTTCGTCCTCGAAGCCCTGGGCGGCGGCTTCGGCCTCGAACGTCAGGAAGTCCTCCTCGCCGATGGTGACGTAGGTGGCGGCCTTGTTCGCGGTCACATATGACATCGTGCCCGAGCGCTGGCCTTCCGGAACCCAACCCATCGCGTTGTAGCCGGAACCGACGAGCGACGAGACCTGCTTCCAGTTGGTCGCGTTACCCGAGTTGGGGCGGCGGACGCGGGGGATCTTGTTGCGAAGCGGGGTGATGACCGGGTAGAGGTTCTTCGCGGGAGCCTGGAGGTCGTAGTAAGTCAGGCCCGTGGCGACGGTCACGCCCTTTTGCAAGTCGCCCTGCAAGGGTTGACCGAGCGATGCCTTCAGCATCGCCATCGTGTCTTGAGTGGGGTTAATCATGTTGCTCTCCTTAGCGTTAATAGTGGCGTGTTAGGCCTTCACCACGACGGGGTTCCGGAGGGCCAGCTTCATCAGTTCGCTGTTGCGCTGGTCCGGGGTGAGTCCCGCGAGATGTTCGTTGAATTTCGTCATGACGTCGCCGCCCGTCTCGCCACCCGCGTCCGTCGCCTTGTCCACGGCGCGGACAATACCCTTGGCGGGCATGGGTTGCGCTTCGAGTTGTTCGACCCGCTTGAGCAGAGCTTCCATCTTCGGCGTCAGGTCACCGATGGCCTTGCTCAGAGCGTCACGCTCGGCGGTCACTTTGGTGAGATCCGCGGCAGGAGCGGCTTTTTCAGCCGAATCGTCTTTCGCGCAGCTCGCGCCGAGTTCGGTTGAAGTGTCGTGCATCTTCTGGATGCGGTCGGCGTCTGCCTTGTTGTTGCGAGCGCCTGCTTTCGCCAGGTCGCCCCCGGCGGCCTTCTCGGCGGTGAGTTCGGCGGTCTCCTCGGCGGCCATCGCGGTGAGAAGCGCGCCGCCTTCGGCGAGCCATGCCTTGAGCTTGGCCGGGAGTTCAGAACCGTCGTTCTCCCATTCCGCTTCCCACTGCGTGTCCTGTTGCAGGTACTGGATGGACTGGAGCAGTTCTGCGAACGTGGAGACGGCGTACATCCCCTTCTTCAAGTCCTCGGTGTCCGCTGCCTTCCCGGCGGTGCCTGCCTCACCTTCTTTCATGTCTTCAGCCGCCTCATCCTTCTTTTCAGGTTCGCCCGCAGCCATTTCCATTTCGTCGTCCTTGGTGACGGCTTCCTTCTTGCTCAGCGCGGCATCAATTTTCTCCAGCGCGGCCTGCACGGGCGCCGCCGCGGCGTCGGCGACGGATTGTGCCTCCACCCCGGCGTTGTGCATAAGAGCGTCGGCCTTGCTGAGATGGGTGCTACCGTCCTTGGCCTGCCACACCTGTTGCACGCCGCCCTTGTCCTGCGGTCGCTCGGCCGCTTCCTTCGCGAGGGCCTCTTGGCTCTCGCCCTTTTCCACGGCTTCAACCGGGGCGTCTTTCTTGATGTCTTCCTGGGTTTGGCTGTCGGTCATAAGTTCCTGCGCCTCCTGTGCGCCGCTGTTGAATTTCCGGAGTTCGGCGGTTCCGTCCTCCTTGATGAACTCGAAGGTGGCCGTTGGGACGCACGGGTTGTCCACGAGCGAAACCTCGGCCAGTTCCGGCGTGTACCGTGTGATGCCCGGCCGTTCGGGATCCGCCCAGCGGGCCTTGTATGAGCCGCCGTGCGAAAACCCGGTGTAAACGCCTGACTCGACCTTGGCCCATTCGGCGTCGTCCACCACATGAGCCACGCCCTCGATCTT
>JAIOPV010000045.1 GCA_021413735.1 Planctomycetota bacterium
TCGAACAGCGACGGCCATTGGGCTGTGGGCAATAAACCGGTCAAGTACCGCATCCAGTAACATCCGTGTCCCTCCCAGCGTCTACACAACTCCTGCCCACGTAGGCTATTGGGAATGATACCTGAGCGTGAAGAGGGATGACGCATCCTACTTACCCAGACGCAACCAAGGATTTCGAGTGAAACCGATTTTCCGTTCCTGGTTCCGCCCACGCAAGTGCCAAATCTAACGACTGTTGAACCAGATTGACGGCTTGACGCGCGGCCGACCATGCTGGAAACTCTGGATACTGCCTACCCTCCCGCCTGTTCCCTCCTGCCCTGTCTCGTGATGCTCAACATCCCCAGTCAATCCCGCTGCCTCCACCCGATTGACCGGCGTTCGTTTCTCGTCGCGGGTGGGATGAGTTACTTCGGCATCGACCTCGCCGGGCGAGTTGCCGCGGCACCGACCTCGCAATCCGCTCGCCGTCAGGTGGCGAAATCCGCGATCATGATTTGGCTCAGCAGCGGGGCGTCGCACATCGACACCTGGGACATGAAGCCGGACGCACCGGAGGAATACCGCGGCACATTCAAGCCGGTCAGCACAACGGTGGCGGGCATCCAGCTCTGTGAACACCTGCCGCATCTGGCGAAGCAGGCCCATCATCTCGCGATTGTTCGTTCACTGGGCGATCAACGTCGCGGCACCGGCGACCACCACGCGGGATACTACTACAACCTCACTGGTCACGCCCCGGATCGCACCTTCCATCAGCTTTTGAACGCTCGCACCCCGTACGCCACCGACTGGCCCTCGATGGCATCCGTGGTCGCGCTCAAGCGGCCACCGCACCCGCACCTGCCGTCAGCGATCACACTGCCGCACAAGGAAGGTGCTCCGGAATACACGCGGCCCGGACAGTTCGCCGCCCGGCTCGGGATCGAGTACGACCCCGTTTTCGTGGACGGCACCCGCGAACGCCCGCTCGATTTCGCGGTGCCCGCACTCACGCTCAGCGGCGATCTTCCGGCCAAACGTCTGTCGGACCGACGCGGGCTGTTGCAGAGCCTCGATGCCGCACATCGCCTCGCCGAAGATTCCGCGCCCAACCGCGACTACAGCACCTACCAACGGAAGGCGTTCACGCTGCTCTCTTCCCGGCAAACGAAAGCAGCGTTCGATCTCCGATCGGAACCCGAAAAGGTTCGCGCGAGCTACGGCCACGGGATCAACTCGACATCAATGCTCATGGCACGGCGACTCGTCGAGGCCGGTGTGCCGTTCGTCTCGGTGTTCTGGAAGGGCGACAAGGAACTCGACACGCTGTGCAAGAGCGGTGGCGGTTGGGATACGCACGGGAACAACTTCAACTGCCTGAAGAATCGCCTGCTGCCGGAGTTCGATCGACCGTTCGCGGCGCTGCTCGACGACCTGCATCAGCGCGGGTTGTTGGAATCCACGCTGGTGATCGTGTCGAGCGAGATGGGGCGGAAGCCCAAGGTTGGCGACCCGCGTTCGGGGGTGCCCGCGGCGCGGGTCGCGATCACTGGACGGAGTGTCAGTCGGTGCTGCTCGCGGGTGGTGGCAGTGGCGGCGGGCAAGTGTTCGGCACGAGCGACAAGCGCGCCGAGTACCCGGACCAGAACCCCGTTGCCCCCGAGCACATCGCGCACACCGTATTTCACGCGATGGGAATTGATGACCTTCATGCCGTGGACCGCGAGGGCCGCCCCTTCTACTTGATGGAAGATGGGCGACCGCTCACTGAATTGTTCTGACCGCAACGAACCGCTCGGTCTCGATTCGAAGAAGCGGGTCTATGACCGCACCGGAGCGGAACTGTCGTTGCTCACCGGTCAGGACGGGAAAGTGATCAAGGAGTTGCTCCGGTGAACCCGAAGCGTTCGCGATCTCACTTGTGGCGATGATCCTCCGTGTCGCGCATACTGTATGAACCTGCCTGCCTTCTCTGTTCCGCTGGAACCTGCCATGACCACTCCGCACACAACCAACTCGCTCCTGCCGCCCGGTCGCGATCTCATCCGCGTCGGCAGCCGGCGTTGGTTCCTCCAGACGGGCCTGGCCGGGTTCGCGGGTCTGTCGCTCGCGGACACCCTGCGAGCCAAGGACGCCAGTTCCGCATCGACCAGCAAGCGGGCGGTCATCATGTTCTGGCTCTCTGGTGGCCCGAGTCAGATCGACACATGGGATCCGAAGCCAGACGCACCGGACGAAATTCGCGGGCCGTACAAATCCATCGCCACCAGCGTCCCCGGTGTCCGTTTCTCTGAACACCTGCCGCTTCAGGCGAAACTCGCCCACAAGTTGACGGTGCTGCGGGCCGTGGACTGCTCGGCGAGCAATCACACGCCGATCACGATGCAGGCCGGCAATCCACTGGCCCGCCGGAGTGACGACAGCAAGGATGGCGGTGGTTACCCTTCGATGGGGTCCATCGCGGCGAAATTCCACGGACCGAACGCTCCCGCGATGCCGGCGTTCGTCGGTCTTGCGGATAAGTGGAAGTCGGACGTGTGGGGTGCCGGCCACATGGGCACCGCGTTCGAGCCCGTGAAAGGAAGTGAACTCCCCGGTCGGCTGGCACTGCCGGATGGGCTCGATGTCGAGCAGCTCCAGGATCGGGCCACTCTCCGCAAGCAGTTCGACCGCATGCAACGCGATCTCGACACTCGCCACCAAATGACTGCGACAGACCAGTACACCGAAATGGCGTTGGACATGGTCGTGTCTCCGAAGGTGCGAACGGCGTTCGACTTGTCGCAGGAACCGGAGAAAATGCGGGATGCTTACGGTCGCGTCAGCGTTGGCGAGAAGGCACTTCTGGCGCGGCGACTCGTGGAAGCCGGAAGTACCTATGTGCTGGTCAGTGGGAAGTGGGGCTATTTCGATCACCACGGCGACATGGTTCCGCCGTGGGGCGGCATCCAGAAGGGGCTGACGCCGATCCTCCCAACGATTGACCGTGCGCTGACCACACTCATCGAAGATCTGGACGCTCGTGGACTCCTCGAATCGACGCTCGTGCTGATGCTCGGTGAGTTCGGCCGCTCGCCGGTGATGACGAAGGACGCCGGGCGAAACCACTGGACTCCCGTGATGTCGATGCTCGCGGCTGGCGGCGCCGGGCGGCAGGGTCAGGTGATCGGCAGCACCGACGAGAAGGGTGGCGAACCGAAGACTCGCAAGATCACGCCGTCGGACCTTGCTGCGACCGTGTTCCGGCACCTCGATATCCCGCTTGAATCGCAGTGGATGAGTCCCCAGGGACGACCGGTTCCCATCCTGGGCAGCGAGGGCAATCCGATCCCCGAACTGGTCTGATCTCGAAGCATCCACGTCCCAAGCAGAAGACGACCCAATAGGCCAGGACGGGACTTCGTTAGAGAGTTCATTCTCGCCAGGGTTTCTTTTGCTCGTAGAGTTTCAGTCGTTCGCGTGCCTTCTCGCCGGAGTCCTTCTCAAACGCTTTGTCGGCGAGTGCTTTCTTCTGATACTGGACTGCTTTCTCAAAGTCCCCGGTTTCGGCGTGAGCAGCGGCCATCGCGTCCAGGACCGACGCATCTTTCCCAGAGGTCAAATCGTTTGCCTTCGCGGCCAGTTCCACAGCCCGCTTACCGTCACGAACCCTGTCGTCCGAACAGGTCGCCAGCAACCGCGACAGATCGGCCATTGCAGCGGCGTATCGAGGGTCGAGTTTCACCGCCTCGGTCAGATCGGCCAGGGCCTTTCGGTGTTCACCCTTCGCTCGCCAGGTGGTCGCGCGGTCGTGGAACGCCGGTGCGTAGTGCGGAGCGACGCGAGCCGATTCGGTGTAGTCTGCGATCGCCTTGTCGAACGCGCCTTTCGCGTGCCAGGCCAGCCCCCGATTGCGGAACCCGACCGCGTAGGAAGGATCGAGCTTCACGGCCTCGGTGTAATCGGCGATTGCCTCGTCGAGTTTCTTGTTCGCCCAGAGCATCATGCCGCGGATGCCGACGAAATCCGCGTCCTTCGGAGCAAGCCGAACGGCTTCCTCCAGATCCTTCAAGGCAAGGTCGGGCTTGCCGGCATAGCGGTTCGCCACTCCGCGTCGGCTCCAGGCGAAGGCATCCTTCGGGTCGGCCTTGATGCGTTCCGTGAAATGATCCATCGCCGCTGGCAGACGCACCCAATCGGCCTTCGCCGCCCATCCTTCCTGGCCGGGATAGTTCACCCGGATGCGATCGCCGTCCTCGGCCACCACCGTGTAGACAATGTGACGGACGGGCAGCGTCGCGGTCTTGCCGGTGTCGGCCAGCGAAGCCCCGGCCTTTCGGGCCAGCACCTTCTGACCGAGCCAGGAGTCGGCGGTCTCGGCGCGTTGGGCTTCCGCCCGCACGAAGAGGCCAGTGGCCGAGAGGAGTGCAGCAGCGAGCAGTGTGTAGCGGATCATGTTGGAACTCCGGGAGGATCACCAACATCTTCCCATCTGCACGGTTCGCCGTCGAGAGATCGACTCCACACAAGACCGCCGTGTGTGTGGCCCGGTGCGATGCTTGCCAGTCACGCGGTGGTCGGGTAGAGTGCAGCCACTCTTTGCCCTTCGCCCTGTTTTTCGAGAAGCTGCCATGACGCATTCGCCGTCCCGTCGCACGTTCCTCGGCATGTCCGTCGCCACGGTCGCGTCCGCTCCACGTCTTTCCGCCGCCAACGAACGAATTGTGGTCGGGGTGATGGGCACCGGCGGCCGCGGCACCAGCCTCGCGAAGACGTTCGCCGAGCGGCCGAACGTCCAGGTTGCGTATGTGTGCGACGTCGATCCTGCCCGCGTGAAGGACGCCCAAAAGGCGGTCTCGGCTGTTTCCAAGTTGGAGCCAAAGGTCGTCGGGGACTTCCGCCGCATTCTTGACGACAAGGCGGTGGACGTGTTCGTGTGTGCGGCCTGCAACCACTGGCACGCGCCTTCAGCGATCCTGGCGTGCCAGGCGGGGAAGCACGTCTACGTCGAGAAGCCGTGTAGCCACAACCCGCGCGAGGGCGAACTGCTCGTCGCCGCCGCCCGCAAGGCCGACCGCCGCGTGCAGATGGGCAACCAGCGGCGGAGCTATCCGAAGATCGTCGAGGCGATGCAGGCTCTCCGCGAGGGCGTCATCGGCCGCGTGTACTTCGCCCAGTCGTGGTACACGAATAACCGCACGTCGATTGGGAAGGGGGAGGCCGGGCCCCCGCCCGCGGGCCTGGACTACGAACTCTGGCAGGGGCCGGCCCCACAGCGGGCGTTCAAGTCCAACTACCTGCACTACAACTGGCACTGGTTCTGGCACTGGGGCAACGGCGAACTCGGCAACAATGGTGTCCACATGATCGACCTCTGCCGCTGGGGTCTCGGTGCGGACTACCCCTCGCAGGTCACGTCTGCCGGCGGCCGCTACCGTTACAAGGACGATCAGGAGACGCCGGATACTCACGTTGTCAGCTTCGATTTCTCGGGCGGCCGGACAATTACGTGGGAAGGATTCAGTTGCAACCAGATCCCGCTGAAGGCGGTCGAGGTACTCTTCCAGGGTGAAACCGGTTCACTAGCGATCATTGGCAACGGCTACACGGTGTTCGATCCGAAAGGGAAGGAAGTCAAGAAAGTACCCGGAACCTCCAGTGACGCGATGCACGTCGATAACCTGCTCGCGGCGATTCGCTCGGGAGAGAAGCTCAACAGCGAGATTGAGGAGGGGCACAAGAGCACGCTCCTCTGTCATCTCGGGAACATCGCCCATCGCACAGGGCGGACCCTGCACTGCGACCCGGCCAACGGCCGGGTGAAGAACGACCCCGAGGCGCTCAAGATGTGGAGTCGCGAATACGCCCCGGGCTGGGAACCCAAGGTGTAACCAATCATGCCCCGCTGCACCCTTATCCCGCTGCCCGACCACCAGGTGAGTTTCCAGGTGGACGGGGCCGTGCGCCTCCGATGGCACTTCGGCCCACACTACCCGCGGCCGTTCTTCCATCCGCTCACTGGCCCGGCATCCGGACTGTCCTTGACGCGAATGGGGCACCCCGGCGCTCCCAATCACGACCATCACCGTTCGGTCTGGTTCGCCCACGAGAAGGTGAGCGGGGTGAGCTTCTGGGGCGACGACACCACGGCCCGCATCCGGCAGAAGGAGTGGCTTGCCTACCAGGACGGCGACGACGAAGCGGTGATGGCCGTCCGGCTCGGGTGGAACGACGGCCACGACCCGAAGGATCTGCTCGAACAGGATCTATTTGCGGCACTCATCCCCGGGCGGGAGCGAGAAACGCTGATGGAGGTGCAGGCCATCTTCCGACCTGCCGCGACGCAGCTCGAATTCGGGAAGACGAACTTCGGGTTCTTCGCGGTCCGGGTGGCGAAGGCTATCTCTGCCTTCTTCGGCAGCGGTGTCATCACGAGCAGCACCGGGGCGGTTGGGGAACCGGCCATCTTCGGCAAGACGGCCGCGTGGGTGGACTACAGCGGCGAGCAACCCGGCGGACACAAGGAAGGTATCACGTACTTCGACCACCGCTCGAATCCCGGGCATCCTACGCACTGGCACGTCCGCGAGGACGGCTGGATGGGGGCGTCGGTCTGCCTCGCAGATCCGCGGATAACCACGCGGATCGAACCGCTCACGCTCCGCTACCTGCTGCACGCCCACCGTGGGACACTCGACGCGAAACGAGCCGGCGAGGTGTTCGATGCGTTCGCCCGCCGGCCGGGCTTCGAACTGGTGAAGGCACCCGCGAAGCACACCGCCTACGGCGTGAAGCGCAAGGCGTGATGCCCGACATCTCGACCCTCATCCCAACGAGGCCCGTTCCATGATCAAGCTCGGCATCCTCGACTTCGACACGTCGCACGTCGTTGAGTTCTCCTCGCGCATCAACCACATCGACCAACCGGACGACCAGTGGGTCGATGGCGCAAAGGTCGTGATAGCCTGCACCGGCGACTCAAAGGTATCGCCGGAGCGGATCCCGATGTTTACCGAGAAGCTCAAGAAGTACGGCATCCCGATCGTGGAAAAGCCCGAGGACATGATCGGGAAAGTGGACGCGATGCTGATCGAATCGATGGATGGTTCGGTTCACGTCGAGCGGACAAAGCCGTTCCTGGAAGCCAGCATCCCGTGCTTCGTGGACAAGCCATTTGCGTGTTCCACAGCAGACGCGAAGGCGATGATCGACCTTGCGGCGAAGAAGAAGGCGATGATCTGGAGTTCGTCGTCGCTGCGGTTCGCCCCGGAAATCGTCGACTATATGGCCGACAAGAAGCACGGGCCGGTGGATGGGTGTGTCGCCTATGGTCCCGGGACTGAACACGATCGCAATCCCGGGATGTTCCACTACGGCACCCACACTGCGGAGATTCTCTACACGGTGATGGGAGCGGGCTGTGACCGCGTGACCTGCACTTACGAGAAGGGCGTGACGGTCGCCACCGGACACTGGAAGGACGGCCGAGTCGCCACCGCCCGCTGCTCCCGCGGCGGCAAACTTGAGTATGGGTTTACCGCGTTTGCCGAGCAGGGTGTCGCGCACGTCCCCATCGGGACCAAAGTCATCTTCCGCGAGTTGCTGAAGAAGGTGATTGCGTCGTTCGTCACGGGAAAGCCGGCCCTTGACCCGCTTGTAACGCTTGAAATGGTGGCCTTCATGGAGGCTGCCAACAAGAGCGGTGCGAACCACTCCGCCCCCGTGGCGATCAAGCTGTGACCCGCGATCACTTCTCATTCTGGTGCTCGCTGCACGGTTGCTAGAGGTCGAACCGCCGAGAGCATTATCCGTGTAACAGAGTCCTACGCGCCAAGCGAGATCGAATGGACCGGCTCACTTCCATATCAGGATCGGGTACGAGAGCCCGTCCTCAGTTCAGTCGGAAGTACCGCCGGCTGTTCGGTGCCATCAGTGGGGCGAGCCATCTCATGTGCGACCTCGCGTACTCCACCTCAAGGATTCACCGGGCAAGCGAAGTTGGCAAATCCCACCCCGCTACCTTCGGGGCCTTGGGGTGGTAGAATCGCTCGTTGCTTTCGCTTCTTGATCGGAGGGGTTCGCATGCATCCTCGTTTCGGCTGCACTCGCACCGACCACCCTCGCATTGGTCGCCGTGAACTCTTGCATGTCTGCGGTCTGAGTCTGCTGGGGCTCGGCTCCGCCGACCTCGCGCGACTCGAAGCAGCGACACCCTCGCGGCGAGCGGGCAAGGCGAAATCCGTCGTCTTCATCTTCCAGTCTGGCGGACCGAGCCAGCACGAGACGTTCGACCCCAAGCCCGACGCACCCGACGGCATTCGCGGTGAATACGGAACGATTCCGACCCGCCTGCCCGGGGTGCGCTTCTGTGAGTATCTGCCGCAACTCGCCGCACGTTCCGACAAGTTCGCCGTGGTGAAGACGATGCACCATACCGCCGGTCGCGAGTTCCGCAACGAGCACAACAGCTGCACCTACCTGCTTCACACCGGTCGCACCGAAATGCCGGTCGGCGACACGAACGCGAGCATCGTGAATCCGCGACAGGGACGGTTCGAGTGGCCATCGATCGGGTCGCTCTTCGCTTACGTGAACCCGCCTGAACCCGGCGTCGCGCTTCCTGCCGTGGTCGAAATTCCACGGACGAGTCTGATGCGTTACCCGGGCCGCGGGGCAGGCATCCTCGGCCCGAACTACGAACGCTGGGGCGTCGATCTCGCGCCGCTGTGCCGGTCGCCGGACGCTGCGGGCTCGTGTCCCAACTGTTTCAGTCATGATGACCCGAACGACCCGAGCCGCGCTGCGGGTAAGGGGCCGAAGGCGTGGTGGGACAACAGCAGTTGCCGCGATGCCAGTTTCCGGTTGCCCGATCTTGGCGGACTCGGCGTCTCGGGAGCCGAGTTGGGCGATCGGGTCTCGTTGTTGGAACGGTTCGACTCACTGCACCGCACCATCGACTCCAACGCAGCGGTCACGATGGACGTGAACCGTCGGCGGGCAATCGAGCTTGTCGCCGCGATGCGACCGGGCCGCAGCAACCCGTTCGATCTGAGCCAGGAAGCGCCGGCGGTCCGCGACCGTTACGGCCGCGAGGAATGGGGCCAGGGCTTTCTCACCGCTCGTCGGTTGGTCGAGGCTGGAGTGCGAATGGTGCAAATCAACCTTCGCGGATGGGACACGCATCAGAACGCCTTCCGCGACCTGAAGGGGAAGTTGTTGCCTTCCATCGACCGCTGCCTCAGCGGGTTCCTCGATGACCTCGAACAGCGCGGGTTGCTCGACGAGGTGCTGGTGGTGATGTGCGGGGAGATGGGGCGAACACCGAAGATTTCGCCGATCACTGTGGGCGGCAAGAATGCATCTGGTGAAGTGTTCACGCCGGGTCGCCACCACTGGGGCGATGTGTTTCCCTGCTTCTTCGCCGGTGCGGGCATTCGCGGTGGTCAGATGATTGGTCAGACCGACCGGCACGGCGGTGTGCCGGTCACGGAGGCATACACTCCGGCCGACCTCACCGCGACGCTTCTCCATCTCATGGGAGTCGATCCGAACGCGGTGTTCCGCGATGCCGAGGGTCGTCCGCACCGCCTGACTGAAGGCGAACCCATCCGGCCTCTGGTAGGGTGAAATGCGCCGACGGACTCCGTTCATCGGCAACTCGACTTGAGAACGACTTCAAAATCGGTTGGACAACGCCACTTGGGGCAGTTGCTTGAGACGATGACCTCCCACTCTTGAGAAGCCCTGTGGTGAGCCGTTGAGAGGGCGAACCTCACAGCGTCTTCAGCATAGCGGCAACCTTGTCGTAGAAGAGTTGCTCCCACTCGGGAGCAACCAGGCAATCACTGTCCTCCTGGGCACCGCCGACGTTCTGAAGTTGTTTGGCCGTCGGCGTGTAGTAGATGTACCCGTTCGTGTAGCCGGCCACGAACGTCGTCTTGTGCGGCGAACTCTTCTTGACGTTCAGGCCGATCTCGACCGTGAGTTCGCCCGGGAATGTCGCGAGTACGAAATCACCGACTCGCAGAGCCGCTATCTCCACTTCGAGCGGCTTGCGACCGGAAGCGAGGTTCGTGGCATGATGTTTCTGGAGCAGCGCGAGGTTCATTTGCAAGCGGGTGAGATTCTCCATGATGTAGACGTTCTCGATTTATGCCTTCAGGTTCTTTCGGTTCGCGTCATCGAGTTTGGCGAGCTCGTCCCGGCCCAGCAGCTTCTCGGCGAGATAGCGGTGCGAATAGTACGACGGAAACTCCTTCGACAAGTTGTACTTCGCCACCAGTTCGAGGAACGTCTTCAGATTCAGGCTCGTCCCCTTCAGTGACTTCAACAGCCGAGTTTGCTTCGCGAGCAGTGCCTCGATCCGTTCCGCGAGATCGGCCCTGGGTAACTTGATCTTCTCGTTCATCATCTTGAACACTCCGCCGTCATCGCGCTTGATCTTCTGCACCGCCTGCAAGACGCTCAGCCCGAGCATGTTACCCAGCGGCTCGGCGTTTCGCGGCTGCTGAACGTCCTTGTACCCCGTGGGGTTGATGTCTCCGCCACAACCCTGGATGAACAGTGCGATCGTGCACTCGCTCAGGTTGTTTTCGATCACCTTCGAGGCGAATCCGATGATGTCCGCCGTGTTCTCGCCGCTCGGCACTCCCATGATCGGATGGCAAGCGAAGTTATAGACGACGGCGAGAGTCTGACCGTCTTTCTTGTCGAGCCGCATGATTCCGATCTGCGGGTCGATGGGCCCGACGCTGGCGGCTTCTTCGTCCGGCGGCATCGCATAGGCGTGGCGAACATCGACTTCCTTGCCGTTCTTCAGTTTCAGGCGGCGGTTCTCCGAGATGCGGTTCTCGTTGCCGACGCCAACGCCGACCTTCACGGCGACCATGTTCGACGCAGCAGTCTTGACGGCCTCGATGGTCTTCTCGTCGACATCGGCGCACACGATGCCGTGACAGTGGCTCGCGTTGACGATCACGTCCTCGGGCGCGATTTTGAGATCCTTCTGGAGTTTCGCACGCACCTTGCCGAGGTAGTCGTTGCCGATGGGGCCGATCTCACCGATGGCGACGGCATCGACTGTGATGATCACTGCCGTCGTGATCTCGTTCTTCATCACGAGAGCCTTCACGTAGAGCGGGTCGTTGGCCGTGAAGCTCTTCTTGTTGGTGATCTCGACCGTGGCGACCCCGGCCAGAAGTTGCCCACCCTTGCCCGGTTCGCCGGGTTGCTTCTCGCGGGGTTTCTGCTCCGGGCCCTTGGTGTTCAGCGGATCGCTGCTTGTTGGGTCGGATGGCGACTCGACGGGTTGCCTGAACTCGCCACAACCGAACAGGCCGAAGGCAAGGCACAGGAGCAGAGGGCAACGCAACATGACGTATACCTCGAAGAACGATGAAGGGAGTGATTCGTGTCGTCGATGTTCACGGCGATGCTCTTCCAGAATACCGACTCGCGTACCGCAAATGTGCAATGAGTGTGGGTGATGTTGCATTGCTTCGCGGCACCATGAGCGAGGCCGAGTTGCACGTCCTGCGTGGTCGTCTGGAGGGTGGCAAGTTGAACAAGGCACGCCGCGGTGAGTTGCGGACGCCGCTTCCCGTCGGGTTGTTGCACGACAGCGAAGGGCGAATCGTACTCGATCCCGATCGTGAGGTGCAAGCGGCCGTCCGATGCGTCTTCCACACGTTTGCAACAGCGGGTAGCGCCTGGATGACCGTGTGCCGACTGAGTCAGTCGCAGACGCGGTTGCCCGTCCGGGTGCGGACGGGGAAGGACGCCCCAGTTCGGAGCTTCCGGTCTCGACCAGAGGCTTTGGAGTGGCTCGCCTGACTCCACTCGCCGTGGCTGCCTCACCCGTGGTCAGTTGTCAACGTTTGGGTGATGCCTCACCTTCCGCGTCGTCCGGGTCTCACGGCGTTGGTGTCGAGCGTGCCGATGAACGCGCGTTAGCGCCAACGCACAACCGCCGGCATCCAGGGCAATCTCGTTGGCAGCCGCTCGCAAAGACCTCGGGCGTAACGGCTCAAGCAATATCCAAGATTGAACAGGGCAACCGAGACCCCAGTTGGAGTACAGTCGTTAAACTCGCCCACGCTCGGCATCTCAGATGCAGACTTCGACGCCTCATATCAGATGAAGAAGACGACAAGCCCGGCGACGAACTGCCCACAACGTCAGCCAAGAAGCCCTCGCTAAAGAAGCCGAAACGCTGATCGCTCGTTGCTCAGTTGTGGTGATGAACACCACAACTGAAACTCCCTCACCTCACTTCGCCTTCCGCTTCCCCGCTGGCTCAACCTCGGCGGGTTCTTCCTTACCTGCACTCCCGGCCGCGAGCGCCTTCACGTCGAGTCTCAGCCCATAATCAGAACGAATCGGATTCAGCCACTACAACAGCCGACAGGTTGTTTTGTGGCTTCTTTCATCGCTGTCGCGGTTGGAGCGATCGGAGCAGGGGTTTTGATTGTCACCACCGGGCATGGAGCCTTCCGCATGACGCCCTCAGCGACGCTCCCCATCAAGAGGTGACCGAGGCCGCGGCCGTGGGTGCCGAGCACGATAACGTCGACCTTCGCCTCGCACGCGAAACGGGCGATCTCATCAGCGGGATCGCCCCGGAGTAGCTTGTGAGAGACGCGGACATCGGGGTCGTCGGAGATGACCTCCTGCAATTTCTTCGTCATCAGCTCATCTTCTCCAGCCGGGAGCGTGACGACCACCCCGTCGGCCGTGGCGCTGATGGCCGGCGGGGCAACGTGGCAGACCACCACTTCCGCGTTCAAGTCCCTGGCCAGTGAGCAAGCGAAATCGAATGCGGGACAAGACAGGTCAGAGTAATCCGTTGGGTGCAGGATCTTGCGAATGGGAAGCACAGCAGACCTCCAGAAAGGTAAATGGGGCCGCCCGAGTGGTAACGGCCTGTTGATGGTCACGGTCTTCACGGCGTCACGATGAGATCGTTCTCAAGTGCCACGACCCCCGGTGCCGCTCAGGCCGCCTCCTGCGCCTGGTTGATCACGTGTCACACGTGACCGAAGTGACTTGAAGATGGACTGACATTAGATTAGAAGGGCAAAGCAGATCAAATGCCAGAGTCGCAACAAACGGTTCTTTGCATCACAAGCCGTATGATCCACAGAACTTGCCGCGAAAATGACTCAATCGGTGTCGTCGATCATAAGATTGGGTGCTGTGCGTGACGGCCCACTTGGAACATTTTCCACTGTGCGGTTCGGGCAGGCTCCGCACACCACCAGCTGAGGATGCTCAAAACCTCGGCACTCCGTTGAGAGCGGCCTTCCTGTCAACGGAGCCAGACGCTTCTTGTGGCGACTGGGGCGGGTTCAGCCACGCGGACACACAGCAACAACCTTGAGACCACACGCGACGAAGCGGTAAACGTGGTGTAGGGTTATTCAACTGGCCGTCGCTTTGACATTGCCGATCCGAAGAAGGCACCCATTCGCCGCGAGGTATGCAAACGCGGCCACCAATCCAACTATTGACTCTGGACGGTGATTTGCGTTGATCTGTACGCGGAGAACTCCGCTGTGATGTGGGACTGCGGGAAAGATGATGGACTGGACGAAGTACCCGCGGTCGAACAGTTCCCGACCGGCCCGGAGGGTGGCGAGTTCGTCGCCGACAACAACGGACACAATCGCACCAACACCACCAAGGACATGCAGCCCAAGCGGCCGCAACCCGTCTAGGAACTGCCGCATGTTCGCCGACAGACGGCCGCGTAAAATTGGATACTCGGGCGAATCGAGGATGTCGATCACTGCACACACAGCGTCGAGGTAGGGTGGTGGGACTGGCCCGCCAAAGATAAGCGGGCCGGACCGAATCTTGAGCGCCAGCCGCAGCCGCTCGGGGCAGGCGACGAAACCTCCAAAACAGGAGAGACCTTTCGACAGCGATCCGACGACCAGTGTATTCCGGTAATCGCCGAGGGCGTCGAGAACGGTCCCGCGCCCTTGTTCTCCAAGGATCCCGGTTCCGTGCGCGTCATCCACGTACAGGATCGCGTCGTTCGCCTCAGCGACTGCCCGCAACTCTGCCAACGGTGGCAGAGTTCCCGACATGTTGAAGATCCCATCGACTGCAACGATGGCCTGCCGATATGGGCGGAGAGCTTTGAGCACCCGCTCCAGGTCGTTGGGGTCGTCATGTGCGAATACACCAGTTTTCGCGCCACCGGCATGGGCCAGTTTCAGACCCTCGTGGACCGAATGATGGGCCTGCTGATCGGCAACAATGGCGTCGTGACGGGTCACCAGCGCGGGCAACACCCCAGCGTTGGTAAGAGTCACCGAGGGGTAGATCAGAGTACTCTCGACCTTCAGCCAGGCTGCCAACTTCCGCTCGGCCTCGACGCACGACGCCACACTTGAGAATGCACGGGACGTTCCGTTGTGTGTTCCCCACCGCTCGAGGCCCCGCCGGATAGCCTCCTTCAAGCGAGGATCCTGATCCAGCCCAAGGAAGCTGTCCGACCCGAAGTTGACGACCCACCGCCCGTTCAGGTTCACTTTCCGATCCGGCCCCACAGCCCCCAGAGTCATGTCCTTCATGTGCAGGTCGGGGTAGTCCCGAAAATACTGCTCAAAGTGGCGGACAAGCACTTCCCCTTCGAGGGAAGTCGCGAACTGATCAAGAAGATCGGGCATGAAGGGAACCTCCCAGGGCTGGGATTGGGGTTGGCCCGAGTCAGGAAGAATTGATTATTCAGCCTCCGATCGTGTATTGCGACGACGGAATTCGAGTCTCCTCGTAAGTACGGTTAACGTCGCCAGTATTTGCCTCACAACCGGAACCATGTGCCTCGCGTGTGACTCCCCATGCAAAGACCAGTCCGCGCCTGGTCGATCCACGTCCTGGAGAGATTCGTCAGGTGCTTCGGGTTCTCCTTGGTGCTGAAGGGTCTCGGTCTCGAAGCGTGCCATCTCGCCGGTGGATGCCACCTTGGCATCCACCGGCCCTGCTCCCGACTGCAGTTCGCATCGTGTGATCGACACAGAGACGTTCAGGGTCGTTGATGTCCTCGTCGCGAGCCAGTCGACTGTAGAGACTGCCGGAGGATATATATGTATTTCGGACCCGTTCCCTTGTCGATGGCTCTGTCTCGATCGCGACATTGAACATGCCGCTATCCATCGCGCCCTCAAGGTCGAAACTTCTGACCCGCCGGGCACTCCAGGCGGCGGACCTTTGGCCCCAAGGCCGATCCCTTCCGCCCAACTCTTCGGGCAACCTTCGTTCAGGTTCACCTCCCTGCCAGGGAACCCGACTGAACATCATTGTCTGGCGTAACAGGCCGAGCTGCCATTTGCCGGTCGGCAAGATGATCGCCACCGGGAGCGAGGACGGTACGGTGCGAGCAATGGCTCATCCTTTCAATCAACCCCTGACAAGGGGATGGTCATCTTTTCCATCGGTGGAATTGCAGTTCTCACGCCGCAGAACAGTAAAAATCTCCGGAATACTCCAAGCTCCATTTTACTCAGGATTTCCAGCGTGCCCTCCGCAGTGAATACCTATCGATCCGATTTGTCCCATTTGGATGATCAACCGCGATGGACAGAAACGCACACGACGGAGCAGTCTGTTGGCAAGGCATCGCAGGGAAAGACGAGCCCCACTCAATGAAGGTGAACAGAGTGATTTCTTTGCCACGAATGCTCACTCCAGCCCCTCAGATTTCGATCTCGAGCGTAAAGCCCACCGCGAATCTCCACGAGGACAAACGCCGAATCCGCCCTGTCGCGGAATCGAACCTCGATCAGCTCGTCGAGGAACCTGCTTGGGCGAGCACCTTGGTGCGACAACGCAACGCAATTGCCGCGGTGTGCCAAGAAGGGTCTCTCGCGTGGATTGGGTGTGCGGAGTTGGCATCCAGGATTCCCGCACCCGCACCGGCACGGCGATTGCGAGTTGCCCCGGTCGTCGAAGCTTTGATCGACATCCGCAAGGAACCGGCCCGCGTGAGCGGCTTGATCCGGTTCGACTTGGTTGGTGGCGACGTGAACGGCTCGATCGACCTCAAAGCTCTGTCTTACCCGTGACAGGCCCGGCTGCGACTGGCGGATGGAACGGGCGTGAATGGCACGTTAACTGCCACCCTGACGCTGCGAGGAACGTACTCGGGTGGGGCATCGGGGATCGTCCGCGGCAAGGCCGTCTTGGCGGGGACGTACACTCGCGCCGACACCGGCGGAACAGGTCGGGTCACGGGCGAAGGAGAATGGAAAGGGCAGGTCGATGGAGTTCTCGGCTCCGTCCAGGTGAATGCTCTCTGGACCGACCTCATGTATGAAGGGCTCGGAATGGCACCGTTTGCCTTGCCGCCGATGCGGTTCACTCCACTGGGCAGCGTGCCGCCTCCCGACCTCCCCGTGGTTGTGGCGGATGCTCGACCTGTGGCCCCCCCATCGACCACTGTGCCAACTCCGGTTGTCGTAAATGTCCCACCACCTGATCGGGCTGGCCCCGAGACATCCTATCTGGTCGCGGGTGGCATCGCGTTGGGCCTTATCGGCGCGGGGATAGTTGTCCGGCGCGTCCGGGTCCGGCAATGATGACGAGGGGGCGTCTCGACAGAGAAGATGCCCGATCTCCCTCGTCCGGCTCGGAAACGGCCCCGACAGACCACAGAGAGTCTTTCCAAGACTGAGTAACGTGGGCTTCAACCGAAGAACACCGCCGGTCCAACCGTTGGGTGGATCGAATATTACGGATCTTCACAGGTTCTCGCGGCTGCTCGATAATTCGAGTGATTCTGGCAGCAGATGGTAAATCGTCCAGGTGATTCAAAAGTGGCGCTGGAATTGCTTCATCCCAGGCAGTTCCGCCGTGTGGCAATATACGTAACGCTTAGTGGGATTCGCCCGCTGCGCTTGCCACTTGTTTTGTGCCCGCATGGTGCAGGCCGGAGAACGGCGAAGAACTGACCTGAGGTACTTCCATGTTGATCATCGCTCGAAGGTTGTTCCGGACACTCGCGATCGCGTTATTCCTACTGGTTGGTGCCGACATTGCGTCGGCCCAACCGGTGATTGTCGCAGAGTATCCGCCGCCCCGGATCGCGTACTATCAGCCCGGACAGACCGTCGTCGCCTACAGCTTACCCCCAGTCATCTACGGTGCGCCGACGGTCAGCTACTATTCCCCGCGCGTCGCTTACTCACCCGTCCGAACCGTCACGTACTTCGCTCCACCCGTGGAGTCCTACTATGCCCAGCCCATGGGGGCGTATTACCCCGGGCCCGTGACTACCACACGGTATGGCCTGTTTGGACAACCGCGGGAGACGAAGTCGTATTACCCGACCTACGTTCTGCCGCGATGATGACCGATCCCTGCACTCAAGGACAAATGGGACTGCTGCCGGTCGCTGCATCGTGGTCAACCGGACCGGTCCACATCAGTTGCCTCGGCCCACCGACGCGGCGGGTACGTGGTGACTGGCTGGAAGCATTTGGGACGCACGGACCGACCCGAACGTGGGTGAAGCTACCGGTTTTCAACCACCCCCTCGGTGGCGCCTGGCTGAGTTCGGTGATGTTGTCCAGGTTGGGCTTCTCCTTGATCCGGGCTCGGTACGTCTCGATCGACTTGGGGCTCACGTGCATCGAGGCGGCGATTTGCACAGTGTTCCGTCCCTGGTCCATCAACTCGAGCATCTCAAACTCGTAGTCCGACAAACACTCGACCGGGACACGTTCCGAACCCGTGCCCCACGCACCAGGCGGCGGAGCAACCGGTTCGCCTGTTTTGCATGGAGCGAGTGGACCGAGGTCTTGATGTTGTTCAGCGGGTTGCCGAGTTCATGGACCGCCCCCTACCTCTTTGATCGCTGCCAGCCAGTTGGGGCGTTGCTGGCGGGCCAAGTACTCGGTCTGGTACACGTCCTCAATCCTGGCCAGATCCTTGTCGAACAAATTGCTGAGTGACGGGATCGTGGCGACTCGCGAGGTCGTCCCGGTCGCCCGCATCGAGAGCACTGATCAACCCGCCGCGCGGAGGCGGGACCGGGCGACGTTGGGGCACCTGGTCGAGCCCGATCTCGACGTGCCGCTGCCAGCCGCGCAGCCATCGCTTGGCGGCGTACACGTCGTCCGATCTGGATAGCAGCTCGCGGAGCCACCCATCAAGGGAGGCCTTCAGCCACGCCACCTGTTCGGTCCCGCTTCGGTCGTGCCAGCGATGACCTGGGAACGCGGAGGTAGTACTTCATGTCCGCCTCATCGAACGCTTCAATCGATTCACTTACTTGGAGAATATTGTGCTCTAACGAGAGGGTTTCCTCGGCCAACCGACCAAGACAACGTGATCGACAACCCCGGCGCGCCCGATGTGCCTGAATGTGTCCGGGATTGGGCGAGGTGTGCGGGCACGACTCACTGGTTCGCCGGCCAATTCGCTCATCGTCGTTCAGTTCGGCCATTTACCGACCATCCGACACACGAAGCCTTTCGACGGCAAGTCAGAACCGAGCGCGGCACGAGTGTTGCTTGACTGGCCGATAGACCGCAACTGCCTGAGTCGAGTGGCACCGGTGTTAGGACGACTGGAGTCCTAGCCATGGGAACTCTGCTCGCGGAGCTCTTCCTCGCGCTTTGAGAGTCGGTGCGCGAGCGACAACCGAGACCGTGGCGATCGCACGCTGAGAATTGCGGTCCACCCAAACTCGGGAGGCCAGTTCCTGGGGAATGCAGCCCGGACGGATGCTGCGGAAATGAGTTTCGTCTTCACTCGCCAACGGGTAGGTCCGTACCAAGTCACTTCTGGGAGATGCAGTATGTACGAAGCAGAAAACAAGAACGAGAGAGGTTTGGAGCACAAGACCCTGCGGCGGCTGCGAGAGGTGTTTGCGGGGCAGATTTGCTCCGCGTGTTCGGCTGCCGCAGCGAAACTGTGCGAGGGGCAGTTCTTCTGCCAGGACCATTATCCCAAGGCCGAGAAGATCTGCCGGCAGCATCGGGTGTACCGCTGTCAAGCCGCGGTCGAGGGGTAGAAGACGAACCGTTCGCAACGGTCCAACTCTCGATTTGATGTTCCCGATTCACCTCTCACGAAACACTGCCACTCACCCGCCCCACGGCGGAGAAGAATCATCATGCCCGTCCACATCCGACCACGCCTGCTCGTATTGTTAACCGCCTCACTCATGGGCTTCCTATTCTTGACCGGATGTAACCCCGGCGGGGCGAACGTGCCGGATGCGCGGGACAACCCCGACCCGGCGACACCAGAGCCGATCCCGACGCCGACCCCAGAGGAAGCGATCACCGGCACCTCGCCGCCCACCGACGAACCGGCCCCGAGCGCACTGATCGCCATGTACCCCGCCCTCCGCGCTGCCGCGGTGCCGAAGATTATCGCCCCCGGATTCCGGGTCACTTACCACACGTCCGCCGGTTCCGGCATCTCCGGATTCTCGATTCTCACCGATGAGCCAATCCGTGTGGATCAGATCCCGGTCATCCCGTCCGGCCAAGCGGAGGCCGGGTACGCGCAGGTGAACGTCGTCGCCCTCGATCAAGACGCCGCGGTGTTGGAGGTCCGGAACTACCTTATCCTCACCGCCCGGCCGGAAGCACCGGTGCTGGCGGGCGGGCCCGGGTTCGTCACTGCTCCAGCGGTCGGCGGTGGTTACTGGGTGAACCCGGAGGCGCTGCGACGGGCGCTCGCCCGGTCCGGCCCGAACGCCCTCGTGCAGCGGATGAACTGGCAGACGATCCACACCGGAAAGACGTACCGTGTGATCGGGGTCAGCTACCGGCGCCCGGGGCTGAACTACGTGAACCTGTACGACGAGGAGACAGGGTTGCTGGTGCTATTTAGCACTTTCTCGGAGCGGCGTGACACGGGTGGGAGGTATCACCAAGCCATTGCCCGGACGGAGTTGGTCGATCACCGGGTGGTCGCGTACCCGTGGCTCGGGCAGGAGCCACCCGAGTGGCTCGCGGGCGTCCGTCGAATGGAGTTCCGCGGGACCGTTACCGCGCCCTCGACGATGCCCGGTCGGCCGGACTACGTCCGACCTTCCGAGGGCCGCGCCGATGTCACGCACCGCGGGGTCGACTGGCTACGGTGTACTGTGACCAGCAGCACGGGGGGGAGCCCGGGTTCGATCGGGACCGGGGTTCTGGTCTGCGGGCCAGCCCAGTTCGACGGGTTGTGGCTTCCGCCAGCCGGACTCCGCAAGCTCCGGACCGGCCAGGTGATTGATCGTGATCCATACACCAAGATGGAAGTGTCTGTCAGCCGGGTCGGTCGGGACGCCGATGGGCGGGACACGGTCGTTCTCACCTCGGCGAATCCACTCCAACGGTTTGACGAGACCTACGACCGCGAGACCGGGATGCAACTCGCCTCCGAACGGCTCGATAAGTACCTCCAGAACCTGCGGACTCGCCTTACCCTCGTGCGCGTCGAGTGAGGATCGCCCCCAAGAAGACGCGAGTGATAACTCGCATTTCGTTCAAACATCGTTGACCAGAGGACGAATTTTGCAGCGACGACGCCGGATCCGATCCACAGTTGGGCGCGGCAAGGGTCCGGCCGAGGTGGTGAACCACACTCTCCGCCGCACGGAACGCCCGCTGGACCACGAATGAACACGCGAAGTACGGACGCTCCTGAACAGCACACCATGTAGTTGGTCTCCGAGGCAAGAACCGTCATGAATCGATGCACGCTCTCTGCGTTGTTGGTCGTTGCAACTGCCGGGCCCGTGGGAGCGAACGCCGGCCCGCCCGCGTCCGGCGGTCAGGTCGCGGGCGAACCGGTTGGCGTTCGACACATCCGAATCGTCCGGGAGACCCTTTCCATCGACCTACGCCCGGTCGCCCGCAATGAGAAAGCCGTCATCGACGTCGTGTACCAGTTACAGAACGACGCCCCCCGGCGCCCGCTCGACCTCCTGTTCGCTACCGGATCGAACGAGATCGCGGGGTTCGTCGTCCTGTTCGACGGGCAACCCGTCCCGGTGACCCTCGCATCAGAGACGGCGATTCCGGACAGTTGGAAGCCGCCAAGGGAAACGCCCGGGTTCGGAGGCGGATCGGGAATCGAATACGCTCCGGGGACGCGACCCGCCAACCCCGTGAAGCTGGTCGCGTTCTCCCTCGACGTACCGCCCGGTGCGCACACATTGGTCGTGAAGTACACGGCAGCGGTTGGGACCAACTGGCGTGGACATCCGTTACGGTACCACCAGTTTGCGTACGTCCTGGCTCCGGCTCGGTCATGGGAAGGATTTGGCGGTCTGGACGTCGCGGTTTACCTGCCTGAGAACTGGGCGGCCACCACGACGCCCGACCTCATTCGCGAAGGTGACATACTCCGCGGGAGCTTCCCAAACGTTCCGGCGGACTCGATCGCGATCACCTTCCGGGCGTCGGATGGGTCGTACCGCTCTGTGATCGAGATCACGCGGTGGCTATTCGGGAGCGTTGCGTTCGGGGGGTTGCTCGTCGCCATGGGGATCGGGCGGTGGCGTGGTCGCAGGGCAGCACGGGCCGTACACGCAAACTCAACCCAGAAGGGGATAATCTGGCCCTGGGCTCTCGGACTTGGACTGGTATGGTCGGTCGGGTTCTTCGCAACCGGCTTGCTCGCCGTCTACGCGCCGGAAGCCGCTCTTCCCGAAGGGCAGGCCGGCGGGACAGGTTACACGCAGATCTTCGAGGCGATCGGGATTACACTCCTCGCTCCAACCGTGGCGGTATTCGGTTTCCTCGTGACCTATATCACCGGGCTCTTGGTGCAGCGAATCAACCTGCGTGCCGCACGAACCGCCCACCCGGAACTCGGTGGCTCGGTCACAGGGAGCGGTTCCGAGATCGCCGCGCCCCGTGCTCCGGTCTGAGGCAGCGCTCCGACCGAGGATCAGCCTGTTGCCGTCGCGGACTTTGGGACTTCCAGAGGATCATCCCCGAGATCGGGAATGCGGGCGTCCTTCCGGGCCACTTCGAGCAACTGCCGCGTCGCACCAACGAGACGCAAGCAAGCCCGGACCAGGAAGAACGAGCACGCCATCACCCCGGTCGAGAACCCGAACCGGACGAGTACCTCCGCCCGCTCGCCCCAGGCGAGTGCCTCCCAGAGGGTCGTTTGAGATCCCGACAGGTGCGGAAGGAACAGCGAATACACGTCGATCGCGATGCACACGAACGGAACCCACGCCGGGCCCCACACCACAACCAGCGTCGTGATGGTCGGGAGCAGCCCCGTGTACCGGGCGGGAAACAACAGGAACCCGTGGGCAAAGCCGTGGTATAGGTACTGCTTCGCGTCCGGGTCCGGCTCACTACCGATCGCGGCACACAGGTGCCGGACGACCCGGTTCACCCGACACAATGCCAGGTAATACCAGACGGCCAGGAATCCGAGGCCGACAGCCGCCAGCACCTGGAGATCGTCCACCGAGTACTTCAGCCCGAGGATCGGAACCGTATTCACGCCGAGTTCGCGGTAGACGATGGCCTCGTAGAGTTGCCGCCGTGAGTCTACTTCCCGTCCCTCGGGAGAGTCGGGCTTCACTTCCCGGCTCGCGGCGGATAACCGCGCGAGGGTGGTACGTGCCCACGGGAAGTAAGCACTCACCTGAGAGGTGACGATCACCAGTACCGCAATGTTGATCATTAAGAAAGCGAACCGGGCGCTCGAACCGGCCTCCCGCCATGCTTGCAGGAGGCTGTCGTACTTCAGGTGCTTGTAATCGGTCAACGGGTTGGATTCGGACATCAGTGGGTCGGCCATTGGAGTGTGTTACCGGGGAAGGAAGAACAGTCCCCGGTACGGGTCGAAGTAGTTGAGTCGTTCCACTGACCGCATGGCCGCAGGGAGTTCGTCGGGCTTCAGTCCCTTGAACCCCTTGAGGTCGTTCTCATCGAGGTTCTTCTTTCGCGGTCCTGGGATCAGGTCCACGACCACCCGCTTTTCCTGCCGGACGAGCAGGTCCCCGCGGTACTCGAACGTCGTCACTTCCTTGCTCGGCGGGGGTGGATGAATGAATGCCACCGTCGCGATGTCGAGTGTACTCAAGATCACGCGGGCCAGAGCGTCTCGCCCCTCGGCAGTCACCCACACGTAGCGATCCCCGTGATGGCCGACCGCACACGCGTTCTTGGGTACGTCCCTTTTGCATCCGACATACAGCCAGCCCGTGGGAGCGGCGCACGTCTCCCATTCGGGTCCGAAGTAGCGAGCTAACGACTCCCGGCAGTGGTCACAGTCTCCGTCGGCTTGGTGCCCTACCACGTGCCGAAACAGGCACCGCATCAACTGCAACTTGTCCGGGTCGTTGATCGGAGCCAGGGCCCAGTTCCCGGAGACAGTTCGGCTGCCGCCGATGCTAGGGCCCGACTTGTCGAGGAACAGACTCTTTCCCGTCGCCTGAAGGATCATGAGTCCGGTCACCTGATTCTGGACGTTGACCACGCCCCCAGCCGGAACCGCGAACGAGGGCACCGCGTCCGGGTTCGCACAGAAGAGCGCCAGGTTGTCGAGCACCTGCTGTTCGTACAAGTCCGACAGCGTACTCGCCTGCTTCACCGTGTTCCGGTTCAGTGGCTTGCTGACGCACCCACTTCCAAGCACCGCACATGCCAAAGCAACTGCGAGCCGCGAGGTCATCGTCATTCCTCTCACCGGACATGCTCTGGGGCCCAAGCGCCTCGCAGCGATACCGGGAGAAGCAATTATTCCGGATTCACCAGGAGCTATCCTTAAAGTCGTTCGATTGGTTGGGTTTACTTTAAATATTCCCCAATCCGCGCTGTGCGATTACAGCACATCTGCGGAAAGACTGTGTCATCGGCGGTGCGAATCGCTGATCCTCACATACACCCTCCGGCACGCCATCGCGAAGAATTGAGCCAAATCGCTTGGTTTTCGTGTCTCACTGGATGTCGGCACATCAGTTGCTTTCGGCTCCTGTGTGTCATCCGTTGCGGAGTTCCTCCAACCAGCCGGACCTTCTCAAGGCTCCGAGCGCGTGGAGCGCCATGCACATTCGACCGCAGTTCACCCACGGAAGTCTTTCCATGACTCGATTCCCGCTCCGATTTCTGCTATTCGCCGCAGGCCTGCTCGCCGTGCTCGCCCTTGGGGAGGCAGCGACGGCCCAGAAGCAACCGGCGATCCCCGTTGCACCACCAGCGAAGCAACCCGCTGACCCCGACGAAGTGAAGACCAAGAAGGCACCCGGTCGCGTTCTGACCAGCGACTCGCTGTCCGAGTTGCTCGATAGCATGGGCTACGATTTCCGGACCAACGCAATGCCGAGTGGGTCAGCCATCTACACGCTCACCATCCCGTCGGACACCTGGACGTTCGTGGTTGAAGTGTCGCTGGCTCCCAACGGCTCGCTGGTGTGGCTCAATGCCCCGCTCCAACCGCTCCCAGCGGACGGCGCGATCCCGGACGAACGGCTCATCCGATTGCTCCAGGAGAACTGGGCGATCTACCCGCACGCATTCGCGATTCCGAAGGACTCCCGCCGGTTGTACATCCAGCGTGCGACCGAGAACCAGAACATGACGCCCGCGAAACTCCGCGGCGCAATCGACGCCATGACGTCCACCGTCCGGACGACGGCGCCGCTGTGGGACGTCTCCAAGTGGGGCCAGACGCCGACCCCGGAGCCCAAGAAGGGCACCGATGGAGCAGCAGCTTACCCCGATACCCCCGAGGGGCTGACCAAGTTCTGTCAAGAGATGCTCACTCTTGCGAAGGCCGGGAAGCGGGCCGAGGTGATCGGGCATGTGAAGGGGCTGATTGTGTACGGTTACGACGCCTGGTTCAAGCGGACGTTCGGCCCAGAACTGGGGGCTGCGATGAGCGAGGAGTATTCCAGCGGGCTGGCACAACTCCAGGAGAGTGCAACCCGGTCGTTCATGACCGCTGCCGAGGAGGGTCTGTCCGAGGTGAAGGTGTTCAAGTTCACCAAACCCGATCCGGAGAACGCCAACGCCACCCAGAACAAGGCTCTGGAGGCAATGGCGGTGAAGACCCCGCTGTACTCCGTGTATTTCACCCAGCCAGGCGAGCACACGGGGATGCACCTGTACTCCTTCGTGTACGTCGGTGGCCGGTTCTATCTGGCCGGGAAGATGAAGGCCGCGACCGTCCGCACGTCCGGGTTCCGTGGGCTGAACGGGTTCGAGTTCCTTACTCCACTGGCCCCGACGGCATCCACGCCGCGGGTCGCCAGCCCACCGGCGGGTCTGGTCGGGCTTGCTCAGGACGAGGCCGATCGAGCCGGTTCAGGTTTGCGCCCAGCGGTTGTAGCCGCCGACGTGACGGGCACATGGGTCAATTACGGCGGAGTCGAGCCGGGCGCTCCGCGGATGACGATGCGACTGAGCCGCAACGGTACGTACTCCATCACGGCGACTGCCGGGAATGACTCGGGTCGGTACTCCATCACCGCAGGTGTCATCTTCGCTCAAAGCAACACCGGGCTTCGCTCGCGAATCTACGTGTCCTGGATGGGGTCCGACTTGGCGTCGTTCGGGTTCAAGCCTGACGACGATACCTCCACCCCGGTTTGGCTCACGTTCACCCGCCTACGCGAGCTGAACGCGGCTGATCCGGCTGTCGGCGTGAGGCCAGAGGTCAACCCGATCATCCCGGCCTTCGGAATGGTACCCGGCTTCAGTGCTCCGGTTGCCCCGGCGCCCGCCGCAAACCGGCTCGACCCGGACGCGTTCCGACATCTGACACCGCTGATCCCCGCCCAGATGCCGAACCTCGTCCCGCTGGGCAACTCTCTGAATGGCTTCAATCGGGATAGTGGAGCGAGTTGGGGGCGGCGCCCCGATTCCGCGGCATGCCCCAACCCGCACTGCACGGGTGGCTGGTGCTACAAGTTCCCCGGTCACGGTGGCGCACACCAGTGCGGCACCTGCGGTTGGTCCTGGTATTGAACTCTGGCAACGGCAGTGTCCTCGCTCCCTCCCTTTACCTCCCTTTACCGGGAAAGCGTTCCCCCAGTCGTTTGGCGTCCGTGACTCACACCCGCCGACACACCAATAGGAGATTCCGTGAAGATTTCGACGAGATGGAGAACACGGGTGATTGTGGGCGTCCTCGTAGCGGCTGGGGTAGCGTTCAGCGCTGCCCCAACTGGCGCGGCCGAACCCACTGACCGCGAACGGATCAACAAGGTCGGCAAGCGACTGCTCGCCGTGATCGAACCCCCGGCCGGAATGGAGTGGCCGCCAACCTTCGACATCATGCAGACCAACGAGATCAACGCGTTCGCTGGCGTCCAGAAGGTCGGCAAGAAGCTGATGCCAAAGGTGTACGTGACCTCGGGCTTCATGGCGAAGGTTGTGGAGGGGGACGAGGATCGGCTCGCGTTCGTGATGGGCCACGAACTCGGTCACATCGTTCTCGGGCACTGCACCGAGCAGGTGGATGGGCCAGACTTCGTCAAGCAGGTGTTCGGGCGGCAACACGAGATCGACGCCGACATGTACGGCATGGAAACCGCCCTGAAGGCTGGGTTCTCGCTCAAGGGAGGGCTGTCTGGTATCCGACGGATCATGGAACTCGGGGTGCCGTACAACTCGTTCGAGGGGCTCAACGCCACTCACCCATCTTGGAAGGAACGGATCTCCTTCATGGACAAGGAACAATCGAAGCTGTGGCGGGCGATGGGTGCGTTCGACAACGGTACCTACTTCCTGCTGTTCGAGCAGCACGCCGCGGCCGAGCGATGTTTCCGCGAGGTGGTGAAAGAGTTCCCGGCTTGCACGGAGGGGTGGGCAAACCTCGGGTACGCCCAACTCATGCAGTATTGCGACGCACTCGACCCGGACGATCTGCGAGGGTTCGACATCGGGCAGTTGGTCGTAGGCGGGTTCTACCGCCGTCCGGCCACACTGGAAACACAACTCCGCGGGGTGAACGAGGAGTTGTGGTGGGAAGCCGTCGGATCGCTGCGTGAGGCGCTGCGTCTCGATCCGAACTCGGCGGTCGCCCGGGGCGACCTCGGGGTCGCATACCTGCTCCGCCCGTCGGGACGAAATACCGGCCAGGCTCGCAAATTTCTGGACGAGGCCGCCGACAAGGCCCGCGCGGATGCGACACTGCACCCGCTCACCCGGGCGTCCATCCTGCTGAACGCGGGGGTGGCCGATATGTCCACAGCCGACATTGATGCCGCGGTGAAACGGTACGACGAGGCCGAGGCGATTGGGAAGAAGTTCTCCACTGGGCGTTCCAAGATCGCCGGCACCCCGACCCTGGCCGCGTCTCTCCGGTACAATCGTGCGATCCTGCTTTCCGCCTCGCCCAAGATCGAGGATCGCAAATCCGCGGTCGAGTCCTTCGAGCGGTACCTCGTGGCGACCGTTCCGGCCTCCGCGTGGTGGCCGCTGGCCCATGAGCGATATCTGAAATTGTGCAAGGATCTGGGCCAAGATCCGAAGAAGAAGGCCGACCTGATTTCCACCGGTCGGACCACTCTCCGACTGGTCACCACGCTGCCACTCTCCGGCGACGTGTCGGTGGCGTTGAACGAGCCGCTCACCGACGCTCGCAAACTCCTCGGCCCCGGTCGCGAGGTGCCGATCGTCAAGAACACCAAGCTCGTCCGAGTGAAGTACCCCGAGCGCGGGATCGACTTGATCGGGACTGAGAACGTCCTGGCGATTTGCCTATCTGGCCCGAAGGCTCCCGAACTGCCGGTCCGGGCGACCGGGATCGGCACCCAGACGTTCAAACTCAAGATCGGTATGACCCGCGACGAGGTCGAGAAACTGCTGGGCGATGAGGAGTACGACTTCCGCGAGATCGATCAACCCGGCCACACTTACCGCTTCTACGCCGACCTCGGGTTGGCCCTCCGGCTCCGCGCCGGGAAGGTGGAGGAGTTGGCGATCGTCCAGATCCCCCGCCGCCGTGATTAACGCAAGCCAGAACACTCCGCCCGGCGCATGTTTGCTGGGCGGTTCTCGATTCGAGATTCCCACACTACGAGGTTTCCAATGATTCTGTCCTCGATCAATCGACTGACCTGCGTCGTTGCTCTCGCCGTGATGCTCGGTGGCACCATGGTCAGCTCATCCGCTCAGGACGACCTGCCCAAGACCAAAAAGAAAGCGCCCTCCAAGGCCGATTCGGACGACGATGTTATCATTCCCGGCAAGAAGAAGGCCCCACCGAAGGCCGATCCGGACGAGGGCGAGGTGATTGTTCCTGGGAAGAAGACCAAGGCTCCAACCGGGGGTATCCGCTCACTCGAAAGCCTCATCAAGCAGGCGAACCTTCAGTACGAGACGGTTGAGGGCCAGAACGGTGGCGTGACGTACAAGATTGCGATCACGGTTCAGAGTCAGAAGACGACTGTGTTCGCCAACGAGGTGGTCATGGGCAAGTTGGCGGATGGCACGGAGGTGCGTGCCGTCGTCTTGGGCGCTCCAGTGGCGCTCTTCCCGACCGATTACCGGAGCACGCCGCCACTGTACAAAGCCATCTCCGAGTTCAACAACGCGGTTGTGTTTGGGAAGGGTTTGGTGAGTCCACAAGGGGTTGGGTTCGTCTGTCCGTTCTGGCTGCGGAACGCCGACACGCAGACCCTGCTCGATAACCTGTTCATAGTTCATCTCGGCCGACTTGAGTTAAAGAAGCGGGTCCAGCCGATCATGGAAGAAGAATAACCCGACCGCTGATTGGCGTTCGGTACGGCCGTGGTTGGGGAAGAAACGCCCCGGCCACGGCCGACTTCGTTTTCAACCGACGGTTGCGACATGGATGGGATGTAGGACGGCCGCAGGACCAGCGATTCCGGCTCTTTGGAGAGTGATTCCAGCCGGCGCCAAGCGACTCAAGCTACCCACGATTGTTGATCCTCCAACGTGGTAACCGTCCGGAACATGGAGAGCTTGCGCAGCCCGCGACGGAGGCGGCACCGTGCAAGCACCTCTACTTCCGGGGGCGCCGCGTTCGGATCGGCGTCGGGCGTTACTCCGCTCCTCCGATTGCAATGAAGCTCGCCCAAAAGAATGGGTGGGCTGCTCCGTTCGCAATTCGCCGCTCGGCAATCACAGCACGCTTTGAATCGTGCAGCGACATCATGTGTCCCTTTCCGTCCTTGATGCCCTGATAGAACGCCAGCATGAGGTCTCGGGTCTCGGCGTCGGGCACCTTGAAGAGGCTGACCATCAAGGTTTCGGCGCCCGCGTACAAGAAGGCTCGCCGCAACCCGAACACCCCTTCACCGGCCTGCACCTCGCCTAACCCGCTCTCGCACGCGCTGAGCACGACCAACTCCGTTCCACGCAGATTCTTGAGTCCCACTTCCTCGGCCGTTAGCCAACCGTTGTCCTCCATGATGGAGTTTGCTTCCGGTCGCTGGTTCGCTCCGGCGAGGATCAGCCCCGAACGCAACAGTGGCGGCAACCCAACTGTCGTGGCGGACGACCGCTCGATGTCTCCGTCGGACCGGAGCGGCATGAAGTAGCCGTGTGTCGCAATGTGCATCACCCGCGGTGGAGCTGCAAGCGCGCGGAACGTGGACTTGCGTGCGGCCGCGCCCGTGAACGCGGTAACAGGTCCGAACGCGGTTCCGTCGAACGTTCCCTTCAGGTCTTCGGCCTCGCGCGCCGCTCCCGGGAGCGGTCGCCACCGGAGCCCTTCTGAACCCCGAACTGTCGAGCCGCTGCTGACTCCCGCTCGCACCGCCACATCGACTGGCCCCACAGGCTGGAGCGGACCGACGATGTTCGGCCGCCAGTCGAAATCCGGCCCCGCGAAGACTACCGTGCCCGTCCCTGGCTTGGCTTGGGTACGCAGGAGGTCGCGCCCACTCGACAAGTAATTGAACCGGTAGGTGTCGATGAGGTACCGGCCCTCGGTATCGACGAGCGCCTCGAACGGGAGCAGGTTCAGGTCCGCGTCCGGCGCGAGATACACGACTCGCGCACCACCGAGGGCTTTCTGGAGCGGTGCGAACACCTTCTTGCTCAGGCCAGTCGCCAGTTCCCGGTAATCGGCATCGAGTTGTTTTTCCGAACTGGATTTCAGATCACGGGGCGCGCGGGTAATGGCCGCGCGGAGTTCCCGCACTCCCCGTTGAATCTCAGCAGCGTCTCCAAGGTCGATTAGCCGCACCGGAACCGCGGGATCGGACCGGAGGATAAGAGCGAAGTACCGCGCTGAGAGCCAGACCGGAGCCTTGCCGGTTGCCTTGAAGTCGTATGGTTCGACCCTGACGAATTCGACCAGTGCCGACCCCGCAGGCAACCTCCGGCGAACGGCCGCAGCGGTTACTTCGGCGGGAATCGCGGGGGGTCGG
Organism: Planctomycetota bacterium; assembly: GCA_021413735.1. GTDB lineage: Bacteria > Planctomycetota > Planctomycetia > Gemmatales > Gemmataceae > Gemmata. Next base: position 30,281 of record JAIOPV010000045.1, read on the forward strand.
ACCAGATCCACGACGCGGCGGAGTCGGCCCTCGGCTTCCTCGTACTCGCGGCGTGCATCGGTGATTGCGACGACCTGCGTCATCTCGTCACCACCGGCTGTAGGCGGTGCGGCAGCGAGGTGTTGGTAACGGGCGAACGACTTCCGAACGGTGTCTGCTTCCTTCAGCACATCGGGGTCGTTTCGGGTGAGGAGCAAGACTTCTCGGTGCCGGCACATCGCATCCAGAACTCCGGCCTTGTGGCGAAGAATACTGGTCAATGCTGCCTCAGTCGCGACCGGATCATCGGACAACTTGGACCGGACAACAGACAGCAGCACTTTCATCGTGTTCGTCGCACGCCAGAGCGCGGATTGCATGGCCGACTCGGTGGCGAACCCGAACACCATCCGGAGGTGCTGGTCCCGAATCCGCAGTGCCCTCTCCAGGGTGGCGAGCGCGACCTGCGGCCGTTCTGTGGCAGCTTCGATCTTGCCCCTTAGTTCGAGCGCATCGGCGACAAGTGGATGAACCGGGCCGCGGATGCGCTCATGCCCAGCCAGCGCCTCGTTCGCCAATTCCTCGGCACGGCGATACTCGCCCTTGAGGAGGTACAGTTCGGCAAGTGAGAACCGCGTGGTCGGGTATTCGGGGTGCCGCTCCCCCCACACCTCCTTCGCCAGCGCGGACGATTTGAGGACGATCGGTTCGGCCTCCTCGATCTTTCCGGCCTGCCGCAACACTGTCCCGAGATTGTGTAAGCCCAGCACCGTGTCCGGGTGCTTCTCGCCCAGCAACGTCGTCTTTATCTTCACGGCCTTGCGGAAGGCATCTTCCGCTTCCGGGTACCGTCCGACCTCCGCGTAGAGCGAGCCCAGGTTGTTCAGAGTGGCAGCGTACTCAATGCTGCCCTCGCCGAAGACGATGGACGCCAGATCCGCCGTCCGTGTGAGTGCGCGATCCGCTCCGCGCTGGTCCCCGATCCGGAGGTACAGCACGCCCAGCCCGTTGAGGGAATGAACGCAGGCTGGACTCGGTTCCCCATCGAGACGGCGGCGGATCTCCAAAGCAAGTTGCATGGCCTGCTCGGCCGTGTTGTAGTCCCCGAGTTCCATCCGAGAGTAGCCGACCTTGTGCAGGATTGTGGCGACATCGTGGTTCAGAACGCCGTGGTTCGCACGCAGAATTTCGTATGCCTCGGCGAGAGTGCGGATCGCGCCCATGTAATCCCCGAGTTCAGCAGCCAAGCCGCCCAAGTTGGCGAGGCAGAGGGCGGTCGCGTCACTCTTCGGACCGCTGGTTTGCCGGTGGATCTCCAGCGCCTTCTTGAAGCACGCCTCCGCACGCGGGTAGTCAGCGCGATAAATGGCGAGAACGCCGCTGTGGTTCAGGATGGTCCCGGCGTTCGGGTGAATCGGCCCGTACACTGCGGTGCATATTGCCTCGGCTTGCTTCAGGAACTCCGCCGCCTTGCCGAAGTCTCGCAACTCCGTGTAGACGTGGCCCAACCCAATCAGTGCATCGACCTCCGGGCGCGTGTTCTTTCCGAGGAGTTTGCGATACTCCCCCAGAGCCACGGTGTACTTGGGTAACGCCGCACGGTGATCTCTGCGGGTGTGGAACGCGTACGCTTCGTCGTAGGTCCGATCGGCTTCGGCGAGCCGGTCTCGCTCGTCCCGTGTGAGTTTCGCGACCCGCGTCCCGAGTTCGGCGGTGGCGTGTCCGTCGGTCGCACGCCAGTGCGTCGGGCTGTACCGCTTCGCGAACAGTTCGGCGGACTCCCGCGCTGTCTTCCCGGCTGCGGGATAGTCTCTCGCGTCGAGTTGGATCGTCGCGAGACGGGAGAGGGAGTCCGCGACCAGTTCGTGATTCGCTCCGAGCAGCTCACGCTCCAGATCCAGCAATTTCCCAGTTATGGCGACTGCATGCTCGTACTTTCCCGTAGCTACGGCGTCGCGGATCTGCTTCCAGTACTCCTCACGTTTGGTGGGCCACTCCGCACGAAGTTGGTCCTGCTTCGTCGGAAAAGCTGGGAGGGCGGTGGGGTGCGGTGGGAACGCGGGAGCGAAAGCGATGGGTGAGAGGACGAGAACAAGAACGAGCCGGAGGCGGGTCATGGTATTCCGTTCTGAAATCCAATCGGCCCGATGGAAGCATGAGGCTTCCGCCGGGCCGACCGTGGTAATGCGGGCCAGATCTACTTGACCGAGCGCAGGGTAAGTGTCGTCTCCGAGGGAATGGTCCGCCGGTCGAGCCGGGAGAACATCACCAGCGCACCGGTTTCACGGTCGTACCGGAACGTCAGTTTCTGGGTCACGTTGTCCTGGACAATCTCGACCACTGCCCGACCGCGGTCATCGTTCCCAATCCGACTCACGACCGTCTTCATTCCTGTGAGCGTGTCGTTGTCGATCATCTGTCCGCGACGAACGCCAGTGAGCCCTTCGGTCGGAATCCAGAGGGCGCCGAGTTGGGCCGGTCCGCAACTGCGGGTGGTGGTATTCGTCTGTTCCGGCTGGCCCCGCACGGGAACCGAACTGACCCTCTGGCTGTAGGTCATCCAGTTCTTGCCGCGACCGGTCACCGTGGCCGCGACCACGAATGGCGCGGTGATCGGCTCCCCAACCAGGACATGTAGCACCTGTTCCCCCACGTACCGCATCTCTTGGAGGTCGGCCACCCAGTCAGGTGCGTCCCCGTTCGCCCACGGGATGTCGAGCTCGCGCCGCCCGAGGTAGGTGACGAAACTGACCGAGGTTCCGCTCGCGGTTTTGTTAATCACGTTCGAATGGAGCAAAATCCCAGTCGCCAGGTCGAAGATGTGGGTCATGCTCCCGGTCGTTCCGTGAAGCCGAATCCGGAGCGCGTCGTACTTCTTCCCACCGGTCGTGTAGGGCATGCGGAACGACGCGAAGTTCCGGCCGATGCGATCCGGGATTTCGGCGAGGCCCGCTGGGTTTACCCAGTAGTCGGCGGCCGCCCCGGAGGGTTCCGCCGACCCTGAGCCAAGTAGCAGGAGCGGGGGCTTACCCGTTTCCGCGGTCAGATAGATCTGGGTATCGAGGGTGACAGTCTTCCGGCCGACGGACGTGATCGTGACCTGCGAGACGCCTTCGCTCCCCGTGCCGACGTCCTGACGGTACCTCTTTCCGGCCTCATCAATCCAATCCCCGTCCGCGTCTGGCCAGAACGCGCCCCCGGTAGGTGGGTTCCGCCCGCTGGCCCAGTAATAGTTCAGCCGGGTCCCGGCCCTGACCCACTTCGGAGCGGGCAGGTCGCGGAGTTCAGGGACGGCAATGACCAGTGGGTTCGCGCTCCCCTCCTGGGCGAACCCGCGGAAGGTGTCGATACCGGTCGCCTTATCGGACCCGTTATCAGATCGTTCGCCGAGGGTGAGGGAGGCGCTAAGAATGTTGCCGTTCGGGCGACTGATCGCGTGGGGAGTGGGATTCACCGCCGGCGGGCCTGATTGGGCTGCCACCGCTGCTCCCCCGAGTAGAACCGCGAACACTCCCGCAAGCCGCGAACAGATAGTCGCACGGCGGAGTTGGCCCGAACCCTGCTCGCTTCCTTGAGGGCCACTCCCCCGTGCATCCACCATGGATACCAGTGACCCGTTCGGTGCGGCAGTAGCTACCGCAGGCGTGGTGAGCTTCGACGCGGTGTGTTGGGTTCGCATGATGTTGGTTCTCGGCGAGAAGTGCCCCCGGATGGTTCGATCGCACGCCCACCAGCCAACGCGACCGGTTCACCCAAATGCACTTCAGTTTCGCTTCAGAGTGACCTGGCGATTTCCTAACGGATTCACTCGTTCGAACAGCAGACGAGTTGTTCCGCGGATTCTCTCGCCGCTGGCGTGGCGTGGGCGACGGGGTGGGAGCCTTCATCGTCACGACAGAGCACGGTGCCTTCGTCGTGACATGGCCACCTCCCCATCAAGAGCCGACCGAGCCTGCTGCGGCTGTATGCCGAGCACGCTCAGAAAGCCCCGTCCGAGAGGGCGGGCAGGTGTCACGCTTTCGGGGTGACGATGATCTTCTTGGGCTGAGCCTCGGCCTTCTTGAGAATAGTGACGGTGACCACCCCGTTCGAGCTGGTGGCGCTCACCTTGTCGGCGTCGGCACCGGGTGGGAGGGTGACGGCCCGGTAGAACGAGCCGGCGAACCGTTCGACCCGGTGGTATCCCTTCTTCTTCTCTTCCTTTTCTTCTTTCTTCTCGCCGCGGATCGTCAGGACCCCATTCTCGACGGAGACTTCGACTGCCTTCGGGTCGACGCCCGGCACATCGGCCTTGACGATGATCTCCCGATCCGTCTCCTCGACGTCCACGCGCGGGGTCCAGGTCCGGAGGCCATGACCATTCCCATTTTCCTCGCCGAAGAACCGATCGAACACGGTTTCCATCTCCTGGCGGAACGGTTCGATCATGCCAAACGGACGCCACGGGGTAACGGCGGTAGTCATTGAAATTCCTCGAAGGTGGTTGATCACATGTCACTCACGACTCCGTTCACTTGAAGATTGAGTGACATCTAGAAGGGCAAAGCAGCTCAAATGCCAAAGTCGCATCAACTTACTCTTTGCGTCACAAGTCGGATTACCCACATAACTTGTCCTCCAATTCGCTTACTTGATGTTTGAGATCAGGCAATTGGTTGGTGTGCCGGGCCGCTCAGATGGACAACGTCCGCTGTGCGGTACGGATACACCAAGCGCATCGCGCGGTGGACTTTGTGAGAACGTTGACGGGTGTCTCGGGCCTGTCGATGCCCTCTTCGGGCAGAACACTCCTCTTCCTTGCACGCCCGAGCACGCGTGCGTGTTTTTTCGAGGCGACAGCGTTCATCACAAGGGATTTCAAGGGTTTCGTACGAAGTGGCTGGCCGAGACGTGAGTTTAGGTTGTTAACACGCTGCGAACAGTTTTGGCGAACGCTTCGGCGGGGGCCCCGAGGACAACCCCGCGACGCCGCACCAAGCCGACCACCCCTCGACCGAAATACCGGCTCATGGATTGCTCATGGAGACTCAGGCTTTGTGACTTTGATGGCAGTCCGAATACTAACCCGATTCCGAACCCCAGTTCGACGTACCGGCGGACGACAGCTGTCGTGGCCGCCTCGACCCGCCGTGGCTGGGCGTCGAACACTCCCAACTTACGCAGTTGCTCGGCGATCTCCGGACGAGAGAAATCCTCCGGAGCGTTGACGAGTGGGTACCCCCGCAGATGCGATGGCTGGACCCTCCGAAGACGACTCAGCGGGTGGTCGGCCGGGGTGAGCAGGAGCACGTCCAGTTCGTACGCCGGCTCGCATGTCAATCGAGGGTTGGCGGCGTTTTCGGCGTGGGCGTCCAGACCAAGGTCTGCCTCCCCGGACTCGACTGCCGCCCCGACCTCATGGGTTCGCCGCTCCAAGAGCCGCAGCCTGACTTCCGGGTGGGCCTGAGTAAATGCGATGACGACTTCTGGTAGGTCATCCGACAGGATTCGCTGCGGAGCAGCGACGGTCAGCCGGGCCTCGACCGCCTTGCTGCGCTCCTGGACCGTTCTCTTGAGCGAGTCGATTCCGACCACGAGCGGGTCGGCCGCCTCCGCAAGGAACCGGCCTAGGTCAGTTAGTCGACAGCCTCGGCCATGTGGCTCGACCAGTCGCACTCCGAACTCACGCTCCAAGGCGTGGACCTGTTCCCACACGGCCGGTTGAGAAACCTCCAGCGCGGCGGCAGCCGCGGCCAGGCTACCGAGCCGAGCAGTTTCGCAGAAGCTGCGGAGTTGTTGAAGACGTACATCCTTGTACGCCCGTCGGGCTTGCTGCTTCGGCATCAGTGGCGAACCTCTACTGAGAGGCGCGCAAAGAATGTTAAACTTTTGGACGTGTACAATGGTGCATGGAGACCCCAGAAGTTTCCTCCAGCAACTGGCGAGAATGGCGACGGTTTCGGGCCTGGTCACTTAAACAGCAAGGCTGGTTCCAACG
>JAIOPV010000047.1 GCA_021413735.1 Planctomycetota bacterium
CCCTCACCCGCGACTCGAAGACTCGTCGCGACCTCTCCCCCAAAAATCTGGGGGCGAGGGGGGGCTGATAGCGTTTCTCGTTTGCTCAACACACCCAACAGCCTCGAAGAGAAGCCGCTGCGCCTCACCTCGCCCCCAGATTTTTGGGGGAGAGGTCGGCGAGGCATTGCGAGACGGGTGAGGGGGTCTTCGTTTCAGCCATCCCAGAACACAGAACTGCTTTTCGACTGTGTCAGTAAAGGGAGGTTCGAACCGTGATCTCCCGCTTCTTCATTGATCGACCGATCTTCGCCACGGTGCTGTCACTGCTCATCACGCTGGTTGGCTGCATCTCGTTGCTCGCCTTACCAGTAGCGCAGTATCCGCGCATCACGCCGCCGGGCGTGTCCATCTCGATCAGCTATCCAGGCGCGAACGCTCAAGAAGTCGCGGATACTGTTGGAGCCCCGATCGAACAGCAAGTCAACGGCGTCGAGGGCATGCTGTACATGTCCTCCAATTCCGGCAACGACGGCTCTTACCAACTGACAGTCACCTTCGACATCGGCACCGACATCAACGCCGCTCTCGTGATGGTGCAGAACCGTGTCGCGCTGGCGATGCCGCAACTTCCGACAGCAGTGCGAAACCAGGGCATCACGATCCGAAAGCGGACGCCGGATATGTTGATGATCGTTAGCTTCATCTCGCCAGATGGACGCTACGACGACAAGTTCCTCAGCAACTGGGCCACGATCTATGTGAAGGATGAACTCCTCCGCGTCGATGGCATCTCGGATATTAACATCCAGGGGCAGCGCGATTACAGCATGCGGGTCTGGCTCGATCCGCAACGGCTCGCTTCGCGGAACATCACGACGCTCGATATCGCGAACGCAATTCGTTCCCAGAACGTGGACGCACCAGCCGGGCGAATTGGTCAACCGCCAGGGGCTGGAGGGCAGGCGTTTCAATATCCGCTCGACACACTCGGCAGGCTCTCCGATCCCGAGCAGTTCGCGAACATCACGGTGAAGGTCGGCGGAACGCCCCCGGTTATGACCCCCAGCGGCCGGATGACGGAACCCACTGTTGCTTCGGGGGGCGCGGGCAAATCTTCCGGAACCATCCCCTCAATGATGAAAGCGGTGAGCAGAAACACACCGACGAGTACCGTCAGGCCGGGAAGCGTTTCCGGTTCATCCGGCAATGCGTCGGGGAGTACATACACATCCCCGAACAGTGCGGGGTCGGGCTCCTCCGGGACGACGGCGACCGCGACCGGCACGGCAGGTAATCTTCCGACGGCAGTGTCTACAGGCTCGCTCACGGCGAACTCCTCGGTGAGCGCGACCCAGACAATGACAGACAGCAGCGGTACGACCGGCACGGAACTTGTCAGCGGCGGAATCAGTGAGACGGCTGGCGGCACGGTCGGCGGAAGTGGGTTGGGGGGCGGAGCGATTGGAGGCACACCGCAATCGCCAGCTTCCGCACTTGTTCGACTGAAGGATGTGGCTCGCCTCGAACTCGGGGCACAGAACTACAACACGATCTGCTCCTTCGACGGCCAGCCTTCGGTCGGCCTCGGCCTGTATCAGCTCCCGGGCACCAACGCGCTGGAGGTGGCCGACCGAGTGCGGGCGAAGATGGAAGAGATCAAGAAGACGTTCCCCGACGGCGTCGACTACAAGATCGCCTACGACACCACGACTTTCATTCGCGATTCGGTGAACGACGTCATCATGACGCTCATTGAAGCCGTCGGCTTGGTGACGCTCGTGGTGATCGTGTTCCTCCAAAGCTGGCGAGCCGCCCTCATACCCCTGCTCGCGGTGCCCGTGTCGGTGCTGGGCACGTTCGCAGTCATGGCAGCGATCGGGTTCAGCCTCAACAACATCTCGCTGTTCGGACTCGTGCTCGCGATCGGCATCGTGGTGGACGACGCCATTGTTGTTGTCGAGAATGTCGAGAGGTGGATTGAACGTGGGTTGTCGCCGCGTGAAGCGACGTACAAGGCGATGACCGAAGTAACTGGGCCCATCGTCGCAGTCGCGTTAGTGCTCTGTGCTGTGTTCGTGCCCTGCGCGTTCATCAGCGGATTAACGGGCCAGTTCTTCCGGCAGTTCGCGGTCACGATTGCGGTCTCGACCGTCATCTCGACGATCAACTCGCTGACCTTCAGCCCTGCAATCGCGGCACTGCTGCTGAAGGGCCATCACGGCGAACCTCGCAAGAGCTTCCGGGCGCAGATCGTCTACCGGGCTGTGCAGTTGGTAATGTCGCCGTTCACGTTCGGCGGCTGGTTGTTCAACAAGGTCTTCGGGGCTGGCACCTCGGTCTACGCCTGGACCGTCGGCATTTTCTTGCGGCTATCGCTGTTCGTGCTCATCGGCTACGTCGCATTGCTGGTCCTGACGGTGTGGATGTTCAGGGAAGCACCGAAGGGTTTCATTCCGCAGCAGGATCAAGGCCGGCTCATCGTGAATGTGCAACTGCCGGACGCAGCATCGTTGGAACGCACTTCGACTGCCGTGATGGCTGTTGAGAAGATCGCACGCGAAACGCCGGGGGTCAATCACACCATCACGAACGCGGGCATGTCGTTCTTGCTCCAAGCGAACAGCCCGAACTACGCCTCCATGTTTATCGTGCTGAAGCCATTCGAGGAACGGCAGAAGCCCGAGTTGCGGGACACCGCGATCATGGCCAAGCTGCGGAAGCGATGGGCCGAGGAAGTCGACGCACAGGTGACAGTGTTCGGAGCCGCACCGATTCCAGGGCTCGGTTCCGCTGGTGGTTTCAAGTTCATAGTTGAGGATCGTGGCGGGCTTGGCGTGCGAGCCATCGAACAGCGAATGGAAGACCTCGTCGAGAAGTTCAAGGGCTTGCCGTATCTCGCGGACGCCAAGACGCAGTTCCGCTCGCGGATTCCACAGCTTCACGTCGAGATCGACCGCACGAAAGCGATCTCGCTCGGGGTGGCGATTGAGGACGTGAACCAGACGCTCAGCATGTATCTCGGGTCGCTGTACGTGAACAGTTACAACGACTTCGGCCGGCACTGGCAGGTGACGATTCAAGCCGATGGAGCATTCCGCAATCGAGCCGAGCAACTGAATCTGTATCAGGTGCGGAACAAGGAAGGGCAGATGATTCCGCTCGGCACGCTCATCAAGATTCGCGAGATCGGCGGGCCAATTTCGATCCAACGATACAACCTGTACACGGCCGCACCGATCAATGGGAACGTGCTGCCGGGCGTCAGCGACGGCGAGGCGATCAAAGCGATTGACAAGGTCGCCGATGAAACGTTGCCGTTGTCGATGCGGGTCGAATGGACCGATCTGATGTTCATGCAACTCCGTGCGGGCGACACGGCGATCTACGTTTTCCTCCTGTCGGTCATCAGCGTTTTCCTGGCGCTCGCGGCGTTGTACGAAAGCTGGTCGTTACCGTTGGCGGTGATCCTTGTTGTGCCGTTGTGTCTGCTGTGCTCGGTCGTCGGTGTCTGGCAAGTGACCGGCCGCGACGTGAATATCTTCGTGCAAATCGGGCTCGTGGTGCTGGTTGGTCTGGCGTGCAAGAACGCCATCTTGATTGTCGAGTTCGCGAAACAACTTCAGACGGAAGGACGTTCGACTTACGATGCGACGAAGGAAGCGAGCCGAATGCGGCTGCGGCCGATCCTGATGACGTCGTTCGCGTTCATCTTCGGCGTCACGCCGCTGATGGTGGCGTCGGGTGCCGGTGCCGAGATGCGGCGAAGCCTGGGCATTGCAGTCTTCAGTGGAATGCTCGGCGTTACGGTGTTCGGCATCTTCCTGACGCCGGTCTTCTTCTATGTGATCCAAGGAATGGGTGAGTTCCGATTGTTCCAGTCGATGCGAGTGCGGGCGTTGATCTCGTATGCGGTCGGCGGATCGCTTGGCGGCGTGATCGGCTACCTGATGGCACAGATGGGCGTCGTGCTGATGCCGTGGGGTCCAGTCGTTGGTGTGTGTGCGGGTTTGCTTGTGATCCGCGGCATTCGTGGAGTACCGATTCGGTGGTGGGCGAGACCGGATCGTCCTGAGGGAGAACCGAAAACGTGATTGCACGATTCTTCGTTGACCGCCCGATTTTCGCGACCGTGATCTCGCTTGTCATCATGTTGGCGGGCGGTGTCGCCGTGTTCACGCTGCCGGTTGCTCTCTACCCAGATGTGACCCCTGCCACAGTGCAAGTGACCGCGTTCTATCCTGGCGCGAACTCCACAACTGTGCGCGACACCGTTGCCGCTCCCATTGAGGAGCAGGTGAGCGGCGTCGAAGGCATGATGTATATGTCCTCACGCTGCACCAACGACGGCACTTACACGCTGAACGTCACCTTCAAACTCGGCACCGATTCCGACATGGCTCAGGTTCTCGTGCAGAATCGCGTATCGCTGGCGTTGCCGGTAATTCCACAGTTGGTGCAGAACGAAGGGATCACCGTCAAGAAGCAGTCGCCGAACACGCTGATGATCGTGAACCTCGTCTCGGACGGCCGCCAAGACGATCTCTACCTCAGCAACTACGCCACCATCGACGTTCGCGACGAACTTGGGCGGCTGCCTGGTGTCGCTGGCGTCACGTATCTCGGGCAGCGCGACTACAGCATGCGAGCGTGGCTTGATCCCGAGAAGCTCGCTGCGTTGAACCTCAGCGCGATGGATGTGGTCACCGCCATTTCGGCTCAGAACATACAGGTTGCAGCGGGGCAAATCGGTCAACGGCCCGTGCCGAAAGGTCAGCAGTTCCAACTCACGGTTACGACCGTTGGCCGTTTGACGGACCCCGATCAGTTCGCGGACATCATCCTGAAAGGCGTGCAGGACAGCACGCAATCCACGACCGGCGGCAACGCGACCTCGGGTAATCCCACGACTGGCTCCAGCCCGACGAGTACCACGACCAACCAGAGCGGAACATCGCCGAATAACTCTTCCACGGGCATCGTGCGGCTGCGAGACGTGGTGGCCCGCTATCCGGACGGCGAGAAAAAGGGTCAGCCAAAAGTCGAGCGAGGCGCCCAGCAATACGACCAGAGTTGCACCCTCAACGGCAAGCCTTCCGTGGCGCTGTGCGTCTATCAGTTGCCCGGCTCCAACGCCCTCGAAACGGCCGATGGCGTGTACGCGAAGATGAAGGATCTGAAGACGCGCTTCCCCGACGGCCTCGATTACAAGATCGTTTACGACACCACGCCGTTCGTCCGCGAATCGGTGAACGAAGTCTTCATCACGCTTCGCGACGCGGTCATCCTTGTCGCCATCGTCGTGCTGCTGTTCCTGCAAGACTGGCGGGCGATGATTCTGCCCATGATCGACGTGCCGGTGTCGCTGATCGGCACCTTTGCGGTCATGTCGCTAATGGGGTTCACGCTGAACAGCCTGACGCTGTTCGGGCTGGTGCTGGCGATTGGAATTGTCGTCGATGACGCGATTGTCGTGCTGGAGAACATCGAGCGCCAGATGGCCATGGGGTTGGATGCTCGCACCGCGACGATCAAGGCTATGGAAGAAATCACAGGCCCAGTGCTGGCGATTACGCTCGTGCTGTGTGCGGTGTTCATCCCGTGCTGCTTCCTCGGCGGCATCACTGGCCAGTTCTTCAGGCAGTTCGCGGTAACCATCGCGGTGTCTACGCTGATCTCGGCCATCAACGCGTTGACGATGACGCCCTCGCGAGCCGTGCTGATCTTCAAGGACGACGGCGAACACAAGCCCGGGCAGGTGCATCAGCACAAGCGAGAAGCGTTGCCGTGGTGGATCTTCGCAGTGGTCGGTGGATACCTCACCGCGGAACACGGTCCCGAATGGGCGGCCCAACTCGGCTTACGTGGCTTGCCCATGCCCGACGCGGATGGGAAGTACGGCGACTGGATGCCGTGGGGCGTGGCGATGGCGTGGTATCTGTCACCCGGCGTGCTGATCGGTGGGTTGCTCGGCTGGTTCCTCATTCGACCGATCAACAGCGTGCTCGCGTGGTGCTTCGGCCGGTTCAACAAGGGCTTCGATTGGGTCACGGACCAGTACGGCAAGGTCGTTTCGCGGGTGTTGCGCCTCAGCGTGATCGTGTTGATTGGCTATGCGGGTCTGTTGGTGCTGACGTACACCGAGTTCATTCGCACGCCGACCGGCTTCATTCCGCAGCAGGACAAGGGCTATCTGATTCTGAACGTGCAACTGCCCGACTCGGCGAGTGTCACGGCTGCCGCGATCTCCGCCAAGATTCAGGAGCGTTGCCGAACCGATGTCCGCGAAGCACGGGTGACGTCGTTCGGTGCGCCGCCTGTCGATGGACTCGGCACCACCGGCGGCTTCAATCTGATCGTGCAGACACGCGGTAGCACGAACCTGGATCAACTCGAACGAGTGGCCGATCAGATCGTGGTGCAGGGCAACACGACACCGGGCCTCGAAGGATTGTTCACCAGTGCCGGGGCGAATACGCCGTGGCTTTATCTGGAGATCGACCGCGATAAGTGCCGCATCCTCGGCGTGCAGATCAGCGAAATCTTCAACACGTTGCAGGTGTATCTCGGGTCGTTCTATGTGAACAACTTCAACGAGTTTGGCCGCACCTGGCAAGTGAACGTGCAGGCCGATCCGAGGTTCCGCAGCCAGACGTCGGACATCATGCAACTTCAGGTGCGAAACGGTCAGGGGCAGATGGTTCGCATGGGAACCGTGATGACGGTGCGTGACACGAGCGGGCCGGTCGTCGTGATGCGGTACAACATGTACTCGGCGGCAGCGATTACGGGCAATCCGGCACCGGGCACCGGCTCGGGCGAAGCGATGAAAGTAATGGAAGCGCTTGCTCAGCAAGAACTCGCCCGCGGGATGAAGTACGAGTGGACCGAACTGGCGTACTTGCAGAATCAAGCCGGAAACTCGGCGATGTGGTTCTTCCTGCTGGCGGTGGTATTCGTGTTCCTCGTTCTCGCGGCTCAGTATGAGAGCTGGAAACTGCCACTCGCGGTGATTCTCGTGGTGCCGATGTGCTTGCTGTGTTCGATTGTCGGGGTGCAGTGGGCGGGCATTGAAGTGACAGTGTTCACGCAGATCGGCTTTGTCGTACTGGTTGGGTTGGCGTGCAAGAACGCAATCTTGATCGTGGAGTTCGCGAAGCAAAAGCAGGAGGAAGGGAAGCCGCGTGCCGAGGCGACGGTTGAAGCTGCGAGCTTGCGGTTGCGGCCGATCGTGATGACGTCATTCGCGTTCATCTTCGGCGTGGTGCCGTTGGTGTACGCAGAGGGGGCCGGCTTCGAGATGCGGCGATCGCTGGGGCAGGCCGTGTTCAGCGGTATGCTCGGTGTGACGATGTTCGGCATCTTCCTGACGCCGGTCTTCTACTACGTTCTCCAGTCGTTCGGAAAGGTGCCGTCGCCACCTGGGGTAGCACACAGCGAAGCCGCCAAGGGGCACGAACCTGTTAGTGTAAATGGGAAGCCCCACGATGCGCCGACACCCGTGAAATGATTCGTTTGCAACCTCAGCAGAGGAACCCTCTCCGTGGCATTGAATCGTCAGGTCGTCTTCCAGGTCACGATGCCGGCGCTGCTCGTCGCTCTCGCGATGCTCGGCACCAGTCTGCTTGGCATTCGCTCCATCAACCACCTTCAAGCCGACCGCGACAAAATCGTTTCCGAACACGTCCGCAGTTTGGAAGCCGCCCAGGATCTCGAAACTGAACTGCGCCACCTCCGCTTCCACAGCTTCGTGTACGTCATGGACAAGACCCCCGGGCGCTGGGCCAAGGTCGAACGCGATCAGATTGCGTTCGAGCGAATCCTCGGCGAGATTCGCACGCGAGCTGTGCCGGAAGAAAAACGAGTCATCGAAGCAATCGAATCCGGTTACCACCAGTACCGAACGGAACTGCAAACTTCGATGCAATCTACCGGTCGCCAAACGACGGCCGATCATCTCAAATGGGCGGATAGCCACCCGATCCGCTCACTGGTGATTCCCTGCGAAGAGTTGCTGACGTTGAACCGAAAGGCCATGAACGACACCGCCGAAGAGAGCGCTCGCCAGAGTGACCGTGCGCGTTCGCGAATGATTTTGCTCGGCATCATCGGCGTCGCCGGCGGACTGATCGGCGGGTCCGGCGTGGCGTGGGGCTTGAGCCGATCCATTACGCGGCTCAGCGTTCGCCTTCATGACGTCCACGCTCATCTCGATCAGGAAGTTGGCTCACTGCGGCTCACCGCAGTTGGTGGAAACTTGCAGCGAATGGAACAACAAGTCGGCACGATACTGACGCGAGTTCGCGAGGTGGTCGATCAGTTGCAACGACAGGAATGCGAATCGCTTCGCGCTGAGCAACTCGCGGCCGTTGGCCAACTCGCGGCGAGCATGGCACACGAGGTTCGCAATCCGCTCACGAGCATCAAGTTACTCGTCGGGGCCGCGCTACACGGCCGCTGTCCGGAGGGATTGTCCACTGCTGATCTCCAGGTGATCCACGATGAAGTCGGGCGGCTCGAACGAAAGGTGCAGGCACTTCTCGATTTTGCTCGACCGCGTGAAGGCGAGCACCAACCCGAGGATGTCGGCGGAATCATTCAGCAGGTCGTCGATCTGGTTCAGCAGCGATTGCGGCAGCAGGCGGTTTCGTTGCTGCTCGAACTGCCCCCCGAGCCCCTCACGGCGGATCTCGATCGCGACCAGTTCAAGGGCGTGCTGATTAACCTGATCTTCAATGCGCTCGATGCGATGCCGAGCGGGGGACGACTCAACATCCATCTCCAACGAGAACAACCAGATCGGCTGCGGCTTGCGGTTGCGGACACCGGTCCGGGAATCGACGCGGCCGTTGTTGATCGTTTGTTTACCCCGTTTTTCAGTACCAAACTCACAGGCACCGGGCTTGGGTTGAGCGTATCTCGACGAATCGTGCAGGCCCATGGTGGAAGTCTGACCGTGTCGAATCAGACCGGTGGCGGTGCGTGCTTCGCGATCATCCTCCCAGAAGGAAGGATGAAGGATGAAAGATGAAAGATGAATCAAGAACGACCAGACTTCGGCTCTTGTTTCATCCTTCATCCTTCATCCTTCATCCTTGATTCCGATGCCGATGCTCCTCGTCGTGGATGACGAACCCAGCGTGTGTTACTCCTTCACCCGGCTGTTCAGCGACGAGACAACGCGAGTTGTTTCCGCGGGCACGATGGCCGAAGGTCTGCGCCTCTTCCAGGCTGAAAAGCCCGACGTCGTTGTGTTGGATTTGCAGTTGCCCGACGGCACGGGTCTTCAGGCGTTCGAGACGATCCGCTCGATCTCGCCGAAACGCCCCGTCATTTTCATCACGGCTCACGGCACGACGACAACGGCAATCGAAGCAATGAAGCAAGGCGCGTTCGATTACCTCATCAAACCGCTGGAATTCGGACGAGTTGCCGACATCTTGCGACGGGCGTTTGAAGCCGCGTTCATGATGCAGGTGCCGGCCGTACTCCCCGGACTCGAACCGCGAGAGCAGTTCGTTGGCCGCACGCCGGCGATTCAGGAGATGTGCAAGGTCATCGGTCGAATCGCACCGCAAGACGTGAACGTGCTGATCCTCGGTGAGAGCGGCGTTGGCAAGGAACTTGTCGCGCGTGCGATTTACCACCACAGCCGACGGGCGAGCCGCCCATTCCTGGCGATCAACTGTGCTGCACTTCCCGAGGGGCTCATCGAGAGCGAACTGTTCGGGCACGAACGTGGAGCGTTCACAGGAGCCGACCGCCAACGGATCGGGAAGTTCGAGCAGTGCCACGATGGCACCGTCTTCCTCGATGAAATCGGCGACATGCCGCTGACAGCTCAAGCGAAGATTCTGCGACTTCTTCAGGAACAGCAGTTCGAGCGGGTCGGTGGTCGCGAGACGATCCAAACTCGCGTGCGCATCCTTGCAGCCACGAATCAGGATCTCGAAAAGCGAATCGCGGATGGGCTGTTTCGCGCCGACCTGTTCTATCGCTTGTGCGGAGTCACGATCTCGGTGCCGGCACTGCGCGAACGTGCCGATGACATTGCCGAACTCGCGCATCATTTCATGTTCGTGTTCAACCAGGAACTCGGCATGAACATCCAGGGCTTCGATCCGGAAACTCTGAGCTGTTTGCGCGAGCACCGCTGGCCGGGGAACGTCCGCGAGTTGCAGGGTGTTCTCAAGGAAGCGATGCTCCGCACCACCGGTGCAATTGTGTTGCCTGAGTTCCTGCCCCCGGCTTTTCGTGAGCGTCCGCAATCTGAAGTGCCGCCACCTCCGCACTCGGAGAGAACGGACGTGGTTGCTCTGATCGACGATCTTCTCAGTCGTGGCGAGAACGATCTTCACTCGCAGGTGGTGGCGGTCGTGGAACGGATTCTGCTGAAACGAGTTCTGCGCGAAACCGACTGGCACCTTGGGCATGCGTGTGAGCGACTCGGATTAAACCGCTCCACATTACGCTACAAACTGCGAGATCTTGGGCTGAACGCCGACCGACCCGGAAATGAGTGACACTGTTGGGTCACGCTGCGCTGGTGGGTTCCGTCGGCTTTCGCAATCGTCGAACGCTCTGAACGAACGCCAAGGCCATCACCGCAATTCCGAGAATCGTCGTCGGTTCTGGTACCGGGGCCGCCGTGAAGTTCACGAACACATCTCCACCAGCATCCCCTGTCAGTGAAAAGCTGTTCGCGTTGAAGCCGATGGTTGAGAGCCGCGTTTGGTCGATGATGTTGAGGCCGCTTGTATCCCCCGCTCCAGTCGCGATCTTGTAACTGTACGCCTGGCCAATTGTAAATGTGCTTCCCGTTCCGTCGAGTGTGATCTTCGCTGCAGGGTCGAACGAGAACGCCCCCACGGATGCGAGGAGGTTGTTGTTCGAGCCGTTGCTGCTCAGGCCCATCTTCGTTGCATCCGTTGTGCCCGCGGCAGTGATTCGCACGGCAAGTGTTCCGCCGCTGTTGATCGTCAAACCTCGTCCGCTCATGGTGAGAGTTCCCACTCCCGCCAGGGTGCCAGCGCGAATCGTCCCACCATTCTGAACGATGATTTCGCTCAACGTGGTCCCATCACCGCCGAAAGTGCCCGTGTTGTTCACGAACACACGCCCCGTGCCGTCGCCAGTGGAGAAGAATGAGTTGGTGGCCAGGAGCGTGCCGCCGTTGACGAGCGTGTTGCCCTTGTAGGAGTTGTTTCCAGCAAGCTCCAGAACGCCTGGACCCGTCTTGAGCAGATCAGCGTTCACGGAACCAATGATGACACCCGAGAGCACAGCCCGATCAGTGGTGACGAGTGGATTTGTGTTGTCGAAGACCCGTACCTCTCGCGCGAAGTAGGGGTTGTTGGTTGCTGGGTTGTCGAGGGCGATGTTGTTCGTCAGGTTCAGTATGCTGTCGGCCTTGGACGAACCTAATAGCAAAGCATATCCGTCGGCGACGAAGTTGCCGCCGCCCCAAATCGTGGTTTTGCCGGCCGATGTCGGAGTGGCGACCGTCGAACCACCGATTGTCGTCACAAGTGTGATCGTGGCGTTCCCATTGATTGCCGAGAACCCGCCGTTGCCTCTTTCGGTTCCACCTTCGTCCCAAGTGATCCCACCTCCTGCGCTGGTGCCTGCGAGATCGAGCGCCCGACTGAAGGTGCCACCACCGCTGATCTCAAGCACTCCGCCGCGAAGTTGGATGGTTGTGAACGCGCCGCCGTTGGAGCCTCCGCCTCCCAGATTCGTTGCCGTGCCCCGAAGAACCCCGTTCGCGATGACAACGTTCTTGTTACTCGCAAATCCCAGTTGATTGGTCCCCTTCGTTAAAGCGAGGAACCCATCTCCCGACTTGATGACGTTGTTCGCGGAACCCGCCAGCGAGACTGCGACATTCAATGTCGTGTTGGCATTGGAAACGTAGAAGTAGCGATCGTCACCGCCACCAATTCCTCCCGTGACCACACCCGTATTTTGAATCGTGAAATCGTTCGATCCCGTGAGCAAGATGCCGGTCGTTGAGAGACTCCCTGTGCCTGTCAAATTCAACGTCGCGGATGCCCCCGCGTTGATTTTCAAGGTGTTATAACTGACAGCCGAGGCAGCAATGGTTCCAGAACCGGACAGCAAACTGTTCTGAGTTGATGCGCTCGTGAGAGCACCGCTCACTGATGTTGTTGAAACAGCGACAACACCGAAGGTTGCATCGTAACCCGCGAAGTCTGTACCGTTGACCGTTGCGAACCCGACCTTCGGTGCGGTGCTGGTGACAAGGGTCGAGTTCGTGATGCTGGGCGCTGTTGTGAAGATGATTCGCGGGTTGGCATTCGCGGTCCCGAGCGTTCCGCCGAGGCCGACGAAGTTGATCGTTGCCCCGACACCATTTGATCGAGCAAGCGACGCCAACGTGAGGACTGTTCCACCAGACCCGCCGTTGTGAGTCACGCTGATATTTGCCGAGCCTGCATTGAGAGTCAGCGCTCCAAGAGTTTCCGAACTCCCATTCGCGGCATTCCCGAGCAAGGCCAATGTCCCGCCTTTCATCGTAATCGTGGCCGTGTCGAGAACTCGATCTGTCGTGGAACCCGTGCCAGTATTTCCGCCGGTGTTGTCGAGTGTCAGTCCACCGCCTTGCAATGCCAACGAGACAGATGCATTCGTCAACCCCGCATTTCCGCTGATCGTCAAGCCCGTGCTGGCGTTCCCAGACCCCACCGAGATGCCACTGATCGCGACCGCACCGCTGAGGCCAGACAGGCTGCCTGTGAATGTCTGCACGCCTGCCCCGCGAAGGTTCAGCCCACCTGTCGTTGTGACTGCCCCTGAGAAGGTCGAATCGCCCAGAGCGTGGATGTTGATCGCTCCGTTGAGACCTGGCGTAACCGACCCGCTGCCACTGAGTTGCCCGACACTCAACGCGGAGTTGGCTGCGGTTGTTCCCACTGTCGTGAGGTTCGTACTTGCCGACAAATCGACAGGATTCGACCGGAGTACCCACGCCGCCGAACTGTTCAATGCGGAACCGGCCTGGAGAGTTCCCGCACTCACAGCGATGTTGCCGACCAGCGTCGTGCTGCTGGCCGCGCTATCGAGAATCAATGTTCCGCCGTTAGTTTTGCTGAGTCCAGATGTGCCGCCCAAACTCGACGTAATCGCCAGACTGCTGCCCGCAGCCACGTCGATGACCGATTGCGTGGTGCCGCTGAGGTTGAGGATTGAGGAACCGGTAATGGTGTAAGGGTTGCTGGGGCTTGGTGCGACCGTGATATTGTTCACGGAAATGTCCGTCATGATGGTCAGGGTGCCCATCGCTCCACCGAGGAAGGCTGTGTTGTCTCCTGTCGTGGGCCACGAACTCAAGGCTCCCGTCGGAGAACCGATCCGCCAGAGGCTGCTGCTGGTGTCCCAGTTCCCGGTCCCGCCGGTGCTCGCTGCAGCTCCGTTCGCATCCCAGTAGTAAGTCGTCTGTGCGTTCGCCGGTTCGCTCGAAGCGAGGCACACGAACGCGGTGAGTATTATCAACCGTGTCGTCATCACTCGTGACTCCGAGTGCCAATATGAAAACAGTAAGAACGAGAGTTTCTCAACAAACATTCTGACGCAAAGAAGTGAATAAATCGAGCAGATTTTTTTCCAGCTCACGTCCGTTGAAGATGGCGTTGCGCGATTGAACGTCGCGATTCAAGACCGGCACGCCGATTGCAACACCTCTTCTGCCCCGGCAACGACGCCGGATCTCATCTCACGCAACTAACGAGGAACGATATGCGTTACGGATTGTCACTGGCTGCACTGGTCGCCGCTCTCGTCGTCGGATGCAACAAAAGCCCCGAAGGCGGTACACCGGGCACGTCGAGCAGTTTCTCCATTTCGGCCCCAACGATGAGCACCACGATCAAGCAAGATAACTCCGAATCGGTGAAACTCACGCTGAACCGGGGCAAGGACTTCAAGCAGAACGTCAAGTTGGCTGTCGCAGGGCCAAGCGACAAGGTGAAAGCCGAACTGAACAAGACCAGCGTTACAGCGGCCGATCCGGGCGAAGTGGTTCTCAAGATCACGGTCGCGAAGGACGCCCCGCTCGGCGAACAAATCCTGAAGGTGACCGGGACTCCCGAAGGCGGGACTCCGACGGAAGTCCCCGTGAAAGTTATTGTCGCAGCACCGTAATCCGCGACCTGTCCGTTGGCCCGGCGGATCTTTCCGTCGGGCCGTATTTGTTTTCTTCAATCGAACGAGGTGCATCATGAATGAAGTCAAAGATCACCCGAACGCGACGTGCGATACGGACGCTCTGAATTCGCTGCTGCGTTGCGAGCTTTCGGCGGTCGAAACTTACGATCGAGCGATGACAAAATTCCAAGATCAGCACGCGCTCGCCGATCTCGAACAGATTCGCGAAGACCACGCTCACGCGGTTGTGCGCCTCCGTGAAAGGGTCTCACATTTTGGTGGCGAACAAGTCGAGTCGCCGGGACCGTGGTCCGCATTCGCAGCCTGTGAAGAAACACATGCACTGGGCTTCGCAGCGTTGCGACAGGGTGAGCAACACACGATCAACGAGTATGAAATGGCCCTCAAGAACGAGGCCGTCAACCCCGAGTGCAAGGAAATGATTCGGACGGATCTTCTGCCCCATGACAAGATTCATGTGGAGAAGTTGGACCGTCTCATGGGCGGAATGGATTAACTTGGCAGCTCAACTCCAGCACCAGAAACCGCCGATGTTTCGGCGGCTTTTTTCATTTCCTGGCGAACAAATTGGCACCATTCGAGCTTCTGTTGAGTTCGGAAACATTGCACATCAGGAGGAATCACCAATGGCATCAGGAACCATACAGCATGACGTGGACATTGCTCCGCAGCCACCAACGTCGTGGGTCGGTGTCGTCGCCATCACGGTTGCGGTTGTCGGTGTTGCTTCGATCGGCGGCGCTGTCATGACGACCGCAGTGACCGCGTGGTATCACTCGATCCCGAAACCCCAATGGACGCCGCCCGACTGGGTCTTCGGACCAGTGTGGACATTGCTGTACACGATGATGGGAATCGCGGCTTCGATCGTGTGGCTCGAACGCAATAACGATGACATTTGCTGCCCAATCGGGGCGTTCTCGATTCAACTCGCTCTCAATCTCGCGTGGAGCGTTTTGTTCTTCGGATTGCGCAGTCCACTTCTCGGGTTCCTCGACATTTGCGCCTTATGGGTGGTGGTTGGTGTCACAATGACACAGTTCTTCCTCGTTTCGCGCACAGCCGGCTGGCTAATGCTGCCATATTGGCTCTGGATCACCTTCGCGGGTGCCTTGAATGCCTCAATTGTGCTCCTCGGCGGGTGACAACGCAGTGTCACTCGAAGGCTTTGGCACGGGGAATGCTTTATCTTTTCTCGTTCCCACGATGCGGGAAACACAACTTAGATAACCCGCTGGTAACCCTGGCGGAAAACATAGCCCGAGTCTGATTCAGCCTGTCGCCAGCAAATGCTCGCGGCAGTCCCGATAGATCGAATCCCGTTGGCTTCACACTTTAAGAGGATTTCACATGCTTCGCTGGGCAGTTATGTTTCTGGTAATCGCCTTGATCTCCGCACTCTTCGGGTTCACCGACGTTGCTGGAACCTCAATCGTCGCCGCCAAGATTCTGTTCTTTGTGTTCCTCGTGCTGTTCGTGGTCTCCCTTATTATGGGTGATCGTCGCGTCACGAGAGATCTCCCCTAAACGCAGTCAGTCCAGTTCCCAGCTTTGGCTGGGATGCTCCAGAAGCCCCGGATGGACTCCGGGGTTTCTGCTTTCACGCGGGGCGCACGTCATCCATTCACAGGGGCAACAGAGGATCATGCGATGAAGGTCCGCGATGCAGGCAAATTGATCAAAGACGCGGGAGTGAAATTCTGGGATGATAAAGGCCAACGGCTCGGAGCGGCGTTGGCCTTCTATAGTGCGCTGTCACTGTCTCCGCTGCTCTTGGTCGTGGTTGCCATCGCGGGATTGGCATTCGGTGAAGAGGCCGCACGCGGCGAACTCGTAGAACAACTCCGCGATACGATCGGACAAGAAGCCGCCGTCACTGTCGAGCAATTGGTGGCGAAAAGTGCTGACTCGTCGCAAGGAATCGCTGCCGCGGTTGTCGCATTCGCGGTGCTTCTGTTCGGTGCCTCGGGAGTCTTCTCAGAACTTCAAAGCGCGTTAAACACGATCTGGCAGGTGCCCGGCCGAAAGTCGGAAGGTGGTTTCCTGAGCATGATCCGCGAGCGGCTGCTGTCGTTCTCGCTGGTTGCCGCAACCGCATTTCTGTTGCTCGTGTCGCTGGTTATCAGCGCGATCTTGGCCGGCATCAATGGCACTGTTTCGGGCTGGTTGCCGCAATGGACGATGCTCGCGGGCGTGCTGAACTTCGTGGTCAACCTCGGCCTTCTCACCTTGCTGTTCGCGATGATCTTCAAGTGGCTCCCCGAAATTGATCTCGCGTGGTCCGACGTCTGGCTTGGGGCGTTCCTCACTGCGATTCTGTTCGGCGTCGGCCGCTACTTGATCGGCCTGTATCTTGGTAAAGCTGCTATTGGCTCCGCGTATGGAGCAGCCGGCGCGTTTATCGTGCTTCTCGTTTGGATCTACTACTCGACGCAGATCCTGTTGTTTGGAGCTGAGCTGACATTCGTATATGCAGAACGATATGGTCATGGAATTCCGCGGTTCGACGCAACGGGACAACCGCGCAACGAGACCCAACTTGCTTCTACCTAACCTTCCTAATCACAGCTGGAGTATCTGCAAATGACCGCGAAGCCGCCTTCTCGTTCGATCCCCTACCCGCCAGGCACAATCACACACGGTCGCCAATCTGCGGCCCCCGAAGCCCGCGCCGGAATGGGGGCTATCCCACACGAGAAAGGCGTCGCGTTCCGCGTCTGGGCACCCCACGCCGAAGCCGTTGCTGTCTCGGGAACATTCAACAACTGGGACAAAGCCAAACACCCGATGACCCGCGAGAACGAGGATGGGTACTGGTACGCCGATGTGGCCGAAGCGAAGATCGGGGATGAATACCGCTACGTTCTGAAGACACCGACCGGGGAACTGTCGCGCATCGACCCATATGCCCGCGAGGTCACGAATTCCGTGGGCAACGGGGTCGTCCACGATCCGGTGTTTGACTGGGGCGAGGAGTTCCACAAGACTCCCGCTTGGAACGAATGGGTCATCTACGAACTGCACGTGGGCACGTTCAACGACGAGAACCCCGACAACCCGGAACCCGCGAAGTTCGACAGCATTGTCCGCCGTTTCGGTCATCTCAAACGTCTCGGCATCAACTGCATTCAAGTGATGCCCGTGGCTGAGTTCGCGGGCGACCGTTCCTGGGGCTACAACCCCGCCGACATCTTCGCCGTGGAGAGTGCATACGGTGGCCCGAAGGCGTTCAAAGAGTTCATTCACGCTGCCCACCAGAACGGCTTCGCGGTCATCCTCGATGTCGTTTACAACCACTTTGGCCCAAGCGATCTCGACCTGTGGCGGTTCGACGGTTGGAGCGAGAACGATGGCGGCGGCATCTACTTCTATCAGGACTGGCGGAAGGAAACTCCGTGGGGCGCGACACGACCAGATTATGGTCGTCCGGAAGTTCGGCAGTTCATCCGCGACAACGCCATGATGTGGATCGAGGATTACCACGTTGATGGATTGCGAATGGACATGACGTTGTACATTCGCAGCGTGCGCGCCGACGGCGAACCGAACCTGCCCGACGGTTGGACTCTGCTTCAGTGGATCAACGGCGAGATTCGCGAGAAGCACCCGAACACGCTGACCATTGCCGAGGATCTGCAACACAGCGATTGGATCACGAAGGGCGTGGATGAAGGTGGTGCGGGCTACGGCAGTCAGTGGGACGATCAGTTCGTGCATCCCGTTCGCGAAGCTGTGGTCGTGCCGATGGACGAGCAGCGTTCGATGGAGGCCGTGGCGCACGCGATCACGCACCGCTACAACAACGACGCATTCCAGCGAGTCATCTACTCCGAGAGCCACGATGAAGTGGCGAACGGCAAAGCGCGTGTTACCCACGAGATCGCACCAGGCGATCCGAAGAACTGGTTCGCACAGAAACGCTCGACGCTCGCGGCTGCATTGGTGTTCACGTCGCCGGGCATTCCGATGCTGTTTCAGGGACAGGAGTTTCTTGAAGGCGAATGGTTCCGCGATACCGTTCCGGTGGATTGGGACAAACGAGATGAGTTCCGCGGCATCGTGCGGCTGTATCGCGATCTCATCAAGCTGCGTCTGAACCGCGACGGACAGACGAAGGGACTGACTGGGCAACACGTACAACTCATCCGCGTGGACGATGCAAACAACATGATTGCGTTTCGTCGGTGGATGGACGGTGGACCGGGCGATGATGTTGTGGTAGTCGCGAACTTCCACAGCAACGTGCGGGAAAACTTCACGATCGGATTTCCGGCGGTTGGGGCATGGAAGTTGCATTTCAATAGTGACTGGACGGGTTACAGCTCCGAATTCAAAGGCTACCCATCCGGAGATGTGACCGCGGAGGCCGGGGACTACGACAGTCTCCCCGCGCATGCTGCCGTGAACATCGGTCCGTACAGCGTGCTGGTGTTCTCTCAGCTCAAGGGGTAATTCACCCCATCCCGCAAACGAGGAAGCGACACCATGAAGATTTTCAAGAATGCCCAGGTGGGCAGTAAGTCATGTTTGAAGATTGACAACCTTCAACAGCGAGTCGCATGTCTTGCTGATGCTGGCGCGGAAGCAATCGATCACCGCCTGCATGAACTCGATTCGGAATGGACGGCGGGCCGCGCCACCAAGGCGGTCATTGGCGTGCTGATCGTGATCGGCTTTGCGCTGACAGCGCTCATGAACCCGTGGTGGCTGATTCTCCCGGCGGCCGGTGGCATATTCCTGCTGCAATACTTGTTCACACGCAGCTCGTGGCTTGGGAAGATGTTCCACGAAATGGGCTTCCGAACCGGGTTCGAGGTCGATCAGGAGATCATGGCATTGAAAGTGATCCGTGGCGACTTCCGCAATCTGCCGACGTTCCTCGACATCGAGAATCAGGAAGATATCAGTCGGCTGGAAGGGGAGGGCGGCATCGTGGTGGAACCTGATACGTCGAAGGTTGCACCGATGGAGGCAGCAAAGGTTGCTCTGGAAGCGACTCGCCACTGATCGAGTTGAAGTGCGGTGCTGGAATGGGCCGGTCGGGGCAAGCAAGCTCCGACCGGCCCGCTTCTTTTGTGTTTCGGTATCAGCGTGACCCTGGGAATGTTCTGATATTGATTCTTCCGGACAGGTGACATGGTTCCGGGGATGGGTGTGCATGTCGTCCGGAATCAAGATTTGCTTCTGAAAGTAACCGGTTTCCTTGACACGCCGAGATCGACATTTCTCCTCCGATTCCGCGTTCCGGAGAGCTTGGCACGACTCGTGCATTCCTTGCTTCCGTGTCCGTGAACTCCGCAAGGAACTCGACAATGACAGATACCGAACCCCGTGCGACGACGCTGCTATCGTCGCCGATACCGACGCCCCCACCCGCCAACGGAACAGTCACCGGGCTTGTTTCCGGCATCCTCGACGATGCACAGACTCTTGTGCGACAGCAGATCGAGATGCTGAAGGCTGAGGTGCGTGAAGACTTCAAGCGTTCCAAACAGGCAGCCGAATTCGGTGGTCTGGGCATCGTGATGCTGACGGTTGGGATGCTCGGGCTGGTGACCGCACTCGCTTACGTGCTGCACGAGGATTACCAGTTCTCGATGTGGGCCTCATGGGGCATCACCGGGATGCTCTTCACCGTGCTTGGCGGTGCGTGTGCGACCACGAGCTATCTCATGCTCGAACGTTTCAATCCGCTCCCTGACAAGACCTTCAACGCCCTTCAGGAGAATATCTCGTGGAAAACATCAACGAACAGCTAAACCCGATTAGCCCGGCCCTTCCAAAGACGCCGGAGCAGATCGAACAAGAAATGCAGCAAACTCGTGAGTCAATGACCGCGAAGGTAAGCGTGCTTGAAAATCAAGTTGTCGGTAGCGTGCAAACAGCCGCCGACACGCTGACAGGCACCGTGGACGCCGTGCAGTCGTTGATGAACGCAGCTCCTGCTGCTGTCAGCGATACGATGCAACACGCAGCGGCGGCCGTGAGCGACAAGATGAAGGAGATGTTCGACGTGAGCGGTCACGTCCAGAAGAATCCTTGGACAGCGGTAAGCGTTTCCGCTGGCGTCGGATTCATCGTCGGACTGCTGCTGTTCCGCGACAAAGCGACGGCATTACCTCCGGCACCGGCTGCAGCACCAGCTCCGTCCGCAGCGCCCGCAGCGGCTTCAACCGCACCGGGACTCTTCAATGATCTTCTCGGGATGCTCGGGCAGAAGGTGAAGCGGCTTGCGGAAACGGCTCTCGACTCGGCAGCGGCAGCAGCCAATCAGAAGGTTGAAGAGACCATCCCGAAGTTGATGGACACCGCGACGGAAGCGACCCACTCGCTTCGGTTCAACGGTGTTGCGAATCGTGCCTGACTCTTTTCCTCGCAGGTTCCAAGTTGGAGCCTGCGTTTACCCTTCCCGGAGATACGACAATGCGAATGGTAGGACTTGTTCTTGTGGTCCTCGGAGCGCTGGCCCTGGGATATCAGGGATTCACATACGTAACTCGCGAACGGGTCGTAGACGCGGGACCGATTCAGGTTTCCGCCGATCGCGAACGAACTGTTTGGATTCCGCCGGTCATTGGTGGGATTGCCGTCGTGAGCGGACTGGTTCTACTCGCCACGGGCAGTCGAAAAGATTAAGCGAATCGCGGAATTGCTATGAGCCGCTTGCGGCTTCGCAGGTGAGCCTGCGAAGCCGCAAGCGGCTCACGCATTTTCACTCTTTCTTGAAGTCGTCTTTCTTGATGTCGTACTGCGAGATTTTGTCGGTGATACTCCGCCGTGACAGCCCGGAGATTTCGGCGCATTTCCCAACGTGCCCGCGGGTCCGCTTCAGTGCCTTTCGCAAGTAACGCTTCTCGAACTCCGCAATCATCTCAGCAAGTTGATCCGGCAAGTGTCGCGTCAAATCCACCTGGAATGGGTGAACTTTGCCATCTGACTTGGGAGCCACGTCGATGGGAAGTTTCTCAGGCCCGATTATCCCATCGCGGGCAGTGACAGACGCGCGCTCGATCGCGTTTTCGAGTTGCCGCACGTTCCCAGGCCAGGGGCACTTCAACAACAACTCCATCGCTTCGGGTGAGACGACCGGCGGCTTATGTCCAGGTCGAGCGAACTTCTGGCAGAAGTGCGAGACCAGCAGTGGGATGTCTTCAAGCCGTTCTCGCAGCGGCGGGATGTCGATTCGCACAACGTTCAGCCGGTAGTAAAGGTCTTCGCGGAACTTCCCATCCTTGACGAGTTTCTCCATATCCTGGTGCGTCGCCGCGATCACTCGAACATCAATCTCGATGGGGTCGCCACCACCGACCCGCTCGAACCGCCGTTCCTGGAGAACCCGCAGCAGTTTGATCTGCATCGACATGGGCACGTCGCCGATTTCGTCGAGGAATAGCGTGCCGCCGTGCGCCAACTCGAAGCGTCCCACTCGCTTTCGATCGGCCCCGGTGTACGATCCCTTCTCGTGACCAAACAGTTCCGATTCAAGCAGGTTTTCGTTGAGCGCACCGCAATTCACGGCGATGAACGAACCTGTTCGGTGTGCCGACGATGCCTGATGAATCGCACGCGCGATTTGCTCTTTTCCGGTGCCCGTCTCACCGCGGATAAGCACGGTCGAGACGGTGTCGGAGATCTGTCCGACGAGCTCGAACACGTCGTGCATTCGCGGGCTTTTGCTAAGCACATTCTGGAAAGCGTGCCGACCCTGGAGTTGATTGCGAAGGGCGGTTACTTCGTCCTGAAGGCTGCGTTCTCGCAGCGCCCGCTTCACGAGGAGAATCATGTGCTGCGGGTCGGCGGGTTTCGTCAGGAAGTCGTGTGCTCCCTGGCGCATTGCCTCAACCGCGTCCTTGATGCTCCCGTGCCCGGTGGTAACAATGACCGTGACCGGAATCTTCTCGGCTTGCACCGTTTCGATCAGCTTCATGCCCGACACTTTGGGCATCCGCAGATCCGTGATGACGATGCTGTACGGACGTGCGCGGAGCATCTCAAGCCCCTTCGCTCCGTCCTCGGCGGTATCGACTTCGAGACCGAGGCTGAGTTGGAGCAGTTCCTGGAGCGAGGTACGCTGATCTTCGAGATCCTCGACTACCAGAATTCGCTGTGACAAATCGGTCGGCACAGGAAGTGCAACTGGAGCAGAATTAGCCATGCGCGGTTCCGAGTGCGGTTGACGATCTCTCATATTGTACGGCTGGGGACTCTCATTGCGCAGTGAAGTTCCCATCCACTTGCCGGTTCCGTTTGCCGACAAGCCCGGATTATCGGTTCTGCGGATCGCCTGGAAACCATCATGTTCGAGTTTGTGGCCGGGCTCTTCGACACCTCCGGGTTCGTCCCGCGGGCGCAGTGTGGCAATTGGACCCCCCGGCTGATCTGGCTGCACATCATCAGCGATCTGCTCATCTGGATTGCTTACGTCTCGATCCCCATAATCCTCCTTGCATTTGCCAGACGCAAGGAACTTCCGTTCCCGCGCGTCTTCGTGTTGTTTGCGCTGTTCATCCTCGCGTGTGGGTCTGTGCATTTCGTTGAGGCAGTCATTTTTTTCGAGCCGATCTATCGGTTCTCGGGGGTGTTGAAAGCACTCACGGCAGCGGTCTCGCTGATGACGGTTGTGGCGCTCGTGCCGCTCGTGCGCAGACTGTTCACCATGGAACCTGGGAAACTGCTCGCGGTTCTCGAACCAGGTCGTGCGGGAGGCTTCGGAGTTCGTGGCGTGTCGGTCTGGGTAACCGCTGTCTGGATTGCGGCCGTGATAGTCTTGGTGGCGAACACTGCTGTGTCGAGCATCAATATCAACGCGCTCATCTATAACGAAGAACTCATCACTCATACCCGGTTGGTGAAGCAAGAACTGAGTTTGCTTCTCTCAGACATGAAGGATGCGGAAACCGGGCATCGCGGATTCCAGATCACCAGCAAAGGTTCCTACTTGGTTCCATTCTTCGACGGCACGAGAGCCGCTCGCCAGAGGGTGATCCGTTTAGAGGCGATGACTGCCGACAACTCCGACCAGATTCAGGATGCCGCAGTATTGAAGGAACTGATCTCAACCAAAATCGACGAGATGGGTCGAACCTTTCTGATGCATGTATTCCAGGGACGCGAGGCCGCGCAGTTGGAGATCGGAAAAGACGAGGGAAGACAGTTGATGGACGACATCCGAGCGACGGTTGCGCGGATGGACGCGCGGGAAGACCATCTCCTCGCTGAACGTGCGACCGTGTCGAAGAACAAGTACCGAACGACCACCGTAACGAGTCTGCTTGGCGGGGGCATGGCTCTGGGCATGGTGATGTTGGGGTACGGCCTCATCCGTTGGGAACTCGGTCGGCGGTTGCTGGCTGAAAACATCATTCAGCAGCGCGAGACACAACTCGCCCGCAGTGAGGATCAGTTCCGCACTCTCGCAACGGCCGTTCCACAGATCGTCTGGGTTGCCCGGCCTGACGGCTCACGTGAGTATTACAACGCGAAGTGGTACGAATACACGGGGATGACTGAAGAAGAGACACTTGGTTGGGGCTGGAGCAAGGCACTTCATCCCGACGACAAAGCACGCGGCGAGGCCCGGTGGAAACAGTCATACGAGACGGGTTGCGAGTACGAGATCGAATACCGCATGCGTGGCGCCGATGGCAACTATCGGTGGTACCTTGGCCGAGCATTGCCGCAGCGAGACGACTCCGGAGCGATCGTGCGGTGGTTCGGTTCCTCTACCGATATCACTGATCGGCGGAAGGCCGAGGACGAACTCGCCGACCGTGCCCGTGTCGCGGCGCTGCGAGCTGGTGTGGCGACCGCCCTTGCGGCTGGCAGTGAGACTCTGGTCGCTTTGCAAGGCTGTGCCGAGACCCTTGTTCACAACCTCGGAGCCGCGCTCGCTCGAATCTGGACGCTCGATCCGACCGGGGTGTGGCTCGAACTGCAAGCAAGCGCCGGGATGTACACACACACGAACGGCGCTCATAGCCGCGTTCGTGTGGGGGACTACAAGATCGGCGCAATTGCTGCGACCCGTACTCCCCATCTGACGAATGATGTGCCGAACGACCCGAAGGTGAGCGACCCAGCCTGGGCTAAACGCGAGGGTTTGGTATCGTTCGCGGGCTATCCGCTGATCGTGGACGATCGAGTTCTCGGCGTCGTGGCGTTGTTCTCGCGACAGAAACTTACCGATGGAGTGGTCACCGACCTCAACCCCATTGCCGCCAGTATCGCTCAATATGTACAGCGTCGGCGGGTTGAGGCGGCGATTCGCACGAGCGAGGAACGCTACCGAACGCTCACCGAGGCAATCCCGCAGATCGTCTGGAACGCAACACCAGATGGCGAAGTGTCGTACTTCAATCATCGCTGGCTGGAATACACGCAACTCCCGCTCGAAGGTATCCGCGGGAAGGGTTGGCTGGCCGCAGCGCATCCGGGCGATCAGGAACGGGTACTGACTTCTTGGCGGAACACGGTTGCGAACGCGGTTGCGGGCACAGTCGATCGGTTCCGCGAGGAGGTTCGCTTGCGTCGAGGCGACACAGGCGAGTTCCGGTGGTTCTTGACAGTTGCCGTTCCGCTGCGTCGTGTGGATGGTGGAGGAGTCGATCAGTGGATCGGCTCGATGGCCGATATTCACGACCAGAAGACGGCTGCTGAGGTGATCCGCGAGAGCGAGGAGAAGTTCCGACAACTCGCAGAGTCGATTCCTCAACTCGCCTGGATGACCGACGCGGACGGTTACATCTTCTGGTACAACCAGAGGTGGTACGACTACACCGGAACGACATTCCAGGAAATGAAGGGTTGGGGCTGGCAAGCCGTTCAAGACCCCGCCGAGGCGCCCAGGGTTATTGCCAAGTTCAAGGCACACATCATCAGCGGCGAACCCTGGGAAGACACCTTCCCGCTGCGTCGTGCTGACGGCGTGATGCGTTGGCATCTGAGCCGTGCCCGACCGATTCGCGATGAGGCGGGCCGCGTTGTTCGCTGGTTCGGCACCAACACCGACATCACCGAACAGCGCGAACTGGAACAGAAACTCCGGGCGGGCGAGGAACGCTTCCGCACTCTCACCGAAGCGGTGCCGCAGATGGTTTGGACGGCCAATCCCACGGGTGAAGTCACCTTCTTCAATCGTCGCTGGGACGAGTACACCGGCATGAGACTCGGTCAGAATCCCGACGACCGAAAACCGGGCGAGTGGAGCAACGTCGTTCACCCAGACGACGCGGAACAACTCCGGGCCGATTGGCAACTCGCGGTTGCGCACCAACCAGAGAGATTCAGCGATGAATTCCGATTGAAGCGTGCGTCTGACGGTGAATATCGCTGGATGCTCTCGACAGCGGTTCCACTGCGTGGCGCGGAAGGAGTCGTGACCGAGTGGGTCGGAAGCATCACAGATATTGACGACCAGAAACGCCAGTCCGAGAACCTGGAATGGATGGTGCGTGAGCGGACGGCTGCCCTCGTCGATGAGGTCGAAGAGCGGCGACTCGTGGAACAGCGCGTTCGTGCGGTCGCTGCGGAGTTGGCTCGGAGCAATGCGGAACTGGAGCAATTCGCGTATGTCGCCAGCCACGATTTGCAGGAGCCGCTGCGCAAGATTCAAGCGTTTGGTGATCGCCTCCGCAACAAGTTCCGCGACCAACTCCCCGATGGCGGAAAAGATTACGTCGATCGGATGCTGAACTCTGCCGGCCGTATGCGTCAGCTCATCGACGATCTCCTCAGCTTTTCGCGAGTGACATCGCAGTCGCGGCCGTTTGTGCGCGTCGAACTGGGGAAAATCGTTCGTGAAGTCGTGTCCGATCTGAGTGTGCGGATTGAGCAAACCGGCGGTGAAGTTCGCATCAGTGAATTGCCTGAAATCGACGCCGACGCGATGCAGATGCGGCAGTTGTTCCAGAATCTCATCGCCAATGCTCTCAAATTTCAGCGGCCCGATGTCCCGCCGATCGTGGAGGTTCAAGGCGAATTGGTAACTGCGCCGCCTCTCGAAGCCGGTGAGCCTTCCATCCCGTCCTGTCGGCTGACAGTCAAAGACAACGGAATCGGATTCGACACAAAATATCTGGACCGTATTTTCCAGGTGTTTCAGCGATTGCATGGTCGGGAAGAGTACGAAGGCACTGGTGTCGGGCTCGCTATTTGCCGTAAGATCGCTGAACGACACGCCGGCACGATCACGGCCGCGAGTCAACTTGGGGAAGGGGCCACGTTTACAGTTATCCTTCCGGTTCGCCAACCGCGCTTGGTTGCTCCACTGATCGAGGGCGGGACGTGACAAACACCAGTGAGGACACATTCGCATATGTCGGAATTGGTCAAGAAACCGGTGACCATCCTGATGGCCGACGACGATCCGGATGATCGTCAGTTGACACGGGAGGCATTTGAGGAGAACCACCTCGCGAATGATTTGCGATTCGTCGAGGACGGTGAGGAACTGCTCGACTACCTGAACCATCGCGGGAAGTACGCCGATCCGGCGAATGCCCCATGGCCGAGTATCCTGCTGCTCGATCTCAACATGCCCCGCAAAGATGGGCGTGAGGCGCTCCAAGAACTCAAGAAAAACTCGAAGTTCCGCGGTATTCGCGTAGTCATCATGACCACCTCCAAAGCCGAGGAAGATGTCGTCCGCAGTTACGACCTGTCGGCTGCATCGTACATCACCAAACCGGTCACGTTCGAGCGGTTGGTGGAAGTGGTGCGAGCTATTGGTAAGTATTGGCTGGAGATCGTGGAGTTGCCTCCTGATGGGAACGGATCAACCAAAGCCTGATTGTGAATGCGCTACCCCGCACGTTCAGCTCGCCACAGCTGAGAACGGGAACGGACACCCCAAGGTGTCGGTCTTACTCATCGACGACGATAAGGACGACTACCTCCTCACGAAAGAACTCGTTTCGGACATCCCAGGCGGGCGGTTTACACTCGACTGGGCCTCCACCTACGATGCGGGCGTAAACGCGATCTGCGGCGGAACTCACGACATCTATCTGCTGGACTATCGCCTTGGAGCCAAAACCGGAATTGAACTGCTCAACGAGATCCATGCCCACGGCTGTTCTGGCCCGGTAATTCTCCTCACGGGTCAGGGGCAGAGTCAGACCGATCTCGAAGCTCTCGACGCTGGTGCCGACGACTACCTCGAAAAGACCGGGCTTACCTCTGCTGTGCTCGAACGAGCAATGCGCTACGCTCTGGTTCAGCATCGAGCCGCAGCCGAACTGGAGCGGAAAGTACACGAGCGAACGGAGGAGTTAGCGAAAGTCAACGATGCGCTCCGTGAGGCCAACCGGCGGAAGGATGAGTTCCTCTCGACACTCGGGCACGAACTGCGCAATCCGCTCGCCCCGATTCTCAACGGCCTCGAGATCATGCGGATCGCCGCTGACAACCCGGAGACGATTACCCGGCAACGCGAACGCCTCGAACGGCAAGTTAGCCAAATGACGAGGCTCGTCGAGGATCTTCTCGACGTGTCTCGCATCACCACCGGGAAACTCCGGTTGAACCCTGAGCCGGTCACGCTGCAGGAAGTCATCGAGTCCGCAATCGAGATCAGTCGCCCGCAGATAGATAAGGCGAGACTGCTGTTGAGTGTGAACCTGCCACCAGAACCAGTCTCGCTACTGGCTGATCGCGTGCGTCTTGCACAGGTGTTCTCAAACCTTCTGAACAACGCAGCCAAGTACACCGAATCGGGCGGTCGCGTGTCCTTGAGTGTGGAGTGCGAAGCACGGAACGGGTCTGCTTCACCTGCCGCATTCGTTCGGGTTCGAGTCCGCGATAGCGGTGTTGGAATCCCCGCCGCGTTGCTGCCGAAAATCTTCGAACTGTTCACGCAGGTGAACCACACGCTGAACCGTTCCCAGGGTGGTCTCGGGGTCGGGTTGGCGTTGGTTCGGCGGCTCGTTGAGTTGCACGGCGGCACGGTTTCCGCACACAGTGACGGACCAGGCACCGGTGCGGAGTTCACCGTCAGCTTGCCGATGGCATAAATCACGTCTTTTACCACCAGATGAGCCGGGCGCTTCAATTCCCATTTCGCGGCAACGGTTTGCTCGCGATCATGGCACTTTCCTTGCGTTCTCAGAAGGCGGTTTCTCACGCCTTCAGGAGGATGCTTCGATGTCAACCGACTGGCAACGCTCAGTCGTTACCCTCGCCGCTACGGTTGTGACCGTGGTGGTGATTCTCGCGCTGTACTTCGCGCGGTCGGTGTTCATCCCGATCGCGCTGTCGATCTTTCTTGCCTTTGTCTTGGTCCCCGTGGTCGGTCGCCTTCAGCGGCATGGCTTCGGCCGAAGTTTCGCGGTGCTTCTGACGGTCGGGATGGTTCTTGTTCTGACCATCGGAGTCGGAACTCTCATCATCCAGCAGGTTGCTCGACTCCCTGGCACGCTGGCGGACCGCGGTGATGTCATCAAGGCGAAAGTGGCAAAGGCCAAGTCATGGGTTGCCGCCGAGGGTGATGGCCGCTTCTCGCAACTTGTCGATGATGTCATGAAAGTCCTCGTTCCGAAATCCGAAGCACAACAGACCATTGCAGTCCAGCCCGAGCCTCAGTCGTTCGGTGCCTGGGTTAGCGTCTACGTGAGTCCTGCTGCCGAGATAATTGGACAGGCCGCGTTCGCGTTCGTTCTCACGGTCTACATGCTGATCCGCCGCGAAGACCTTCGCAATCGGATGATAAAGCTCCTCGGCGATGGCAAAGTCACAACCACGACCAAAGCGGTTGATGAAGCATCGAGGCGAATCAGCCGCTATCTGCTCATGCAGTTCCTGGTGAACACGAGTTTCGGCACGATTATTAGCGTGTCGTTGTTCCTGCTCGGTCTCGATTACGCTCTGCTGTGGGGCTTCATCGGCGCGGTGATGCGGTACATCCCGTATGTCGGCACCTGGCTCGGGCTGATCCCGCCGGTGCTGTTCTCGTTCGCCACGGCTCCAGATTGGGGCGGGGGTTGGGGTCAACCCATCGCTGTTTTCGCTCTGTTTGCTGTCCTCGAAGCCGTCTGCAACAACGTCTTCGAGCCGTGGCTGTATGGCCAAAGCATGGGTCTGTCCGAGGTGGCGCAACTCGTCGCGGCAGCGTTCTGGGCGTTCCTCTGGGGACCAATCGGGTTGATCCTCTCTGGCCCTTTGACGACGTGCTTGCTTGTGCTTGGAAAGTACGTGCGGCGGTTCGAGTTCCTCGATGTCATGCTCGGAGACGAACCACCGCTCGCTGCGCACGTCGCGTTCTACCAGCGTCTCACTGCACGCGATCAGGACGAGGCAGCAGAGATCGCGCTCAAAGTGGCGAACGAATCCGGCCCAGATGAAGCGTTCGAGAAGGTCGTGATTCCGGCTCTGTGCATGGCTCGACGAGACGCCGACGAGGGCGATCTTGATGCGAACGCCCTGCGATTCGTGATCCGTGGTGCGCGAGAAGTCGCTGGGGAAGTGGCCGACATTCGGCCGGTACAATCCCATCCGCACATGGGAACGAGGGTTCGCGTGCTGATTGTCCCCGCCCGTGACGAAGCCGAACATGTTGCCGCCGACATCCTTGGTGGAACTCTCGAAGCCACTCAGTGGGAAGTGCGGGTTCCGGGCGATGAGATGCTCGCTTCCGAACTCATCGCCGCAGTCGAGGATTTCAAGCCGGCCGTTGTCGTGCTGGTCACGCTCCCACCGGGCGGCCTGTCGCATTGCCGATACCTCGTGAGCCGCCTCAAGTCAAAGTGCCCCAACGTGAAGGTCATCGTCGGTCGCTGGGGTCACCACCAGGACGAAGATAATCCGGTTCGTGATAAGTCGCATGACATCAAGGGGGTCGATGGTATTGGGCGCGACCTCGCGGAAACGCAGAAGCGACTGACAGAAATGGGTCCGATCCTTTCGGCCGAGGCCGAGAAGAGCGAGAAGCCAATCGCGAAACGGCCGCCGGTTGGCACGCTGAGTGCATAACACTCTCTCGTGTTGGGAACGAACTGAACTACTCTTCAACGGAGGATTTCGTGATGGCCGATATGAAAAACCAGATCAAAAGTGGCATCGATGCGAGTGCTGATCGTGCCAAGAACTTCACCGACAAGGCCGCCGATACCGCCAATGCTGGGAAGCAAGAAGCGCACGGTTTGGTGGATCGCGTGAAGGAAGGGGCCAACCAACTGTTGGACAACGCCGGAAACGTTGCCGGTCAGGCCCGCGAGAAGGTTTCCGAGTGGGCCGGCGAAGCTGGCGACGCCGCCAAGCAAGCTGGTAACAAGGTGCAGGCATGGGCTGGTGATGCCTACGATGCCACGGCCGACAAGGTCGGCGACTTCGGCAAAGAAGTCACGAGCTTGATTCGCAAGCATCCGCTGCCGTCGCTGTTGATCGGCTTTGCAGTCGGAATGCTCGTCGGCCGCACGGCCCGCATGATCTGACCGCAATCAAGTTGTTCATCAACCGACGCGACCCCGAGAACGATTCTCGGGGTCGCGTTGTTTACTTCCCTGGATCATTGCGATGGTTCTCATTGATTCCGGGCGATATGCACACCCCCTTTCCGGAACCATGTCACCCGTCCGTAAGAAAGTTCATCAGAGCATCGGCTGCGGCCTGTGTCTACAACCCAACACTTTCACAGCGCACACCTTGCGACATTGCCGACGAACTCGATGAACATACGGATACATTTTATGCACCTCCGGAACCGATCCGGAACCATCCGTCGCGGGCTTACTTCCCGGCGATCGTTAGCTTCACGCGATACAGCGACTTCGCGGCGGTGATGTAGAGAGTCTTGCGATCCGCGCCGCCGAAACAACAGTTGTTCGGGTCTTCTGGGGTCGGCAGGAACGCGAGTTTCTTCCCTTCGGGGCTGAAGAAGTAAATCCCGGCGACTTCCTTCCTGCCAGCCGTGCCGACGATGGTGCCATCTGCCGCGACCGTCATGCCGTCGATGCCGCGTTGGGCTCCGAAGTCGTGCAACTCCTTGCGAGCCCCGACGCTGCCATCAGCATTCAGCGGATACGCCAGCAACTTCCGACTCAGCTTCGGATCGCTGTTGCTCTCTGCGAGATAGAGCGTCTTACCGTCTGGCGAAATCACGATGCCGTTTGGCTTCGTGACGTCCGTGATGATTCGCGTTACCTTGCCGTCGGTGTCGATGCGGTAAACCGACTCGTGATCGAGTTCGCGTTTCTCGTCGCCCTGATATCGCGGATCGGTGAAGTACACGCGGCCTTT
The DNA here is from genome assembly GCA_021413735.1 of Planctomycetota bacterium. Taxonomy (GTDB): domain Bacteria; phylum Planctomycetota; class Planctomycetia; order Gemmatales; family Gemmataceae; genus Gemmata. The sequence continues at coordinate 31,393 of JAIOPV010000047.1, forward strand.
GCTGTCGAGTGTCAGATCGTTCGGCGAATTGAACCGCTTGCCGTCGAACGCATCGGCGAGCGACTTCACGGTACCGTCTTTCTCGGTGATGCTGATGCGCCGACCGCCGCCGGTGTTCGCGCCTTCGCACGCAATGAGCCTGCCCATCGCGTCGAACTTCAGGCCGTTCGATCGACCGCTCGGCTTGCGAAATTCGTCGGTCTTGCTGGTCTTCGGGTCGAACTTCATGATGCGGTCGCCGATGTCGGAGAAGTAGATGCAGCCGTCCGGCCCCTCGACGGGACCTTCGGTGAACGCTCCTTCAGACCAGAGCTTTTCGAGCTTGGCTTCCGGTGCGACAAACGACTTTTCCTCGGCCGCGACCGGCACAATGAGCACAAACATCAGCGTGAACATGGGGGACTCGCGAGCGTCGGGGCGTAAGCCCGACGGTTTGGGCGGCACCGTCGGGCTTACGCCCCGACGCTCACAGGTCACTTCTTGGGGAACTGCCAGTTCTCGTCGAACAGACCGGCAGCGACGACCTCATATGCAGCGGGGTCCGTCTTTGTGGGAGTCGGCTTGAGAACGGCCCAGTCGCCGAGCCGCGGGTAGAGCAGGGCGTTGGTGCCCTTCAGGTCGGCTTCCTTGAAGGTGTGCCCGCTGTTGATGACGACGTAAGTCTTGTTCTCGTTCAGCGGGTTCGGGTAGATCAGCACCGGAACGTGCGTCTTGGGGTCATACTCGACGCCGTTGACAACCAGCTTCTCCTTCGTCCAGGTGATCGGCAACTTCGGCAGCACCTTCGCGATGAGCGGATTGTTCTGCGGATCGCCGAACAGTACGAGGCTATCGGCCTTCTTGGGGTCGTATTCGTCCGGCTTGATCGTGGGCAACGTGCCCCGAAAATACTTATCCCAGACGTGTGCGAACTGTTTGTGTGACGCAGCAGCCCAACCACCGTCGCTGGCACCGCACACCACGAACGACCACATGAACGCGTCGTCAATGGGACCGGATAGCTCACGCCTCTTGATGGGGTTACCCGTTGGAGGTTCAAACCCGCCCCGGTCCGCGACACTCCAGCGGCCATCTCGCTTTTCAAATGCGATGGCCGGTAGGTCTCCCTTCCCCTGAACGGGTGGGAAGGTTTGGCCGTCGAGCGTCACTGTGTACTTCGGTTTTTCAGTGGGCTTGGGTGGCTTTCCAACCGCCAAAATCGCGAGGCTTCGGACGTTGGTGGTCGCGATCTTGAACGTGTCCCCCTCACGTGTCCAGTCAGCGACTGCTTTTTCGTACTGCTTCTCCAGAGCATCAATCATGACCCCGTCGCAGTAACCGTATCGCGGTGTGTAGGTCACGTACCGACCTCGCTTCGGGTTCGGGTCGCGACCCGGGTCGGCGTACTTGCGATACTCCGCCTCGGCCTTCTCTTGCCACTCCTTCGGCATCTGGTGTTCAAGCCCAGGCGCCACGAGGTGAGTGAAGTGGTGCGGTTCCTTGAAGCCCTTCAGAATCTTTTCGATGTTGTCAGCCGCCGCTTTCTGAGCGTCCTTCTCGCCGCTGTACGCAACGATCGGAATGTTGAACGCATTCTCCGCGTAATCCACCGCATCGTAGATTCGGAGGCATTTCTCCTGGTAATCAGGTAATTCTTTCGGCAAGTTCCCGATGTAGCCGTGGGTTGTGCTGAAGCCGGCTCCCGGCCCCATCACGCAGTAGTTCGAGGGGTAGTGCAAGCCGAGGTGCCAGGTGCCGGCCCCACCCATTGAGAAGCCCCGCAACACCTGACGCTCAGGGTCCAACCGCTCCCGGGATCGGTAATCTGTGAAGTCGGCCCATGCCTCGGAGACATCCCGTTCGCCCGCCCAGCGGTATGCGTTGTTCCCGCGACCGTAGACTTCGAGTTGCACATAGCCCAAATCTTTCGGTGCGTTCCCATTGTGCGTGGCGAGAAACTTGGCCTCGGTGAGCGACCCGTCGCGGCCATGCAGCACAATGTCGAGTCGCCATTTCTTTTTTGGGTCTTTGCCGTACTCCGCTGGCAACAGCACGGCATACGGCTGGATTGAACCATCGACCTTGGAGCGATACGCACGATTCACCCACTTGCCGGGCGAATCACGCCACACAGCTTTGCCGCCGTCCGCAAGCTTTGCCCTCTCAAGCCCCTGGTCGAGCGTCGTGAGTGCCCACTTGCCGCTGGCAGCGGCATACCATTCCTCGAACCGCACGATGTTCTCGGCGGCCTTCAGGTAGATCTCGACCTCGATCAGCACATCGTCAGGAATCTTCTTCGTCTTCAACGCCTCGATCGCCTTGCGAAGCAGCTCCGTCTTTTCGAGGATCTGCTTCATGGTGGCTTCGTCGGGCTTCACAGCCTTCGGTGGGTCAAACTTGCCCTTCGGTTCCGTCTTCTTCGGATCGGGCTGTTTGGAGTCCTGACCCGCAGGCGCGGCTGTCACAGCGACAGCACACGCAACGGCGAACAACAGTGAAGCAACGAGGCAGCGCATAGGAAAGGCTCCGGCAAGGTGGGTGTCGCTGACGTTATCCACTCGCGATCGCTGCGGCAAGAAGCTGTTTTGCTACAACAGTTATTCACTCGCATCCGCTGCTTTGTTGAGGGTTCGACATGCCCGCTCTCCATCCGTTGCCACATACACGCACACCAGCCGTCCTGTTTCCGACAGCAAGCGCTGCCGCGAAGTACGTCGCGAAGGAAATCGACAAACTCATTCGCGCCCGCAACGCTGCTGGCAAGGCTACCGTTCTCGGGCTCGCCACCGGCAGCACGCCCGTCGGGCTGTATCGCGAACTCATCCGAATGCACAAGGACGAAGGCCTCGACTTCTCCCGCGTCGTCACGTTCAACCTCGACGAATACCTGCCGATGCCGAAGGAGTCGCCGCACTCGTACTTCCGATGGATGCACGAGACGCTGTTCAACCACGTCAACATTCCGTGGGGCAACATCCACATCCCCGACGGCACGCTCGCGCCAGATGAGGTCGATGCGTTCTGTGTCGAGTACGAGAAGAAGATCAAGGCCGCTGGCGGCATCGACGTGCAGGTTCTCGGCATCGGTCGCACGGGGCACATCGGCTTCAACGAGCCCGGCAGTCCGCACAACGCCCGCACCCGCATGGTGACGCTCGACAGCATCACACGCCGCGACGCGGCCAGTGGTTTCTTCGGCGAAGAGAACGTGCCTCACCAGGCGATCACGATGGGCGTCGCGAGCATTCTCGACGCTCGCCGCGTGTTCATGATGGCGTTCGGCGAACACAAGGCCGGCGTCGTTTACAAGGCGCTCGAACAACCGCCAACGGAAGCGATCTCCGCGAGCTTCCTGCAGGAGCATCCAGACGCGACCGTCGTTCTCGATGAAGCCGCCGCAGCGGAACTGACCGCGATCAAGCGACCCTGGCAAGTCGGCACCTGCGACTGGACGCCAGAACTGGTTCGCAAGGCGGTCGTGCATTTGTCGCTGACCGTAAGGAAGGGACTTCAGAAACTCAACGACGATGATTTCCGCGATCACCAGATGTACGAGTTGCTACGTGAGAAGGGACCGGCCGAGAAGATCGGCGAAGTGGTGTTTCACGACCGCATGGCGACGATTCAACCGTACCCTGCTGGTCGTGGCACGGAAACACCCAAAAACATCCTGGTGTTCTCGCCCCACCCGGACGATGACGTCATCTCGATGGGCGGGACGATCATCAGGCTCGTCGAGCAGGGGCACAAGGTTCACGTCGCGTACATGACGAGCGGCAACATCGCGGTGTTCGACCACGATGCCCGACGATTCGTGGATTTCGTCGACGAGTTCCTGACAGCGTTCGGCACCTCCACGGAGCGAACGAGCGAGAGCAGCGTGAAGGAGCGGGTGTACAAGTTCCTTGACGAGAAGAAGGCGGGGCAATCGGACTCGGAAGAAGTGTTGAAGGTGAAGGGGTTGATTCGCGCGACGGAGGCTCGTGCCGCGGCGCTGGCGTGTGGCATTCCGCCCGAGCAGTTGGAGTTCATGAACCTTCGCTTCTACCGCACGGGCACCAAGACGAAAGACCCGATTCACGCGAAGGACATCGAAGACATCGTGGCGTTGTTGCGTCGCTTGCATCCGGCGCAGATTTACATTGCGGGGGAGTTGAGCGATCCGCACGGCACGCACCGCACCTGCGCCGAAGCGGTATTCGCGGCTGTGCGACAACTTCGTAAGGATGAAGGCGGAAGGATGAAGGATGAAAAGAAACCCGACATTGGTTCTGATTCATCCTTCATCCTTCATCCTTCGAGGTGTGGCTCTACAAGGGCGCCTGGGAGGAGTGGGAGCCGCACGAGATCGAGATGGCTGTGCCGATCAGTCCGGACGTGCTGGAACGAAAGAAGCAAGCGATCTTCCGGCACCAGTCGCAGAAGGACAAGGCGATGTTCCCCGGCGGCACGGATCGTCGTGAGTTCTGGCAGCGTGCGGAAGATCGGAACATCGCCACAGCGAAGACCTACGACGCGCTCGGGCTGCCCGAGTATTTCGCGCTGGAAGCCTTCGTGAAGTGGAAGGATGTGTGAACCTGAAATTAGCCCCAAGCCTGCCTGGGGCTAATTGAAGCTCACTTCACGATCTTGCACTTCGGCACTGCCGCCGCGAAGTCCTTCAGGCCCGCGGCGGTGACTTTCGTGCCGGTCAGTGTCAGCGTTGTGAGTCCCTTCAGTGCGGCAAGCTCCTTCAAGCCCGCGTCGGTGACGCCGCAATACGACAAGTCCAGCGACGTCAGTTTCGACAGCTCCGTCAACTCCTTCAAGCCGGTTGGTGTTACCCCCGCGCCATTGTAAAGCTGGAGCAGCGTCAAGCCTTTGAACGACGCCGCGGCTTTCAATCCTGCGTCGCTGCACTTCGGAAGGTTCAGGTAAAGTTTCGTCAACTTCAGGTCGGCGAGATCCTTCAGACCTGCCCCCGTCATGCGTTTGCTGGCAATTGCGAGCGAAGTCAGGTTTGTGAGATCCGCCAGCGGCTTCAGACCCGCATCCGAAACGCCCGTGTCAGCCTCGATACTCAACGTCGTCAGCTTCTTCAATGCCGCAATTTCCTTCAGCCCTGCATCCGTCACTTTGGTCGCACGATAGATCGTCAGCGATGTGAGCTTCTGCAATCCGGCCAGATCCTTCATGCCCGCGTCGGTGACTCCAGGACCGGCGAGGAAGCTCAGACTCGTCAAGTCACTCAGTTCGGCGACAGCCTTCACGCCCACGTCCGTGACTTCTGACTTTGTACCGCCAACCGTGAGATTCGTGAGCTTCTTGCAACCTGCCACCGCTTGCAATTCCGCATCAGTGATCTTCCCACCCGTGAATGCGAATTCGCTCAGATTCGGCAACGTTGTGAGGACTTTCATTCCCTTTGCGGTCACGCTGGTAGCATCTGCGAACGCAAGTTGCTTCAGGTTTTTCAGACCCCCCATCTCCGCGACGCCAGCATCGGTTAAGCCTTTCGCGTCGGTGAAAATGATTTGAATCAGCGTCGTACGGGCACCGATTTCCTTGGCTGCCGCGTCCGTGACCGCTGCTCCCGAAATCGAAACGCCGAGCAGATTCTTCAAGCCCGCGAGCGCCTTCAGTTCGTTCTCGCCAGACTTCGGGCTGATGGTGACTGCGATCACCTTGCCCGGCTTTCCGTTGTCACGCTGAATCTTGCCGCCAGCAGCTTCGATCACCTTTGCGGCTTTGTCTTCAACCTCGTCGGCGCGAGCGGATGCGATCCCGACCAACAGCATCAACGCGAACCCAATCCACTGGCGTGCCATATGTACCCCCGAACGAGAAGCGAGAACCATCGTGAGTATACGGCACCGCCTCGCTCAACGAAACAAGCCGATTGCGCGGCGATCCGCGCAATCGGCTGTTCGCTTCTCAGTTGGGTGAATGAGAACTCGGCAGGCCGCGTTCTCATTGGTTGCATCATCAAGGATTCCGTCGTTCGATACGTCGGAGTTCACGCGGCGTCAGGCCGTAATACTTGTAAACGCCGGTTCGATACGTTGGTGCCCAATAGTCGGGGTAGGTGGTCGCGGTGTACGTCGGAATCGTCTTGTACACCTCTGGAGTAACGTTCAGAACCGCTGACTGACTCTTGAGGTCGAATTTCGTTGCGTCCCACGGAACGGTAACGAGCTTCCCATCGTTCGCGACGATGAGATATTCCAGGTTGCCCGCACTGTCGAAAACAATGTCGTCGACTGTGCCGATCGCTGTGTTCCCCTGAATCATCATCTTGGTGCCAAGGATTTGCTTGGCCCGATATGTGGCGACCGCACCGACACCCGGTTGAGCCTCGACACGGACTGGTTGGGCGGGTTGGACAGGAACCGGTTGCTGAGCGATTAAAACGCCAGCCGTGAGAAGGAAAGCGGCTGCCGAGCCACTACGAAGAACATTGCTCAACATCGTTGGAAGCTCCTTTTGTTGGAAGATGACAATACACCGAATCACCACAGACACGGGAATCCATGTCTGTGACCAGCCGGCATTGTGAAGGTTGCAACTTCTGCGCCTGGCTTCCGAATTCGCCGTCGCGCGTTCAGCCCGTACAACGTTTGTGGTGTCCCTTCATTCGCGGATTTGGTAGCGCATGATCGATTCGTCGCGTTCACCGCAGGAACTGGCCTCGCGATTGCATGCCCTCCGCGAGAATGTGGGGCAGGTGTTCCTCGGCAAGCCCGAAGTCATTCGGCTCGCGCTCGTCGCGCTCCTCGCCGACGGCCACCTTCTGCTTGAGGACGTGCCAGGAGTCGGCAAGACGCTCCTCGGCAAAGCGCTCGCTCGCAGCCTGTCGTGTAAGTTCACCCGAGTGCAGTTCACACCGGACTTGCTTCCGGGCGACCTGATCGGAGTCACGATTTACCGCGACAAGACCGGCGAGTTCCTGTTCCAACCCGGACCGCTGTTCACGGAAGTTCTGCTCGCTGACGAGATCAACCGCGCCACGCCACGAACGCAGTCCGCACTTCTCGAAGCGATGAGCGAACGACAGGTGACCGTCGATGGCGAAACGCGCCGACTTGGGCCACCGTTTCTGGTGATTGCAACGCAGAACCCGCATGAGTTCGAGGGAACGTATCCGCTGCCCGAGAGCCAGCTCGACCGCTTCATGCTGCGGGTGAAGGTTGGTTACCCGGACCGCGACGCGGAGCGTGCGATTCTCACGCAACACCGCGTCGGCGAACCGGTCGAGAATCTCAAGCCCGTGGTTGGCCCCGAGGATGTGCTCGCACTCCAATCGCATACGCGAAACGTGCGGGTGGATGCGGGCATTGCCGATTACATCCTCGATGTCGTGAATGCGACCCGTTCGCACGCGGAGATCGTCCTCGGGGCCAGCACACGCGCCTCGCTCGCTCTTTATCGCGCTTCACAGGCGCTCGCCGTAACGGCTGGAAGAGATTATGTGATTCCCGATGATGTAAAGTCGCTGACGGAATCGGTTCTCGCGCACCGCCTCGTGACTCGTGGCTGGACCCAGGGTGGACACGCCGACGCTTCGCCCGTCGTTCGCGAAATCCTCGCGAAAGTCAAAGTGCCCACATGAACATGCAGCAACCGAGCGAATCCAAGAGCCATCCACTCGTGCTGACCGCCGAGGGGAAGGCCTGGGTTTGGGTCACGGTGTTGCTCGTGGCGATGGGCTGGTACAAGAGCATCAACCTTGTGCTGCTGCTCGGGTACTTCATGTTCGTGCTGCTGCTGGTCAACGGTGTTCTCGCTCGTCGCCAGGGTCGCCGCGTGGTGGTTCGCCGTGAACCATCGCTGCCCGTGTACGCACAAGAAGACACGCTCGCGCAGGTGACGGTCACGAACACCAGCACACGCCCCGCGACGATGACCATTGAGGACAGAGCAGGCGACCAGACGCTGATCTGGCTCATCCAGGGCTTGCCAGGCAACGAATCGGCTCCGTGCATGGCTCATCGCGTCTTCACGCAGCGCGGTCGGTTCGCCACGCGGGTGCGGTCGTGGTCTGGGTTCCCGTTGGGGTTGCTGCATTACGGACTTCAGGGGGAAGCAGGCTCGGCTCTCGTTGTGCTTCCGGCGCCGGGAGTGGCTGATGTGGATGGAATGCGTCGCTGGTTGCATCATGCGATGGGCGACGGACGCGCCAGGAAGTTGTTGCGTCGAGTAACGTCCGATCAGGCGGAGGTGCGAGGAGTGAGGCCGTTCCGCCCAGGCGACTCGATTCGTTCGGTTCACTGGCGATCTACAGCACGTCGGCGAGAAATGATGGTGCGTGAATACGACGTGGCCCCGGCGCTGGATCTCATCTTGGTGGTTGAGCCGTGGCTTCCCGCGAACCCAACTCCACAGCAGCAGGAACAACTCGAAGCTGCGTTGAGTCTCACGGTCACGCTGGCACGCACTTGGATCCGAGCTTACGGAACGACGGTGATCGTTGCGGTGGCGGGCGACCCTCGCTCCGTGCGATCGGCGTCTCCAACCGAGACGGGGCTGCGAACGGCTCTCGAACCGCTCGCCAGTGTGGTTGGTGCCGCAACGCACGCGCCGCTGGGGTCGCAGGTTTTCGGTCGTGCGATCAGTCGGTCGGTTCGGGTGTTGGTGAGTAGTCGAACTGCTTCGTCGCACGCGAACGCCTTGACGAGCAGCACAGGCCGTGCGTTCACGGCTGTGTCACCTGCGGATGGTCTGTCGTGGTATCAGCCGCCGAAGCAGCTGAAATAAAGAGAATTCACCGCAGAGGGCGCGGAGAGAAAACCCAGCCGAGGAAGTCTTGTGAACTCTCTGCTCTTGGTTTTCTCACTGCGCTCTCCGCGTCCTCTGCGGTGAATCCTCTTCACTCCACTCGTCGAACTGGCAGCGGGTATTCCAGGATTTCCTGAAGCAGTTCCAACTTGCTCGGTCGAGCGAGCAGCGGCACAAGGTTTGGCAATGCGTAGTAGTCGCCGTTGAACTGGTACGCATCAGTCACGATCCCGGCAGCCTTGCACTCGTCTTCGAGCTGCGTGGTTGCACCCGAAACCTTGACAAAGCACACAGCCGGATCAGCCTTCATCTCGGCTCGGTACTTCTGGAGCGTCGGCACGAACTTCGGCTCGGCGTTCTCGCCCTCATCCGTGACGACGACCAACTGCTCGACATACTGCTTCTTGCGTCGCAGTTGCTCGATGCCAACACCAACCGAAGTGTTACCCCCAGCGGTGATGCCGGTCAGTGCCTTCTCCCATGCCGCGAGGTCTGGTCCCGCAGCCTCAACTGGGTATGCGATCGAGTCGAAGGCGTACACGAACAAATCCTTGTCCGCGACGGCAGCAAGCAGCGATCCGAGCCGCTTCCCGATCTCGATGGCTTGCGACATCGAGCCCGACTTGTCGATCAGCAGTGCCGTTGGCCGTGCAATTCGCCCGCGTGCCTTCACCTGCGTGTCGGCAATCGCGTCGAGCTTTGCCTTCACTTCCTTCGGCAGCGCAACCGCGTCACGAGCCGTTTCAGCCTTGTACGCGCTGACTCGCGTTGCGGTTTTCGCGCTCTCCAGCCTCGCCTCGATGAGCGCCTTCACATCGGCAATCTCGAACCCGCCACGCTTTCGGAGCATGTCGAGGTTGTTGATGACTTCCTGTGGCGACATCCGACCAACAAGCGCCTTCAGTACGGCAGGCGTGACGGTCTTCACCAACCCGATTGCGACGCGGAACGGCACATCGTGCTGCGCGATCAGCTTCGCTTGCAGGTCGGCGTCATCGGTCTGCGCGAGCGCCTTGAGTCCGGCGAGCTTCGACCCTTCTGGCGGAGCCTCGTCGAACAACACGGACTGGGCACGCGGTCCCGGCTTGACGTGCAGCAGAGCGTACAGCCGCTTCAGGGTCTTGCGAGCCTGGAGAGCGGTCGCGTCGAACCAACGGTCGTCGGCTTCCCGCTCGCGCAGGTATCGCGTGACCTCGGTCTTCACCGATCGCGGCACGTTCTGGAACAGCCCGAATTCATCGGTGAGCGTGACAGTTCCGCCCTCGGCGAGCTTCGGCTTACCTGGCTTCTTGCCCTTGCCCTTGGTGTACTCGACCTTCGGCTTCATCGCGTTTGCCGGCACGCCTTCCTGAGTCGCCTCAACCTCGACCTTCACCTGATCCTTGCGACCATGGATGAAGTCGATGACGCGACCGAGCTGATATGGCGGCAGTTCGCGCAGCATGGCGAGCCCGACATCGCGGTGCCCTGGAAAATTGCTCATCGCCAGCGTGACGATGAACATTTCCTTGTGGTCGCGAACGTCGCCGTGGTCGGCGTACCAAGCGGCGAGCCGAACGTAGAAGCGTGGGTCGGTCTTCACGAGCTCGGCGTGCAATGGGTGAACGAGCCCGAGCTTCCGGTGCGGGCAGGTGAGCAGCGAGTTGAGCATTCCCAACCGCAAATCTGCTTCAGGGTTCTTCGTGAGAGCCATTGACACAACCTCCTTCGCGGTTGCGAAACATCAATGAAAACGGCCGCAAATGCGGCCGCGAAAGTCGAAAGAAAACCCGTACAAGTTCCATCGGCGAGTCCCTTGCGGGACACTTGCCCCCTTACGGGGAGGTGCCTTCAACCACTCGGCCACTCCGCCGTCAGAGGCGGAGGTGGGATTCGAACCCACGAATCGGTTACCCGATCACCGGTTTTCGAGACCGGAAAGTGTGTACGTCGTTTGGTGTTGGATACGGGTTGGTTCAGTGTTCGATCAAAACGGACCGTACAAGTTCGGGAAGCGATAGAACTGAGACAGTTGCGTCGACCATTGCGCCATACCGCCCATTTCTGAGCGACAGCGGGATTCGAACCCGCAGACACTTTCGTGTCACTGTTGTGTGTGTACGCTTCCGCCGTGGGGTACGGCCAGTACAGATATGACCCGACGTGTTGCCACGGGGTTCGCGGCCCCGCCGATTTTCTCTTTGTGCTTTCACATCGCCGCATGAGCCAAACCGGGAATTTTGCTTCCGAGTTCAGTTCCATTGCCCGCTTTGCCGATATTGCCGATACGACTGGAAAGAGAACGCGAGGCTGGAATGGCGAACACAAACCGGATGCGTCGAACAGTCCGGTGGCTCGCCGGTGTGGGCTTGTTCTCGTTGCCGGCGTGTACCACGCCTGGCACGCAAATAGCGGGCTCGACTCCACTGCCGCCTGCACTGACACAGCGAACGAAGCCGCCGAGTCACGCTACAACTGGTGTTCTTCCCGCAGGAGCCCAGGTCGCTGCAGACGATAACGGCGTGACTCCTGCGAAGGCGATGACTCTGCCGACCGTTCCCGCCGCAGAGACACAGGGAAAGCCGCTCCCGATTGACCTGCCGACCGCCCTCTCGCTTTCCAACGCGAACCCGCTCGACATTCAGATCGCCGGGGAACGTCTCCGCACTGCCTCGGCACAGTTCGATCGGGCGAAAGTGCTCTGGTTGCCGAACCTCGGGCTTGGCGTCGATTACTTCCGCCACGATGGCCAGATTCAGGACGTGGCCGGTCGCGTCTTCAACACGAGTAAATCGTCGTTCTACGTCGGGGCTGGTCCGACCGCAGTCTTCTCCATCGGCGATGCACTTTACGCTCCACTCGCCGCAAGGCAGATCGTTCGCGCTCGTCAAGCGGATGTCGAAACGGCCCGCAATGACATCACGCTGCAAGTGGCCGAGGCGTACTTCAACGTGCAGCAAGCCCGAGGCGAAGTGGCTGGTTCCATCGACTCACTTCGCCGTGCCGAGGAGTTGGTGAAATTGACGGAGAAGGTGGCCCCCGACATTGCCCCAGCGGTTGAAGTGAACCGTGCGAAGGCCGAAGCCTCACGTCGACGGCAGGCGGTGGAGTTGGCTTACGAACGGTGGCAGGTCGCCAGCGCCGAGTTGACGCGAATCCTCAGGCTCGAACCCGGCACGCTGGTCGAACCCGCCGAGGAACCGTCGCTGGCTGTCGAGTTGATCGACGCAAACGCGACGCCCGATGATCTGCTTCCATTGGCACTCACGCACCGACCGGAACTGGCTTCGGATCAGGCTGTGATCCAGGCCGCACTCGCAAGAATTCGGCAGGAGAAGGTTCGGCCGTTCGTGCCGAACGTGGCCGTTCGTGGGGCGGGTCCGCAGGTTGCGGCACTCGCTGGCGGCTACTTCGGTGGCGGGAAGAATGATGACGTCGGCAACTTTGGCGGTCGGTTCTCGTTTGATCTGCAAGCAGTCTGGGAAGTGCAGAATCTCGGGTTCGGCAACCGGGCGAGTGTCCGCGAACGCGAGGCGGAACAGCGGGTCGCGCTGCTGCAATTGCTTCGCACGCAGGATCGGATCACGGCTGAGGTCGTGCAGGCACACACACAAATTCGGCGTGCGGCGAATCGCATGAAGATCGCCGAGGAAGGGGTTGCCGACGCGGCCGAGACAGCCGAGAAGAATCTTCGGGGTCTGGTTCCCGGCAAGAAGATCGGTGACCGCCTTGCACTCGTGTTCCGTCCGCAGGAAGCGGTAGCCGCGGTCGCGGCCCTCGATCAGGCATACCGCGATTATTACGCCGCTGTTGCCGATCACAACCGAGCACAGTTCCGACTGTATCGGGCGCTCGGTCACCCCGCACGCAGCCTGACGACTCCCGTTCACAAGCCTGCACCGTCTCCTCCACCAGCCGAGGCCAAACCGGCTCGTGCTGCCGGTCCTGCCATGATGCCAGCTTCGTTTATCACGCCAGGCTCGCTATACCCAGGACTGCCGGCTGTCCCGACATCAGCCCCGCCCACGCAGCCGAAATAACCGCAGGCCGTTGCCAGATCGGTTACCATTCGATGTGCCCGAACTTTTGACCCGTTGCGCAGCTTCCTGATGAATCCGATCTCCATTGCCCTTCGCCGACCGATCACCGTCCTGGTGCTGGTCGTCGGCACTGCGTTCGCCGGCGCTCTCGCGTATACCCGGATGAAGGTAGACATCTTCCCGGCGTTGAATCTGCCAGTGATCTACGTCGCGCAGCCCTACGGCGGCATGGACCCCCAGCAGATGGAAGGGCTGATCGCCAACTACTACGAGTATCACTTCCTTTACATCAACGGCATCCACCACGTCGAATCGAAAAACGTTCAGGGCGCGTCCCTGATGAAGCTGTATTTCCACCCCGGCACCGACATGGCTCAGGCGATGGCCGAGACCGTCGGCTATGTGAATCGTTCGCGGGCGTTCATGCCGCCGGGCACCGTTCAGCCATTCATCATGCGGTTCGACACCGGCTCGGTTCCCGTCGGCTATCTCGTGCTTTCCAGCGAGACGAAGACCGTCGGCCAGATTCAGGATCAGGCGTTGTTCAAAGTGCGGCCGATGTTCGCGGCGATCGAGGGCGTGAGCGCTCCGCCGCCGTTTGGTGGAAGCCAGCGCACGGTCGTTGTGCGGGCCGATCCGCAACAGTTGTTGGCCCGTGGCATCTCGGCCGACGAGGTCGTCGAGGCACTTTCGAGCGGTAACACCATTGCTCCATCGGGCCAGCTCCGTGACCAGACGCGGATGCCGTTGGTTCCGACGAACTCGCTCGTGGTGAAGCCCGATGAACTCGGCAAAATCCAGGTGACGCCCGGTGTGTTCCTGCGTGATGTATGTCGCCGTGATCCCGTCACCGGCCGACCGCTGATTGACGACGCGACTGACATGCCGACCGGTTACGCCCTCGTGAATGGCAAGCGAGCGGTGTACATCCTCGTGACGAAACGGGCCAGTGCCAGCACCCTCGATGTGGTCAGCAATGTCCGGGCGAACCTTCCCGCGATGCAGGCTGTGCTCCCCGACGACATCAAGGTGAGTTTCGAGTTCGATCAATCGCCGTATGTCACGAATTCGATGCAGGGGGTCGCGCTCGAAGGACTCATCGCCGCGGGTTTGGTTGGGCTGATGGTGCTGCTGTTCCTGCGAGACTGGCGTTCCGTGATCGTCGTGGTGTTGAACATTCCGCTGGCGTTGATTGCGGCGTTGGTTGCCCTGTGGCTGACTGGGCAGACAATCAACCTGATGACGCTCGGCGGATTGGCACTCGCGGTCGGCATCCTCGTGGATGAGGCGACGGTCGAGGTCGAGAACATTCACACGCAGATGGCGAAGCACGATTCGGTGGCGCTCGCCGTGAGACTTGGGAACATGGAAACGGCGGTGCCACGACTGCTGGCGATGCTCTGCATCCTGGCCGTGTTCATCCCCTCGTTCCTGATGCAAGGCACGGCTCGTGCCCTGTTCGTACCGTTGTCGCTGGCGGTCGGTTTCTCGATGATCGCGAGCTACATCCTCTCCAGCAGCTTCCTGCCGGTCATGTGTGTCTGGCTCCTTCGCCGAAAGGATGAAGGCGCAAGGATGAAGGATGAAAAGAGCCGTGCTGGTCTTTTGTCGTTCCTCTTCCTTCAGCCTTCCGCCTTCATCCTTCGTTTGCGTTGGATAGCAGTACCGATCTATGTGGTGGTGGCGAGCGGGGTGGCGTTCCTTGGTAGTCAGCAACTCGGAACCGAGATCTTCCCGCAGGTGGATGCCGGGCAGTTTCAATTCCGGCTGAAGGCTCCGACCGGCACACGCATCGAACAAACCGAGGCGATCACACAAGAGGCACTGCGGTTCATCGGCGACGAAGTTCGCGCCAGTGGCGGCGAGATCAACATTAGCCTCGGATACGTCGGACTGATTCCCTCGACGTACCCAATCAACGCCGTGTATCTGTGGATGGGCGGGCCTGAGGAATCGGTCGTGCGGGTGGCCCTGAAGCCGAGCAAGGTTCGGATCGAAGACCTGAAGGCTCGACTGCGCGAGAAGCTGCCGCCGCACTTGCGATCGTGGACAGCCGAGAAGTGGAAACGTGAGGGGCTTTCCGCTGATGTGGTCGATCGGCGAGTCGCGGATCTCAGGCTCTCGTTCGAACCTGCGGACATCGTGAACGAAGTGATGAGCTTCGGGTCGCCGTCGCCGATCGAGGTTGCAGTGTCGGGGCCGAAGATGCCCGACAACCGCGCCCATGCCGAAAAGGTCTACCGCGAACTCGCGAACCTCTCGGCCGTCGTCGATCTTCGATATGGGCAGGCTCTCGACTATCCCACGATCGAGGTTGAGGTCGATCGCGAGAAGATCGCGCCGACGGGTGCCACTCCAAACGACGCAGCGAAAGCGCTCGTTCCGTTTACGTCGTCGAGCCGTTTCACGGTGCCGAACTACTGGCGTGACCCCGCGAGCGGTATCGGCTATCAGGTTCAGGTCGAGGTGCCGTTCACGCTGGTGAAGTCGGCGAAGGATCTCGAACTCGCGCCGGTTCTCTCGAAGGGGCCGAACAAACTGCTTGTTCGCGACATCGGCCGCATCAAGGAAGGCGTGATGTCCGGCGAGATCGACCGCTACAACATGCGGCGAGTCGTGAGCATGACCGGGAATATCCAGGGCACGGACCTCGGAGACGTGGCACGGCAAGTATCGAAGGCTGTCGAAGCCGCTGGCCCGCCACCGCAGGGTGTGAATGTGGATGTTCGCGGTCAACTCACGCCGTTGAACGAACTCTTCCGTGGCCTGGGCTTCGGGCTGATCGTGGCGGTGGTCGTCATTGCTCTGATGTTGCTGGCGTACTTCCAGTCGTTCCGACTCGCCCTGGTCGCGGTGGCTTCGGTGCCGGCTGTCCTTGCTGGGGTCGTCGTCATGCTGCTCGCCACGAGCACGACGCTGAATCTTCAGTCGTTCATGGGTGCGATCACGGCCGTCGGCGTGGCGACTGCGAATGCGATCCTGCTTGTGACGTTCGCGGAGCGGGCACGGGTTGGCGGCATGACCGCACGCGAGGCCGGGATCGAGGGAGCGAAGACTCGTGTTCGACCGATCCTGATGACGAGTTGTGCGATGATCGCCGGTATGCTTCCGATGGCTCTGGGACTTGGTGAAGGTGGCGATCAGGTGGCTCCGCTGGGTCGGGCTGTGATCGGCGGGTTGGCCGCTGGCACGCTCACGACGTTGTTCATCTTGCCAGCCGTGTTCGCACTCGTGATGGGCCGCTCCGGAACGGCATCGGCGTCGCTCGATCCGTTCGACCCGGCCAGCCCGCACTTTGTTCCGCACGCCGATCCGCACAACCGGGAGGTTTCTCATGCGTCGTGACGTGGCTCTGTTCATGACGATTTTCGCGGGCCTCACACCGGGTGTCGGGTGCAATCGGAAGCCTCCCGCGCCGGCACACACTGCGCCTGCCGCTCCGCAGATCGTCGTGGTGAAGCCCGAAATGCGCCCGGTGAAACGCGAGGTCGAACAGCCCGGCACGGTTCAAGCATTCGAGGAAACGGCACTTCATGCGAAGCTAACTGGCTTCGTCGAATCCATTGAGGAGGACCCCGAGAAACTGGCACTGCTCGCGAAGAACACGACCGACAAGGAAGTCGCTGCGAAGCACGACCGCTTCATCGACATCGGCAGCCGCGTGAAGAAGAATCAGGTGCTGGCTCGGCTGTCGATTCCTGAACTGGACCAGGAATTCAAGCAGAAAGAAGCACTGGTTCGGCAGGCCGATGCCGAGGTGATCCAATCGCAGAAAGCGCAGGCGGCAGCGGTCGCAGGAGTGATCGCGGTGAACGCAGCAGTGGCCGAAGCCGATGCTGGTGTCGATCGCACGCAGGCGTTGGTCGAGAGCTGGCAGAAGGAGTTTGAACGTGTCGGCAAACTGGTGACGGGCGGGGTCGGCGATCGTCAGACGCGGGACGAGACGCAGAACCAACTGAAGGCTGCCGAGGCGACGTTGAAGGGGGCAACGGCTCGTGTGCTGTCTGCGAAGGCCGCGGTGACGAAGGCCGAAGCGGACCGCGACAAAGCCGCGGCAGACATCGACGCCGCGAAGGCTCGCGTTGATGTCGCGAAGGCCGAAGCGGGTCGGTTGAAGGCGTTGCTGGCTTACACGGAGATCAAGGCACCGTTCGATGGCATCGTGACACGTCGGGCGGTCAACACGCGTGATCTGGTGAGCGCGACGGAGAAGATCGCGCTGTTCAGCGTTGCCCGGATCGACCCGGTGCGGGTGGTGGTGCAGGTGCCGGAAGCCGATGCGGGGTTGGTCGCGGTTGGGCAGACGGTTCGGCTAACCCTTCAGACGGGTCAGAGCGAAGAAAGCGGCAAGGTGATTCGCACGTCGTGGTCGCTAGAGCCCGGTTCGCGAACGTTGCGAACAGAGATCGACCTGCCGAACGCGAAGGAGCTGATTCGCCCTGGGATGTACGCTTACGCGAAGTTGACAGCCGAGTTGCCTGCGGCGTGGTCGGTGCCAGTTACTGCGATTGGCAAAGTGAATGACGAACCCGTGATGTACTTGGTGGAAGGTGGTAAGGCGGTTCGCGTTCGGGTGGAGTTGTTGCGAGGCGACAGTCAGTTCACGCAGGTTCGACGCTACAAGAAACCCGGCGCGAGCGACTGGACCGATGTGACCGGCACCGAAGCGATTGCTTCACCCGCATCGGCTTTGGCCGATGGACAACCAGTGCAGTAAATACGGACGCACATCGTCATAACCGCACCTCATTTCGCAGAGAAAGGGTCGTCGGTTTCTTCAAACCACGACGTTGGCGGGGAATGAGTACCCGCAAGCTCCCTGAGCTTCTCCGCTGGCAATGAGAACTTCTCGGTTAGGATTTGGGCGAGGTCATGTGAACTCTGCCAGCGGGGGAACAGTTCATCATAAAGCTGTTTTAGTTCCTCGACGGCCCGGCTCATTTCCGAAATCCAAACGGGATTCGGTCCGAAAGCACGTTGGTGAATCTCGGTCAGAGAGAGGTACTCCTCAAGCAAGCGAAGATGTCCCTTCAGCAAGGCGTGGTAGTCGTCGCGGGTTGCGTGCAATTCTTCGAGCCGGCGATTCTCGGCAGCCTCTCGGCAGGTGCGTTCCCAATCTCGTCGCAGTTCCTCCGTGACTTCGCGAGCGAGACGAGCGAACGGTCCTGGGAAGTCATCCATTGCTCGTGGGTGAAATAACGAATGTAACATAGCCGCGGCCATAACAACCCTCCTCTCCGACATCATCCTGCAACGAGGATGTCGAGGCAACCGCGATTGTATCCTTCGGCTGGTTCTTGCTTGGAGCGTCGCGCGTTCAGGGTACAATTAACCCATTCCCGCCACGCGATCTCGGATTCACTCGATGCCTACCCCACTGCAATTCCCGTCTGTTCCAATGTCCCGTCGTGAAGTGTTCTCCCGCTGCGGACTTGGCATTGGTGCCCTTGGGCTTGCCGACCTGTTCGCCCGCGATGGCCTGCTCGCAGCCGACACTGCCACACCCACGTCGCCGTTATCCGCGAAGAAGCCGCACTTCACCGGCAACGCGAAACGTGTGCTGCACATCTTCCCGGAAGGCGGTCCCAGTCAGGTCGATACCTTCGACCCGAAGCCGGCGCTCGACAAGTTCCACGGCAAACTCGCGCAAGAAGTCTACGCCGACTACATCAAGAACGCTCCCGCGACTGCAACCGACATGGGTCGACTCAGCGGGAAGTTGCAACGGTCAGCGTTCAAGTTCGCCAAGCATGGCAAGTCGGGCACCGAGGTCAGCGAGCTGTTCCCGATGCTCGCCAAGCAAGTCGATGAACTGTGTGTCGTGCGGTCGATGTTCACGAAGAGCAGCGTTCACGAACCCGCTCAACTGCTGATGAGCACCGGTGAGGCAACGCTCGTGCGGCCGAGCATGGGAAGCTGGGTGACATACGGCCTCGGCACCGAGAACCAGAACTTGCCGGCGTTCGTAGGGCTGGCACCATCGGGCACCACGGCGAGCGGCGAGAAGCACTGGTCGGCGGCGTTTCTGCCGAGTTGGTCGCAGGGCACTGGCATCGCTACTCGGAATGCGACCGCCGAGAAGATGCTCGACAACATTCGCAGCGGGAACACGTCGCTGAAGGAACAACGTCGGCAACTCGAACTGATGAAGGCGATGAACGCTGACTTCGCGGCTCGTCGTGGTCCCGGTGAAGACGCACTCGATAACCGCGTTCATGCGTTCGAGACAGCGTTCCGAATGCAGGTCGAAGCACAAGAAGCATTCGACATCACGCGGGAGCCGCAGAAGATTCGCGATATGTACGGCGACACAGAGCAGGGGAGGCAACTGCTGCTCGCACGGCGACTGCTCGAACGCGGCGTTCGTTTCGTGCAGGCGTGGCACACCGGCTGGGACACGCACGACTTCAACGACGAGGAACACCGCAAACTGTCGAAAGCTGCGGATCAACCACTCGCGGCGCTCATCGCGGATCTGAAGCGGCTCGGCATGCTCGACGATACGCTCGTGCTGTGGGGTGGTGAGTTCGGTCGCACGCCGACGACCGACAACAACGACGTGGCGTCGAAGAAGAGTATTGGTCGCGATCACAATGCGGGTGGCTTCACCGTCTGGATGGCGGGTGGCGGCATCAAGGGCGGGCAAGTGTATGGCAACACCGACGAGTTCGGCGCGATCGCGTCACAGGACCGCATGGAGATTCATGACCTGCACGCGACGATCTTGCATTGCCTCGGCTTCGACCACACGAAACTGACCTTCCGCCACGCTGGCCGCGACTTCCGATTGACCGACGTTCACGGGCACGTTGTGAAGGCGCTGCTGGCGTGAGCGTCGCGGCGTCAGCCCGACGGTGCGACCAGAACAATCAAATTGCAAACCGAGCCGCCAGACAACCGTCGGGCTGACGCCGCGACGCTCACTAACACGAATCTACCCACCACAATCACACCATGCTCCGCATATTCCTCGCTGCCTTTGCCGTGCCGCTGCTTGCATCGTCAGCGTTCGCCGTCGACCCCAAGTTGACGCCCGAGCAAACGACGTTCTTCGAGAACAAGATTCGCCCCATTCTCGTCGAGCATTGCTACTCGTGCCACGGCGAGAAGAAAGACAAAGGCGGCCTTCGCCTCGACACTCGCGCCGCTGTCCTCAAGGGCGGTGATAGTGGCCCAGCAGTTGTTCCCGGCAAGCCCGAAGCCAGTCCGCTCGTGAAGGCCGTCAAGTTCACCGATCCGCACCTTCAGATGCCGCCGAAGGGCAAGCTGACCCCTGAGCAGATCGCCGCTCTCACCGATTGGGTGAAAGACGGTGCTCCCGATCCGCGAACCACAACCCCATCGGTTGCCGCCGATCCGTATGACTTCACGAAACTCGTAGCCGGCGTGAAAACGCACTGGTCGTTTCAGCCCGTCGTTCAGCCCAAGGTGCCACAACCTGCAAACTCCAATCCGATCGATGGGTTCCTGCTCGCGAAACTGAGTGACAAAGGGTTGTCATTCGCGAAGCCAGCCGACAAGCGAACCCTCATCCGACGTGCGACGTTCGATCTTCACGGTGTGCCGCCGACTGCTGAGGAAGTCGAAGCATTCGAGAAGGATACATCGCCGAACGCCTACGAATCGCTGCTGGATCGGCTGCTGAAGTCGCCGCGATATGGAGAACGCTGGGGTCGGCACTGGCTCGACGTCGCCCGCTACGCCGACAACCAAGGGGCCATCTTCAACAACAAGAACGATTACCCGTATGCGTGGACGTACCGCGACTATGTCATCCGGGCGTTCAACGAAGACCTGCCGTTCGATCGCTTCGTGACGGAACAACTCGCTGCGGATCTGCTACCCGCGAAGCCCGGCGACAATCGGAACCTCGCGGCGCTCGGCTTCATGACGGTCGGCCGCAAGCCCGACGGAGTCGTCAGCGATGATGTGATCGACGACCGCATCGACACTGTTTCACGTGGACTGCTCGGCCTCACCGCCGGTTGTGCTCGCTGCCACGATCACAAACTCGAACCGATTCCAACTGTCGATTACTACGGACTGTACAGCATCTTCAAAAGCACCAAAGATCCGGATGTGCTGCCGGTGTTGGAACCACAGGCGAACACGCCAGACGCCTTGAAATACAAGGCCGACAACGAGAAGGCCCGCAACACCGCAGTCGAAACGCACGCCCGTGTCACGGCACTGACGCTCATCGAAGTGCGGTCGCGTGTCGGCGAGTATCTGCTGTCGGTTCACGAGGCCGGTGGCAAGAACACATACCAGAACCCGAAGGCCAAAGACGACGTCATCAAGAAGAAGTTGCACGAGCTCATCCACAACAGCGTTGCCGGTGCGTGGGCTGCGTGGGTGAAGGGCAACACTGCTATGTTCACGCCGTGGGAAGAGTTCGCGAAACTGCCCGCTGCCGATTTCGCTGCGAAGGCCAAGCCGCTTGCCGAGGGATTCGCCGCGAACGCTGACAAGAAGCTGAATCCGCTCGTGGCGAAGGCGTTTGCAGGGAAGCCGCCCGAATCGCTCGCGGAGGTGGCGAAGCGTTACACCGATCTGTTCGCGAGTGTCGATGCTGCATGGCACAACAAGGCTGCCGACGAGTTGGCGAAGTTGGCGAAGCCGATGGCAGAGGATGCGACCGCTGGGGCAGCACAGTTCGGGCCGAACGTCATCGCTCGCCATTACAAGTTGGAACAGGCCCTCACGCTCGGTGACGGCGACGACGAGAAGTTGCGGAAACTGATGACCGATCCGAAGTCGCCATTTGCTCCGACCGCGAATCAGTTCGGTGGCTCGCGGCTGTATTCCAAGGAATCGCAGGACGCGGTGAACAAAGTGGCGGGGGCGATTACAGCACTCGACGCACACCCGGGCGCTCCGGCTCGTGCGATGATCGTGCAGGAAGTGCCGCCGTACAACGGCAAGGTCTTCGTGCGTGGCAATCCTCGCATTCAAGGTGCGCCGGCCCCGCGAGCGTTCTTCACCGCGCTGTCGGGTCCGGAACGCAAGCCATTTCCTGCGACGAGTAGTGGTAGGCTCGAACTCGCGAAGGCCATCGTTGACCCCACCAACCCGCTGACTGCTCGCGTGTTCGTGAATCGCGTTTGGGGCTGGCACTTCGGCAAGGGACTCGTCGGCACCGCGAGCGACTTCGGCTTCCGTGGCGACAAGCCGACGCATCCGGAACTGCTCGATTATCTCGCGGCGAAATTCGTTGCCGAGGGGTGGTCGGTGAAGAAGCTCCACAAGCAGATCATGCTGACGGCGGCGTATCGGCAGTCGTCGCGCTCGACTGATGCCAGTGCGAACGGCACGAAGGCCGACCCCGAGAACAAGCTGCTCTGGAAGATGCCGCTGCGAAAACTCGAATTCGAGGCGTATCGCGATTCGATGCTCGCGGTCGCCGGTCGGCTCGATCCGCTCGAAGGCGGCAAGCCTGCAAACATCGCACAACCGACCACCCTTCGCCGCACCGTGTATGCATTCGTTGATCGCAAGACGCTGCCGAATCTGTTCCGCAGTTTCGACTTCCCCGACCCGAACTTTTCATCCGCATCACGCACAAGCACGACACTGCCACCCCAAGCACTGTTCCTCATGAACAGCCCGTTCGTCGTCGAGAACGCGAAGGCTCTTGCGACCGCCGTGAAGCCGATGAGTGCCACTGACAAACCTGCCGCAGTGAAGAAGCTCTACCGTGCGGTTCTGCAACGCGAGGCCACGCCCGCTGAGATCGAACGCGCTCTGAAGTTCCTCGATCTGTACCCGGCGAACGATGTGGTTGTTCCTGAAGCCACGACCTGGAGCTACGGCTTCGCCGACTACGACGACAAGACCAAGAAGGTTGCCGGATTCACGCCGCTCGCGTTCGCTGGTGGAATTGTGAAAGGGACCAAGATCGGGAACGTCGATGTGACAGGTTTGGAGATTGGTCCGGACGGTGGGAAGGCCGCGAAGGTGAAAGCCGCATGTCGCCGGTGGACAGCGCCGGACGACGGTAAGATCGACGTCGTGGCGGAACTCAGTCACACGGCACCCGCAGGCGATGGCGTGTTGTGCCGCATCGTGTCGAGTCGGCTCGGGCTTCTCGGTGAGTGGACGGCCGCGAACGAGAGCGTGCCGACGAAACTGAAAGCTGTCGAAGTAAAGAAAGGCGACACGCTCGACTTCCTGACGTTCTCGAAAAGCGACCCAACCGGCAACACGTTCCGCTGGGCACCGACGATCACGATGCCCGAACGTCAGATGTCGGCGCTGCCCGGAACGATGATGAAGTGGGACGCGAAAACGCACTTCTTCGACACGACGAAGTTGCCTGCCCCGCTGGGTCCTTGGGAAGAACTCGCACAGGTGTTGTTGTTATCGAACGAGTTCGCGGTTGCAGAGTGATTTAGAAGCAAGAACAATACCGAAGACCCGGGAGCGAATCTCCGGGTAGTCCATCGCTTCTGGATGGGCCCCAATCACAACCACGATCCTGTCTCGCACCCCCGAGGAATCATGTTCACCGCACCGGTTCTTGCTCTTCTGCTCGTCGCCCAACCGAGCGACACTCACACGCTTCAGTGGAAGCTCAAAGAGGGGGATGTTTTCTACAACAAGTCGTCGGTCACGATGGATCAGACGATGGAGTTCATGGGGCAGAAAGTCGAGCAGACCGTCGGCATCAAGACCATCCTGAAGTTCAAAGTGAAGTCTGCCAAGGCCGGCGAAACGGTGGTCGACATGACCTATCTGGAAATGAAAGTCGATGCGGGTAACCTCCCCGGTGGGAACGCCGCCGACAACTTGAAGAACGTCAGCTTCACGGCCACGCTGAACGACAAAATGCAGGTGACCAAACTCGAGGGCTACGACAAGTTCCTCGATGCTCTCGCGGGCGATAACGCCGAGCAAAAGAAATTGATGAAGGCGATGATGCCACTCTCGGCGATCAAGCAGATGTTCTCGCAGACATTCGTCGTCGGGCC
This sequence comes from Planctomycetota bacterium, assembly GCA_021413735.1. Classification (GTDB taxonomy): domain Bacteria; phylum Planctomycetota; class Planctomycetia; order Gemmatales; family Gemmataceae; genus Gemmata. Next base: position 55,115 of record JAIOPV010000047.1, read on the forward strand.
GGGCAAACCCATCGCGGTCGGCGGCACCTGGGATCGTCAAATGGCAGTGGCGTTCGGGCCAATCGGAAACGTCGAAACGAAGGAAGCGTTCAAACTGGATTCGGTGAAGGGCGATCTCGCGACCATGACCACGAAGGGCGAGTTGACGTTCAAAGCCGGTGACGGCGACTCGGGTCTTCCGTTCAAGATTACCAAGTCCGACCTCAAGGCCGACAAATTCGCGGGTAGCCACACATTCGACATGAAGATCGGCCGGATCACGGGGTCAAAGGTGGACATGGATATGTCGGGGTCGATGACGATCGAAGTTGCCGGCAAGTCCATCGACGCCAACCTGACCATGAAGGTCAAGACGGTCAGCGTCATCACCGACAAGAACCCGATTGTGGACTGAAGACGCTCAATCCCGTCGCCACTGCTTTGCTTCGTTACGCTCGCGGTTGCGGCGGGTCAGACTCGGAAAGTAAGTCGAGGGATTCACCGCGGGCTTCGCCTGCGGATGCTTCTTAAAGCCCAGAATCATTTGCATTTTGTCGAACAGCGACGGATCACCGCCCGTCGTTGCGGAAATGGGGGCCTGAACCTGATCCCGACTGAGGTTCGTACCCTTCAAAGCGTCGAATGGGCGGTTCGGATCGTATCGCCGCACCATCGCCGTATCCTTCGGCAACTGAATCGGTCGCCCGGCTTGCGGCGCGGCTTTCGGAATGGCATTGCCAACCGAGCCAAGGCCATATCCCGTCCCGACCACCTGACCCGGCATCGTGTTCACCTGAGCATCCGCGTACCCCATCAGGGCGACGACTGCGCACACGATTCCCGTCGCCAACATCAGTCGACGCATGTCATCCCCCCATTAAAAACAGATTTCTCAGCCCAACCCTATGCCGGGGTCGTGCGAACGCGTCAAGTGCTTTTTCGCCTTCGGATGTAACATTGAGTTTCCCGCTCGCGGTATGACCGCGTAGATTGGATGTACTTGGCTCGTTTGGACAATCCGGAGAATCCCGATGCGCAGGCTTGTGCTGTCCGCGCCCGCCCTCCTGATCGGGGGCTTGGTTTTGCTTCCGGTCGTGAACGCCGATGATGAGGTTCCGGTCCCGGTTCGGCCAGCCCTCCTCAAACGACAACCGATTCGCGCTCTGCCGAGCGGTGGCTTCGCCCAACCAGGAAATCCGTCAGAGATTCAACTATCCGACGAGGAGGCACTCAAGCAGGCTGGTCTGAGTCCGACGGATGGGAAACAACTGCTCGAATACCTGAAGCAACGAACTCTCTCGGATGTCGATCAAAGCAAGATCGGCGAGATCATCGCGAGATTCGGGGCAGACGACTTCGACGATCGACTCAAGGCGACGGAGGAAGTCGAGCGGTTCGGTCCAGCCGCGATCGGGCCACTGAAGAAAGCAGCGGAATCCGCGGACCCAGAGATTGCGTATCGTGCCCGGCTCGCGCTGAAGAAGGTCGAGAAAGTGCCGCACTCCGCTGCGGCAGCAGCGGCTATCCGAGCAGTCGTGAAGTTGAAACCCGAGGGTGCCGTTGCCGTGCTGATCGCGTATCTGCCGCTGGCGGATTCCGACAGCGTGAGCGAGGCGATTCGCGAGGCACTGATTGCGCTGGCCGCGAAGGACGGGAAGGCCGAACCTGCTCTGGTTGCCGCACTGAGCGATGTATCACCGATCCGCCGATCTGCGGCGTACGTCGCGTTGATTGAAGGCGGCGAACAGGGCGAACGCATCCGCATCAAAGATTCGTATCCGAAGCTACGCGAAGCGATTCTGAAGGAAACGGATGCCGAGGCGAAGTTCGCTGGGCTGTGGTCGTTGGCTCTAATCACACGCGAACGGGAATATCTGCCTGCAATGATCGAGCTGATCCCGAAACTCGGTCGCGGTCGCATCTGGCAACTCGAAGAACTTCTGTTGCTGATGGCGGGGAACCACCCGAAGGACGGCCGATTCTTGAAATCACCCGAGTCACTGGCGAAGGCTCGCGACGCGTGGCTCGGCTGGTGGAAAGACAAGGGCGACAAGTTCGATTTCGTGAAGTTCGAGTACAAGCCGCGAATCGCGGGGATCACGGACATCGTCGAGATGGATTCGCGAGGCTACGGTCAAGGGCGGGTCGTGTCGCTCGGGCCAGATCTCAAGGAGAAGTGGCGTATCCAGGGCGTGAACAACCCGACGGATGTGAAGGTGGCTCCGAATGGTCACATCTGGGTCGTGGAGTCGAACAACAGCATCATCAGCGAGTGGGACACCAACGGAAAGCGTCTCGGTCAGCGAGTGGTTCACTACCAGCCGATGAACATCGACATACTTGCGGACGGCGGCATGATCGTGACTGCCCGGAACAACGTGCTGCAATGGGATAAAGACGGCAAACAGATTTGGGCCTTCAATCGACCGAACGACATCATGGCCGGGCGTCGGCTCCCGAATGGCGAAATTCTGTTCGTGACGAGTTTGCCACAGGGGCCAAACCAACCAGGGGGTCCGAACTGCTTCCGACTCGATGCGAAAGGTGGCGATACCAAGAAGTCCCTGACGGTCGGCCCGAGTACGATCTGAAAACCGGCAAGCAAACCTGGAAGTACGATTGCCCGATGAACTCCGCTCCGAGTTCGTGTCAACGGCTGCCAAACGGGAACACGCTGATTTGCCTGATGAACAAGAATCAGGCGATTGAAGTGGACCCCTCTGGCGAGATCGTATGGGAATATTCGGCGAAGGACGGGTTGCGAGTGGGGCGGGTCTCTCGTCGCTGACTCGCGGACGTGATCCGCTTGTCGCTTTGCGTTCACCCACTATACTAATTGTTCTGATTCCGTTCCGGCCGCTCCGAGTGAGTGGCCGACGTTATTCGTGAGATCACGGTCATGGCCAAAACGTGTGCGTTCACCGGTCGGGCAGCAGTATTCGGTAACCAGAAGACCTACCGCGGTAAGGCGAAGTACCTCGGCGGCGTCGGCAAGAAGATCACCGGCACAAGTCGCCGGAAGTTCAAGCCGAACCTACAGCGAGTGCTGTGCATGGTCGATGGCGTCGCGAAGCGAGTTTGGGTTTCCGCAGCCGCGATTCACGCTGGCTTGGTCGTGAAGCCCGTGAAGGTGAAGCCGTTCGCTGACGTGAAGGTGTGATTTTGGGTTGAGTTCTGGTTATTCGCCGCTTGCGGCGTAGCGCTCGCACGTGTGAGCGCTACGCCGCAAGCGGCGAAAGCATATGGTCGATCATCATGTCCTTGACACTCGATCAAGTCCGCAAGGTCGCGATCCTGGCGCGTTTGGAACTGCCCGAAGCCGATCTCATTCGGATGCAAAGCCAGCTCTCGGCAATCCTCGATTACGTCGCACAGCTAGAAGAACTCGACACCGAAGGCGTCGAGCCGTTGGCACACCCATTGCCGATCCACAACGTGTTTCGCCCCGACGAACCGACCCCATCTCTCACGCCAGATGAAGCGCTGCAAAACGCTCCCAAGCGTGAGAAGGGTAAGGATTATTTCAGCGTGCCCGCAGTGTTCGACACCGACGAACCGATGAGCCACTAAGACACAATTTGAACCACAGAGGCACCGAGACACAGAGAAAACAGGAGAAGAGTTGAGTTGATAATAACTCCTCTGTCTTCGGCTTCTCTGTGTCTCGGTGCCTCTGTGGTTATTCCTCTGCTGGATTTCGTCCATGAGCGAACTGACTGCCACGCAACTCTTGAGGCTTCAAGCCACGGGCAAGGCAACCGCTGCCGAGATCGCCGACGCATTCCTCGACACCTACCGAACACGTGAGCCGAAGCTGAAGGCGTTCGTTTCGCTCGATGAAGCCGCCATTCGTGAGCAGGCGGCAGCGGTCGATGCGAAGCGTGCAGCCGGGAAGCCACTCGGCAAACTCGCGGGCGTCCCCGTCGCAGTCAAGGACGTTCTCTGCACGAAGGGCGTCACTACAACCTGCGCGTCGAAGATCCTCAAGAACTTCGTGCCGCCTTACGATGCGCACGTCGTCGAGCGGTTGCGAGCCGAGGATGCGATCCTGTTCGGCAAGACGAACATGGACGAGTTCGCGATGGGTTCATCCACCGAGAACAGCGCCTTCCAGACGACCCGCAACCCATGGGATACCGACCGCATTCCGGGTGGTTCATCGGGAGGGTCTGCGGCGTGCGTGGCTGGCTGTCAGGCTCCGCTGTCGCTCGGCACCGACACGGGCGGCTCGATCCGCCAGCCTGCGGCGCTCTGCGGCATCGTCGGCATGAAGCCGACCTACGGCCGCGTGAGTCGCTACGGACTGATCGCGTTCGCGAGTTCACTCGATCAGGTTGGACCATTCGCACACGATGTCACCGACGCCGCATTGATGCTCGAAGTGATTAGCGGTCATGACAAGCGCGATAGCACCTGCGTGAACCAATCGGTGCCCGAGTATCGCAAGACGCTCAACGACCCGGTGAAGGGGCTTCGCATCGGCGTGCCGCGTGAGTTCTTCGACAAGGGACTCGATTCCGAGATCGAGTCGTCGGTACGTGCGGCGTTGAAGGAATACGAGAAGCAGGGGGCTACGCTCGTTGATGTTTCGCTGCCGCACAGCAAGTACGCTCTCGCGGCATACTACATCGTGGCGCCGGCCGAGGCGTCGAGTAATCTCGCACGCTTCGACGGCATGCACTACGGTCACCGCACTGCTCAGAAAGCCGACCTCATTGGCACGTATGCGAAGTCACGCGGCGAAGGGTTCGGCAAGGAAGTTCAGCGTCGCATCATGATCGGCACTTACGTCCTGAGCAGCGGCTACAAGGATGCGTATTACGTGAAGGCGTTGAAGGTTCGTCGGTTGGTGAAGAAGGATTACGACGACGCATTCGCAACGTGCGATGTGGTGATGGGGCCGACGACACCTACGGCCGCGTTCAAGGCTGGCGAGAAGTCGGACGATCCGCTGGCGATGTACTTGTCAGACGTGTACACGGTGTCGTGCAACCTGGCTGGCATTCCGGGGCTGAGCATGCCGTGCGGGTTCACGAAGGCTGGGCTTCCGATTGGTCTGCAACTGCTCGGCAAGCCGTTCGACGAGGAGAAACTGCTTCGCATTGCGAGGATGTACGAGGCTGCTACCGACTGGCACACCCGCCGCCCGAAGGTGTAGGATATTGGCATGAGTACCGCAACGCTCACTCCACCATCTGCTGTCCCGGTTGTGCGAAGCCCGGTCGAGCTGTTGCTCACGGCTGCTGATGTGGCGATGTTGCCGCGGTCACTGGCAACCACCGACGTGAAGTACGAACTGCATGACGGGAGGTTGATCGTCATGGCTCCGCCCGGCGGGATTCATGGTCGTCGCCAAGCAAAATTCTCACGCTACCTCCTGACCGAAGGTGAAGAGAAGGGTCACGGGGAAGCGTATGCTGAAGTCGGTATTCTCCTCCGCAGAAAGCCTGACCATCTTGTTGGTTGCGACGCTGCATTCGTCACAAAAGCGCAACTTCCAACACAATATGCCTCGGAAGGTTATCTGCTGACCATCCCGGCGCTCGTGGTCGAAGTGCGAAGCAAGAATGACACACAGCCCGAGATCGACGCGAAAGTGCAAGAGTATCTCACTGCGGGCGTCGTGCTCGTGTGGGTTGCCGATCCCGATTCGCGAACCGTCACCGCACACCGAACGAATCAACCCGTGAAGGTGTTCGCAGCGTCCGATACCCTCACGGCCGATGGGGTGATTCCGGCGTTCGCCGTCGCGGTGGCGGACTTGCTTCCCGCTACGTAACTTGCCGATGACCTGCGACACCGCTACCCAGCGTCGGTCGGTCGGGTCGGAAGAGTTTCTTGAGGAACGTTTCATCCGGCTACTCAGTCGTCGCCGGGTGTCTCATGGACAGACTCGTGCCGTGTTGATGTCTCGCCCCCCTCCCCGATGGCGACACCCGGTTGGCACTTCTCAGAGGCTGTCCCATATGTCGGTTTAAGCTGCCAAATGGTAGTGGAACTCAGCGTCCATGTTTTTGGGTTCCAGCCGATTGAGCATGAGTTGGATCATGGCCAACTTGACGAATGCTTCCGATGACATCACGCTCTTCTCTC
>JAIOPV010000048.1 GCA_021413735.1 Planctomycetota bacterium
AACCGGGGCTGAGCATCGAAAACAGTCTGTTCGACGCGAGACAGCAGGTCAGCAGAGGCGATGGCCTGTCAATGGCTATCGCGCTGCCAGAGCCGTCGCTGACCTTCGTCTTTTGGAGGTGGAGATGCGTCAACCCCTTGCAATCCTTGAGGTTGATCCGCATCTCCGCGAACCATCGACTGAACACCTCCGGTCAAGTCGGTCGCCACTCACCGAAACGACACGAATTGGTTCCGGCGGAGCTTCCACCCCGACGCCAGCCGCGACACCAGCGGCAGCGTGTCCGCCTGGGCAGCGTGACCGAGCCAACCCATGAGCCGACGCTGAACATCGTCGCGAGATAACCGCCGCGTCGAAAATGTTCGCCGCATCCACGAGAGCCGACGCAGAAATGCCCGGACATTCCCGTTCCTGATCCGTCGCTGCGTTGGGGGTCACACGGAAACCCACGAATGTCCTGCCAGCCCTTCTCGGCGGCAAGTACGAGGTTTGATCAACTCACCACCTCGGGCCCTGACGCCGACGTGTCCTCCGAGGGCGACTATCCATTCAGCCGCCGCCCGGTTCGGATCGGTCGGCTTGCTCAGATCGGTGAGTGGATCACCTTATGGCCGGTCCGTCTTCGCCGCCCGCTTCGCCTCCGCCGCCTTCGCCGCCGGATCGTCGGCCCGGGTGAACGTGCTGCGGCCGGTGACTTCGAGAACCTCGACGCTGTGGAAGGTAGCTCGGCCTGTCCAGTTGCCGACCCCAAACACCGAAGAATCTCGCAGTTTCACAAAGACATGAGTGCTGAGTGGACCGTCGCTTGCTTGCCACTGGGTGACGAGCACACCGTCCAGGAACGCCTTGACAGTGTCCTTGCGGACCTGAATCGTCGAGACGTATTCTCGCCCATTCCGGAGCCAACTCTCCCGTTGTACGGTTGTACGGTTGACGTTCGAATTGTTGCCATCGACATTTTGGAAGCCGACAATCTTATTCCCCCAGGCACCCAAATCATAAGAAAACCCGGTACCGGCCTTGACGAGGAATTGAAAGCATCCGCCGGGGCATTCGGTGGGCGTGAAGCGAATGCGGTAGTCGTATTCCTCCGCCGGTCGGTACGGTACCTCGACCCCTGCGAACTGCGCGTCCGCCGAGTCCGTGGCCAGCGCACCATCCTTGTCGAATACGAACTTGCTGGCGACTGCGTCCTTGGCCGGGTCGATCAGCGGCAGCAGGTTGATGGCGTTTTCCCACCGATTGGGGGCGTCCACGTCCGTTTTCCCTGGCTCGCTGTCACCGCCACCCCTTTCGCTGCGAAAACAGACACGGAAACCGAGGTAGCAGTCGCGATTGCCCGGCGCCTTGTCGCCGCGATAGGCAGCGAGGCAGTAGTCCGGATTGCCGAACCCGGAACCACCACGAATGACACGGTCGTTTGTTTGATTATTAGTGTTAAGCGGATCTGTCGCTGGCGATTTGCCGTAGTAATCGGCCTCATAACCGTCCTGACACCACTCCCACACGTTCCCGTGCATGTCCCTCAGACCCCAGAGGTTCGCCGCCAACTCCCCAACGGGGCGCGTCTTGCCACCCGAATTCCCGCCGTACCACCCTGCTTTCTTGAGGGCATCTTCTCCGTCGCCGGAGTGATACTCCGTCTTCGTTCCCGCTCGGCACGCATATTCCCACTCGGCCTCCGAGGGCAACCGCATCGGCTTGCGTGTCAACGTTGCCAGTTCCTTGCAGAACTCATCCGCATCGGTCGCCGAAACCTGCTCCACCGGAAGATTGTCGCCCTTGAACGCGCTCGGATCGGGACGTGCTTTCATGATCGCACGCCACTGCGCCTGCGTGCATTCGGTTTCGGCCATCCAGAAACCCTTGCTGATCGTGATTTCCCGCTCCGGGTTACCCCGTGTGAACTTGCCGGGCGGAATCCAACGGAACTTCATCTCCACCGCTGGATTGCTGCCGTACTTCAGAACCAACAGATCGCCGGGTGCAAGCGGTTTCTCCTTCGGCGTGGGCGTGAGCGTGGGCGGCTCTTCCTTCGTCACCTCGACCGGTTTCTTGCCCATCTGCGACGCAACGATACCCACGATCAGCGTGACTGCCAGCAGAACGCCAGCAACGATTGCCCACATTGGGAAACCGCCACGCGACTTCGCAGGTTCATCAACTGCGTCCGGTTCCTCGACCGCTTCTGTCTCGGGCGTCGAATTCACTTCCGTCGCGTCGAGATCGGCAAATGGATCGGGACCAGCATTGGAAAGTATGATCGGTGGCGGTGAGTCCAGAGCGATCACACGAACCGCGTTCACAAGCCCGGCTTCAATCGCTCGCAGTTCCTCGGCCGCGACCTCCGCGGTTGGCGGACGGTACGCTGGATCTTTCGCCAACAACCGCATCACAAAATCGGACAACGCTTGCGGAACGCCTGGGTTCGCCGCGATGGGCGGCGGCGGATTGTCGAGTGCGAGCGAAGTGAGAATCGCTAACTGGGTCGCACCGCGGAACGGAAGTTCGCCCGTCGTCATCTGGTAGAGCATGACGCCGAGACTCCACAGATCAGTGCGGCCGTCGATCGCCAGACCGCGTCCTTGTTCGGGACTCATATACGATGGTGTGCCGACGACAGCGCCTTCCCGGGTGAGCGGTCCACTCTCGGTCTCGGTATCCGCGATGCGTGCCAGCCCGAAGTCCAGCACTTTGACGCGTAGCTTCTTACCTTCGAGCCACACGTTCGCCGGCTTGATGTCCCGGTGAACCAAGCCCTTCTCGTGAGCGGCAGCAAGTCCCTCGGCCACTTCTCGACCGATGCGGATGACTTCGTTCAAGGGCGGTCGCGGATTTGCCTTGATCGCCGCGTGCAGCGTCATTCCCTTCAAGAGCGGCATCACCAGATACGGCAAGCCGTCCTGTTCCTCGACCTGGAAGATGGCAGCAACGTGATCGTGTTCCACCTTCGCCTGAGCGCGGGCTTCGCGGACGAATCGCGCCTTGGCTTGCGGATTGGCGGCATGTTGATTTTTTTCTCCAACGGCGGCTTTGGCGCTTCAGGATTGGGCTTCTTCACCCGCGACGGGGCGGCTTCCGCGCCGTGTGCAGCCCTCAATGTCTTGATCTGCTCGGCCAGTTCCACTGCGGTGGGCTCCCCTTCCGCTGGCGTTCCCGACAACGCGGCTTTCAACCGGTCGCGGAACGCGGTCAGTTCTTCGAGATACCCCGCGTGGTGGAAGGGCTTGCCCAGCTCCAGGCCTTCGAAGCGCGGGTCAGTTCGGAGACGAAGAAGCGACGCATTCGAGCCCGCGGACTGGCTCGCCTGTCGTCGTGGTTCGCCTTCGGAAACGTCGTTTGCGACGTCGCCGGTTACACCATCGAGGTGGACCAACAGTGGCAGTTCTGGCAGACCGACGCCCAGCCAAACGCTCGTGCGAGCCAGTCGAGTGGTTCCGCACCGTGGTGGACAGCCTGGAACTGCCGGACAAGACCGACGCCTAAAGAACATTCTAAAAGGGGTCAGGATACTCGGTGGTGGCCATTTACCATTGGCCACTTCTCCAAGCGGCCCTGAATGCACTTTCGTTGGTGCCTTCGGGGTCGCTCTCGTTTTTGGTTATCCTGCCCCGCTGCCGGATGCCCTTCACCTCACTGTTCCCACAACCCAGGAGTCCGATCCGTGAAAGCACTCCGTCCTGCGCCCGATCCGTACCCCATTCGCGAGAAACTCGCTGTCGCCAGAAAGGAACTGTCCTCAACGCTCATTGAGCGTGACGAAGAAGTGGATCTCGTCCTCACCGCACTTCTCGCCAATGAGCACGTCCTGCTCGTCGGCCCGCCCGGCTGCGGCAAGTCGCTGCTGCTCGACTCCGTACTGTCGTGGACGGGCGGTGCGAAGTTCGCGATCCTGCTCACGAAATTCAGTGTTCCCGAAGAACTGGTGGGGCCGGTGAGTCTCGCTGGCTTGAAGGAAGACAAGTACGTCCGCGTCACTGCTGGCAAGTTGCCCGAGGCCGACTTCGCGTTCATCGACGAGTGCTTCAAAGGCTCTTCGGCGATCCTGAACGTCATGCTGAAGATCTTGAATGAAAGGACGTTCGACGCTGGCGACGGGATCGTGCGAAAAGTGCCACTCAAGCTTTTAGGAGTTACGCAGTGATTTCCGTAAGCTGCAACATAGTAACGACTTGCGACAATTGCCTTGCATGCGGCATGTTTCCGTAAGTTCTGATTCAGTAAAGACTTACAGAAACCACTGCGTAACTCCTAGCTTTGTCTCGGTGCCTCAAACGAGTGGCCGTCGCCCGACACTGGAAAGGAGTTGTCAGCACTCTTCGACAGGTTCCTGCTGCGTCGAGCAGTGGCACCGATCCGTTCGCAGCCGGGTCGGCAGCGGTTGCTATGGACCCGCGACCACACACCGAAACTCTCTACGACCATCAGCCCTGCCGAAGTGGAAGAAGCACGCCGAGCAGCAGCCATGTTACCCTGGTCGAAAGAAGGGAAAGAAGCGCTCGAAGTCATTCTGAAGGAACTCGCACGCGAAGGCATTCAGCCTGGCGACCGCCGGCAGTTCAAGAGCGTCACTGCGGTGCAGGCTTTCGCGTTCTTGAACGGTGCCGACGAAGTTCGACCAGAGCATCTCGAAGTCGCTCAACATTGTTTGTGGGATGATCCGACCGAGCAGCCACAGAAGGTCGCGCAGGTGATTGCGAAGATCGCCAACCCCACCGGCATGCGGGTTACGCAGCTTTTGCTCGAAGTCGAAAGCGTGCTTGGCTCGACAGACGTGCGGAATCTTGCCGACGCTGCGAAGGCCGCCGCGAAACTCGGCGAGATCGACCGGCAGTTCTCTTCAATGTCCGGCAACGGGCGATTGGAGAAGGCTCGCGTGTACCTGAAAGATCAACTCAAGAAGCTCAAACTCGCCAGCATCGAAGCCGTCTGACCCATTTCGCTGACGTTCCACGTTTGCTGTGTTTTCGCCAAGTGTTTGCAGGCTCTCGCGCCGTGCGAGGGCGGTTGTGTTTCCACACGACCGCCTCCGCGTTGGGGGCGGTCTCTTCGGAGGTCACTCCTTGAATGCTTCTCTTGTGTCTGCTCCGTCCGCGGAAATCGAACACACGCAGGCCGACTTCGTGGATGCGTTGACTCGCATTCTGCGAATCGCCCGATTTCGGTTTCGCCACCTGCGGTGTTCCGACAGCCGCGAAGACGCGATCTGCGAGACTGTGGCACTGTGCTGGGTCTGGTACACCAGCCTGGTTCGGAAGGGTCGCAAGCCAGCGGAGTTTATCGGGGCTCTGGCTCGGTATGGGGTCAGGGCCGTGAGCAGCGGACGACGGGCGTGCGGTCAAGAACGAGCCAACGATGTGCTGTCTCGTCGCTGCCAACGGGGTCGGCAACTGTGTGTCTCCAGTCTGCCGAAGGTGTTCATTCCGCACGAGAACGTCTTCGAGGAGGCACTGTGCGACAACACACAGACGCCAGTGCCCGATCAGGTTCAGTTCCGGTGCGACTTCGCGGCGTGGGAACAGCGGCTTCCACTCGCGAAGCAGAGATTGGTGAAGGGACTGGCACTCGGCCACCGCACGAAAGATCTCGCCGCCGAGTTCGAGTTAAGCGAAGCCCGCATCTCGCAACTCAGAAAAGAGTTCTCCGCCGACTACACGGCCTTCTGCGGCGACTCGACCACCGCGTAATGGCCGATGACATGCCGCAGTTCCCAACTTGGTGCGACTCAACCACACCATTCCCTTCCATCCAAGGAGACACATGAACCCGGCCGATCTGCTGAAAATGCTCGACCTGAACGGAAAACCGCCTCGCCCGCCAGACAGTTCATTGCCGATCACTTCGCTCGAAGTATCTCCACCCGAATCCGCAGAAGCGAAGAGCCCGACAGCCCTGGTCGTCGATGAGTGGGGTCTGCGCCGCGGGCGCGATCTCATCGCCGAGAGCGAGCGGCTGAAAAAGACCTGTTCAGATGAGTTCGCGGCTGCGGACTTCTTTGGGATCGCGTTCGAGCCTGACCCGCAGTTGATGCCTTCGTGTTCGGATACCCGGCGACATCGGTTCCTAAAGCAGATGCTGGAGACGCCGGAATACCGCGTTCTGCACACCGACACGCAACTCGACGACACCGCAGCCGGAATCGCCGCGACTCACTTTGCGGAGCAGTTCGCACAACTCAAGAAGGAGGACACGAAAGAGAAGCCTCGTGAGGATGGTTCGCGTTCGGGCAGCGAGAGTGCTGGCGGCGATGCCGAAGAACTGAAACGCGAGATGGCGGCATTGCGAGCGGTCGGCAAGGCCGTCGCAGAAGCCGAGAAGGAGGTGAGTGAACTCAAGGAATCTGCGGCGGCGCTTGGAATGGGACCGGGCGAGCCCGGCTCCAATGATCCCAATGCCATCGCTGCGCTCTTCAAGCGGGTGCGTGGCAACTTGAGCTTGAGGAAGATCTGCGATCTAGCCGGTCGGTTCAGAAGGGTCGCGCAGAGCAAGCAACGGCAGAAAGTCACACACGGCCTCGACGACGTGGTCGGCGTCGAACCCGGAGGCGACATCGGTCGGCTCTTGCCGTCGGAGTTGATGAAACTGATGGTGCCGGAACTGGAACTCGACACGCTTCGCAGAATCGCCGAAAGCCAGGCTCTCTGTCGCGAATACCACGCCAGCGAACCAGTGGGGAAAGGGCCAATTCTGATTTCAGTGGACGAGAGCGGCTCGATGGAAGGTGTGAAGGCACACACCGCCAAAGCACTCGCTCTGGCTCTCGCGTGGGTCGCGCGCAAGCAACGCCGCTGGGCCGGCCTGATTGCATTCTCAGGTGATTCGGGCGAACGGCTTCTTGCGTTGCCTCCTGGCCGATGGGATGAAAGCAAGCTGTGCGACTGGCTCTCGGAGTTCATCGGGAAAGGGTCCGACCTCGATGTGCCCATCAAGGAACTTCCCCGGATGTACAAGGAAATCGGTGCTCCGCCTGGAATCACGGATGTCGTGATGGTGACGGATGCCAAGTGCCGTATCCCGCCTCAGTTCAATAAGTGCTTTTTAGATTGGAAGGCTGCTACTCGCGTCCGTGCCATCGCTCTCGTGATCGGTAGTTCCCCCGGCGATCTCGCGAGTATGTGCGACGAGGTTCATCAAGTGCCGGCTCTCGACCCCTCCAGCGATGCCGTCGGTCGCGTCCTTTCGATCTGATTCCACAAGCCCGCGGTTCTGCGTGACCGCGGTTCTTCATCTCGCCCCGGTGGATCTTCCACCGAGGCATTTGCTTTCCCTGTTGCGAAGGAGTCCTGCCACATGATTGCGTCCGCTCCATTGCCTGTTTCGGTGGGTGCAGGTACACGACTGCTTGGTGAAGTCATCGCCTGGGCGTGCCCCGGTCTCAGCGTTCCACACACTACGCTTGTCGCGGCGCTCGAAGATGCCGACCTCGATCCGGCTGTTGCCCGCGAACTTGCTCCTCGACATGCCTTCGCCCGTGCCTGCCGTGTTCTCTCGGATCAGCGGATCATTCGACCGGTTGCCGAGGATGCGACGACGCTCAAGTTCCAGTTCACCTCGGAAAGCCGCGAGGGCGACCGTTTCGAGTACACGCTCGAAACCATGCTCACGCTCGACAAGCAAACGGGTTCTGTCACCTGCGAACTTGGCGGGTTGGCAACACTCGCCCAGGAGGAACTCGACCGTTGCATCGCAGTTCGGAATGGAAGTGATGTGACGCGAATCGTGCAAAAACTCTTCGAGCGCCAAGCAGATCTGTTCGCGATTCGACCCGGAGGTGGGTGCTACTTTGTGCCGCAACGTCACGCAGAGTTCATCGACAAGATTCAGGAACTCTTGAATCGTGTTGGTGGTCGCCTTCTGCGATTTCCGGTTCCGGCTGGCACGAGCGAAGGCGATCGGAGCGTGACGCAGGCCGTTGCCGATGGCCTCGCCGCCGTGGTCGCGGAACACCGTCATGCCGTGTCGCAGTTCGGCGACGACACGCGAGCCGACACTCTGGAACGCGCCGCCGAGAAGATCCGCTCCACGAAGTTCAAAGTGCAAGCGTACGCCGAGTACCTCACGGGCGAGAAGGAGCGGCTCGACCGCGCTCTGGCCACGGCCGAACTCGAACTCCGCAAGAAAGTCGAGCAGATCGCTGGTGAACCCGTCACCGCCTGAATGACGGCGAGTTGCTTTCGCTTCAGGCCGACCAAGTGGGTCGGCTTTCTTCATTCCGGGAGGCGACATGACGAGTTCGGCTGTCTCGGTACGAGACCGCACGGTGCTGTTCGTTTCGACTCCGGCGTTGTGGCCGTCATGGCCATTCTTGCCTGTGGTGCGTCGCTGCAACGGGCAGGAAGAGTTGGGAGTCATGTTCGATTTTCGCTTTGCGGGTGTGACGGGTTACTCGGCGACAGTCTTCGCCGCGAACTTGTTTGAACTGCCCGCCGGCATGAATGAGTTCATGGCGCTTCCTCGCCAAACCTTCGACAGCGCCGAGGAGTTGGTCCAGGCTGGATGGTGCGTCGATTGAAACAGGAGAACTTTTCCATGATTCTGTTCACTCGCGTGGAAGCGAGGGACTTCCGCGCGTTGTTCGCCCGCTGTCATGCGGGTCGGCCGCGTGGCCCTGCGCCTCCGGTGCTGATTCGATTCCAAGGTGGAACTCGAACCATCGCCTGTTCCACATCCGATGGCATGACGCTGACCCACATTTCCACGACCGACGAACCCGACGAGTTGCTTCTCCTGCCTGGTTCCGTTCTCGCCGAGGTCGAAGGAAGCACCGACGAGGGCGTGAACCTCGACCGGCAATCGAGGATGCGTGGTGCGGTCCACTGGCACACTGGCGATAAACCACGCAAACTGCCCATCGAGTTGCTCCTGCCCGGCAAGCAACATGAGTTTCCAGCACCACCCGAATTCTCGTCAGTCTCGCCGGAGTTGCTCACGGCCCTGCACGAGTGCGGACGCAGCACCGCACGAGAAAATGGCCGATTCGCGTTATCGAGGATTCAGCTTCAAGGGCGTGCTGGTCGGGTCGTGGGGACCGATGGGAAGATCGCACTCCTCGCGGCTGGTTTCACGTTCCCCTTCACAGATGACATCCTGGTGCCCGCACTCCCGGTGTTCGGCTCGAAGCCGCTGCTGCGTGCCAAAGAAGTGCGCGTCGGTCGGAGTTCGACTCATCTCGTGATTGCGGCAGGTCCGTGGACGGTGTGGATGCCATTCGAGATCAAGGCTCGCTACCCGGATGTGCTCGCCCTGATTCCCAGACGACCAACCACCGTCGCGCAACTCGATCACAACGATGTTGTTGAACTGCTCAAAGTCCTGTCCGGTCTGCCGGGTAAGGATGATGACGATTCTCCGGTCACGATCGACGTTGGTAGCACGGTGAAGATTCGCGGTCGCGACGAGAAGACCCAGGCCACCCAGGAGGTGCCGCTCACTCACTCAACCGTGAGCGGTCCCCCTCAGCAACTCGCCTTCAACAGACGCATCCTGGCCCGAGCACTGTCGCTGGGATGCCGCACGCTGAACGTGACTCCCGAGAAGCCGGTCGTCGCCGAGGGAGAACACTTCCGCGTGATCGCTCTCGCACTCGATCCTAGTCTGATCGTGCCTCCCACCGTCGAGGCTCGGAAATCCACGATCGTCGCCCTGTCTCCGACACCGACAACGCTCGAACAACCCATTCCCACAATCCAACGGAGCAATGTCATGCCCCCGCCCGACACGAATGGCCACACGCCGCCCCGAGGCGATCCCGCTGATCCGCTCCTCGCAGCCGAAGAGCTACGTGATGCGCTCGCGGTTACGCACGCGAAGGCCGTCCGCCTCGTTGCGATTCTGAAGGCCGGTCGCAAGGAAAAGCGAGTGCTGGCTTCTGTGGTTGCGAGCCTCAAGCAACTGGGCCTCGACTCGGGAGGCTTGCAATGACGGCCCTCGTCACCCAGCGATTCCACAACCTGGCGGGGACACTCGCGGAACTGAAGGTGAAGGTTCGCACGGCTCTCGCCACAGAACTCGCCAGCGCTGTCGGGACTGCCGTTCGGGATGTTCTCGTCGTGGCGATGATCGACAGGATTATCGCGACGCCATCGCGAGTCGTGAGTGGATCGCCCCACCCTAAACCCGGTGGATGGCGAACTGACGAAGAAGAGGATCGCGATCGCTGGGATGGACCCAAAGATCCCTGGTCCGAAGATTACGATGCTCGCGGCGGTCATACTCGAACTCGTTACGAGTCCGACGAACGGGATGATGAGGAACCAGTGCCGGCCATTCCCGCAGCCGCAGCGGTCGCGGTCGGCGTTCATGTCGGCCGGTGGTGGCTGGCACGCCAGGGTACGGTATCCGCTGCCGTGGGTATCGGTATCGTCGCAACAGCCCTGGGCTTTGCGGGCGGTCCAATCGCTCGTGCTGCTCTTGCCGTCCTTGCTGCCGCCACTGACCTCCTGACTGCTGAATCTGCTCTCGCTCGGCTCGATCATTCCTGAAGTCCATTCCGTCACGCCTCGACTTTCAAATCACGCAACACCGCCCGTCCCGACGCCCGGCATTCCAGCCCGTGGGTCGTCAGTCGGAGTGGCGCGTACTCGATGGTCGAGAGTGACGGTTCGCATACCCACCCGCTCAACAAACCAACAACCACAACGAACCGGAGGAAACGACCATGTCCGCAACATCCACTCTGAATGGTAAACCGCAGCGCAAGCAACTGGGCGACCAACTGGATCGCCTGGATTCAATTATCGACGCGCTGGCCGAGGGCTTGCCCGGAGCCGTCGCCGACGCATGTCGCGATGGGGCACGCTTGGCCGTGAAAGACGCGATCATCGAAATCCTCCTGGTGTCCTACGACCGTTGAATGCCGTTTCCCGGATTTCTACACCAGAACCACGGCGATCAGCACGAGTTGGCTCAACCAGGATGAGCAATGGACACGGACGACCTGTCTCGGTTCTGCTGCCAGAACACGGACTGC
>JAIOPV010000037.1 GCA_021413735.1 Planctomycetota bacterium
AAGAAGCGGAGGAAATCGGGAGGTGGTTGAGGATCCGCCGAGGCCTCGCCGATGAAGAAGTTAACCCCAAGACGGAAACCCGAAGGACGGTGCTGGTAGGCCGTCTTCGGCTTTCCAAATGGGGTGATGGTCGTTCGTTCACACCAACTCTCCATGCCCCGTTTTGTGTCCAGTCCAAGGGGCGCAGTACAGGCGAACCTGCGGCAACTTCCCGAGATCGACGTTACCGAGAACACGCTGGAACACTATAGGACTCTGCTGAACTGGTCCGAGATGCGAGAACAACCGCCAAGATGCCTACGGTGCGGAGACGCAAATTTCACCCCGCTCGAACGGGTGGAGAACTGCCTTGTGGAGATGGGAACAGACGGCCCCATGCCTTTCCGACACCCGAGATGTGGAGGGGGTTTTAAGCTCAAAGCGGTATCCTTTGATCAACCTGTCGTGATATCCCTGACAGCCGATGGGCAACCCATTGGACGGAGGTGGGATGGGTCATTCGTTCGTTGGGTCCGACGCTTTTTCTGCTGGGTATCGAGCCGGTTTTCAGAACGGGAAAAGTAACCGTGGTTCGGAGCAAGACGATCAATCAACCGAAATCGAAGGTGCTTCATGAGCCGGCTTCCGATCATTCTTGTTGCAGTCATCGTGATCATTTCCTCGGTGGTTGCAGAGGAACCGTCAACCGATTGGCCTCGGTGGAGAGGACCAAACGCTGACGGCGTAGCCAAAGGTCGCTCACTTCCGATCAAGTGGAGCAAGACCGAGAACAGCCGTTGGTCGGTGAAGTTGCCGGGATGGGGAACCAGTTCACCCGTGGTTTATGGCGAACGTGTCTTCGTCACCTCGCAAGTGAAGGACGGCGACAAGAAATCGCTTCTCACGCTCTGCTTCGAGCGCAACACGGGCAAGGAACTCTGGCGGCATGATTTCGGATTCGGCGTCGATCAACGAACTCACGAAAAGTCGAACCTTGCTGTCAACACGCCCGCCGTCACGAAGGATGCTCTGTATGTCGCCTTCGGGAATGCGGATATCGCTCGTTACTCTCACGACGGTAACCGAGAAGTTCACCAAGAAGAATCCGGTGGTCTGCCGCACCATCCAGATTCGGGGTGACCAAACCCTCGAAGACCTTCACCACGCCATCTTCGACGCTTTCGGTCGCTGGGAAGAACACATGTATGAGTTCCAGTTCGGCAAAGGACCGATGGACCCCAAGGGACCAAGGTATGTGCTGCCGAATGCGTTCGAGACGGAGAGGACGGAAAAAGCTCGTCCGGTTGGCCGGGTGGACACGACGACTATTCACTCCCTAAAGCTGAAGGTCGGTGACCGTTTCGGCCACTGGTTTGACTTCGGTGACGACTGGTGGCATCAGATCAACGTCGAAGCCATCGAGGACAAGATTCCCAGGGGGAAATTTCCCAAGGTGACGAAGAAGGTTGGCAAAAACCCACCGCAGTATGCTGAAGAAGACGAGTAGGTTTCCATGAATCCCAAACGAATCACCATTATACCGTTCATCCACGGAAAACTCACTCGTGACGGCAAGATGAGCGAGCCGGACATTTACTGGATCATGGATAAATGGCTTAAACGACACCCGGAGATCAAGACCAGGACGCAAGACATCCGGGTTAGTCGTGGAACGATGACGTTGCCTCACGGGGGCAAGACTGACCTTATCCGTGCCACAATCATCGTTGGCGAGGACATCGAAGGATACGACCCCGCTCAGGATTTGGACCTTTACGAGTATTTTCTCTCGGACGATCAGGGTGATCGAGAACTGCCGAAAAGTGGTGATTCCCAATGTTG
Organism: Planctomycetota bacterium; assembly: GCA_021413735.1. Taxonomy (GTDB): domain Bacteria; phylum Planctomycetota; class Planctomycetia; order Gemmatales; family Gemmataceae; genus Gemmata. The sequence continues at coordinate 1,822 of JAIOPV010000037.1, forward strand.
CTACCCCCACACGAAATTGAACTGTTCTTCAAACTGCACCGGGCGCTCATGTTCTTCGTGAGCCAGCGTCTCAAGGTGATCCCCGACAAGATCGCCTCGCCGGACGAATTCGCCGCCCTGTCGCCGCAGGTCCGGCTGAAAGTCCGTGACGCCCTGAACGCCAACCTTGCTCTGATCGAATCCTTTGCAGATGAAAACCCGGCACACCTATCGGACGACGAACTCGACATCGTGCGTTCGTGGCGACATCTGGTTGCGGGCAAGTTCTACGCCTTCCGTGAATTGCAGAAGTACAACGTGTTCCTTTCGTCTACCGAACCCGTCATGGCTTACGGCGTCCTGGCGTTGTCCCAGCCGTTCGAAGACTTGATCGGTCCCCACCTTCCCGTGTTGACGCAGACCGTTCTCCTTCCGTTCAAGGACAAGATCATTTACGACGGCCTGATAACCGGTTACCGAATCGCATTCGGGCCAGGCATCCGCCGTTCCTTGAACGAGAGTTTCAAAGAAGCAAAGTCACGACACGGAATCATCACGTCTTTGCCGATATCATCGAAACCGATTCAGCCGAAAACACCGAAGGCCAAACATCCCCCGAAGGCGGTTGCGAAAGAACAAACCGGAGAAGCAGTCGCCACAATCGTTGGCCTGATCGAGCAGTTTTGCCGAGATCATCTCAACGAAGAGTACGCCGTTCTTTGCCGCAAATTGGCTGAAAAACTCGCACGGAAACGACCATCACCCTTGATGAAGGGGAAGCCCGCGACGTGGGCGAGCGGCATCATCCGCACGATCGGCTGGGTGAACTTCCTGCACGACAAGAGCCAGACACCCCACATGCGTCTGAGCGACATCGACGCTGGTTTCGGCATCAGTGAGAGCAGCGGGGCGGCGAAATTGGCGGCGATCAGACAGATGTTCAGGATTCATCAACTTGATCCGAACTGGACCTTGCCGAGTCGGATGGAAGACAACCCGATGGTCTGGATGCTTCAGATCAACGGTTTGATGATGGACGTTCGACTTGCTCCCAGAGAAGTGCAGGTAATTGCTTTCAACAAGGGGCTGATCCCGTACATCCCAGCGGATCGGCAGGAAGGATGGTGAGATGGACGATGGCGATTCGATGTGGTTACGAAAAGGGGCCACTCTGAGCGATAAGTCCGCTCGGCAGGAATTCGGTCTGACACAACAGGAGATCATTGCAGCAATACGAGCGGGAAACTGCAATTCCGAGAAAGCAGCATGCACGGCAACCCGTGGTTTCGGCTATTGCGGCACGAAGTCGAATCTTTCGTCCGAGACAAGAGCGGGCAGGACCACCCGCACAAGAAGAAGCTCCAAAAGGAGTTGGCCGATCTCAACAAAGAAGCCAGGTCACTCACAACTCGCTTGAAAGCCATTGAACGGCGACGGGTTGAATTGATGAAGGAACTTGACGGATAACCTGGACGAGTTGGGACAAGAGACTCCGCTCAATCGGACAACGCAACGTCCTGAGGAGACAGTCGTGGCACGCAAAAAGAAGAACCCACAGCCCCAGAAAACACTTTCGCTTCGTTGGGAGTTCGGATCGGGCATCCCGACTCATGATTTCCTTGAGCAAGGCTCACTGGATAACGGTTGGAACTTTCAAGAAGCCTTCGGGAGCTTTGTCTACTGGATCGAAGAAGGCCGTTTTCTCACCTGGGAGGCAGTCGTCTGTGAGGAACAGGGACTTCCCTTGACGGCTCCGCAAAAGAAGGCACTCGGGAATCTCCTCAGTTTTCATGACGGAGGGCATGATGCAATCCTGTACATCAACGAAATCTCACGACCCAGCGAACCCTGGTACGTCATCCTCAACAAGATTGTCCCGCACCTCTTGATCGAACCGTTCCGAACGTTCGACATTCATGAAGAAGTGCAGTGCGACGGGTGGAAGGAGATCATATCGGCACTGGAAGAACACGGGCAGAAGTTGTCGCTTCCCCCAGGCGTGAGTTCATACAAGGAGGTCGTTCCTGCGGACCTGCGACACAAACTCTGGCTGCAATCCTGCTTCGACGCAGTGAGCGGGTTGGGGCAGGAAACATACATGACGCTCGAAATCCCTGAAGAACACTACCGGATTAAGGAATTCATCGACAACCTGCGGAACCACCAGGACAGCGTTGCTTACTTCGGACTGACCCTGGATTCGCTGCTCACACGAGTCATCCTTCCTGAACGAGACAAACCGATTTTCATCAAGATGATGCAAGACCAACTCGGCTTGAAGTCAGCCCAGGAACCGCTGGCCGAGCGTCTGAAGTCAGGAGAGTGACATGCCCGGCGACACCGCTATGCCCGAAGGACACGGTTCCACGGTGAATCTTCATGAGCCGCAAGAAGAACAAGAAGCGAGTTCGGAACCGAAGGAATACTACGTCGAAAGTCGTTTCCGAATCGAGGTGCATCAGCGATGAGGGCGGCACGACATTCTGTTCGAGGGAGTTCCACCACTCGACCCGAAGGTGAAGTACCCACTTTGCCTCGAAGGTGAACGAGCCTGCCCACCAGAGGACTGCGGTGGGCCTTGTGGTTACGACGATTACATTGCCGCCATCTTGCGGACCACGGAGTGCACGAGGAAATGGTGGAATGGCGGGGGTCTTTCGATCCCGAAGAGTTCGATCCGAAACAGGCAACGAAGGAGTTGAGGAAAGTGATGTAGAACATGATAAATGCTCGCTCTATCGCCGTCGTGCAACCAGCCTCTTCTGAGTCGGATTGCGACTCTTCGACCCGAGACGTTCCGGCCTCCCGAGCAAGCTGACACCGGGTAGGGCCGTACTACAGGGAGCATCGACGTGGCAAAAGAGCAGCCTAAACTGAAACTTGGCAGGAGTGCGGCTTTCGTCAAAACCCATCTGAAACAGTTGAGCCAGCAAACCGACATCTGGGAAGCAGACTTCCGGGCGTTGCCGAGAGCGATGGGCGAAGAAACGACGCACTATCTGGGACTCGTTGTTGCCCTCCCCACGGAAATCCTCTGATCTGCTTCTCGCTGGATTACACCCCAACCGTCAACGATCTCGCAGACCTTTTTGCCGGGGCCATGCGCCGACCGATCACGGATTCCGTCATTCGCTCGAAACCTCGACAGATTTCAACGAAATCCGGCTGCACGGTATCTTGCACGGTAAGTGTGCAAACGTGGCAAAATCGGCCCGATTTGCATTTTGGTCATCGTGTCAGATCTTCAAAATTCCCTAGAAATCCTTGGGAAGTGTAGTTATTTCGTTGTGGCTAAGTCTGTTCTGAGTCGGTAATCTCTGAAGTGCCGAGCGAGCCGTGCCAGTCATATGACTGGCACGGCTCGCCACCAACCCGCCTCCCCGCCGGAATCCACTTCCATGCGTGTCCTTCGTCTCACCGTCTTCGTCATGTTGGTCGCGTCGGTCGCCATGACACCTGCGGCTGCTCCACAGGCCAAGACGCCCGCCCCGATTCAACAAGGCGAATACGTCAACAAGGGCAACCGAGCCGACAGCGTTCGAGCTACGCTCACAACGCACGGGCTGCCCAACTTCGAGGGCAAGTGGTACTACGTCGGACCGTTCGACAACACCAACGACAACGGATTCGAGACGGAGTATCCGCCTGAAAAGAAGGTCGATTTGAAGGCGTTCTACACAGGCAAGGCCGGCGAGAAGATCGGCTGGGAAGAGTTCAAAGGTTTCACGCTCGGTAAGGTCGTGGATCTCCGGAAGTTCGGCAACGTGAAGACGAACGCGGCCATCTACCTGTATCACACGTTCGAGGCACCGGCAGCGTACAAGCAACTGCTCTCGTTCGGCAGCGACGACACCCTCACCGTGTACTTCAACGGCAAGCGGCTCATCCACGAGAAGCACAGCCGTGCCGCGGGACCGGATCAGGACATCGTTGATGTCGATGTGAAGAAGGGCACCAACGAACTGCTCATCAAGGTGTGTCAGGGGCAGGGCGAGTGGGAAGTGTATTTCAGCCCCGGCGATCTGCCGAAGGGCGTTGTACCCGAAACGATTCGCAAGCGTCTGGAACGCGACTTCCCGCCTGGCAACGTGGTCGCGAACATGAACCAGGCCGCGATGGGCGAAGCGAAGTTCTACAAGGTCAACACGATTCAGTTGCCACCGGATTGCGTGCTGGAAGTCGGCGGTCTCGGCTTCCGTCCCGACGGCAAGTTGCTGGCCTGCACTCGTCGCGGCGAAATCTGGATGGTCGAGAACCCCACATCCGACAGCCTCGGCGACGTGAAAGTGACGAAGTATGCCGGTGGCTTGCACGAAGCCCTCGGCCTGTGGGTGAAGGACAACGACACGGTGTATGTCGTGCAGCGTCCCGAGCTGACGAAGATCGTGGAGAAGGACGGCGTGGCGTCCGAGTTCAGCACGGTCTGCGACAAGTGGGGCGTGTCGGGAGATTATCACGAGTTCGCGTTCGGCCCGGCTCGCGACAAAGCCGGCAACTTCTTCATCACGCTGAACGTCGGCTTCGGTGGCGGTCACCAGGCGAAGGCGGCATGGCGTGGCTGGTGCGTGAAGGTTCACCCGGACGGCAAACTGGAACCGTGGGCGTATGGCTTGCGGTCGCCGAACGGCATCAACTTCTCGCCGGAGGGGGAACTGTTCTACTGCGACAATCAGGGAGAGTGGGTTGCGACGAACAAGATGCACCACATCAAGCAGGGCAAGTTCTACGGGCATCAAGCCGGGCTGCGGTGGGTGAAGGATTCGCCGTTCGCCGGTAAGGTGCCGGACAAGGTTGCGAGCGGCATCCGCTACGACGGCGTGGACAAGAACGGCAACCAAACCGACATCTATCCTGACTTCGACCCGCCCTGTATCTGGTTCCCGTATGGCCGCATGGGTAAGTCGGCGAGCGAGCCGGTTTGGGACACGACCGGGGGCAAGTTCGGCCCGTTCACGGGTCAGGCGTTCGTGGGCGATCAGACGAACTCGAACGTGATGCGTGTGGCGTTGGAGAAGGTGAACGGCGTGTATCAGGGGGCGTGCTTCCCGTTCCGCAGTGGGTTGCAGTGCGGCGTGAACCGCCTGTGCTTCGCCCCCGACGGCAGCCTGATGGTGGGTCAGACGAATCGCGGCTGGGGTTCGCTGGGTGGCAAGCCGTATGGCCTGCAACGAATCGCGTATGAGGGCAAGGAGCCGTTCGAGATTCACCACGTGACGCTGACGAAGGACGGCTTCGACCTGGTGTTCACGAAGCCGGTCAGTGTGGAGTCGATTGGTCTGAAGCCGGTGTCGGTGAGTTCGTTCACGTACATCTACAAGAGCGACTACGGTTGCCCCGAAACGGACGCCCGTTTCGAGATGGTGGGCAAGGTGAAGCTCTCGAACGATGGCAAGACGCTGTCGGTGCCGGTGGGCGGGTTGAAGAAGGGTCGCGTGTACGAGATTCGGCTGGATGGCATCACGACCGCCGACGGCGAGAAGGTGCTGCACCCCGAGGCGTACTACACGCTGAACGAACTGGTGAAGTGAGCCAATCTTGGTTTTAGCCCTGGAAGGGCGACGGATGGTAGCCAGGGGTGGAGCGAGTCTTCGAGCGCAACCCCTGGTAACGCGACCCAACCAAACGCCAAGCCCCGGAGGGGCGACGGAGCATTTCGCATTGCATCTGGACCAGGGGTTTGCTCGCATTGCCTCCGGACCAGGGGTTGCGCTTCGCTTCGCTCACTTCACCCCTGGCTACCATCCGTCGCCGCATCCGCGGCTCAAAGCCGAACACCAAAATGCCATGACCGAGGACGAATGGCTGACGTGCGATATACCTGGGACCCTTTTGTCGTTCGTTCTGAAATCGCGGCTCAGTTCTCGAAAGGTGCGACAGTACGAAGAGTCGTGTGACCACCTGGATGCGAATGGAATCGACGACCAGCACGGTTGGGGAAACATCCCAGCGATTGATGTTCTTCGCGATATCTTCGGTAATCCGTTCCGCCACATCGCGTTCGATCCGGCATGGCTCACATCAACGGTCGTGGCCATCGCACAGGGTATGTACGACTCGCACGATTTCTCCGCGATGCCGATTCTGGCGGACGCCCTCCAAGATGCGGGCTGCGATAACCCCGACATCCTCACGCACTGCCGTGGCGACGGGCCGCACGTTCGCGGCTGCTGGGTGGTTGATGCGGTGCTAGGCAAACAGTAAAGTGCTGTTCAGCCCGAACGGTTCCGAATGCGTCAGGAACGGACTCTGGCCGCAAACCATTACATCCGCACCCCTTGTCCATTCTGACGTAGTTTCTTCCGGACGAATGAGATGGTTCCGGGCCTGAAATGATGGTTCCGGACGTGGGGTGTGCGTGTCGCCCGGAATCAATGAGAACCACGCCAAATGTCCCTCACAGGAATGCTTCCCATGAAACTCATCCTCTTCTCCGCATTGCTGCTCGCGTTGCCAGCAATGCTCACCCCACTCACCGCCGAGGAGAAGGCGAAGCCGATCGTTCTCTTCGATGGCAAGACCTTCGACGGCTGGGACGGCGACACCGAGAAAACTTGGAAGATCGAAGACGGCGTGATCGTCGGCGGCTCGCTCGAAACCACCGTGCCGAGAAACGAGTTCCTGTGCACGAAGAAGACCTATGGCGACTTCGAGTTGAAGGTCACGTTCAAGCTCACCGGCGAGAAAGAGAAGATGAACGCAGGCGTGCAGTTCCGCACGAAGCGCATTCCGAACCATCACGAAGTCAGCGGCTACCAGGCCGACGTGGGGCAAGGTTATTGGGGTGCCCTCTATGATGAATCGCGGCGAAACAAGGTGCTGGTCAAGCCCGACCCGAAGTTGTTGGAGAAGGCCATCAAGCACGACGACTGGAACGAATACGTGATCCGTTGCGAGGGTCCGAGTATCAAACTGTGGCTCAACGGCACGCTGACCGTGGACTACACCGAGGAAGACGCCAAGATTGAACGCAGTGGCATCATCGGCTTGCAGATCCACGGCGGAGCCAAGGCGAAGGTGTACTACAAGAACATCACCATCGAAGAACTCCCCGCCAAGAAGTAAACCGTTGGCCTTGCCAAGAGACGAATGCCGTGAACCCAGACACTCGCTCTGGGTTCTTCGTTGCACATCTCCGCTTCGCCCGTCACACTGACGTCATCACGCCTCATAACCTGCCGGTGATCTCATGTCGCGATTTGCACTCCTGATTGTGCCGCTGTTTCTCGCGTGCCCCATCCAAGCTGCCGACGATGTTCCGCCCAACAAACAATATCAGGCGTTCGTTCTGAAGCAGGCGGCGGAGCTTCGCAAGAACGACAAGCCACCCGAAACGCTTGCCGCGTGGACTCAGCAAGAAGCCGAGCTTCGCAAGAACCTCCTCACGGCGTGGGGCGGTTTCCCCGAGAAGCCGTGCCCGCTCGATCCGCAGCAACATGGCGAACCGCTGAAACGCGATGGCTATGTCGTCGAGAAACTCACCATCCAGACGCGGCCCGGCGTTCGCATGACGGCGAATCTGTATGTGCCTGATGCCGCGAAGAAGAAAAAAGCTGCCGCGATTCTGATGGTTCACGGTCACTGGCGTGGGGCGAAGCAAGACCCGGTGGTGCAGTCGCGGTGCATCGGCGCGGCGAAGCTCGGCTTCGTGGTGTTGTGCGTCGATGCGTTCGGAGCGGGTGAACGCGGCGTCGGCACCGCTCTTGGCGAATACCACGGCGACATGACCGCCGCGACACTGCTGCCGTTGGGCACTCCGCTATCGGGGTTGCAGGTGTACGAGAACATGCGAGCGGTCGATTACCTGCAAACGCGGCCGGAAGTCGATGGCGAGAACATCGGCATCACGGGCGCGAGTGGCGGCGGCAATCAGACGATGTACGCGGGGGCGTGGGATAAGCGGTTCAAGTGCGTGGTGCCGGTGTGTTCGGTCGGGAACTATCAGGCGTACTTGCAGACGGCGTGCTGCATGTGCGAGGTGGTGCCCGGCGCGTTGAAGTTCACGGAGGAATGGGCGGTGCTGGCGCTGACAGCCCCGCGAGCGCTCATGGTCATCAACGCGACGAAGGACGGCATTCAGTTCTCGGTTGGCGAGTCGCGGAAGTCGGTGGCGGGTGCGTACTCGGTGTTCAACCTGTATCGCAAGCCGGGCAACTTGCGTCACGAGATCTTCGAGAGCCCGCACGACTACAGCAAGGCGATGCGCGAGAGCATGTACGGCTGGATGACGCTGCACCTCAAGGGCGAGGGCAACGGCGACCCGATCCCGGAGCCAAAGTTCACAACGGAGAACCCCGAAGACTTGCGCTGCTTCCCCGGCGACACGCGACCCAAGGACTTCATGACGATTCCTAAGTACGCGGCACAGGAGGCGAAGAAACTGCGTGAGTCGCGGGCGACCCCCAAGACCCCCGAGGAAGCGAAGAAGTGGGTAGAAGAATCACGATCTGTACTCAGAGATCGTGTGCTCGGGGGATTTCCTCAGACCAAACCGGTCGTCTTCCACGGCGCGCTAGGTGGCGGAGAAGCAGGATTCACAATCCACCCAGAGCATCATGTGAAGATCGATGGTTGGACGGGTTGGACGGGTAAAGCATCGCGTGTTATGACGATCTACCTCAACCTGGATGGATACTACGACGAGAATCAGCAGCTACGAGATAAGTACAAAATCCGTGAGCAGGCCACAAAGTCTGGCTTCATGTACATGCACATCGATTTGCGTGCGACGGGTGGATACGCCGTCGGTGGTGAGCGTGTTGGTCGTGCCCCAGATCACAATTCGGCAGAGTGGGGGTTGTGGCTCGGTCGACCACTCTTGGGGCAGTGGGTGTTTGACCTTCGGCAGGCGCTCGACGCGCTCGAACTTGACCGTGATCTGCAACTCGTGTTGGTCGGAGAAGGACCGGCCGGTCTTGTGGCACTTTGCGCGGCAGCGACTGACAAGCGAATTAGTAAGGTCGCGGTCGTGGATACACTCGCGAGTTACGCAACGGATACGCCGTACACCAACCAACGGCTCGGCACGCTTGCACCGGGCATCCTTCGCGATGTTGGCGATGTCGGCCAACTCGCCGCGCTCTGTGCGGGCAAACGTGTCGTCATCGCGGGAGGCATTTCGAGCAGCGGGAAGAGTCTGGCGCCCGACGAACTCGCAACAGCTTACAAGCCCGCAACCGATGTGTTCAAGTTACTCGGGCAGCAAAAGGAGTTCGTCATCACGACGCCCGAGAATGTGCTGAAGGAACTCGGTCTCGCGAAGGTCGAGGCGAAGGTCGAACCCATCTTCGAGCCGGTGACAAAGCTCGCGACGCTCTCCGCAGAAGGGGCGGGTGGCGAGGGACCAGCGTGGGATCCGAAACTCGGCGTGCTCACCAGCGGCAGCAAAGGCATTCACCAACTCACGCCGAGCGGCGAGAAGAAGATCTTCCGTGAGAAGGCCGGCACCAACGGGCTGCTCTTCGACCGCGACGGCAACATCGTTTGCTGCGAACCGGTGTCGCGATCAGTGAGCCGCATCACGCCCGACGGCAAGCGAACCGTGCTGACCGACAGCTTCGGCGGCAAGAAGTACAACCAGCCGAATGACCTCACCATCGACTCGAAGAACCGCATTTACTTCTCCGATCCGCGATACGGCGGTCGCGAAGACATGCAGCAAAAGGACGCCGACGGGAAGACCATCGAAGGCGTGTATCGCATCGACACCGACGGCAAAGTGAGTCGCGTGATTGGTCGCGAAGTGGAACGGGCCAACGGCGTACTCGTTTCCGCCGACGACAAGTATCTGTTCGTCGCGGACAACAACAACGACACCGGCGGCGCGAGGAAGCTCTGGCGGTTCGACCTGAAAGCCGATGGCACCGTAGACGCGAAGAGTCAGAAGTTGCTGCACGACTGGGGCAACGGTCGCGGACCCGACGGACTGAAGCAAGACAGCAAGGGACGGCTTTACGTTGCGGGCGGGTTGAACAAGCCGAATCCGCCAGCGGAACCCGCGACCGACGTGAAGGGCGGCGTCTACGTCATCGACCCCGAGAGTGGGAAGTTACTCGCGTTCGTGGGCGTTCCCACCGACGAGGTAACAAACTGTGCATTCGGCGGCGACGATCTGAAAACGCTGTACATCACCGGCGGCGGAACGTTGTACAGCATTCGCACGACGACCCCAGGCCGCGTGATTTGGCCTGCGAAGAAATGATTCCCGGCGAGCGGTGGGCGTAAAGCCCACTGTTCTTCACTCAAAAGAGGACAGTGGGCTTTACGCCCACGGCTCGCCAAAGGGTATCACGCAAACTTCGTCACGCCCGGCATCGAGATACTTGGTTCCGGCAGTGGGGCGTCCCAATCCCACTTCGGCGGCGACAGGTCTTCCTTGGATTCCAGCGCCATCTTCCACGTGATCTGCTGTCCCGTGTACGCTGCCATGCGGCCCATGATCGCCAGCAACGTACTCTTCGCCATATATTCGCCGTTGTTGACCGGCTTCCCGTTGCGGATGCTCGCGAACAGTTCTTCGTGTTCGACCTGATACATCGCGTTGCCCGGTCCGTCGAACGTCCAGTCTTTCTCGGCCTTGATCCACATGCCCGCGTCTTTTTCGGAGAGTTGCGCCCGACCCTTGCTCCCAAGTGCGTGAGCGCTCATATCGCCCTTCGTCTTTGGCTGCTGTCGCGTGTTGCTCACGAGCCGGGCACCGTTCTCGTACTCGTACACCACCGAAAAGTGATCGTAAATGTTGCCGCTATCCGGCCCGGTGTAGATGGATCGTCCACCCATGCCCATCGCCCGCACGGGATACTTGTCCTGCATCACCCACGCTGCCACGTCGAGGAAGTGAACGTGCTGCTCAACGTTGAAGTCGCCGCTAAGCCACGTGAAGTTGTACCAGTTCCGCATCTGATACGTCATGTCCGACCATTCCTTCGCGCGGAGCTTCGTCCAGCGGCCACCGCGGTAGTCATTGGCGAACACCGTGACGACTTCGCCAATTGCTCCGCCGTGAATACGCTTCACACATTCGCGGAACCCGTTGTCGTAGCGCAGGCACAACCCCGACACGACCGAAAGCCCCTTCGATTTGGCCTTCTCGCAGGTGTCCAGCACCGACCGCACGCCGGGCGCATCCACGGCACACGGCTTCTCGGCGAAGACGTGTTTGCCCGCGTCGATGGCAGCCTTCAAGTGCATCGGGCGGAACTGCGGCGGCGTGGTCAGCAGCACGACATCGCAACGCTCGATGACGGACTTGTACGCATCGAAGCCGACGAACTTCGCGTCGGGCTTCACGTCCACTTTCTCGGAGACGGCCTTCTTCGCGAGCAACGTCGTGTAGCTGCCGTCGAGTCGATCCTGGAAGGCGTCGCCCATCGCGACGAGTTTCACGTTCTTATCGGCACTCAGAGCGTTGACGGCAGCACCGGTGCCACGGTCGCCGCAACCAATGAGGCCGATCTTGATGAGGTCGTTGCCGCGTGCGAAAGCGTGCGGGGCGGTGGCAACCGCAACCGCTGATGTGGCGAGGAACTGTCGGCGCGTGGTCATGGTAAGGGTTCCTGAGCGCGATGGGATTGCTTGCGATGATACCGCCGTTTGATTCCCCGTGCCACGATTAGCACGGTTCCCAACGGAATTGGCAATGTGTTTACTTCGCAAGAAATCGCCGCACGTCGAGGTCCGGTTCCGGTTCGCGTTCATCGATGAGGCACCCCGCGAGTTGGTTCGCGAAGAACGGCGCGAGCAGCGACCCCTTCGAGCCAAGGCCGTTGAAATACGCGATCTGTTGGAACGCGGGGTGTCGGCCAAGAACCGGATAGCCCGCGTCGATGACCGGTCGCACAGCGGCACGATGGTCGATCACTTCGAACGGCACTCGCAGGAACGTCCGCAACTTCGCCTCGATCTCGGCACGGCCAACGGCGGTGGGCACGCAGTTCAGATCGTCCCAGGTGTAAGTTGAACCGCACCGGAAGAGGTCGCCGCCGGCTGGGGCGAGCCAGATGCCGCGATGAATCACGCGATCTTCGGTCAGTCCGGGAATGCGAAGCGTGAGGATTTCGCCCTTCGCGGCATTGAAGCGAATGTTGCCGAACCACGGATCGGAACCCGGCGTGAACCCACGACACACCACCAACCCGCGAGCTTCGACGCCCAACCGAGGTAACCGCACGCAATCCGTGACCAACTCCACATCCTTAGCCAAATCGACATCGGCGACGAGGTAACTGTCGTGCTTGCGGAACTGTTCGCGGGAGACTTCGAGGTATCGCGGCACATCAAGGCGTGCGGCGTGTAGCATCTCGAAGCCACCGAGCGGCGCGTTGAAGTGAGCTGGCACATCCGGCATGTGTCGCACCAAGCCCGCGTTGATGCCATCAGCGCGGCGGTGGTATTCGTCGCGTTCCGCTTCGTCCGCGAAGAGACGCAGCGATGGTCGTTCGTGGAAGAATGCCGTTCCGGTTTCGTCTTCGAGTGAGCGGTAGAATGCGACAGCAGCGGGATGGAGTTCGTCCCATCGCCACGACTTTGCGAGGCGTTTGCCCGTGACTGGCGTGATGAGTCCAGCCGCGATTTGTGACGCGCCGTCGTCAACTTCGCGGTCGATGACCAGCACGCGAAGTCCCCGCCGACGGAGTTGCCAGGCCAGCGTTGTGCCTGCGATTCCCTGCCCGACGGTCACGAAATCGAAACGTTCCAGAGGTTTACACCCATCGACATGAAGCGACGTCGGAACTCCCGAGTTCATGCTACGTCGCTGCGGGAACTGTCGCCACAAGCGGACAACGAAGAACTGGAAATCCGGCAAGCGTCCGGAAGCGGAATACGATGACCACACCACCACCAACACGCCGATTCCCCACGAGGGCATTCCATGCGTCTCGCTTTCCTCGCCACGCTCATGCTCGCAACTCCGTGTGCGGCGGCCGACCCACCGAAGAAGCCGAACATCCTGCTGGTCTACGCCGACGACCAATCTTACAAGACGGTCGGTTGCTATCCCGAGTCGTGGCCGTGGGTGAAGACGCCGAATATCGACGCGCTCGCGAAGTCCGGCGTCCGGTTTCACGGGGCATACCTCGGCGCGTGGTGCATGCCATCGCGTGCCTCGATCCTCACAGGTCGCCAACCGCACGGTATCCAGTCGATGCGGATGGATGGCCCGTACCCAGGCAGCACCTACGACCCGAAGCAGTGCCCGTTCTGGCCGGCACTATTTCGCGAGAACGGCTACCACACAGCCCACCTCGGCAAGTGGCACACGGGTACCGATGCCGGGTTCGGACGCGACTGGGATTATCAGGTTGTGTGGAATCGGCCCAAGCACCCAGAGAATGCCGGGGCGTATTACGAGAAGCAAGTGCTCGCGTTCAACGGCGTCGAGAAATGGCAGGAGGGCTACCCGGCCGACAACTACACGAAATGGGCAGTCGAGTACGTCAAGGGTGCGAACCGCGACAAGAACAAGCCGTGGTTCCTGTGGCTGTGTTACGGCAACATCCACGGGCCATCGAAACCCGCGGCCCGGCACAAGGGTCAGTACAAGGACGCGAAGGTTCCCTTACCGGTCGATCTGCTCGGCCCGTGGCCAGGCAAGGCCGACTACCTGAAGAACACGCTCGCCTGGAAAAAGACCGACGACGGCAAAATCCTCGCGGGGAGCAACGGTGAACAGGTCGGCGACGAAGCTGGCGGCAAGAGCACGGAGTACGCCGATTGGGTTCGACAGGTGAACGAGTGCGTTCCTGCAGTCGATGAGGGCGTCGGTGAATTGCTGGCGGCACTCAAGGAAAGCGGGCAACTGGAGAATACGCTCGTGATCTACACCGCCGACCAGGGTTACGCGATGGGCGAACACGGAATGCGCATGAAGATCGCACCATACGACGCCAATTATCGTTCGCCGTTGGTCGTGTCCATGCCTGGGACGGTCGCGGCTGGGAAGACGTGCCGACAGACGCCGAACGCTCCGGATCTGATTGCCACATTCTTCGCGTTCGCCGGAGTGAAACCGCTGGCGAGTCTGCACGGTCGCGACATCTCGCCATTGCTGAAGAACCCCACGGCAGACTGGCCGCATCCGTGCCTGTACGAATACACCGGTCACGACTTCGGCGACGACGTGGCCAAGATGCTGAAGGAGAAACCAGCGGGCGCGATTTACCAGAAGGTGCCCTGGTACACGGCGGTTGTTCACGACGGTTGGAAGTACATCCGTTATCTTCAGCCCGGTGTACCCGATGAACTTTACGACCTGGGTACCGACCCGGAAGAGCTCAAGAACCTGATGGGCGATCCGAAGTACGCGGAACGGCTGGCTCGGCTCCGCGAATCGCTGACTGCGGAGTTGAAGCGAACCGCCGCCCCCGCTGCGATGCTTCCACCTGCTCGGTAACGCCGAACACGCGTCCGGGGAAAAGTCACGGTTGCGCCAGGATTTCCGGGATCACGTGGGCATGAACGTCGGTCAACCGGCGATCAATTCCATTGTGTCGGAACGTCAGTTTGGTGTGATCAATGCCGAGCAGGTGCAAGATCGTCGCGTCGAAATCCTAACATGTCGTCGCGCCTTTCATCCGGGCGTTCTGCGGCGTGCGTCGCATTTCGAGCAGTTCTCAAACGCGGTTGGCTGGTTCAAACTGCGTTTCGCCCAGCCGGTTCTCATATCGCGAACGCCCCTGAACACCGACCCCATTCACCCCAACTGACTTCTCTCCGTCGCCGGGAACCATCGTCGATTCTGAAGGCGAAGTCGGAGCGGATTCCGGGTGTTCAGACTGCCAGAGCATATCGAGCGCGAGCTGTGCGCAACGTTCCTGGAACTGAGCAGGCGTCTCCTTGCGGTTCGGCTCAAGTTCGAGTATCCGACAGATTCGGCGATAGCCAACGTCGTTGTCGAAGAAGATCCGCCGAGCGAGCTTCAACTTGTCCGCGTCCTCCATGTAACCGAGTTCGATCGCCTTGTCGATTCGGCCGGGGCGAGTCGAGATGAACTCCACCGTACCGTCTTCTTTCTTCTGCGGTTGACCCATCGCGGGGTCGAGCTTGTCGATGTGGTTGGTCGTGATGACGGTGAAGATCCCGTTGCTCTTCTCCACACCGTCGAGGCAGTTCAGCAGGCAATCGAAAGTCAGCCGGCCCGTGTTCAGGACAGACGACTGGTTGTTGTTCCCGCCACCGTTGGCAGCCGGAGCCTTTGCGTTGTTGTTGCTGGCTGCGGTGGCCACAACCAAATCGGAGAGCTTCGGCTTTCCGTACACGTTCTCGCGGCCATGAAACACGTTGTCGAAATCCTCGAACAACGCGATACACGGAACGTGTGCCTGCATCTCGGCCCAAGACTGTTCGAGATCTTCGTTCAGCATCTGCCCGAGCGAGAACACGAATAGCGGCATGTCGAGGTCTTCAGCGATGGCTCGGGTGATCGCGCTTTTCCCTGTTCCGGGCGGGCCGTACAGTACCCAACCGCGTTTCCAGGGGATGTCGCGTTCCAGATACCACTCCCGGAGCTTCCGCCACATCTCGACCTCGCGGATGAGCTTGCGGACGTATTCCGGGAAGTAGAGTTTCTCGGTCGAGCGGCCCGGCGACAATGACGACGTTCCCTTTCCGAGTTGGTCGGCAGTGTGCGCGAGGAGCCGATAAAGCCCCTCATGATACCAGGCCAGGCTTGTCCCGGCGGAGTGCCGTTGCCGCCCAGACTGAGATGCGTCAGGAACTCGTTTGATGAAGAATCGCTTGTGTTGCGATAGCCCGTTCGCCCAATACTGTTGGTTGCGAGTGGACGATCCAGCCCGGATAATCTCTTCGACGTTAATGGTTCCGCGGAAGAATGACAGGCTCGACTTCATGTTTGCCTTGGGCTTCCCGCCCCAGTAAATCACGCTGCCTTCGTCGGCTTTCTCGGTGGTCACGTTGAACCACAGCGGCACCCTGCCGACCCAGAAGAGAATCCGGTGACCGCCGTAGAACTCGAACGGAACGTGCCCGAACTTCCCGTCGCGGAATGATTCGTGGCGACCGCCGAACGTCTTCTCGCACAGCGTAGACCGCTTGTAGTTTCGGATCAGGTGAGCGAGAACCGCCTGCGACGTGGAATCATCTTGGAGATGAACCTGCGTCACGATCAGCCGGAACGCGCTGTTGACGAAGCCCTTGATACTCGACCAACCGCGAAGCACCATTCCGAGGACCGTTCCGAGGATGGCAAAACCAGCGAGCATGGGCGCAATCGTTTCGAGTTTCATTTCAGTCATAATGAGTGTTGGTTCCGTGCTGTTCGGGTGCGGTGCCGTCGAGCGCGAGGCGCGGCTTCGTATTGAAGTGTTCGACTGGCGCAAACTGGCACGGCGGTCCCTTGTCGGGGTCTTCGAGTCCGTCGTGTGTGAAAAGGGAGAGGAGGTCGAGAAGAAAGGTTCGCCTGAAATCGTTCGCCTCAGTCACCGCTTGAATCCAATACCCCAGACGGTCCTTCGGGCACAGGAGTTGCAGGAAGAGTTAAGAGTCACGGAGAGTTTTCACACCACTCCAGTAGGCACTCGTCGCATCCCACTTGCGACGGGCCGTACTCTTATTTCATTGAGGGGATGAGTCATGCGAGGCCGCTGCAATAAATTTGAACAAGCCAATGTTGTCGCAGGGTTTGACAGTCAGGACAACGCCGAGGAAGCCGTTTTGGCGCTGAGGTGCATGGGTTTGGATGACACGCAGATCGGGTACTTCTACCCAATCGGTAATGGACAATTAGCAGATCTCCTGGTTCATTATCACCGATTTGCAGGTGCGGTGATTGGAAGCATTCTTGGGGTCGCTCTTGGGGCTGGAATCGGCTATCTTTTTGCGACCTGGAATGACTTGCCTGGGCAAAGCCCCGACCTTCTCGGGCTTATGGCAACGTGTGCGGCGTGTGGGGCACTTTTCCTTGGCACCGCCGGGGGAATGACAGGCTTGTGGACTGTCTCACCCGGTCCAGTCGCCTCGTCGCCAACCGATACGCCACCGCCATTCATCCTTGCGATCGATGCCGGAGGAGCCGTTGAGCAAGTCAGGAGGATGATCCGCGATCGCGGGGGATTCGAATTGCCGGCTCACAGAGGTGTAATTCACGGAACGAACGAGATGACACCAGCAGTTCAACCCGTGTGAGGTTCACAGCAGATCTCACGGCACTTTCAATTCATCACGGAAGTGCATTCAATTCGTTGAAACTGCCCTCTCTTGTCGTCATCCTGCGTTGAAATGATTGTGAGCGTCGAAGCGTCAGCTCGACGGTGTGCTCTAATCGGTTTCGAGTCCACAACCGAGACGTCTCAGAACATCTCGGAGGAAGATCATGACACTGCGATTGATTAAACTTCTCGCCCCAAGCATTCTTCTCTTTGCGTCTGGCTCTGCATCCGCTCAACACCACGGTGGAGGACACGGCGACGGAGGCCACATGGGTGGAGGCCATGTGGGAGGCTATCACACAGGGGGCTACGGTGGTGGGAACTACCACCATGGCGGTTACTCCGGCGGCTATCGCGGGTATTCGGGCTACGGATACGGTGGGTATGGAGGTTTGGGGTATCCATTTCTCGGCGGCTACGGCCTTGGATACGGGGGTTACGGGTACGGCGGCTACGGTCTTGGGGGCTACGGCCTCGGTGGATATGGTCTCGGTGGATACGGCCTTGGATACCGAGGATACGGAACTGGTCTTGGCTCCGGCGGCTATGGATATTCCTACCCCTACAGCAGTGGATATTCCTACCCTTACAGCAGTGGGTATTCCTACCCCTCGACTCTGTACAACCCCGGCGTCGTTCCACTTCAAATTGGAAGCGGCGTTGTACAGGCAAGCGGAATCAACAGCATCCCTTCAACGGCCGCGACGCCAGCTCCGGCAACTGTGACCGTGATGGTTCCCGATGGGGCGCAGGTGTGGTTCAATGGGAATGAGACCAACACGACCGGGAGCAGTCGTGTGTTTACATCGCCAACCATTCAACCGGGTCAATCAACGACTCTATCAGTGCAAGCACGTTGGGATGGTAGCACTCGCTCGATGCAAGTGCCCATGGAGGCAGGCGACAACATGACGATCGATCTTCGCTGACCCTGATTCGGTCACTGCTCCGGCCGAACATCTCGCGGCGGCGGGGCGATTTCCGACGGGAAGATCCTGCGGTAAAGCGGTTCGAACTGTTTCGGATTCAGTCGGGCGGCTTCGAGGAAGGCAGCTTTTGCGGCAGGGATGTCGCCCGATGCACGCAGCGCCAACCCGAGCGCTGCGTGGCCGTTTGGATACTTTGGGTTGAGGCGGATCGTCTCACGAGCTGACGCGATTGCCTCGGGGTAGCGTTTTTGTTCGAGGTATGCGAGTGAGAGATTCAGACGGGCTTCGGTGCGATTGGGGTTGATCGCGAGGGCCGTGTGATAGGTTGCGATGGCTCCGGGCACATCCCCCGAATCCTTCAGGGCCAGACCAAGATTGACGTAGGCTCCCGTGTTTTTTGGATCGAGCCGAATGGCCTCCTTGCACGCGGCGATCGCGCCCGGAAAGTCCTTTGCGAGTCGGAGGGCGTCCCCCAAATTCGCGTGGGTACCCGAAATCGTTGGATCGAGTCGAATCGCTTCTTTGTAGCTCGCGATTGCCCCGACTCGGTCGCCAGCAGACTCGAGTGCAGTACCCAGGTTTGTGTGAACTTTTGCGTCGTTCGGCTTGAGTCGGATCGCTTCGCGAAGGGCCGCAAGCGCGCCGGGGAGATCACCAGTCTGACGAAGATCATTCCCCAGGTTGTTCAACGCTTTCTCGTCCTGAGGATTGATGCGAAGTGCCGCGTTGAAAGCAGCGATGGCCCCCCGCACGTCGCCTGAATCGGACAGGATTACACCCAGATTCGTGTGAAACTTGTAGTTCGTTGGATCGAGCCGAATCGCTTCGTTGGCAGCGGCGATCGCACCGCGGATGTCGCCCAGGTCACGCAGACTATTTCCGAGATTGGAATGGGCGTGCGGCAACTTCGGGTCAAGACTGATCGCCATTCGCAATGCCGCGATGGCATCCGACGGGTTCCGCAGGGAACGGAGCGAGTTTCCCAGGTTGTTCCAGGCTGCGGCACTTCGCGGTTGAATCGCGATGGCGGCCCGATACCAACCCGCGGTGACAAGCGCTCCCTCGCGGTTGTCTCGATCCGCTACCGAGCCGAGCGTCATGAGAAGTGGGAAACTGGTCGGTGCCATGCGATACGCCGACTCCAACAGCCGTTGCCGCGAATCGCGATCAGCCTTGGAGTCGTCTCCGTGCGCAACTGCGAACCACACGGGTTGCTGGGTCGGCGGTTTCTTCCCGCGGAAGGCCCACGCAACCGCCGCAAGTTGGTAACTCGTGAGCCGTGCCTGGTTCCGGAAATCGTCCGGGTCGGCCGCGGAGAGAATCGCACGCAAGCCTGTGGATCTGCCGTCGGCCACGAACCAAATTTCCAGGCTGGTGAGCAACCGCGTGCGAATCAACGAGGCATTCAACCGTTGAATCGCTTCCCCAGGCCTGCCGCCGGGCTTGATCCCGTAGTCACTGAACACTTTGGCGAATTGCGGTGCGATCTCTTTCCACTCCGCTACCTGTCCATTCACGAGCGCCCAGCGGGCGTTATCGAGGCGATCGAGTTCTTTGAGGGTGTTGAATTCCCTCCGGAAATGGGCGAACTGGCTCTCCAAGTCGTCGGCTCCACCTTCGACGATTCGCTTCTCGACCTGCGATAACAACTCCTCGGCTCGTTCGGCGTTTCCCGTTCGCAATTCGGGTTCGAGTCTCGCGAGCAAGCTCGCAATGGCATCGCGGTTGCGGATCAATCGCTCTTGCACATCGCGCTTCTGCCGTTCGGTTTCGGCATCGGCAGCGAGGCGGGCGGTTTCGCTGCGTGCGTTCCGGGCATCGCTTTCCGACTTCCACCACGCGAACACGCCACCGACTGCGAACAGCAGCGCCACCGCACCCATGAGTGCAAGCTGCACGCGACGGCGTTTGCGTTGTTCAATGATTCTCGCTTCGGCGGCGACACGCTGTGTTTCGGCGTCTCGCAATCGCTGTTCGACGCCCGCGCGATAAGCCGCAATGGCACCGGCAACGGCTTTCCCATCGGCCGGGCGCTCGTTCACTTCGGGGCTCAAGAAGTGTTTGCAAAGGGCGATCAGTTCCGCATCCGCGCCGCAGGAATCGAGATGGGAGCAGATCGCCGAGACATCGCCAGCCGCCGCCCGTCTGTGGGTTTCCTGGAAAGTTCGACCATTGAAGGGCGGTCGCCTGGTGAGGATTTCGCCGAGGATGCCGCCGAGCGCGAACACATCGGCGGGTGGCCCGAGGGGTTCGCCGCGAGCCTGTTCGGGAGCCATGTACGCAACGGTTCCCATCACATAACCAGTCTGCGTCAACTCGGGGGTCTGCTCCCCGGACGCCGACAAGGGCAGGAAGAACGAAGCGGTTTCTCGGTCGGGGTTCCGCACTTCTTTCGCCAATCCCCAGTCCATGACTTGCACTTCGCCGAAGGCACCGACCATCACGTTGCTGGGTTTCAGGTCGCGGTGGATGATGCCCTGTGAGTGGGCGAATCCGACGGCCTGCGCGATCTGCTCGAAGATCTGCACGAAGTGAGGTAATGCGGCGGGGAACGTACCAAGTTTCAGTTCCTCGGCAAGAGTCCGCCCCCGGATGAGCTTCATCGCGAGGAAGGGGTTGCCGTCGGCGAGGGTGCCGAGTTGGTACACGGGGGGAATCGCGGGGTGGGGCAACCGGGCGGTGATCTTCGATTCCAGAATGAACCGCTCGGCGGCATCGGCGATATGAGCACCGGGGAGCAGTACCTTGATCGCGACATCGCGATTCAGAGAGATGTCACGAGCGGCGAAGACCATGCCCATTCCGCCGTGGGCGAGGACTCGGTCAACCGCATACCCCGGGATGACGGGGATTTCGGGAATCTCCGGCGCTGGGGCGAACCCTTTGCCTCGTGAGTCGTGAGCTGTTCTCAAGCCACCTGATTCGTCCGCGATCACGAGTGGGCCGGATGCAGTGGCGTGAGATTCTGATCGCTTGATGGCAGTTTCCGCCGCAGGCGCGATTGGCCCTGACGGATCGGCAGTGGATTGGCGCAGTTCGAGGGAATCTTCAGAAACCGGCGTGATTGGCCCGGATGGATCAGTGGCAACATGCGATGCGGTCCGGTTCGCGTCTTCTGGTGACGATGCAGACATGGGCGCAACCTCCAACTGTTTGCTATCTCCACCATGCTAACGCGCGATGATTCGCCCGGCGACCCACGGCATGAGGTGGTGACCCAAACCTGAACATCGTCGATGCAAAGTAAGGTGAGTTCAGAGTGAATGTGGCTGAGCGGCAGGTCAACGCGAAGAATGGTGAGATGCTGTCGACGCCCGATAACGTGGCTGCGAAAATCCGTGGCAAACAAATCGCGTCCGCTCCGAAATACGGAGCGGCCCGCGTTCGCCTTTGCCCTCGGTCACCACAATCTGATCGCGCCGGAATCAGATTGCTTCAGTGCCGTTCGTCGGGCCATACCCCGACCAGCGATCCGCACGCTCAGGACAAGCTCCTCAAACGCCACTTTTCGTCGCGCCGCGGAATCTTCCTCTTCGGGAGCGTGCGGACAACCGTCGTCTGCCAAACGAGCGAGTGCGGCTGAGTCTACTTGGGCGTAGATGTGTTTTGTAGTCACTGGAATCCTACAGTGCGAGTCGCGATGGGGCTCTCATCTTTAAGCAAAGACTGTGCCATTCCTCGCTTGTCACCTCGAATCGCCCCGTTGCGACTAAACCCGATAACGCACGAATTTGAGCGATCCCGAAAGGGAGAGTTCTCGGGATCGCGGCAGGAACTCACTTCTCGGGAGGCTTCGGTTCCAAAAATGCGCGAAGTGTTTCGTAGTCCTTGAACATCGCGTTCTCTTCATCCGCGTGGCAGCGGATGCAGCGGTCGGTGAATATCGCCTGGATCGTGACCTTCCCATTCTTCAGATAGCCGGCTGTGAATGGTTTCTTCGCCAGATCGGGAGGAAGATCGAAGGCATCAGCTTCGTAAGCCTTCTTTCGCTCCGCGTCAGGCAGTTTTGTCCAGGCTGTCATTGCGGCCAACTCGCCGAACCGCTCCGGGGTCAGTTTCTTCTGCGCTTCGAGATTCATCGCTTTCAAAGCGATCACGAACTCATCCTCGTTCAGATTCTTGTCGAAGAACGCCCGCACCATGTTCTTCGGTTCCTCCTTCTTGCTGAACGGCATCTTGCGGATGGCCAGTTCCATTCCGTCTTCACCCTTCAGCGGGAACCGCAAGACCTCATCCATCTTGCTCAGGCCCCTCGGCATCGGAATCTCCGTGCCCTTCTTGTCGTCGGGTTTCTTGATCTCGTCGGGCTTCTTCTCGGGTGGTTTGATCTCGGGCTTCACCTCGGCTTTTTTGTCGCCTTCCGCTTTCACCTTCGCGGCAGCCTCTGCTTTCTTCGCTTCCAGGCCGGGTAGAATCACCTTCACCATCACCAATCCGCCGATCGCGCCGCCGAGGGCGAATAGCAACACGATCACAGCCTTGCCCTTCGGGCCGTACATGTTCCACAGGCTGACCGTAATCTGAAGACCAAGCCCCATCCCGGCAACGCCGCCCGTGACCATCACTCCCTTCGCGAAGTACACGCCGTAACCCTCGCTGAGTCGGGCGAGCCACCAGAACGACACATCCGTGACGATCGCCAGCAACACCAGCGGCGAGATGGCACATCGCACGATCGCGGGATACGACGTGAACGCGAATACCAACCCCGTGAGCGAGAACAGCACCGCGAAACTCAGAAGGTGAGCGTGCGTCGATTGCGTCAACTTCTCCAGACTCATCCCTTCCTCAACCTTCACCCAACCTGGCTTGAACGGAGCGACTTCTGGCACGGCGAGGTACTTCGCGACCTGATCGTAATTCTCCAGCGGGAACGCCTCGGCTTTGGCGTCGCCGCCCTTCATGTGGCAGTAGACGCAACGAGCTTCCAGAATCGACTTCACCTTGAAGCCGTCGCCATCCTTGAACTTCGGCGTGATCGACTTTGGCATCTTGTCTGCGGAGACGCTGAGAAGGTCTTTCTCGTAGGCAATTTTCCGAACCTCATCAGGTAGGCCTGCCCAGAAGACGAGCGCATCGCGTTCGCCTTCGCGTTCGCCGCCCAACTTCGTCATGTCCGCCCCGTCGCGTTTGGCCTTGCTGAAGGCCGGGTCTTTCTCGAAGAACGCGGGCAGCATGGTTCCGTTGCTACCGAACGTTCCGCTTGAGGTCGTGATGAGTTGAACGAGTTTGCTCACGGGCGGCGGCGGCGGGTTTTGGAACCACTTCTTGCCGGTGAACTTCAGCACCACGTCCTCTTCCATCGGCAGCATCTCGCCGGACTTCGAGTCCTGGAAGTGCAGTTGCACCATCGCGCTCGTGTAGCCGAGGCCGACGGAGAGCAGGAAGCAGGTGATGACCAGCTTCGCGGGGAAAGGCAAATCGCGAAGCGTGAAGCGCGATTCGACGGCGGGAGCGGACATCGTTCTTCTCCGATTCCTCGAACCACGCACAGGGAGATCCATGCGTGGTTCGGCTTTATTCAAACTGTCCCGAGAGCAGCTTCGATTGCAGCCAAAACTAGGTCGCGGGTTTCCGGCAACGGCTTATTCGTTCTCGCACCACTTGCGAGTCGGTGACCACCACCGCCGAACTGTTCCGCGACCTTCGACACATCCACACGCGAACGGGCACGGAAACTGATCTTCGTGCCGCCGCCGGGCTGTTCGATGAACACCAATCCCACCTCGACACCTTCCACGCTGCGAGGATAGTTAATCAGGTCTTCGGTGTCACCCGGCACGGCTCCCGTTTTGGGGTAGTCAGTCAGGTAAATTTCGGTGAAGGCGACCTGTCCGCCAGACCGCACCTGCAACCGTTCGAGCGCCACGCCCGTGAGCCGGAAGCGTGCCAGTGGAGCCGCTTCGTACAGGTGTTCGTAAAGCTTCGTCGGCTCGGCTCCAGCTTCCGTGAGGATTGCCGCAAGTGCGAATGTCGCGGTCGTCGCGTTTGGATGCCGGAACCAGCCGGTGTCGGTCGCAAGCGCCATGAACATATTGTTCGCTGCGTCCTTGCTGATCGGGGCACCGAGCGCCTGAATGATCTCGTAAGCCAAGCGACCGGTTGCTTCAGCGGTGATGTCCACCAACTGCAACCCGCCGAGGTCGTCCTGGGTTCTGTGGTGATCGACCACAGCTCGCGGCAACGGCGACGTCTTCAGCCAGTCGCCGAAGTCGCCGAGTTGGTTCCATGTGCCCGTGTCCAGCACGACGACACAGTCGCGATCCGTGAACGCGGCTGGCTTGAAGTCCTCGATGATCTCGCGTTTGGGGTCCATGAACGCATAGCGAGGCAGGAGTTTACTGGCGATCGCGACGCGAGGCTTCTTGCCAATCGCAACGAGGGCGGAGTGAATCGCGAGCTGTGAGCCAAGACCATCCGCGTCCGGGCGAATGTGGGTCATCAGCAGCGGGCGTTCGTGTCGGGTGAGGAACTCGACGAGCGGGGACCAGTCAAGAGGCATTGCGGCGCACCGTTGGCGGGATGGGGATCATTCTAGCCCGAACCACCACGAACGGAACGAGAAAACGTCAGCCCCAACTGATCCAGCGAGAGTGACGACAACAACCCGCCAATTTCCGTCGCATTTCTTCGCTGACCGGAGAGTCAAGTGTGTTGAGTTGCAATTTGATTCCGGGGCACTTCCCCACCCCACGTCCGGAACCAACCGTTTCAGGCCCGGAACCATTCCATTTGTCCGGAAGAAAGTCCATCAGAATGTATGTAAAGCTAGTTTGCGGAATCGGTTGCCATCAATTCTGCTGACGCGAGAATCAAATCCACGTCCGGAACCATCTCGATCGTCCGGAAGAAACTACATCAGAATGACGCTGTTCGCCGCATCTCCGGGTTTCCAAATCGCTTATGGTCTTCCACTGCCATTCACGCCACGCAGAACCAACGAGCACCCTCCGGAATCATGTGGACCACCCCTCTGACCCAGGGCGTTTGCGAGTTTCACATTTCACATTGCGTAATGTGTTTCATCGCCACCCCCTCGCTGGCACTCGGGGTTCGCCCCTGAAACCAAAGCCTTTTGGCGAACCCCGACCGCCAGGGAGGGGGTGAACCGACCCTACCCAATGCGAAACACGCAACCGCCCTGCCCTCTGACCGACGATTGGACATCTGGACTTGTCGCATTTGTCACAAGCAGGTATAGTTTAGCGGACGGATCAGTCCGTTAATTATTGCCTCCCATCTGAATTGTGAATATGCCGCTTGAATCGCCAGATAGACCGGCGGAAACCGTCCCGCAGCGAAGCGGGCCTGGGCGTCCGCGGAATCCGGAGTTAGAAGCTCGTCGGAAAGAGCAAATTCTTGACGTCGCGGGTCGTGAGTTTGCCCGATACGGTTTCGCGAACACGCAGGTGCAGACGATCGCGAATCATCTCGGCGTCGGCAACGGCACGGTGTTCCGCTACTTCGAGACCAAGGAGAAGTTGTTTCTCGCGGCCGTCGAGCGTGGTCTCCTCGAACTGAACGCCGAGATGGATGCCGTTCTGGAAGCGACGCTCGATCCGCTCGACCAGATGCTCCTCGCGATTCGCACGTATCTCGGTTTCTTTCATCGCCGGCCGGAGATGGCGGAACTCTTCATTCAGGAACGGGCCGCGTTCCCGCATCATCACCGACCGCTGTACTTCGCCACGAAGGACGACGACGAACACACCTGCAAGCATCGCGAGTTCTTTGGCCGCCTGATGGCCACGGGTCGCGTTCGTCCAATGCCGATCGAACGCCTCTTCGCGGTGGTCGGCGACCTTCTCTACGGCACGATTCTGACGAACTTGTTGTCGGCTCGGCCGGCTGACCCGGAATCGCAAGCGCGAGACGTGGCCGACGTCATCCTGAATGGGATCCTGAACACATCGTGGGCCGATGGAGGAACGCCATGAAATGCCCAATGTTGAGCGGTGGTCCCATCGGGGCTACCGACCGAATGCGGTCCCGTTGGGACCGCCGCTACGCGGGCGTTCTCGTGGCGTTCGCTTTGTTCGCGCTCCCTGCGTGTGCTCCAAAAGCCGCGCCGACCACGGCCAAATCGGCTCCTCAACCCGTCGTGGTCACGGTCGCACAGGTGAAGCCGGTCGAACTGCGACGCACAGTATCTGGCGTCGGCACGCTGTACGCGAATGAAGACGTGATGCTCTCGCCGAAGGTCGATGGCCGTGTGTTGCGGGTTCTCAAGAACGAGGGCGACACGGCATATCCCGGCGAAGTGCTGATGGAACTCGACCCCACCGACGCTCGGCTCGCGATTGGTCAGGCACAGCCCGCGTTGCAGGCCGAGTTGCGGAAGCTCAAACTCGAGGCCCTTCCCGAATCGGACGCGGTGTTCACGGCACATTTGCCGAATGTCGATTCGGTGGCACAGGCGAAAGCCAATCAGGAACTGGCCGAGAAGGAGTTCGTTCGCATCGAGGAAGAGGTGAGACGCGGCGTCGGTTCCGTGCAAGGACTCGACAGCGCACGCACCAAGTCGAAGGTGGCGAAGACTGCGGTTGATCTGGCCGAAACCGAGGCCCGTGTGACGCTGGCTCAAGCTCGTCGGCTGTCTTCGGCGCTGGACGATGCCGAGGATCGACTTCGCGAAACGCAGCTTCGGGTGCCTGTGCCCGACGACTGGGCGGCGTGGTCGGCGATTGTCGGACCAGCAGCGAATCCGGTTCGCTATTCGGTCGCGGCCCGCATGGTTCACAAGGGTGCGACGATCAGCCCGATGCGAGTGACGAACGCCTTCCGTCTTGTGACCGATCACGTCTTGAAACTGCGAGTCGCGGTTCCCGAGCGATATTCGCCCGACGTGCATGTCGGGCAGAAGGTCGAGGTGCGTGTGGAGGCGTACCCGAACCTCGTGTTCCCGGGCACGGTGGCGCGAATGTTCCCGACGGTTGATCCCGAGAACCGGACATTCGTGACAGAGGTTGAGGTGCCGAACTGCTGCCGGAAGTTGAAGTGTGGCGGCTTCGCGAACGCCGAGGTGCTGGTGCGAACCGACGCGGCCGTGCTGACGGTGCCACAGGAAGCCGTGGTGACGTTCGCGGGCGTGACGAAGGTGTACGTGGTGGAAGGCGAAACGGTAAAAGCGGTCGAGGTGGAAGTGGGCGCACGCGAGAAGGATTGGGTGGAGATTCGCGGTGCGATTTCGGCAACCGCGAAGGTCGTGACGAGCGGCCAAACGCAATTGGTGGATGGGTCGCCGATTCGGGTGCGGTGATTTGATTGGTTTTAGCCCTGGAAGGGCGTCGGATGGTAGCCAGGGGTGGAGCGAAGCGTAACCCCTGGTCCGGGGCGAATTGAGGCAAACGGTTGGCGACGGTGATTTGATTGGTTTTAGCCCTGGAAGGGCGTCGGATGGTAGCCAGGGGTGGAGCGAAGCGTAACCCCTGGTCCGGGGCGAATTGAGGCAAACGGTTGGC
>JAIOPV010000051.1 GCA_021413735.1 Planctomycetota bacterium
ACGGGAATCGCTTCGGCGAGTCTTCCTTGATCTCGCGTGGCTGTTACTTGGCGGTCTGCTCGCGGGCGGGCTTGGCGTTGCCTGGATCGTCGGCAACGGAGCATGGCCGTACTTCCGCGAAGTGTTCCTCGACTGGAACCCGAACTACGTCGCGAGTTTGGTTGATGAGTTCGGTCTGCGATTCTTCTACACGTTTACGGTGTTTCGGCCGTGGGGGGCGCTCCAGATTATCGCGATCCCGCTCGCGTTACTCGCCCTGCGGGAAGGGTTCAAACGACGCGAAGCGGAGTTGGACAAACCCGAACAGAACGATCAATTGCTCTACCTGCCAGCGAAAACGGAGGCGATTGCGAATGCTCGGCTCTTACTTGCGATGCTCTACCTCGGCTGGCTGACACAGGTGATCCTGTTTCAGAAGGGGCACGAGTACGCTCAGGTGCCGGTGCTTATTCTCGGCATGTCCGTTATTGCAACACATCGCTGGGCGTTCGGGTTCGTTTACCTGTTGTGGTTCGCCTTCATCGCCGCGCTTCTGAACGGTACTTCACTTGTGTCGTCCACCGAATACCCGGCACCAGGAATTCCACTCGTTCGACTCGAACATCACGGGCCGCTCACGGGTTCGCCACAACTCAAACTTTGGCCGCGTTGTTGGCGAGGCAGCACGCCCGAACTGCGTGACGTCCTCGGCGAGTACACCGACACCCATTGCAGCACGAACTGGAAAGAACTCCGCGACGTGGAAGGCTATTTGCGGACCGTCAACCCGCCGCTTGGCCCGGGCGAACTGAACTGCTGGCACGACAGCACGCACTCGCTCTATCTGACGTTCAACCTCGACCCGGCCACCCGCTACATGCACTACGGCAACGTGTTCAGCATTACCTCGAAAGATGACTGGATCAAGAAACGCATCGCAAAGGAAGTCAGTGAGAGCCGTCAGCGGTATGTGGTCGCTGATCTCGCATGGTTGACTCGTGACTGGGTAAAGCCGCACGAGCTTGGTCCTAGCGGTGATCCCCGGAAACTGCCCCCGTGGTTTCCGGATTCGGCGAAAGACAAGTTCCCGTGGAACCAGAAACTCGTGTTCCGCTCCGGTCGCTATGTGGTCTATCAGGTCGTGAACCCGCTCGGCGAGATCGACGTTCCCGACTGGCCGCCAGCCGTCGAACCTGAAGCCCCGAAATGAGTGCTTCATATCCTGAACCAGAACGGACCGGAATCGCTCGTATTGCCAAACAACATCCTATGCCAACCGAACCACCGCCCATCCGCTGTCGTTGGTTCATGCCGTGGCGGTCGGCGGTTGCCGGGTGGGTCGTCGCTGCTCTGGCGTTGCTCCTCGGAGTGCCGTTCTTTCTGTGCCTGCCGCCGTGGGTCGATGTCACACTCTACGACATGGCCGCCCGTTCGATTCTTCACGGCGGCGTCTACTACCGCGATGTCTTCGACACCAACCTGCCCGGCATCGCCTGGGCAATGGCAGTCGTGCGTTACCTGTTCGGCTGGAGTTACGAAGTTCTGCGTGCTGTCGACCTGCTCGTGATTGCAGCGGAAGTGGCGTTGCTTCTGGTGTGGGTGCGGCGGGCGGGCGCAGCGAAGTACACCGTTGCGTGGCTGGCAGCGGCAGCGGCGTTGTACTATCCGTTCACGTCCGAATTCAGCCACATGCAGCGGGATGCATGGATGCTGCTGCCAGCGTTGATCGCAGCGCGAATGCGGCTCATACGGGTGGAGCGTGAAGACCGCAAGGGAGCGTTCTCCGTTCTGGAAGGGTTCGTTTGGGGCATGGCTGTGTGGATCAAGCCCCACGTCGTCATTCCGGCATTCCTCGTGTGGCTTGCATCAGCAGTTGTGATCTCACGACG
>JAIOPV010000052.1 GCA_021413735.1 Planctomycetota bacterium
GGACTCTCCGAGTGCGGGAGAGTCCGACGAGCCGCTGGCAAGAACGAACACCAGCGATGGCCGCTGGATTGACCGACCATGTCTGGTCGTTAGCCGAGTGGTTGGCTTACCCGGCTGTTCAACGAAAGTAGGACACCAGGGCCACGGGGTGGAAAAGAAATATGACCGGAGAGACATCGGCGAGCAAAATCGGCATGTTTACACCTGTCGCTTGGTGGGACAGTGCGAGCGGCGGAGCAGCATCCCGGCCAAGACCGCCGCTGCTCCCACGGCCGCACCCGCCACCGCCGCCACCAACCAATCGGGAGGTTTCCCAATCGGGCCTGGGGGCGGTCGAAGATTTGCCAGCGCAGTTGGTGCCGTGAACAATACCATCGCGATAACCAACACGAAACGTGTCACGGTGCCCTCAATTCTCAATCGAGGTTCGCGAGCGTTTCGCCCCCGTTCCGACTTGCGAGCGCGGCCTGCGTCGTCACGTCCAGCGACACCCGCAACGACTTCACTGAACCATCGGCGAAGACGAAATTGCAAACGCCCGTGTGCCAACTTCCGAACTTTGAGGCAGCCGGATCTTTCGGCGTGCGAGCCATCGTGTTCGACCCCAACGAACGAACCGAATGCCCCTTGTCGCCGTTGTAAGCGGGGCCGTCGTACGCTGGTGTTGGATTGCCAAACGATCCCGGCGGAACGTGCTTCTCGCCGGCCATCACGGTGTTGCTCGTGCCGTCGGTAATGTCACTGAACTTCACGCCCTTCATGGTGCCGGTCGCTGACCCTGTGCCGAAATTGTCCAACAGTCGGAACACGCCGTTTTGCGGAGAAGGATCGTTCCAGTAGTCGGTGTTGTTGTTCCCGTCGCAGGAGGCGTAGTCGGCACTGGCCCCGGTCGTCGGTGTTGTGCCGTCGTCCATCGTTTCGTTCGCGATGGCAGAATCCGCTGAGGTGCGACGACTCGGGCAGAAGTAGCCACTGACCTTCGTTTCGCGAGCCGTTGCGTTTTGGGTCGGGTAGTTGACCTTCAAATTCCACTGGGCGTAGAGTGGTGCCTGTTCCATGTACGGCAAGATTTCGACGAGCCACGTGTAGTAGTAATCGCGGCGTGAGTTCGGCAGGTTGCCGACGGCGTCGTGGTGGGCGTGAAGAGCGATGCCGATTTGCTTCAAGTTGTTCGTACACTTAGCACGGGCAGCTGCTTCGCGGACCTTCTGCACGGCAGGCAGCAGCAAGCCGATGAGAATGGCGATAATGGCGATGACGACCAGCAACTCAATGAGCGTGAAAGCACAACGGAGAGGACGATGAACCATTTGGACTCCTCAGGCAATGACGTGTTAAGAAGGGACGAGGATCGCAATCGACTATAATCTAAACAGTGAATCCCGTACTCATCTTATTCACATTACCCTCTTCCACGGGACTGGCAATGCGTCTCACGCAAGCTCTCGGATTCTCGCTGCTCGCACTTGTGTTGTCAGGCTGCGGCGGAAGTGGCTTTTCACCGGTCAAAGGGAAACTTGTCTATCCGGATGGTTCGCCGGTAACAGATATGCCGAATGCGCAGGTGGTGTTCGAGGGCGTTGGGGCCGACGGCAAAGGCTACAGCGCTGCCGGCACGCTCGACGCCACGGGGCAGTTCGTCCTGACATGCGAGAAGACCGGCGACGGAGCCGTGCCGGGGAAAAACAAGGTGCTCGTTGCGCCGTATGTGCCGAACCCGGAGCAACCACCGCCGAAGATTCTCGATCCGCGTTTCGAGTCGTTCGCGACGTCCGGATTGGAAGCCGACGTCACGACCAGCGGACCGAACGATTTCACGTTCACGGTCGAACGAGTGAAACCGTCGGCGAAGAAGGGCCCGAAGAAGTGACCCGTTCCAGCATCAGTCGGAAATGCGGCGAGCTTGGCGCTGGCGGTAATACTTCAAGCCCGGAACGAAGAACGACAACGCCGAGACCGCACCGAACAGCAGCACGCTCCAGTCGCGAACCATCGGCAACG
The DNA here is from genome assembly GCA_021413735.1 of Planctomycetota bacterium. Classification (GTDB taxonomy): domain Bacteria; phylum Planctomycetota; class Planctomycetia; order Gemmatales; family Gemmataceae; genus Gemmata. Next base: position 2,002 of record JAIOPV010000052.1, read on the forward strand.
GCATCACGATCGCGGCGGCGAAGTTCAGCACTGCCCAACCGTAGAAGCGACCCGACAGAATCCCCGCTTTGAAGACCATCACCATTCCAGCCGCAATGGCCACGGCAGGCGAGAGCGTCAGCGCCGGCAACGGGATTAGCCATTCGATCATGAACATGCCGATGCTGGCGCACACGCCGGCAGCCCAGGCGTGCGCGATCTGTCGTTCCACGAACAGCACCGGCCCGGCGGCCTTGCGAATCTGCCACAGCACGGTTCCCCACGTCAGCAGCCCGACCGACCAGAAGCCCAGATACCATGCATGATCGGCGACGCCGCTCCATGCGAGTACCTGCGTAATGAGGCACAGCAGGAAAATCATGAGGCTGTGCCACATCCACAGTTTGCCCCAATTTTCCAGCACGTCGGCGTGATGCGTCTCGCGGAACAACCTCGCGATGAAGAACCGCAACCCACTCGGAGCAGCAGCGACCGGTTGTCCTGCGGCGTATGCTTCGAGATCGGTGGCGAGGTCGGCGGCAGTGGGATATCGCAGCTCGACCGGCTTCTGCAGGCACTTCAGACAGATCAGTTCGAGTTCGCGGTCAACGGTGGGGTTCAGATATCGTGGTGACACGGGTTCCTGTTCGAGCACGAGCAGCAGCGTATCGACGGGATGCGCCGCCTGGAACGGCGGGCGACCCGTGAGCAGTTCGTACAGGATCGCGCCGAGAGAATAGACATCGGCGACTGCTGTGAGGTCTTTTCGCCCCGCGGCTTGCTCGGGCGACATATAGCTCGGTGTGCCGACGATTGCCCCCGTGCGTGTGAGGCTGCCTTTGCTGTCGAGCTTCTTGGCGAGGCCGAAATCGCTCACCTTCGGTTCAAAGGATGAAGGACGAAGGATGAAGGATGAAGAAGATCCGAACCCATTGGTTGGATTGGGTTTCGCTTCATCCTTCATCCTTCCGCCTTCATCCTTCCCCAAGAGGATGTTCGACGGCTTCAAATCGCGGTGCAAGATGCCGAGCGAGTGAGCATGTTCGACGGCACGCGCGATGATCGCCACAAGTCGCGCTGCTTCGCGTGGCGGCAACGGACCACAGGTTCGCACCTTCTCCGCAAGCGTCTCACCGCCGACGAACTCCATGCAAATGTAGGCTTGCCCGCCAACAGTGCCGACCTCGTGAACGGTCACGATGTTTGCATGCTTGAGCCTTGCGGCGGCTTCGGCCTCCGTGCGGAATCGCTCGAAGTGATCGGCAGTCGCGAGGTGTGCTTCGCGAATCATCTTCACCGCGACGACCCGATTCAGACTCTTTTGCCGAGCCTTGTAGACGACACCCATGCCACCGCGACCAACCTCTTCCAGCAACTCGAAGTCGCCGAACTCGCGGGGTAACGCGGTTCCGCCGGTGTCGGTGGTCAGGTCATTGGTGAATGACGGCGTGCGTTGTCCGGGCTTCGGAAGAGTTGCGGTAGGTCGTTTGTCGGGCGTGGTTTTGCGAGCGAGAAACGCGAACTGCGCCACGGCCCACAGCTCGCGGAGTTCGTCGGCGATGTCAGGCTGTTCGCGAGCCGCCGCGTCGATATCGGCAGGCTTGCCGTCTCGCACGTCGGCGGTGAGCCGGTCGATCAGCGCAGCCAGCCGTTCGTCGCGATCAGGGGTCATGACTGGGGTTGTCGGTTACGCTTCGGGTTCGTCGAACGTTTCGATCATGTCCGGTGCCAGAAGTGCCGCGTATGCTGCAAGAGCGTCGCCAGCGGCTTCGCTGAACTCGCGGGCTTCGACACCATCGAGATCGAACTGAATGGAACCGAACGGCTCACGCGGGTTGATTCGCACCAACAGGTCGATCCACATTCCGCCGAGTTGGTAGGTGAGCCAGCCAGCTTCGAGCGGTTCGTAGTGCGCGCCGGGCACACCGAAGTGAACCGTCATGTCGCCGCGTTCGGGAGCCACGAGCCGCGACACTTCCCGCACGGTCGGCTTCAGCAGCGGGAACAGTTCGTCGGGTGGCGGTGACAGTTCCCAATCGCGATCTTCGATGCGGTAATAGAGCAAGCCGCCGTCTTCGGTGAAGCGGATTTCGAGCCGCGTCGCTTTGTCGCGGAGGGCGTTCAGCACGATGACGTGCAGATAACGCCTGGCTTCCGACTCCGCGAGCAACTGTTCAGCAGATTCAAAAACAAGCACGGTGTATTCCTGTAGGGCCAGCTCGGCCGGCCAGAATGGAATGGCGATACAAAGAGGCCGGCTCGGCCGGCCCTACGATGTGAACGCTGCGGGAACGGCGGCACGCAGGAGCTTTTCCAGTGTCTCGTAATCACTAGGCGTCATCAGGTATTCCAGCAGCACGAGTGTCGTCGGCGCGAGGCTGTGGTCGATCCGCATTCGGCCGGTGGGGCCAGATCCGCAACTGATCGAACGAATCGCCGAGAACGGGATGACTTCCGGTTGCGGACCGGGTGCGTTCGGAATCGGGTTGCCCTGAGCATCGGGCGGAACTCCTCGCAACCGTGGTGGCAACACCATCGCTGATGAAGTGAGCATCAGGTATTCCGGGTTCAATGCCTCCCGCAAGCCCGACAGCATCAAGATTGGAGCGAACACCAGCGCCGACGATCCAATCAATCCCACCACACAGAGCAACGCCCCAAGCGGCATGTCGCCGCTGGTGATTCGCATGACACCTGCAGTCAACGTGGCTGCGGCGATGCTGCCAATCAATGCGAGGAACATCACAGCGCAGCCTTGCGCCACGCAGCCGACTCGCAACGGGAAAGCATGTTCCGCGACGAGAGGAGATCCCGGAGACTCAGACGCCATCAGCCGGTTCCCCACCATCTGGAACAAGAACGGTTCGTAATCGCCGCAATGCTCGAAGATACCGCATCGACGCAGCCGCTTCCGTCAGACTCAGCGCCGCCGCCGTTTCCTGATTCGACAACGCCTCGTGGTGCCGCATCAGAATGATTTCGCGGTCGTCGTCGGAAAGCTGGTCGATGGCCGTGGAAAGTTTGTGCTGCAACTCCTGCCGGATCGCTTCGGATGTCGGAGTCGCCTCGGTGTCGATCAACTGTGCGACAAGTGAGATGCTCGATTCGTCGGCCCACGCGGGGCGGGCAATGGCCTGTTCGCGGTCCACGCTGCGCCGCTGTGCGAGCCGGTGCCGACGGTGCGTGTCGATGATGCGATCTTGTGCGAGATGCCGAAGCCACAAGTGGAACGGCATGTCGGGCTTCTTCAGGTATTCCGTGAGTCGCTGGTTGGCCTCGATCAGCACATCTTGAACGATGTCGGAAGCATCGACGCGACGAGCGATAGCCGGATCAAGCCTGAGGTCGATGACGCGGCGCAGGGGGTCGCGGAACTCAGCGAGGAGTTTGTCGACGGCTCCGCTTTCGCCTTTGCGGGCGTCGTCGAGAAGACGGTCGGTTTCTTCGCGGTTCGGCCACATGTTCACATTGTAGACAAACGCACTCGAATGAACGCCCCGTTGATGTCGTGATGCCGTTGCCATACAGAAATAGGATGAACAGCACACCTCACTGGACGCCGCCAGCCGGCACCGCCGGGTTGATCTTCGACTGCGACGGCACCCTCGCGGACACGATGCCGGCCCACTACAAGGCGTGGACGGCCATGCTCGAACCGCACGGTATTCCGTTTCCGGAGACACGCTTCTACGCAATGGGCGGCATGCCCACGGCACAGATCATTCGCGTTCTGGCAGCCGACGTGGGCGTGACCGTTGCCGATGTGGACGCACTGGTTCACATCAAGGAGCAGGCGTTCCTGACGTATCTCGACGCGGTCGTGGCGATCGAGGCTGTGGTTGCGATTGCGGCGGCACATCGGGGGAAGTTGCCGATTGCCGTGGCGAGTGGCGGCTACCGCGACACGATCACGCGGACGCTCGACCGCATCGAGATTCGGCACTGGTTTGATGTGATGGTGACCGCCGAGGACACTGCACGACACAAGCCTGAGCCGGATGTGTTCCTTGAGGCAGCTCGAAGGCTGGGGGTCGCCGCGAAAGCGTGCGTGGTGTTCGAGGACACGGACATTGGCCTGGAAGCAGCCCGCCGCGCTGGGATGCACGGCGTCGACGTTCGCGGCTGGGTGAAACGCAGCTGAAAGGTTCACCCAGCGGCGAAGTAGAGCGGTGTATCTGGAGTGAGTTGCACGTCCAAAACGAAAACAGGGCTACCATCGATGTGAACCGCGTACTTCACAATCAACATCGGGCCGGAGCGGTGATACACCGTAAGGTGCATGTGCCGCATATCTTTCACGGGGTCACCCCACGACTCTGCATCTGTACTCAGGCTGACGTTCATTTCCCGCAGCGATTCCCTGAATACCTCGCCGAGACCGAGCCGGTTCGCCACTTGGCCCCAAGTCTGCAACTTTGCCATTACCGCGTGAGGGTATGCGGGCGATGCCATCAGCGGCCCTCACCTGCTTCAAGATCAGCGATGAGCCTCGCGATATCCTCGGAGGTGGCGTGCGGGCCATTCATCTCCTCCGGTGTCGGGAGGAGCGGGAAATACTCCCTCAAAACCTCTTCGAGCTGACGGAGATGGTGATCTCGCTGTTTCGAGGCAATCGCGAGTTGCTCGGTCAGCGATGCGATCTCACCCCGCAATCGCCGCATCTCCTCAGCAGTCACGACGAACGCAATCACACGGCCGGTTTCGTCAAGCACTTCGACTGGCTTTGAATTCGGGCTCGGAATCACCATGTTGATTCTCCTGTTCGGTTGCCCATCCATCGTACCACGGTGTCACGTTGACGTGGAAGCAGGCTCCGGGTCGCTTGGCTCACTCTTCGCCACGAAAACTGCGGTCGTCAGGTCGGCGGTCACGTTCACCATCGTGCGGCACATATCGAGGATGCGGTCCACGCCCAACACAATCGCAATCGCCCCCGCCGGCACGTTCACCTGCACCAGAATCAAGCCGATCAGCGGCAGTGAGCCACCCGGAACACCAGCCATTCCTGTCGCGGTCAGGATGCATAGCACCAGCACCACGAGCTGCTGACTCAACGTGAGGTCAACGCCGAAAACTTGCGCCAGGAACAGCACCGTCACCGACTCGAACAGAGCGGTGCCGTTGTGATTCATCGACGCACTCAACGGCAACACGAACCGCGACACACGCGCCGGCACGCCGAGTTCGTCCTCGGCACACTTCATCGCGGTCGGCAATGTCGCACTCGACGAACTCGTGCTGAACGCTGTTATCATCGTCGCCCGACTCTTGCGGAAGAACTCCACCGGCGACATGCCCCCGAGGAACTTCACGAGCAGCGGCAACACGATGCACAGGTGCAACGCCAGCCCACCCAGCACCGTGAACACGAACGCCGCGAGTGCTCGCAAGATCGCGAAGCCGAGTTCGGCCGTCGTCGAGAAGATCAGGCAGAACACCGCATACGGAGCCATCGCCATCGCGAGCCGGAGGATGAAGTCGGTGATCTGATTCACGCCTTCGAGCACGTCGATAATCACCTTCGCCTTCTCGGGGTCAATGCGAGTGAGTGCGATGCCGACGATCAACGCGGTGAAGATGATCGCGAGCATGTCCTTCTTCACGAACGCTTCCAGCGGATTTCGCGGCACGATATTGATGAACGTGTCGAGGCCGAAGTCGTCCTTCTTCTCCAGCTTCTTGCCGGCTTCGTCCGCATACTTGCCGAGCAGCTTCGACTTCTCCTCGTCGGGAAGTTGGTCGCCGGGCCTGATCGCATTCACCAGGCTGATGCCGATCGCAGCGGCACAAGCTGTGGTCACGAGGAAGTACGAGATCGTCTTGAGCCCGATGCGACCAACATTCCCGGTGCCGCCGAGCTTCGTGACGCCCACCGCAAGCGATGCGAACACCAGCGGGATGATCGCCATGAACAGCAAGTTCAGGAAGATCTGCCCAACGGGTTTGGTGAGGTACGTGATGACCGTTGACACGGCCTTCGCGGGAATGGTGCCGTCTTGAACGAGGGCGTTGACCACGCACCCGACGACGGCACCTCCCACGAGGCCGATCAGAATGCGTGTGTGCGGAACCGAGTGGGCTGCGGACATGAAACTCTCCGAGTTCGTGGCGAACAGGGAGAGTAAGCAACGAGATACGGAATCTCAAGCCCGAGGTGAAACGTTGCCGTCGGTCGCCGCTCGATTCCAAGTCTTACAGAAGTGGCAAGTCAAGCAATCGGTGTGTTTCTCATTGGTTCCGGGCGACTTCCCCACCCCACGTCCGGAACCAACCATTTCAGACCCGGAACCATGACATTCGCCTCCGGAACCAAATGATTCAGGCCCGGAATCATGATTCCAGCCCCGGAACCATTCGAATCATCCTGAAGTAAGGCCGTTCAGCCGTTCCGGAAATGAACAGAACACTCTGCATTCTCTGGCCAGTCCGTCGCGCATCCGTTACGCTGCCGACAACCCACCTTCACCACCCACACCACAATTCACCATGTTCGACATCCTCATCCGCAATGGTCGCGTCGTCGATGGCTCCGGGTTGCCGTGGTTCCATGCCGACGTTGGCATCACCGGCGACCGCATCACCGCTGTCGGGCGGCTTGGCAAAGCAGCCGCGAAGCAAACCCTCGACGCGGCGGGCAAGATCGTGTGTCCGGGGTTCGTCGATGCTCACGTTCACGGCGACTTGCCATTGCTCGCGGACCCGCTGCACGAGGCGGGTGTGCGGCAAGGCGTCACCACGCACGTCATCGGTCAGGATGGGGTCGCGTTCGCGCCGGGGTCGCCGGAAACGCAAGCGTACATGCGGCTGTACACCGCAGGCTTCAACGGGAATCTGCCGACGCCCGGTAAGCAGTGGCGAACTATCACCGAGTTCCTCGCGGCATACGATGGCCATTCGTCGATCAACGCCTGCACGCTGGTTCCCAACGGCAACGTGCGGATGGAAGTGGTCGGCCTCGATCCACGGAAGCCCACGGCTGACGAACTGAAGCGAATGCGGGCCATCGTTCGCGAAGGCATGGAGCAGGGAGCGGTTGGGCTGTCGAGCGGGCTGGATTACGTTCCGAGCATCTATTCCGATGAGGATGAACTGACGGAGTTGTGCGAGGAGATTGCACCGTTCGGCGGAATCTACGTCACGCACATGCGAGGCTACAACGAGCAGAAGGCACCGCCCGCGTTGCAAGAAGTGTTCAACATTGGGAAGCGTGCGAACTGCGGCGTCCACGTTTCGCACTTCAACTGCATCGCCGACCAAACCATTCCGCTGCTCGACGCGGCCCGGAACGACGGCGTGGATGTCACGTTCGACCTGTACTGCTACCTCTACGGCAGCACCATTGTTGCGATGCTGACGTTGCCGCCCGAGATTCTCGAAGGGGGCATCGCGGCGACCGTGGAGCGTCTGAAGAATCCGGCCGTGCGGAAGCAACTCGAAGCGGCGTTCGCGAACCCACGCTTCCCCATCGAAACCATCCGGCTCGCGAACATTCCGCACGATCAACTACGGCATCTGGAGGGAATGTTGCTCCCGGCAGCAGCAGCGGCGGCGAAGCAATCGCTCGTCGATTTCACCTGCGATCTGCTCATCGCGACGAACCTCGCAGCGGGTTGTGTCATTCGGCACTTCGCGGCCCGACAAGATTCCGACATTCCGAAGCTGATGAAGCACCCGCTGATGATGGCGGGCAGTGACGGCATCTACGTTGGCGGGCGGCCACATCCGCGAGGTACCGGTTGCTTCGCGAGGTATCTGGGCCACTACGTCCGCAACGGAACGTGGTCACTTGAAGAAGCTGTGATGAAGTGTGCGTATCACACAGCGAGACGATTCGGATTGAAGGATCGCGGCTTGATTCGCGCTGGCATGGCCGCCGATGTGGTTGTGTTCGATGACGCGACCATCGCGGATCGTTCGACCTACGACGACGGCAAGGCGTTAGCGGTGGGCGTCGAGCATGTGCTGGTGAATGGCGTGCCGGTGCTGCTGAATGGTGACCGCACGACAGCACGCCCCGGACGCGGGTTGAAAAGGCAGGACTAACCACAGAGGCACAGAGACACAGAGAAAACCGAAGAGAGATCATTCTTCAAAGAACGGTCGTCCTCTTGTTTTCTCTGTGTCTCTGTGCCTCTGTGGTTAGTCCTCTTTATCTCCCTTGCCCGCGTCTGGTTTCCTTCTCGTTGAGTCGTTGTCGAGGCGGTTCAGCGTGTCGCTGCGAAACTTCCCCAAATCTTCATCTGCATGGGCAGCTTCATCAGGATTCTCTGCAAGATTACGCTTCAGCTCGCGACGACGGTGCTTGGTGCCAAGCTTCTTGATGACACGCTTCGCTTCGCGGAGTTTGCGCTTATCGGGGTCTGGCATACGATGCTCCTGACATGGCACGAATACTCATCGCCACTGATGCATGGCACCCGCAAGTTAGCGGCGTCGTTCGCACACTTGACACCACCAGTCGCGTTCTCCGCGAATGGGGCCACACTGTTGAGGTTGTCGAGCCGACTGCGTATCCATCGGTGCCCACGCCATTTTACCCCGAAATCCCGATCTGTTATCCACGATCAGGACGGGTCCACGCACGAGTGCTGAACTTCCGCCCAGATCACGTCCACATCTCCACAGAGGGGGCGCTCGGGTTTTTGGTTCGCCAATTATGTCAGCGAATGCGCTGGAGCTTCACGACGTCGTATCACACGCGGTTCCCAGAATACCTCAAGCGGCTCGCGTATGTGCCGGAAGGCGTCTCGTATCGCTTCCTCAAGTGGTTCCACGGCGGTTCGGGCACAATGATGGTGGCGACGCCCAGTTTGGAGAAGGAGCTGGTGAGTCGCGGGTTCCGACCACCCATTCGGCGATGGTCGCGTGGCGTGGATATGGGCATCTTCCGACCGCGTGAGAAGGCGGACCTGCAGAACCCCTCCGACCCTCTTGCTCCCCCTTCCTTCTTAGGGAAGGGGGTTGGGGGGTTAGGTTCTTCCGAAGACCCCTCCCCAACCCCTCCCCCAAGGGGAGAGGGGCTTAAAACAGGGAAGGGGGGTGGGGGGTCAAGTTCTTACCCCCGACCTGTGCTGCTCTACGTCGGCCGTGTGTCGCACGAGAAGGGCATTGATGATTTCCTCAAGCTGAAAACGCCTGGCACGAAGCTGGTGGTGGGTGATGGCCCCGCGAGAGCGAGCCTTGAGAAGCAATACCCCGACGCGGTGTTCCTCGGCTATCGCAAGGGGCAGGCGCTCGGCGAAGTGTATGCGTCGGCGGATCTGTTCGTGTTCCCGAGCAAGACCGACACGTTTGGCGTCGTCGTGATTGAAGCGCTGGCGTCGGGGTTGCCCGTGGCCGCGTATCCCGTGACTGGTCCGGGCGACATCATCACGAGCGAGAAGTTCGGCGCTCTCGACAACGATCTCGGCAAAGCTGTCGAGCGAGCGCTGGCGACAAGCAACCCCACGGCATGTGCAGCCGAGGGAGCAAGCTACACCTGGGAGAACTGCACACGGCAATTCTTGGCCAATTTGGTCCCGATTCGTGGCGAACCAACACGACGTCAATCGCGTCCGTGAAGCGGCCGCCCCGCCGGGGCGGCGGCTAAACGTGGGGTGTCATCATGCGAAAAGAATTCCTCGCGGAACGCGACGACCTGTTCGTCGTTCACGATTTCCTGTCACCCGAAGAGTGCGCTCGCTACATCGCTCGCACCGAAGGCGTCGGCTACGACGATGCGCCAATTACCTCGATGAGCGGTCCCGTCATGCGGAAGGACATCCGCAACAACGACCGCGTGATGATCGACGACCCCAAGCTCGCCGCCGACATCTGGGAACGGCTGAAGCCGTTCTTCCCCGAGTGGGCACGCTTCTGGATTCCGGTTGGCTTGAACGAGCGATTCCGGTTCTATCGCTACGATCCAGGCCAGCAATTCGACTGGCACTTCGACGGTCGCTACGAGCGTTCGCCGACGGAACACAGCGCGTTCACGTTCATGATCTACCTGAACGGCGGCATCGCGGGCGGTGCGACCGAGTTTCGCGGCATGACGGGGAAGCATGTGTTGCAGGTGCAACCGGAAGCAGGCAAGGCGTTGGTGTTTCCGCACAAGATTTTGCATCGTGGCGCACCCGTCGAAGACGGCCGCAAGTATGTCATGCGAACCGACGTGATGTGCCGCTGGGCTGATCTGAGCCAACACCCAGCCGTGAAGGATAGCGAATCTATTGTGGGGTGAAATCCGACGCCCCGCGCAACACGACCCCAGGCCAACGGCCTGGGCTGAGGAAGATCGGTCCTTCAGACCTCAAAAACCAAGCATGTCTTTGCGGTCTGAAGGACCGCCCTCCCTCAGCCCAGGCCAACGGCCTGGGTTCATTTTTCTTTGTGGCTACAATCCTCCGTATCGCCCTGGAGGTCATTGTGAGCGAGCAGAACAAATCCCCCGACGAGCCGTGGTACGCCGACGGTCTTGCGTTCGAGTGTACCCGCTGCGGTAAGTGCTGCACCGGCGACCCAGGCTACGTCTGGGTCACCGAAGACGAACTCGCAGCTATCGCCGCGTTCCTCGGGCAGCCACTCCGCGAAGTCCGCGACATCTTCACCCGCAAAGCTCGCGGCAAGATCACCCTCCGCGAACGCGACAACGGCGACTGCACTTTCTGGGACGCCAAACGCGGCTGCACCATCTACTCAGTTCGTCCGCCACAGTGCCGCACATGGCCATTCTGGGATAGCAACGTCGCCACGCCCGAAGACTGGGAACGCACCCGCGAAGCCTGCCCCGGTGCTGGCAAAGGCGACATCATTCCCGTCGAAGAGATCAGTCGCCGGCTCAAGGTCATCAAACTGTGAGGAACTCCCCATGCTCCGGCTCGCGGTTCTCCTGTTGCTCACCCTCGGAACAGTGGGCTTACACCCACGACTCGCCTGGAGCGCTGATCCCAGCGTGATCGGTCACCGCGGCATCCCCACGCACGCGCCGGAAGAAACGCTCGCCACCTTCAACGCCTGCATCGACCTGCGAGTCGGTGTCGAACTCGACGTGCGTCGTACCCGCGATGGGCAACTCGTCTGCCTTCACGACCCGACGCTCGACCGCACCACAGACGGCAAAGGTAAGCTCGCCGACGTCTCACTGCGTGACCTCCGCAAGCTCGACGCTGGGAAAAAGTTCGACCCCGCGTTCGCCGGCGAACGTGTGCCAGCCCTGGAAGAGTTCTTCTCGCTGCTCAAGGAACGCAAGGCAACGTCGCTCTTTGTCGCGGTCGATCTCAAGGAACCGGGCTGCGAGGAAGAGGTCGTGATTCTTGCCGAGAAGTACGGCGTGCTGAAGCAACTCGTGTTCATCGGCATCACCATCGAAGACGAAGCTGTGCGAACGAAACTTCAAACGGCGAGCCGCGACCACGCGAAGACACCGGCCGCGTGTGCCGTGCTGTGCCCTTCTGCCGAGAAACTGGCTGTTGCCCTCGAAGACAAAACCGCGTCGTGGGTGTATGTGCGATTCATTCCCACGACGGACGAAGTCAAGAAGATCCACGACGCGGGGAAGCGAGTGTTCCTCGTTGGGCCGCTGGTAATGGGCAACGAGCCTGCGAACTGGGAGAAGGGTCGCGAAGCTGGTGTCGATGCGATGCTGACCGATTTTCCGCTGGAATGTCGAGCGGGCTGGCGTGTGAAGAAATGACGTGCTCGGTTCCTGCTGATAGGCTGTTAGTCGCCCTCATTCTCTTCCCGAGGTTCATACTATGTTGAAACGCTTCTCCGGTATTGTCGTACTTCTCGCTGCGGTTCTTATCACACTGCCAGCGTGTGGCAAGAAGGCCGCGGCACCCACTGTGCCCGACTCAACGCCGGCACCGATTCCTCCGACTCCAAAGCCGCTGCCCAACCCGAACCCAGGAACGGGCGGTACGCAAACGCCAACGCAACCTCTCGATCCGTCGCTTCCGTATCCGCCAACGCAGAAGCCGCTGTTCGCCAATGTGGTTGCGGTCGCAGCGATCCGTGACGCGAACATGCTCAATCTGAAGCAAATCGGCCTCGCGTTTCACAACGCGAACGACACACTTGGCGCGTTCCCGATGGGCATTGCCGACAAGAACGGCAAGATCGGCCTGAGCTGGCGTGTTGCGTTGCTGCCATACCTCGAACAACAGGCACTCTACAACGCGTTCAAACTCGACGAACCGTGGGACAGCGAACACAACAAGAAGCTCATCCCCCAGATGCCCAAAATCTATGGCCCTGCACGCACCGACACCAATGGTTACACCTTCTACCGTTCGTTCAGCGGGAAAGACGCCTTCATGCCACCTCCGACGATGGCACTGACTGCCGGCAAGGTCATTTCGGGAGTGAAGATGGCTGCCATTCCTGATGGACTGTCGAACACGCTGTTCGTGGCGGAGGCATACGATCCGGTCATCTGGACGAAGCCCGACGAATTGGCATTCACGCCTGGAACCGCCCCGAAGCTGGGTGGTGGCGTCTTCAGCACCGGCTTCTGTGCTCTTTTCGGCGATGGATCAGCTCGGTTCCTTCCGATGAATCTCACCCCGACTGAGTTGAGCAACCTCATCCAGACGAACGACGGCAACATCGTGAACCTGCCGTGATTACGCCAGTTCGACTGCCACTTCAGCAGCGAGCCGGGCGTTGGCCACAATCAACGCTCGGTTCGCGATCAACGTTCGACCGCCACTCAATTCCGCAAGGCGCTTCAGCAAGAACGGCGTGATGCGCGGGCCGCTCACGCGGGCTTCCTGGGCATCCTGCTCGGCCTCACACAACCACTCGTGAAACTCGGCCGCGGGAATCACTGCCTCGTCGGGACACGTTCGCGCCAGCACGGCACCCGCACCACCCATCTGAACATGCGCCGCGAACACCGCAGCCGCTTCGCTCGCTGTTTCCACGCGGCACGACACGGGTATCTTTGCCACCGACACGTAGAACGCCGGGAACTCCTCGGTGCGGTAGCCCATGACCGGCACGCCCCATGTTTCGAGGATTTCCAGCGTTCGCGGCAGATCGAGAATGCTCTTCGCGCCGGCACACACCACCAGCACCGGCGTGCGTGACAGCTCGGTCAGGTCTGCCGAGATGTCGAACGGTTCCTCTTCGCGATGCGCGCCACCGATGCCACCGGTCGCAAAGACTCGCACGCCTGCCGCGTGTGCCAGTGCCATCGTCGCGGAAACCGTCGTTGCAGCCAGTCTCTTCAATCCCACCGCAGCGCCGATGTCACGCCGACTTGCCTTGAACACACCCTTCGCCTGAGCCAACTCCACGATCTGCTCATCGGACAATCCCACAGTGGGAACGCCATGCCAAATCGCGATGGTCGCAGGCACAGCACCGGCTGCTCGCACGACGGCTTCCGCCTCGCGTGCCGTGTCCAAGTTGGTTGGCCACGGTAGCCCATGAGCGATGAGCGTCGATTCGAGCGCCACCACGGGTCGGCCAGCCGCCAACGCAGCGACGACCTCTGCGGAACCTGTCAGCCAGGGTGCGAACATCGGGTTTCCTCGGTTAGCGCAGCCTCGACATGGCTTCGACTCCTGATAATAATGCCCGCTATGGCTTCCGATGACGAGATTGTTTCACGCACCGCCGACAGCGCCGCACCCATTCCGGTTAGCGCTGGGGGAAGTCCACACCCCAAACTCACCCCGGACACGATTCTGAAATGGATCGCGGCAGCGGGCGATCAGCCGTGGTTTCCATCACGCCATGCTGAGACGACCGGCACAAGCCGCACCGAACTCGACGAACCGCTCGGGCAGCTTCGGCTCGCGGATCTCGTTCGAGTCGCGACATGGATTCGCGGCGTCGGTCAGGGTTATGTCCTCACGCCCGAAGGGGTCGCTCTTGTTGCCAGCGGGAGTGGATTTCCTTCAACCGTAGTTGATCCTCAACCGAAATCCGCGGCTGTCAGCCTGGAGGAATCCACGCCGAAACCAACATCCGAGGAACAGGCCACACGTCATTTCGGCCTGAATCGTCGCACGCCCGTTTTCGTTCCGATGATGCTGATGGCGAACGTATGTTGGTTTGGCGTCGGTGCGGTCGCGGCCATGCGGGGCGGTCATCCTATCGGCGAATATCTCGGCCAAGGCCAACCGCGAGAACTCCTTCACCACATCGGGGCGATCAAGGGAAACGACCTCCTCCACGGCGAATGGTGGCGACTCCTCAGTTCGTGTTTCGTTCACTTCGGTCTGGTGCATTTGCTCGCGAATATGTTCGCGCTGGCGATGATGGGATCGCTCGCCGAACTCCTCTGGGGTCGCTGGCGACTCACGACAATCTACCTCATCTCGGGATTGGCCGGCAGTTGCTTGGCGATGGCGAACAAGCCGGAGGGGATGCTGGCTGGTGCTTCCGGCGCGATCTGGGGAATTTTGGCGTCGCTGCTCGCATGGCTCATGTGGTTTCGTCACGACCTTCCGCCAGACGTCCGCGCCGAATGGGCGCGTCGGCTGTGGCTAGCATTCTTGCTCAACGCCGGAGTGAGTTTCTTACCGAACATCAGTTGGGAAGCGCATCTCGGCGGCTGCATCGCGGGGTTCCTGGTATCGTGGGCGTTGAACGCGCTGCGATTCGCGCGTCGGCCGCAACAGTTTCTCGCCTTGGTGTCGCTGCTGGCCATACCCGCGTTCTGCGTCGCCGGGTTGATGATGTCGATGCAGCGAAGCCAAGTCTGGGAATCGCTGCGGAAGTCGCACGCCAACGAAGTTCGCCGAACCGCTGAACGCGAGCGGCTCCCGGCTCTGATTGCAGCGGAAGAAGCGTACAATCGAGATGTGGTTCCGCGACTCATTCAACTCTCGCCTGATGGCGTGAGCTTCGTCCGACATCAGGCATGGGCGATGCTTTACAAACCCCGAACCTCGCGGAACCCGGAAATCGCAAGCGAGATAATCGCGAAACTCACTGAACTGAAAGCAACGGCGAATGAAGTTATTACGCTGCTCGCCGGACTCCCGACGGATTGGGAGCCACCCAATGGATTGAGAACGCGAGCCCGTCAGTTCGCCGAAGCGCGAGTCGCCGAGATGGACGAACTGCTCGGAATGCTGGACTCTCCGATACTTCCCAAGCAATCAGACTGGTCGGCCTGGGGCGACGCACGCCGTGCGGCCGACGCCGCCTGGGACCAGCTTCGACAGAAATGAGACTCGCAACGAACGCCAACGATTCGACCCCATCTGCTTCTGCAACTTGCGGTTCAGAGCGCCGGTCAATAACATTGGCGTGATCCAAGTACCGCCGCCGTCCTCCCCGGCGGGATGTGAGAGCCGGCAGTGATTTCTTTCCGCCGATTTCGCAATACTGATCCACCGGCCCTCGCCGATGTTTGGAACGAGTCCCATCCGTCTCGCAGTGCGTACCCACTCCGTACACCCGCACTCCTCGACCGCTGGTTATTCTCAAAACCATACTTCGACCCGGACGGATTGATCGTCGCCGTCGATGAAGCAGACAACGGGAAAATCCTCGGCTACGCGGTCGCGGGCTTCGGTCCGAACAGCGCTCTTTCGGCTCTCGACAAAACCAACGGCGTCATCTGTTCTGTTGCAATTCGACCAAACGCACGTCGGTACGGTGTTGCTCGCGATCTCGTTCGTAAAGCCGAAGAGTATCTGATTTCGCGCGGCTCGACGGTTCTTCGTGCGGGTCCACGCTGGCCGTACTGCCCGTTCGGATTCGGTCTGTACGGCGGCACGAACTGCCCGGGTTTCCTGGCTTCCGACGAGGGCGCCGACCCGTTCTTCAAGTCGCTCGGTTACGAAGCTGCGGACACCACACTGGTATTCCACAAGAAGCTCGAAGCTCCCATCTCGATTGCCGACGGCCGATTCGGAACGCTGCGGAAGCGATACGAAACGCAAATTTTGCGGGCTGCGAGTGTGCCGTCGTGGTGGCACGAGTGCGTGTGGGGCATGTTGGAGCCGGTCGAATTCCGAATGGTGGATAAGCTCGCGAATAGTATGCCCGCGGCGCGAGCTGTGGTGTGGGAACTTGAAGGTTACGGCTGGCGATGGGGCTTCCCGTCGGCTGGCATCCTCGACATTCAAGTTCGGCCGGACTTACGCCGTCAGGGGCTCGCGAAACTGCTGTTGGCGCAGGTGCTGCGATTCCTTCAGGATCAGTTCTTCGGCATCTGCGAACTTCACGCTCCGGCTGAGCGCCCCGAACTGATTGGTTTGTGCCGTTCCGCCACAATGGAACAGGTGGACGTGGGCACGACCTACATCAAGCGAGTGGGTCCACGGCGCGAGGAACAGCAACCGGACATCAGCGCTCAGCCGGCGTAAGGCGAGTGGCGTACTTGCGAGCCACGGGGTTTACCCCCGTGGTCTTCTTACCTCCAAAGACCACGGGGATAAACCCCGTGGCTCGCAAAGTTCTTCGGTAATGCACTGCAAGAGGACCGATCGTGAAGCACCTACTCGGGCTTGAAGGATTGCCCGCTGCCGACCTCTCGCGTCTGCTCGATGCGGCGGAAGGGTTCACGGGTGTCGGCGTCGGTGATGTGCCGAAACGCGACGACCTCAAGGGCAAGGTTGTCGTCAACCTGTTCTACGAACCATCCACGCGAACCCGCGTCAGCTTCGGCCTTGCTGCTCGCCGTCTCGGTGCGGACGTGTTGGACTTCTCCCCGAGTGGTTCCAGCACCTCGAAGGGCGAAACGTTCATCGACACCGCGAAGAACATCGAGGCGATGGGCGTCGATGCGGTAGTCGTCAGGCACTCGTCGCCGGGCGCTCCGCATGTTCTCGCGAAGCATCTGCTGCCACACATTCGCGTCATCAACGCTGGCGACGGGGCGCATGAACACCCGACGCAAGGCTTGCTCGACATCCTGACCATCCGCAAGCGTCTCGGCCGCATCGCCGGCCTCACGGTCGGTCTCGTCGGCGACATCGCACACAGCCGCGTGGCCCGCAGCAACATCCACGGTCTGAAGACGCTCGGAGCGCACGTCATCGTGTGCGGCCCGACAACACTCGTTCCGCCCGAGATCAAGGAATTGGGTGTGGAAGTGGCGCACAGCCTCGACGCGATTCTGCCACGATGCGATGTGTTGAACTTGCTTCGCATCCAGTTCGAGCGACAACGCAGCGGGTTGTTCCCGTCGATTCGCGAGTATCGGCTGCTGTTCGGAATGGACGGCGACCGGATGCAGCGTGCGAAGGATGGCGTTCTGTTGTTGGCACCGGGACCGATCAACCGTGGTGTGGAGATCACGCCAGACGTGGCAGACGGCCCAAGTTCCGCGATTCTCGATCAGGTAACGAACGGCCTTGCGGTGCGAATGGCCGTGCTGAGCGAACTGTGCAAGGCCGCGTGAACGGGGCAAATCCTGCGACTTGCCCCGTAGTTTGCGTTACTGTCCGGGTGCCTGCTCGCTAACTTCTTTCTCACGCAACATATCCTGGATCTTGGCCAGTTTCGTGCCGATGAACAGCACGTTGTACAGCTCGAAATCCAGGTTCGAGGGACCGCCCGTCTTCACGTGCAAGTCGCCGGTGCCAAGCCCGAGCAGCCAGTGCCGGAACAGGTCGTCCCGCTCCTTCGTCAGCATCAATCCGCCCGCGTCCACGGCCAACTCGCCGCCGCCGATCTCCCGGCGAATCCGCACCTGTCCCCGCGAAACGATCAGGTACGTGTAGTGGTCGTAGATGAACGTCGAGAATAGCCACATCGCGAACAGCGGAATGGCGATTGTCAGGTAGCCGCCCGCGTTCATCCGCACGTCAAGCCCGCCAAGCCAAGCGAGCACGGGATCCCACCAACCGAACAACGCCACGATGAGCCCCACAATCGCGATTGCGGCAATCGCGATGACGGAGGCCAGCCCGCGAAACAGGAAATTCGTGACCATAATCACCAACAAGATTGAGCCGACAAACACAACTCCGTAGTTGTTGTTGTTCGCCACGCGGAGACGTGGGACCGGCTCGCCTGGGTACGCTCCGGGCGGCGGCGGAACCGCCTGTCCCGCAGGGGCCACCAGCACATCACGCGGAACGCCATCGAAACCAGCTACAACCTGCCCTGATTCGATTTGCGTACCCGCGGGCACCACGGCCATGACATGCCCATCGAGATACGTCAGGAACGCAAACAGGAAGCCAAGTGCCCACACCGGCCACCAGTAGAAGAGGTTGCTGTGCCCGTAGACGCGGATTTCGAGGTCGGGCACGGGTGCTGGCGTAGAGTTGGCGGCTTCCGAGCTGGGTCGGGGGGTCGCAGGAGATGCGGGTACTATGGGTGTCATAGTGGTTCTCGAAAGCTGTGTGCGTGAAATGGGCGGCGCATCTCGATCCGAGGAGCGAGAGCTACTGGCGGGAGGGAATTGGGCAAGCAACGTGCCAGTGAAAAGTGCGGAGCCGCAAAAACGTGGTTACACGTCCACATCGAACACGACGAATTGCTTGTTGCTTCCACCGACGGCACACGTCAGGCCGTCGGGCGAAAACGCAACATCGCGAATGTGCTTGCCCAGCGCGAAATCAACCGACCGAATCGGTCGACCATCGTCCAAACTCCAGATCGCCAGCGTGCCATCCTTTTGACATTTCGCGAACACCGGATACACCGGGTTGAACGCGAAGAGTCCCCAATGCATGGAACACTCGACTCCTGTCACTCGCATCGACTGAGTTGAGACGTCCCACAATGAAAACTGCTCTGGGGAGTTCGAGAATACAATCAGCGTTTGCCCGTCGGGAGAGAACTTCAAGCGGTACGCTCGTGGAATACCTGTGATTCGAGCAATCTCACGCGGTTTGTTCTCAGCCATCATCTCAAAGAGCCCCACACTCTGGTCACTCGAAAACAGCACCGTTAACCGGTTCCCATCTCGCGACCAGTCAAACCTGTTGAATTGCTCGAATGGGTCAAAGCTCTTTGGAAGTGCAAATACGGTTTTCGTTGAGTCTATGCCAAGAGTACCAGCGAGAATTGTTCTGCGTGTCGGTCCAACAAAAGCGATCTGCCCATCATTGCGAATCTGGGCGAACGCCCGCGGGTTCAATCCGCTCGGGTTTGACGAAAGAATTAACTCTCCCGACTTGTCGAGCAACGTGAAGACGGTGGTTCGGATCAGAAGCCGACCATCAGGAAGCGGGTGAATCCCATAGGGGTAGTTGCCAAGCAGGAAGCCCTCTGTCGGAATACGAAGACCCGAATGCGTGGCCACATCCCAAACCGTGAGGCCGCCGCCGGTGTCGAGCGTGTAGAGAAATCGACCATCGAGGGAAAACGCGATGTGAGCAACCCCGCAGCGTGTCTTCTGAATCCACATCGATGCGTCTCCGGCTGGCTCGCATTACACATCCAGATCGAACACGGCGAAACGTTTCTCGGTGCCGCCCACGGCACACGTCAAGCCATCCGGCGAGAACGCGAGGCACGTCGCTTGCTTGCCCAAATCAAAATCCAGCGATCGGATTTCCTCGCCTGTTTGTAAACTCACCAGACACAGCACGCCATCCTTGCGACGCACCCCAACGAACTGCGATGACGGATGAAACGCGAGCATCCAGTACGGTCGATCGCACTCCACCTTGTCCACACGGAACGACTCGGATTGCATATCCCAGATCGAGATGCCATCCGAACTGTACATCACCAGCGTCTTGCCATCCGGGGCGAAGCGGCAATGCTGCAACGACCGCTTCGGGAAGTCGATTCGATGCAGCATGGTCCGCGTCGGAACGTCGGCGATCGTCACCACATCCGACCAGTTCAGCAATGCGACACGACTTCCATCCGGCGAGAAGTGATGCGTTTTGATCGTGCCGGGAACGTCCCACTCACGCAGCTCATCGCCCGCTGATTGCCGAACGAAGTCCCACGTTCGGATGCCGAGCCAGTCGTCGCTGACGCACTCGACACGCACCCGACCCACGCCCATCGAGATGCCAGCGAATGCGTGCTTGCTCGGAACCTCGGTGTGCAGTTCCTCGTTCACCAGATCCCAGACGGTCGCCGGGCTTGTGTTCGCGACGAGGTAGCGGCCATCGGGCGAAGTGAACATTCGCGGGAAGTGGTCGCTGCACTTCTCCGGATACTGGAACAGCCGGCGGCCTTCGTGCGTGGCGAGATCCCACGCGGTGAACCACCGCCCGCTGTCTTGCGTGTAGAGGATGCTGCCGTCCGGCGAATATGTCACGGCGTTGACGCTGCCATCCGCTACTTCTTGAATCCACATGGTGTGCCCTCACAATGAACCCCTCCCCCAAGGGGAGAGGGGCTCAAGCCTGCCGGCTTCCGGCTCCCCCTTCCTTCCCAGGGAAGGGGGTTGGGGGTTAGGTTCTTCAGACTACACATCGCCTTCCTCGTCATCGTCCGGCGCAGCGGCTTCGTCATCAACGTCAGTCTTCATCACTTCGCGAAGCAAGACGGTTGCGTAAGAGCCGGCAGGCAACGTGAACGACAATCGAAAGCCGTCCGGTTCCCACGCGGCAGCGAGATCGTCGAGATACACGAGGTTGTGTCGGCGTGTGCCGAGAACGAGCTTGCCGAACCCGCCGAACGACGCCGGTGACAGCTTGTTGTCACTCAGTACAGCAGCCTCGCGTTCCGCTGCGACAGCTTCAGCCGGGAACGTCTTTTTGCCGAACATCGGACCGGCCGTGACGATCTCTCTCGCATCGAATCGAGGCTGTTCAGCCGCGACGTCCTTCGTCACGAACATGCCGCCTGCGGGCCACTTCGTCATGACGTCGCCGAGGAGCACCGTCCGGAACAAACCGTCTCGCAATCGCCTTGCGAGGTAGTCGTTGAACAGCAGCGATTGCACAGCCGACAGCGCGAAGCGAAACAGGAACGGCCGGATGCGCCGCGGCGCCTTCCCTGCGAGGCACTGCATTCCGAGATCGACCGTGCTGCCATCGCGACCGAATCGCTGCGGACCGTAGAAGTTCGGCATACCCTGCGTGCGAATGCGTTCGAGAATCGCGTCCGGGTTCACGCTGCGGTCGGCGTCGCGGATCAGAATGCGAAACCGATTCCCCTTGAGGTGCCCGGGCTTGAGCTTATTCGTGTGAAAGCCCGACTTCAGAACGCGAATGCCGTCGCCGTCGAGCTTCGAGACGTTCGGGGCACATTCCTTCGGCACGGATACCCATTGCCGCGTCACGGCGTGTCGATCCTTCAGCCCGGCGGTGCCGACCGCTCCGGGCGAGATCTGGAACTTCTGGGCGATGGTGCGTGCGAAGAACTCCGGAGCGATGCCGCGTTTCTCGACCCAAAGATAGAGATGATCGCCGCTGCCGCTGGGTTCGTAGGAGGGAACTTCTTCGACCTCGAAGTCTTCATCGCGCACGCGGATGCGCCCGCCGATACCAGCCAACTCGGGGGTGAACAGCGGGGGCGTCATCGCAGCATGATTCATGTCGGCAACTCGTGGGGAACCGTCATTCTACAGGTAGCTAATGATTCGGATTGACATCTTCGCAATTTGCGAAGATACTATCTCTTGTTCGCAATTTGCGAACTCCATCCGAGACCAAGCCGGGGTAAGGGGTCAGGATGGCATCGCAGTAATCCAACCCCGCAAGTTGGTGACCAAGTCGGGGAATGGGTCACCAACTCAAATGGGTTCACCCCGCAATGGTGGCATTATGGTCGAATTTATCTCGTTGATATTCCTTCGGAGAACCGGGGATGCACGTCATCTCGAAGAAAAAGCTTCGCGAATTTTGGGATACGCACCCTCGGGCAAAGGCCGCACTTGAAGCGTGGTATCAGGTTGCCGAACACGCTGAGTGGGGCAGTTTCGCTGAAGTCCGCAAGACGTTCAACACGGCCGATCAAGTCGGCAAGTTCACCGTCTTCGACATTGGCGGGAACAAGTACCGGCTTATCGCGGCAATCCACTTCAACCGTGGAAAGGTGTTCGTTCGGCATGTGCTAACACACGCAGAGTACGACGAAGGGAAATGGAAGAACGAGTGACTATGGCACGCACAAAAGACACAACATCGAGCCGGGCTGTGTACGGGAAGACCGAGGATCGTTACCTCGACTTGATCCGTCATTTCCCACTGCGCCCGCTCCGCACCAACGCCGACCTCGACGCAGCTGTTGCCGTTGTGGATTCGCTCATTGACCAAAACGAGCTTTCGCCACCTGAGCAGGATTACCTCGATGTGTTGAGCGATCTCGTACACGCTTACGAAGCCGAAGCCGTACCAATCGCTGCAGTCGGCGATGCGGATATGCTCCGTTTCCTCATCGAGCAGAAGGGCATCACGCAGTCCGAAGCGGCGAAGAAAGCCGGGATCGCCGAATCCACGATCTCCTCTGTGTTAGCCGGCAAACGAAAATTGAACCGCCTTCAGATCGGGAAACTCGCCCGCTACTTCCACGTCGAACCGGGCACATTCGCATTCGCCGAGTGAACTGCACAAGCCAACCCGTCACCCGAGGACATTTTTCCCCTTGTTTCCTGCTGGTTTGTCTGCTTCAATCTATTGCCCGCCGTCTCTCCCGGTTTCGAATTACATCTGCATTACCGGGTTCCCTCATGTTCAAAATTCGTTTGCATCATCGCGCCTTCACGCTCATTGAATTGCTCGTTGTCATCGCGATCATCGCCATTCTGATCGGGCTTCTCCTGCCCGCAGTTCAGAAGGTCCGCGACGCAGCAGCACGAACGACTTGCTCGAACAAAATCAAGCAAATCGGGCTTGCTCTGCACAACTACGAGAGTTCCTACAGTATGTTCCCGCCTGCTGGGAAGGGATATTCCTGGTGCCCGTCAGCGGCGGGCGGTGCTGGCGACGCCAGTATCTACAACTCGAACGGCCTCGTGCTGCTGCTCCCATACCTCGAACAGTCAGCGCTCTTCAGCAAATTCAACCTCAACGAAGCAAGCGCCACAACCGCGACCGCTGCGGCGTGGCGAAACAGCAATGCAACGTCGGTCGTTGGTGATCCGACCACGAACGGCAACGGAGTTGCTGCCGGGACCGCGGTTGCAGCGTTTCTCTGCCCCGCCGATACGACCCCACCAAAGGGTCGACTCTCCGGAGCCTACTACGGACCGGGTGGCTCCCTTCAGGGCGCAGCCACGGACTACGATTTCATCACCAGCGACACGGACTTCAGCGTCTGCAACAACTGGAAAACCGCAGGGAACGCACGCCGCATGTTCGGGGAGAACAGCACGACCAAGATGACACAAGTGACCGATGGGTTGAGCAACACTTTCGCGATCGGTGAGACGACAATGTGGCACCAAAACGGTGCGGCATTCGCGTGGGGATACCGGACCTGGGTGATGTCGGGCATTGATCCTGGCACGTCGGATGCTGGCATCAACCTGTGGCACCTTCCGAACGTCGATCCGACCTGGCAGAATCCACCCTACACTCCCGTGGTCGGACACATTCGGACGTGGTGGGCCGCCGCCGGCAGCCTTCACACAGGAGGATGCAACTTTGCCTTTGGTGATGGGTCCGTTCGATTTATGCGAGACTCCACAAACGCAACCACTCTCAACGCGCTTTGCACCATGGCCGGTGGCGAGGTTGTTGCAACCCCATGACCCACACACGCCAAGGAGGATCACTCATGCAACGATTTCTCGTGCCACTCGTCCTTGCTGTGTGCGCTGCAGGCTGCGGAGACGCCCCATCACTTGTTCCCGTCCGCGGGACTGTGACCCTGGACGGCAAGCCCCTGGTGTACAAGAACATTCGATTTCTGCCCGAACCCGGAACGCCTGGAATCGGTGCTGGAGCGAACACCGATGCGAATGGAACTTACACTCTCCTCGCCGTCCGGCCGGGTGCGGTCCAGGACACGCCCGGGGTGCCGCCGGGAGCGTACAAAGTTGTCGTTGGAGACCCACTCATCCCGATCGAGGAGCCGGTTCCGGAGGCAACGGGTCCAGAGCCAGCACCGGCAATCGGGCTTTCGACTTCGCGTCCGAAGAAGAAGCAAGTGCTGATTCCGGCTCGGTACACAAAACCGGAAACGACTCCGTTGCGGGTTGATGTGCCGTCGGACGGCGGGCCAATCGACCTGGCGCTGACATCGGGATAACGCGAAGGGCATGTGAAGGTTTACCCCTCACCCGGCCAAACGTCGTGCCGCTCATGGCGTGAGCCCTGGCGGCACGACTCTCCCACCTAAACCGTCACCACGACTTTGCCGAAGTGCGAGCCGCTTTCCAAATGCTTGAACGCAGCGGGTGCCTCGGCGAACGGGAACACGCGGTCGATCACAGGCGTAATCCCTTCACCGGCAATCAAGCGGTTCATGTCCTCGAACATCGCACGCGAACCCACAAACACACCCTGCAATCGCACTGCCTTCATCAGAATCGAAATCGGATTGAACGTCCCCACTCCCGACAACACCCCAATCAACGCGATGTGGCCGCCAAGCCGCACTGCCTTCGCCGAGCTATCCAGCGTGCCAGCCCCACCTACTTCAATCACAATGTCCACGCCCACACCGTCGGTCTGCTCGCGTGCCCACTTGTCCCACGCCGGATTCGTCCGGTAGTTCGTGCCAGTCGTCGCGCCCATCTCAATCGCGCGAGCCAACTTCTCGTCGTGTCCGGAAGTGATCAGCACACGCGCCCCGAGTGCCTTCGCAAACTGCAACGCAAAGATCGACACGCCGCCCGTTCCTTGAAGCAGTACCGTTCTCCCAGGCCCGCAACCGCCACCCGTCAGCGCGTTCCAGGCTGTCACGGCCGCACACGGCAGCGTCGCGGCTTCCTCGAATGTCAGCGCACCCGGAATTGAAACCAAACCCTCTTCCTGAAGCACGACCTTTTCCGCAAGCATTCCGTCGCGGTCGCCACCAAGCGTCGATTTCGCTGCTGCGTCTGAGATCGGGCCGCTTACCCAGTTCTGCATGAAACAGCCGGCAACGCGGTCGCCGATAGCAAACTTCGTGACGCCTTCTCCGATGCCCACGACCTTCCCGGCTCCATCGGAACCCAGAACTCGCGGCATCTTGAGCTTCGGGTTGTAGACACCCTTCGCGATGAGCAGATCGCGATAGTTCAGCGACGCGGCGCAAACCTTCACGAGAACCTGACCGGGACCGGGCACCGGATCAGGTCGCTCCTCGAACGCGAGGTTTTCAAGCCCGAACGCAGATTGGATAACCAGTGCTTTCATCAGCGAAACTCCAGAGGAGCTGACGAAGAGTAGCCACGGATGAACACGGATGAAACATGGATCGGACCAAGACAAATTAGCCGCACGATCAAAGTCGATAAGACACGATTCAGACAAAAAACCGAGAGAATCCAGTGTGAGAAAGAGAGAACCCCAAAACGCAATCCGCGCAGGGCTTAAACACAACAGACCTCTGTATTCTGTTTTGATCGTGTCTTTATCAGGTTTCGATCGTGCGGCTAAATTCTCTTCTGCCTTTGTCTGATCCGTGTTTCATCTGTATTCATCCGTGGCCGCACTTCTCTGTCTTCTCGCTCTTTTTACGAATTACCGGGTTCTATCGGGGGTGGGTGTCATGGTAAACTTGGTCACCGGTCGCTCTTGCGGCTAATCTCACATCCTCGCGTTCGCCGAAGTGATGAACGATCCTGCCGATTCGCTCCAACTGGACGAAAACTTGGCGCGGCTCCTTGCCGCGTATGACCAAGCTATCGACGGTGCCGACGATCAGGCTCCCACCATCGGCGTACCCACGATCGACCTGAAGCACGGACAACGAGTTGCCGCCGTTCTCGCGAACAAGGTTCAAAACGAAATCTCACTCGGCGATCTCCTCCCCGATCCCGCGCAGTCTCCGTCGCAAATCAGTTCCATCCGCGCCCCGCGGTCCGGGAAGTTCATGCTTCCAGGCGGTCCACACCGCGTCGGACGTTTCGAGCTTCGTCGGCAGTTGGGCAAGGGCGGCTGCGGAATCGTATTCCTCGCCTACGATCCGAAACTCGAACGCGAAGTTGCCCTGAAGGTTCCTCGGCCCGAAATGCTTCTGAGCCCGGACGCTCGTGCTCGGCTCGTGCGAGAAGCACTCGCAGCAGCGGAGTTCGATCACCCCAATCTTGTTCCGGTTTACGAATCGGGCGAGATCGGCCCCATTTGCTTCATCGCGACGGCGTTTTGCCCCGGACAAACACTCAGCGAATGGCTCGACCGACAAGCCTTCCCGGTTCCGATTCGGCAAACGGCGAGACTCATCGCCACAATCGCCGAAGCCGTTCAGCACGCGCACGACCGCGGAGTGCTGCATCGCGATCTGAAGCCGAATAACGTCATTCTTCAGGCAACCAAGGACGACCCGAACGAACAGGAACCGCCGCCGGGTTCCGTTCAGTTGCGAGGCGACCAATTCATTCCGCGAATCGTGGACTTCGGTCTCGCGAAGTTGCTCGAACGCGGCGGCCCATCCGAGACGACCACACGGCAAATCCTGGGCACCCCGAAGTACATGGCACCCGAGCAAGCACAGGCACGACACGGTGAGGTCGGCCCGGCTGCAGACATCTACGCGCTCGGCGTCATTCTGTACGAGATGATTACGGGTCGCGCTCCCTATGAGGGCGAATCCGACGTCGAAGTGCTTCGGCAATCGATCGAGGGCAATCTGGTTCAGCCCCGGTTCCTTCGCAAAGATGTCCCCCGCGACATGGAGGCAATCTGTCTGAAGGCGATGCATCGGATACCTGGGAAGCGGTATCGCACTGCCATCGACCTCGCCGACGACCTGAGACGATTCCTCGACGACAAGCCGACCATTGCGCGTCCGCTGAAGTGGGCAGGTCGCGCCGCACGCTGGCTTCGACGAAACGACCAGGCTGTCGCGCTTGTGATCGTCACGACCATCGCGTCGATTCTGCTCGCGATGGGCTCGTGGAGCATGATGAAGACGCAAAAACTGCAGTCCGAGCACAACGGCATCCTGCGAAGTCAGGCGGAACGAACTCGTAACGATCAGCACCGCGACTACGCAAAGGCCATGCGGTCGGCATTCCTCTCATGGCGTGCCGGCGACAGGAAGGTCGCCGAGGATTATCTGGACACGGCGTGGCGGCTCGCACAAATGGGCGGTCAGGGAACCGACTTCGCTTACAGCTATCTGTCGCGATTGGTGGCAGCCGACCGGTTGATGATCGTGTGCCCGGCGGGAGCGGTGACCGCACTCGCGGTGTCGTCGGATGGGAAGCGACTCGCCAGCGGTCACGCCGACGGCACGATCACCGTGTGGGATCGCGCCACGGAAGAGCCACTGAGTTCGGTGCAGGCGCACGACAAGGCCATCACGCATCTCGCGTTCGCGCTCAACGATTCTCGACTTCTCAGCGTCGGCGAGATGGAGAAGCTCTCCGACACCGGTCTGGGCTGGAGCGTGGATGCAAAAGGGCAGATCACACCCGCGCCAGGATCGCACCGGATACTGAATCGGTACGCGAGTTGTCTCGCGGTTTCGCAGGACGGGAACAGCGTTCTCGTTGGCACGTCACGCGGTCTGGTGCTTCAAGTTCATCTGACAGACGCAACCAAGAACCGGTCCGTGGAACTGGAACGACTTAACCCCATCACCGCGATCACGCCGTGCGAATCCGGACAAATCACGCTCGTCGGCATGGCCAGCGGAAAGGTCAAGCGGTTGACCGCCGACTTCAAGGCCGAGGATGGCGAAGGCCCATCTGCTGGGCGAGTGACGGCGTTGCTCGATCTCGGCGGAAGGCAGTACGCCGCCGCATCTCGCAGCGGTCTGTTCATGGCGGTTCGCGAAGAGTTGAGCACGCCATCGCGGGCCGGCAGCGAGTGGATCCTGCCGATCACGCAGGGGTTTGCTGTTGGCGATGGGCCGGGGTGCGTTCTGCTTCGCAGCGGTCGCTGGGGCGAATTGCCGACCGGCGACACCGGCGACATCCGGGCGGGTGCCGTCACGCGCGACCGTAAAACGCTGTTCACCGCGGGCGACGACGGCATCATTCGTTCCTGGGACTTCCCTGCGGATCGTCACGAGCGGGCCGTGGCATCGGTTCGTCCGGTGACGGCAATCGGCGTTCACCCCGAGGGCAAATGGTTCAACGTCGCCGACGATCGTTCTTTGATGTGGCAGTTCGGGACAAAGGATGAGCTATCCGTGCCCGGCAAGTATGCCGTGCTGCGGGTGTTGACCGAAGGCGCCGTCGATGGCACGACTCTTGGGGTCGAGTTCCGAGATCGAGCGGCGGTCGTCCACGACCCCAACTCGGCGACGGAAAAGCTCCGATTCACTCCTCCCAACGGAGCCAGCGCGATCTCGACCGATCTCACACCCGACGGCTTGACGCTTGCCGTGGGCGACGACCGTGGGCATGTGTTCGTGTGGAATCTGAGTACGGCGAAGCTCACCGCCACTGCGGATTTTGGGCACGGTCGGCCGGTCCGCAAAGTGGTGATCTCGAACGATGGCAGCACCGTCGCGGCGTCCTCCGTCGATGCGATTGGAGTCTGGAACGTTGGGGATCCGAAACCACTCCTGACGGTTCCGGCAGACGATCAGACAGTGTTCAAGATGTCCTCCAGTGGTGCGAAGCTCGCGGTTGCGGGGCGAGCCGGTGTCGTGCGGGTGTGGAACCTGTTCGACGGCCGTGAGGAGTTGACGCTGTACGGTCACGTTGGCCGTGTGACCGGGCTTGGCGTCTCGCCCGACAGCCGAACGCTGGTTAGTGGCGGAGCGACAGGGGAGGTGAAGTTCTGGGACATGCGAACCGGGTTGGAACTGGTGAGCCTGCGTCGTCATTCCGGACCGGTGACCGTGATTGAGTTCGCGGCGAATGGTCATCTGCTCGTCACGGCCGGGACGCAACTTGCTGTCTGGGAAACACCTAAAGAGTGACGCCGATCTGATGATGTTGACAGAAATTGCGATTTCTGGACAGTTTCCGCGGGACTCTGGCGAAGTTTCGGGTTGAATACTGATGTTGCGAGCTGAACCGCTGGCGCTTTTGCTGGCGGGACTGGCTGCGCTTTCCCGGAGTGAGTTCCAATGCGGAAGTTGCTGTCTGCCGTGGTTGCCCTGTTCCTGATGGCTGGCATCGTGGTTGCCGCCGAAGTGACCATCACGAAGTTCGACAAGGACAAGAAGGAAGTGACCGTCAAGGACGGCGACAAGGAAGCGACCTACACGATCAGCGATAAGACGAAGGTGGCGATCCTCGATAAGGACGGCAACGCGAAGGACGGCAAGATCGACGAGTTCGAGAAGCGTCTCGCGAAGTTGCCGAAGGGTGGCATCAAGGTCGACATCACGACCGACAAGAACGCGATCACCGAAATCAAGATCAAGGGCGGCAAGAAGTGATTGCCTTGCGGTGATTCACGCGGCCCGGCTGGGAAACTAGCCGGGCCGTTTTCGTTGAATGTCAGCGCCGCAACTCCGTGGCCAGAGCAGCCCGCACCCGCTTGCGAAGTTCGGCCCATTGTGCCGCGGTCCAGTCTGGTCGCGTGTCGGCGTCGAGTTTGAGCATTTCAGCCAGTTCCATCGCGACGAGGTTCCGCACTTCGATGCAGTCGAATACCCATCCTGCGGCGTTGCGGCATTGAAAGTGTTCGGAGGCATCGTCGGTGAGATGCGATTCCAGAAATGCGAGCCGTTGCTTGCGTCCCTCTGACGAACGATTTCGAGCAACCGCCGCAAGCAACTCCAGCCTGCTGCCGATGTCCGCAACTCGCACTACCTTCGCGAGCGCCTGCCACTCCACCGGGTCGGCGTTCTGCGAAACGAGCCAGGCCAGCGTTGCCTCCTCGAAAGACGGTGACGTCGGCAGTTTCTCCAGTGCCGTCAGCAACAACCAATGTGCCTGCTTCGGGTCGATCTCGCGAAGGAAGTGAATGCCAGCCGTGCAATGCTCTGGAACATCGAGGCGAGCGGCGTACTCCAGAATCTTGAGCTTCACATTGACGGCGAGTTGACTGCGTCCGATGGCCTGTGCGAACCGCCAGCTCTGCCGTCTGAGTTCGGGGCAATTCTCGATCAGATCGCGATACACATCCGGGAGGCGATCTGGATACTTTTGCGTCAGAATGTGAAACAGCACGGGGCTGAATCTTGGATCGTTTTCGTTCTGCCCAAACACTCGCGAGACAACATATCGCTCTTCTCCGATCTTTGAGGCATCCGCGAACCACTTCGTGATCGCTTCGTTCCTCGTTTCTGATGTATGGCCTCGGGGCTCAAATGAACTGCCTGCCAACTGCTGCAAGATATCCTGCACGAGATGCTTCACGCGGCAGTTCCAATTGCCGCCGAAATACCACACACGACTCAACCGCTCATCTTCAAGGTGACCGAGCAACGCCGGGATCGCTGCGAACCCGCGACTAACGATGGCCAGGTATCGTGGATCGCGGCGAAACCCCTCATCCCACTCGTGTTCTGCGCCCTTGATTTCGATCAGATCATCGATGAGGGCTTCATCGCTGCCTGGAAGAGCCTTACTGGGTTTTAACGAGAGTTCGAGCGAACGCACGATCTCGGGCTCGAAGTACCGACTATTGCAGACCCGTTTCAGGTATTTCGTGATGGTGGACAGCGGAGTTGTGGGATCGCTACGAATCCGATCACACCAGTAGGGCCACGCAGCATCTGCCAAATTTTCTTCAGTATCCCAATGACCGGTTCGGATTGCGGACCTCCGAAATGCAGCGAGAGCCAACGGTTTCCAGCCGCGATCCTGGCACGCGATCGCAAAGCCAATCCAACCGATATCGACATCGCTGCCGATTGCTGACAGATCGGGCTTTACCGGGGTGACAGAAGCAACTGCATCAGAGTGATTCCATCGGTCGAGGACAGTGCGCCCGTCGAGTGAAAACGCCACGTCAGGGCTGCCGGGTTCCGCGACTTGCTTTCCATCGCGTCGGACTACCATCGGCTTGCTCACGTATCGCACGAGCTTCGCCTCGGGTGGTGGCAACGGCAACCCGTACTCTCGGTAGGCGATCAGCAGGTGATCGAGGTACGCGGAACAATAGTCATCGGAGGCAAACAGCACGCACGATAGCACGGCGAAGAGCAGGTTCATCGGACGCACCCCCGTGGCGGCGTGTACAATCGACTGTGATTACAACACACGAACCCCGAACGTGTTTACGAAAATGACCACCGCCGGAATACCGACCAGAAATCGGAGGCGAGGTGGGTTGGCTAATTTTTGAAGGCAATTGGTTGGTTTGAGCCGAAAGAGGAGACGCTGCGCACCCACCTCTCTCCCGTTTTAGGGGGAGAGGTCGCTCCGAGTCTTCGAGGAGCGGGTGAGGGGGCTTTGCCTTCAAGATGTCCAGGTAACTCCCCCTCACCCGGCTCGCAAAGCCTCGCCGACCTCTCCCCCTAAAACGGGGGCGAGGTGGGTGCGGTTGGTTTGATTTGAAGGCAACTGGATTCGGTTACCTGGGGGTTTCGCTTTGATGAGTGCGGCATCAAGCCGTGGGGTCCAGTTCCTCCAAAGTCCTTTCCGTTGCAGACACAGTTCTGCAATCCGGTCAAGTATACCGTCTGGGTTTCTTTAACCTCGAAGTTCCAGAACCGAATGATCATCAGCCCCAGTGATTCCAAATAGCAATGCCGGACGCGGTCGTGCTCAATCCCTTCCTCAGTCGTGTGGGTGTCTCCATCGAGTTCGATAACAAGTGAGGCAGAAGCAATGTAGAAGTCTGCGATGTAACGCCCGATGGGATGCTGCCTACGAGACTTCAGGTTCGCAAGTCGGTAGTTGCGAAGTAAACGCCAAAGAACTTCCTCAGCCGGCGTTGGCTCGTGCCGCATCTGCCGTGCGAATTCGATCAACCGCGGATCAGTAGCCATAGGTGATCCTCATGCGCCGTCATACCGTCACAATTTCTGCCACCGAGCATACACTAATTCCATGAACACCACACTCACTCCGACCGCTCCGGCTCCCGCCACGAATACGCTGACGCAAGCCACGCTCATCACGCGAATGAAGGCCATCGTCGGCAACGATAACGTCCTCACGTCGGCTGCCGACATGGCTGCTTACGAGTGCGATGGTTTCACCATCGCCAAGACGAAGCCGAGCGTCGTCGTGTTCCCGACAAGCACCGAACACATCGTCGAGATCGTGAAGACGTGCAAGGAACTCGACATCGGGTTCCTCGCTCGCGGGGCCGGCACGAGCTTGGCCGGCGGTTGCGTGCTTGTTGGTGGCGGCGTCATGATCGCGCTCGCTCGCATGAAACGCATCCTCGAAATCAACGTGCGTGACCGCTACGCCATCGTGGAACCCGGCGTCGTGAACGTGTGGCTCACGAACGCACTGAAACCGTTCGGCTACCACTACGCCCCGGACCCCAGCAGCCAGGGTGCTTGTACGATCGGTGGGAACGTCGCCACGAACTCGGGCGGACCGCACACGCTGAAGTACGGCGTCACGGTGAACCACATCCTCGGCATCGAATTAGTGCTGCCGGATGGTCGCGTCGTGACATGCGGCGGTCCCACTGCCGACGGTGCGGGCTTCGATCTGACGGGTGCTGTGGTCGGCAGTGAAGGCACGTTCGGCGTGGTGTCGAAGGTCTGGGTGCGGCTCACGAAGAACCCCGAAGCATACCGCACGCTACTCGGCGTGTTCGAGACCATCGACGACGCGACGAACACCATCAGCGATATCATCGGGGCCGGAATCGTTCCCGCAGCGCTCGAACTCCTCGACAAGACCATGCTCAGTGCCGTGGAAGCCGCGTTCAAGTTCGGCTTCCCGCTGGATGCGGAAGCGGTCGTGATTATGGAAGTGGACGGCCTCACGGCAGGCTTGCAGGAAGAAGCCGACCGCATCGAGGCGATTGCCAAGAAGAACAAGGCTCGCGAGGTTCGCAAAGCGAACACGGAAGCCGAGCGAATGGCGTTGTGGAAGGCCCGCAAGCAAGCGTTCGGCACGATTGGTCGGCTGGGCTATCCGAGTTACTGCACGCAGGATGGCGTGGTTCCGCGCACGAAGCTTCCGGAGATCATGCGGCACATTCAGGCGACCGCGAAGAAGTACAATCTGGGCATTTGCAACGTGTTCCACGCGGGTGATGGCAACGTTCACCCGATCCTGATGTTCGACGAACGCTACCCGGAGCAGGTGAAGAAGGTGCTCGACGCGAGCCACGAAATCCTGGCGGAGTGTATTCGGCTGGGCGGCAGCGTGACGGGCGAGCACGGCATCGGCGTTGAGAAGATCGACTTCATGCCGTTGATGTTCACCCCGGACGATTTGAACTTCATGGTGCGGTTGCGAACGGCGTTCAACCCAGACAATCGTTGCAGTCCAGGGAAACTGCTGCCGACCGCCGGCGGTTGCACCGAGCCGAGTGCGGTTGCGACGAAGCCCGGACGCCGCGCCGCGGTGTAAGGCGTCTCAAAGTGTTACACGGAGATCATCATGATCCTCGGAATGGAAATCGCGATGCTGGTCATCGGTTTCCTCGCGCTGGTGCGAGGGAAGCTAACCCTCTCAGCCACGAAGGTTGTCGAAGGCATGCCCGCACGGCTGCTCGGGATGCTCGCCATGACGCCGCTTCCGCTTGCCCTAATGGCCGGGATCGCGATTGCCGTCGCTCAGGGACCAGGTGATCCGGAGAAGTTCGCCGAGGATAATCGCTGGACACTGATCGCGATCGAGGCGGGAATCGTGATCGGCGTTGCTGTCTTGGTGTTCGGCATCGGGTCAATGATCGCTGTCGATCCAACGCGAGCCGAGTTCCGAAAGCGAACGTGGGAAGAAGACAGCTACGATCGGCCCATCAGCGACGAGAACGAACGTCGTCCGTGGGAGCGATAAGCATCGACAGCATCGACGTGT
>JAIOPV010000056.1 GCA_021413735.1 Planctomycetota bacterium
CGTCCATGATCCCTGACCCCGGGTTCCTTCGCAACCTGCCGTCGCGGTACGCAACCACAAGCATCGCTGGAACAGTCGAACCCGGAAAGATCAATCGGTGCGTCTACCGAACGACACCGATTTGTCGGACAGACTCCTAGATCGTCGTAAATGCCTTGTGCAATGGTCATGACCGTTGAAATGCGCCACGACAGTTTGCTCACAACGCAGCGGAGAGGCGGATTGAATAACACCATCCGTAGTTTCGGACGCTCAGCAAGCCACCCAAAGTCGATGGCACACTCGATGCACCCCCGAGCGATTCGCGGAGTTACGAACCAATCAAACCCGAAGAGGTGACCACAACAGCCGTGGATCACAATGAGATGCCGGTTCGGATCTCGTTCGAGACGGACATGGAGAAGAAAGTTTGATAGGTCGAAGTGCCCCCACATGAAGAGGTTGCCGCCTGGCTGCCAGTAGCAAACCTCGTCCGCGACAACGATCTTTCGCCAGCCCTTTTTGCCGAACGCCATGTTTCGCCCTCCGGTCACTTGCTCGGCTGGATCACCTGATCGGCGAAGCGTTCCATTTCCTCCAGTTGCGGGCTGCACTGCAACAGCAAGAGGTTCACGCCAACCGCCTCGAAGCGTTTCACCTGATCCAGCACCTGACCGGGCGTGCCCACCAAGCCCGCACGCAAGCCGCGATTCGACACCGAGTAATCTTCCAGCGAGACCCGCTGTTCGAGTTGCGTGCCCGCGAGCCACTGCTGATAGTTGTTGTAACCCGCCTTCGATTGCTTCACGTCCGTGATGCGGGCCAGTTCCGCCTTCGCCTCGGCATCTGTGTTCCGCACGATGCTGTAACCGGCCACGCCGTAAATCATCGGCCCCAACCCAAACCCCTCACGACGGCCGCCCGCGTAGATGACGGGTCGCGGCCTGCTCACCGGCTTCGGTTGCAGCACGTTGTCGTGGACCTTGTAATACTTCCCCTCGAACGTGAAGTGATCCTGCTTCCAGACGCCATCGACGACCGAAAGCCACTCAGCAGTGCGGGCATAGCGGTCGTCGTGCTGCTCGAACTGCACGCCGTATTTCGTCGCCTCGTCCTTCCACCAACTCGACACGACATTCAGCGATAGCCGCCCAGGGCCACCGATGTTGTCGATGTTGGCAGCTTGCTTCGCCAGCAGTGCCGGACTGTGGAACGTCGGCCGCACCGCGACCATCAGTTCCAGTTTGGACGTGACCGCCATGAGCGCCGCCGCCGTGCTCCACGCATCGAGCGACGGTGCCTCTTCGCCCTTGATGTCGTTGAGGTTCAGCTCCGCGACGAGCGACAGACTGTAACCGATCTGCTCGCTGCGAATGGCGAGTCGCTTCGAGTATTCCCACGTCGGGGTCATGTTCTCGTCGTCGACGTTGCGAAGCCAGCCGCCAAAAACTGGCATCCAGTAACCGTAGCGCATGGGGTTCTCGTGTGATGGGCAGTCGTCCCGTTGGGACGACCGCTAAACGCGGTCAGTTGGCGCGTGATTGCAGGTAATCGACGAGTCGTGCGAATGGGTCGAAGCCCACGACGTTTTTCGCGTCGGCCACGAAGTTCGACAACGCGTTGATGTCGTAATAGACGATCTTGCCGTCGCGGTCGTCGATCATGTACTCGATGCCGCCAACGTCGATGCCTGCCGTCTGCATGATGGACTCGCACGCCGCGATCACTTCCGGCGATGGCGTGTACCCTTCCACCTTCATGCCGGTCTTCGGGGCGTTCACCGGGCACGCACTGCGAACCAGCTCCACGCCATCAGCACGCTGGCAGATATCCGCCGGGCACAGGTTGAACGATTCGCCCGTCGTGAACACGTTGATCGCGTAGAGGTACTTGCCGCCGAGCGTTTCCACTCGTGTGATGTGCCCCCCGCGTGCTGGCACGAACTCCTGCACCAGAGCAGTGTGATCGACGCCGAAATCGAGCTGGTTCGCAGCAACCGCAGCAGCAAGAACTTCGCGGTTCTCGAACTTCACGATGCCGGCCCCGCTGCCGCCGATGTTCGCCTTCACCACGATCGGGAAGCGTAACCCCTCCGCAGCCTCCAATGCCTTCGACGCATGATTGATGACGCGAGCCTTCGGATAACCGAGCCCCAGCGATTCGAGGAGGGTGAGTTGTCGCGCCTTCGAGAGTTCGATGCCGAAGCCCTGAAGCCCGTTCACGACTGGCACGCCGAGCCGTTCGAGATGGGCCATGAAGCCGAGCGTGAAGAACATGCCCTGCACGCCGCCGCGGAGGTACGCCGACGGACTCATGCGGTTGAACACGAGCGAATACGGTGACTGTTTTTCGCTGGGGTCGTAGCAGTGAGCGCGAGGATCGAGCCGCACGAATGGGATTTCGCGGCGTTCGAGTTCGGCGAACAGCGGGCGAAACCAGTCGGGGTGTTCGTGGTAGATCGCGAACGGAAGGCGAGGCATGGGTCATTCTCGGCGGGTGAGATGAACCGATTGTACCCGAGAGGAATCACGTCGTCTGCGTTGCGGATTTGATCGCGTCGACGATTCGGTGCAACGACACGTCGGACGTGCAGAGCGGCGGCATCGCATACACCACCGAGCCGAGCGGTCGCAGCAACACGCCTGCTTCGATGGAGCGTTGTCGGATTCGCTGGCCGACGTCCGCGAGGTAGCCGCCTGCGACATCGAGTTCCACGGCCGCGATGGTGCCACAGATGCGGACGTCTTTCACGCCGGGCTGATGACTAAGCGGTTCAAGGTGCGTTCGCCAGAACGCTTCGATGCGGTCGGCGTTCGCTTGCCATTCGGGAGCCGCAAGCAGCTTCCAGTTCGCGACGCCGACCGCACATGCCAGCGGATTCGCGGTGAACGAGTGGCCGTGGAAGAAGGTCTTCGTGCGGTCGGGTGTGTTGAAGGCAGCGACGATTTCAGGCGCGGCGATTGTTGCGGAAATGGGCATCATTCCACCTGCGATGGTCTTCGCTGTGCAGATCAAATCGGGGGCGATGCCTGCGTGCGAGTGAGCCCAGATGCAACCCGTACGGCAACCGGTCATCACTTCGTCGGCGATGAACAGCACGCCATGTCTCTTGGCCACATCGAAGAGATCACGCAACTCTCGCGGCGAGTGCATTCGCATGCCGCCAGCACCTTGCACGAGCGGTTCGAGGATCACGGCAGCGACATGACCCGCATGTTTCTTCAGCGTGTCGTCGAGCTGGTCGGCAGACACCGGAATTTGCAAAGCCCGGAACAGCAGCGGCTCGAACGTGCCGAAAAACAGCGGATCGCGACCGACGGCCATAGCGCCGAAGGTGTCGCCGTGGTAGCCGTTCTCGAAGCCGACGAACAGCGTGCGGCTCGGTTCCCCGCGATGACACCAGAACTGATACGCCATCTTCAACGCGACCTCGACAGCCGTGCTGCCATTGTCGGAGAAGAACACGCGGCCGTTTGAGAGGCTCGCCCGATTCCTCGAAGACTCGGAATAGGCTCGCCCTTGCCACGGGACAGACGCCAGCATGCGTTCGGCGAGTTCGACGGCCGGCGGATGCGTGACCCCCGCGAACAGCACATGATCGAGCGTGTGCGCCGCTTGAGTGAGCGCATCGACGAGTGGCGGATGTCGGTGACCATGAAGGATCGTCCACCACGAAGAGATGGCGTCGATGAGCGTGCGGCCATCGGCGAGGTGCAGGAACTCGCGTTCGGCGCTCACGACGGGCAACGGATCGACCGGATCACAGAGCGATGTGTACGGGTGCCATAACGCGGCACGATCACGTTGCACCAAATTTGTTAAGCGGTGTCCCCAACGGGGACATGTTGGGTTGGTGACTTCGCTGGGGTCACCGCTAAACGTTGATGCACTTTCTCGCAACGACGACGTGTTCCATTCGCCATCGGGCAACCGCCACGACACCACTCGCAATCCGGTGTGCTTCGAGATCTGCGTTTCGGCGAACTCGTCACGTTCGCCCAACAGCACGACCGCTGATGCGTCCACGCCGGACATCGCTCGCAGCGCCGACAACACACGCCCAACAGCACCCACAGCCGACGACGCCACCAACACCACAGGCAGCCCGAACGCGCGGATGAGTTCAATTTGCAACACATCTTCGGTGAGCGGCGAGAGCGGCCCGCCGAACGTCTCGATCAGCAGCGGTTTCTCGGTGTGCGGAATTGCTGCGAGAATTTCCGCGACCCCCGGCATCACGCGGCCTTCGCGTTTTGCGGCAAGTGCGGGCGCGACGGGTTCAACAAAGCGTGCGAGTGGTTCGTGAACGGTGGCAGTGGGAACGAGTCGACGGACGCGAAGCGAATCGGGGTCGCCGGTTTCGACGGGCTTCCAGTAGTCGAAAGGACAAGCCTGTTCCGAGTCTTCGAGGAACCGGGCTTGCCTCACGGATTGATCGCAGAACGCCGAAAGAAACAGCAACGAGAACGCGGTTTTGCCGGCGTCGGTGTCGGTGCCAACCACGACGAAGCCATTCATCCGCGAATCGCCTCCGCGACGTGGTCCGCAAGCTGATCGAGCAACGCGGGCTCATGGTCTGCGTGAATCGAGATGCGGAGTCGTGCGGTTCCCTGCGGCACCGACGGCGGCCGAATCGCACGGATGTCGTAGCCGCGTTCCTGAAGTGCCGTCGCAACTCGCACTGCGTTCACGTCGTCGCCGAGTACGACCGGCACAATGTAGCTGTCGCCGATGGTCGGCACGCCACGTTCCGCGAGCATCGCATGGAAACGCGTGGCGTTCGTGCGAAGAGCGTCGCGACCAGCGTCATCGGCACGCACTTTCGGCAGCATGTCGAGCCACCACTCGCCAATCGCGGGCGGCAGTGCTGTCGTGAAGATGAGGTGTCTGCACTTGTTCACGAGGTAGTCGCGAAGCAGCGCCGAACCGCAGATATACGCCCCGCTGACGCCGAGAGCCTTGCCACCCGTGTGAACCGTTGCCAGCACCCGCGACCGCAACCCGAGTTCGTCCACGATGCCCGACCCACCGCGTCCGAAGCAACCCGTGCTGTGCGCTTCATCAACGATGAGGTGTGCGCCGTACTGTTCCGCCAGCTCGACAATCGCCGCGAGCGGGGAACGGTCGCCGTCCATGCTGAACAGCGATTCCGTGATGACGAACATCTCGCGGCCCGCCGGTCGCTGTGCCGCTTCCTTCCGCAAGCCTTCTTCGAGATGGGCCAGGTTGTTGTGCTGAAACGAGAACTTGCGGGGCCGACAGATTCGCAGCCCTTCCGCGATGCAGGCGTGGTTCAACTCGTCGGACGCCACCCAGTCGCCGGGTTCGATCACCGTCGAAATCAGTCCCTCGTTCGCGGTGAACCCGCTGTTCATCACGAGGCACGATTCGGCGTTGTGCCAGTCGCACAGTGCTGATTCGACTGCATCCCAGATGGGATGATGCCCGCGAAGGAGGCGAGATGCGATACCAGAGGTGGAGTGGCGAACCCCGAGTGCCAGCGAGGGGGTGGCGTTCGCATGGGTTGACGCTGAAACAGATTCCCCATTGCTCGCAGTGGGGCTATCGCCACCCCCTCGCTGGCACTCGGGGTTCGCCAACCGACCGTTGCCGTAGCCGAGATAATCGTTCGAGGTGAAGTCGAGGCCACGCGGTGGCTTCAGCGACCGAAACCGGCCCTGCGACTTCAAGCCGTCGAGGGCTTCGGTCCAGCGTGCGAAGAGACTCTTTTGTTGAGTCATGCGCACCCGGCCGCGGTTGGAACCGGCAGCCCCATCGCACGGAACAGATTCGCATCAGCGGTTTCGTCCGGGTTGGGGGCGGTGAGCAACTTCTCGCCGAAGAACACGGAGTCGGCGCCCGCGAGGAAGCACAGGATTTGCAGTTCGCGGCTCATGCGATCACGACCGGCGCTCAGACGAACGCGAGCCTTCGGGAATGCGATGCGAGCGACTGCGATCAGTCGCACCAACTCCACCGAATCCACGGGCGGAGCCATTTGCAGCGGCGTTCCCGTCGACGGCATCAGGCAGTTGATCGGCACGCTCTCCGGCGGCGTTTCGAGGTTCGCCAATTCCACGAACATCATGAGGCGGTCGTCTTCCGTTTCGCCCATGCCGAGGATGCCGCCACAACACACCGAGATGCCGGCCTTGCTCACGGCACGCAGGGTGTCGAGGCGATCATCGTACTTGCGGGTCGTCACGATCTCCGGATAGAACCGCCGGCTCGTGTCGAGGTTGTGGTTGTACGCGGTGAGGCCCGCTTCCGCGAGGCGACGTGCCTGGTCTTCGCTCAGCATTCCGAGCGTCACGCACGCTTCCATATCGAGGCCGCGCACGACGCGAACCATGTCGAGAACGCGGTCGAACTCGGGGCCGTCTTTCGGTGATCGCCACGCAGCTCCCATACAGAAGCGGGTCGCGCCGGCGGCCTTCGCTTGCTCGGCCTTCTCACGCACGGCATCGACCGTCATCAGCGGATGGCGGTCAACGGGCGTGTCGTAGTGCGCTGACTGCGAGCAGTAGCCGCAATCTTCGGGGCAACCGCCGGTCTTGATGCTGAGCAATGCACAGCGCTGAACGTCGGCGTAGTTGCGGTATTGGCGATGCACTTCCGCCGCCCGAAGCATCAGCTCGGGCAACGGCAGGTCGTAAACCGCACGGAATTCGGTGAGCGTTTTCATCGGGGAAATTGTAGAGCAGCGCCGATTTCCGCCAATGGCACCCGCAATCGGAATCAACGTTCACGACAAGTCAAGTGATCGGTGAGCTTCTCATTGATTCCGGACGACCTGCCCACCCCACCTCCGGAACCATGATTTCAGACCCGGAACCATGTCATTCGCCTCCGGAACCAAATGATTCCGGTCCGGAACCAATCATTCCAGACCCGGAATCATCGTTTCAGACCCGGAATCATCGTTTCAGCCCCGGAACCATCGTTTCAGCCCCGGAACCATGTCAGCCGACCGGAAGAAAGATCGTTAGAGTATCTCGTCTCCTCCGAACGTGATTTCTCTCACACGTTGCCGGATTTTGGTGTTGTCGCGGTCGCAGATTCTGTAGAATCTGGAAGCACCCGCCTGCCGTCACCTACCGCCGCTGCACGAAATTCTTCACTGAGGGAAACGGTGATGCCCACCCGAATCGCGATGGCTGCCCTGCTTTTGACCCTCGCCGGAGTGGTGGCCGCGGAGCCTCCGGCCGAGAAGGGGCCGTGGTGGTCGTTCCAGCCGCTTTCGCGACCTGCCGTTCCGGAAATCCGAAATCCCATAGATGCTTTCATCCAAGCGAAATTGAGTGACAAGGGGTTGTCACTCAGTCCGGAAGCAGATCGCCGCACGCTCATTCGTCGCGTCACGTTCGACCTTACTGGACTCCCGCCGACGCCCGATGAAGTCGAAGCGTTCGTGAACGACAAGGCGGCTGACGCTTACGAGAAACTGGTGGATCGCTTGCTTGCGTCGCCTGCGTATGGCGAACGCATGGCTCGCTTGTGGATGGATGCCGTTCACTTCGCCGAGACGCACGGCCACGACCAGGACCGTGTTCGCCCGAATGCCTGGCGATACCGCGATTACCTCATCAACGCCTTCAACGCCGACACGCCATACAGCCGCTTCATTCAGGAACAGATCGCTGCCGACGTGCTGTTCGCCGACAAGCCGCAGTTGGTGCCAGCACTGGGATTCCTGTCTGCGGGTCCGTGGGATGAAAGCACCCTGCGAGAC
This sequence comes from Planctomycetota bacterium, assembly GCA_021413735.1. Taxonomy (GTDB): domain Bacteria; phylum Planctomycetota; class Planctomycetia; order Gemmatales; family Gemmataceae; genus Gemmata. Next base: position 7,712 of record JAIOPV010000056.1, read on the forward strand.
ATTCGCGAAGACACCATCGACCGCGAAGTGGGCCGTTACCTCGATCGCGACGACATCGTGGCGACCGTGATGAACACGTTCCAGGGGCTGACGGTACAGTGTGCCCGCTGCCACGATCACAAGTTCGACCCGATCACCCAGGAAGAACATTATCGCTTGCAAGCGGTATTCGCGGGCGTCGGTCGTGGTGACGTGCCGTTTGAGCTCGACCCCGTCGCATCGAAGAAACGGAAGGAGTTGCAAGCGACGCTGACGGCACTCGACAAAGCTGATCCTGCGTTGAAAGCTCGGCTCGAATCGGCTGAGTTGGTGAAGGCGGTGGCCGCGTGGGAAGTGCGACACGCCGGGGTTGGCGTCGCATGGGAAGTGGCAGAGTTAGCCCGCATTGAATCGGCGAACGGCGCAAAGCTCACGAAGCTCGCGGGCGGCTCGGTTCTCTCGGAAGGTGCGCGACCCGAGAAGGACACATACACCTGCGCTGTTCGCGTGAAAGCAAAACGAATAACCGCTGTACGCCTCGAACTGCAATCCGACGACACGTTGCCGCACAAGGGGCCAGGCCGTCAGGACAACGGCAACTTGCACCTCAGCGAAATCAGCCTGACGACCGCAGCCGTGAAGGATGGCACCGTCGAGAAGGCGAAACCGATCGCACTTCGCAATCCGAGTTCCGACTACGATCAGTCTGGTTGGACGGTCGCCCACTCTGTTGACAAAGACCCGACGACCGCATGGGGAATTTATCCTCAAGTGGGCAAGTCGCACGAGGCGGTCTACGAGCTAACCGAAGCTGTGGGCAATGACGGCGAAACGGAACTCGTCATCAAGCTGGATCAACTCCACGGTGGCGGCCACCTCATCGGCAAGTTCCGGCTATCGCTCACGTCAGCGGCGGTGCCGATCAAGACTTCTGCGGTGCCCCCTGCCCTTCGCACGATTCTCGCCACGCCAGCCGACAAACGCACGGCCACCCAGCAAACCGAGTTGGCGAAGCACGTTCTGCGGGAGCAAACCACAGCCGAACTCGCGGCGTTGCCTGCTGCCGCGATGGTCTACGCAGCGGCTCCGAACTTCAAGCCTGATGGTTCGCACAAGCCAAGCATGGGGCCGCGGGAAGTTCGCATGCTGAAGCGTGGCGACATCCGCAAGCCTGGCGAAGTGGTGGAAGCGGGGGCGCTCGCGTGCATGCCGAAGTTCTCGGGCGAGTTTTCGCTGCCCAAGACGCACACGGAAGGCGACCGCCGTGCGGCGTTGGCAAAGTGGCTGTCTTCGACCGACAACCCGCTGACGTGGCGAGTGATGGCGAATCGTGTCTGGCAGTGGCACTTCGGGTCGGGGTTGGTGAGCACGCCGAACGACTTCGGCAAGATGGGCGGCGCACCGACGCACCCCGAACTGCTCGACTGGCTCGCGGCCGAGTTGAAGAACCCCTCCCCCAACCCCCTCCCCCAAGGGGAGAGGGGGCTAAATCCGGCTCCCCCTTCCTTCTTAGGGAAGGGGGTTGGGGGGTTAGGTTCTTCAGACGCTACCCCTTCCCCAACCGCGTCGGGCAGTCTGAAATCGCTCCATCGCCTGATCGTGACGAGTGCCACTTACAAGCAGGTTTCGACCTCGAGGCAGGAGGCTGCGAAGGCCGACGAGGACAACAAACTGCTCTGGCGACAGAACCGCGTTCGCCTGGACGCGGAGCAGGTTCGCGATTCGCTGCTGGTCGTGAGTGATCGCCTCGACCGCACGGCAGGCGGTCCATCGGATCGGCAGTTCGACATGAAACCCGGCATTCACGTCACGCCGCTGGTCGATTACGGCAAGTTCGACTGGGACCGCCCGCAGGGTCACCGTCGCAGTGTGTATCGGTTTGTGTTCCGCACGCTGCCAGACCCGCTGGTGTCGTGCCTCGACGGTGCAGACGCTTCAACGCTGACGCCGAAGCGAACGGAGTCCGTGACGGCACCGCAGGCGTTGGCGTTGTTGAACAACGAGTTCGTGCTGGTCCACGCGAAGGCGATGGCGGCACGCGTGGCAAAGCAGTCGCCGGAGCAGTCGAAGCAGATCGAGTATGGTTGCCGGTTGGTGTGGGGTCGTGCGCCGACGCCGGAGGAGGCGAAGTTGTTCGCGGCGTATGCGGACAAGCACGGCATGGCGAACCTCTGCCGCGTGCTGTTCAACACGAACGAATTCCTCTTCGCGGACTGACCGGAGGCAACCGAGCATGAGTCACACAGACCAACCGAAGCCGGACCAAAAGCAGGAAGAACTTCTTGCTCGGATTTTCGGTGGAGTTCCTGCCGATTACGCATCACCGAAGAAGAAGGAAATTGAGACGGAAGCGGACTGGCAATCGTCAACGGATTCCGGCGACATGCTTTACTTGCTCCAACCCCGAGTCACACAACGACGGAAGCCGTTACTCTTTGGTGTCGCGTGCTGCCGCAGGATTTGGCATCGGATCACTGACCCGTTGTTGAGGAGAGTAGTTGATCTCGCCGAGAAAGTTGCTGACAGCAATGAGGCTGATCGCGAATACCGCAAAGCAGCGAGAGCAATTCGAAAAGGAACTGAAGGAAACTGGACGGGGACATGCTGGGAAACTGTATGTTGCCTTGCCTATCGTGACGGGCATCCCATCGGGCCAGCCAACGGGGTGAACAAGTACGGACCAATGGCGAGTTGCGGTGCGGACGACATTATCTTCACTCCGGAAGGCCAAGCGATTCGCAAGGCGGAACAGGATGCCTATGTGCCGCTCATCCGCGAAGTCTTCGGCAATCCGTTTCGGCCCGTGACTGTCGATCCGGCGTGGCTCACGAGTGATGTGCGGTTGCTGGCGACCGGCGTCTACGACGAGAAAGCGTTCGACCGGATGCCGATTCTCGCGGATGCGTTGCAAGACGCGGGCTGCGACAACGACGACATCCTGAACCACCTTCGCGACACAGGTGCCACGCACGTTCGCGGCTGTTGGGCTCTCGATCTGGTTCTCGGCAAAGAGTGAATGGTGTCTTGAGTCCCGGAGGGACGTTGGATGGTAGCCAGGGGTGAGCGAGCGAAGCGAGCGGAACCCCTGGTCCCGACGCCTCAAAAGGATGCAGCCCCGGAGGGGCGACGGACACCACGCACCGCGAAGGTGCCAGCGCCCCTCCGGGGCTTCGATCTTCATTGGCGACCGGACCAGGGGTTGCGCTTCGCTCCACCCCTGGCTACCATCCGTCGCCGCATCCGCGGCTACAAAGACGCTCACCGCTTTGGGGTTTCACCATGACGACGCAATCACGACGCCAATTCCTCTGGCACGCGGGCGGCGGGCTCGGCGGCATCGCACTCACGCAGCTTCTCGCCGAAGCCGGCGACCTTCCGGACATCCCCAAGCCACGACCTGAGTTCAACGGCGGCCTGCACCACATGGCCAAGGTCAAGCGGGTCGTGCAGCTCTTCATGAATGGCGGCGTCAGTCAGCCCGACACGTTCGACTACAAGCCCGAGCTCGAAAAGGGACACGGCAAGCCGTTCAAGCCCGACACGCTCGAGAAGGTCGAAGGCGTCACCAGCACGCCCGGCAACCTCATGAAGAGTCCGTTCGCGTTCGAACAGCACGGCCAGTGCGGTCGCTGGGTCACGTCGGTGTTCCCGCACATCGCCACGCAGGTCGATCGCATGGCGTTCCTCATGGCCGTCGCGTCGAAGACGAATGTTCACGGCCCGGCTAGCTACATGATGAACACCGGCTTCATCCTGCCTGGCTTCCCTAGCATGGGGGCGTGGCTCTCGTACGGCCTCGGTCGCCTCACCGACAACCTGCCGACGTTCGTGGTGCTGCCCGACGCCCGCGGCCTGCCGTACAACCAGAAGGGCAACTTCGGGTCAGGGTTTCTGCCCGTCGCGCACGCCGGAACCATACTGAACGCGGGCGGCAATCCACCGATCCCCGATCTGGTGCCGTCGCCGAAGGAAAAGTTCGTTACTGCCGACGCCGACAAGGACGCACTGGAATTGCTGGGCAAAGTAAACCGCGAACACGCCAAGACGCGACCAGCCGACACTCGCCTCGACGCTCGCATCGAGAGTTACGAACTCGCGGCGAAGATGCAGCAGCACGCCCCGGAAGCCCTCGATCTCACGAAGGAAACGGCGGCGACCCGCAAGGCTTACGGGCTCGACGACAAGGCTACCGAAGACTTCGGCAAGCGCTGCCTGCTGGCGCGACGACTGCTCGAACGTGGCACGCGGTTCGTGCAAGTGTGGAGCGGGGCTGGGGGGCCGTCGAACAACTGGGACAACCACACCGACATCATCAAGGAGTTGCCGCCGATTGCCCGGTCGGTGGATCAGCCAACCGCGGCGCTGCTGCAAGACCTGCACGACCGCGGAATGCTGAAGGATACACTTGTCGTGTTCAGCACGGAGTTCGGTCGGCAACCGTTCACGCAAGGGGCGACGGGCCGCGACCACAACCAAGGCACATCGATTGCGTGGCTTGCGGGGGCTGGCGTGAAACCGGGCGTGGCCCACGGTGCGAGCGATCCGTGGAGTTGGCGCACGGCTGAGGGGAAGGTGTATTGCTACGACCTGCACGCCACGATTCTGCATCTGATGGGCATCGACCACACGAAGCTGTCGGTGCTGCACGACGGCACGAAGCGTCGCCTCACCGACGTTCACGGCGAAGTGATCGAGCCCGTGCTGGCGTGACTCACTTGGCCACTTCGAGGATGAACTTGTCGGCAGCCTTCGCGTCCTTGTAGGCGGCTCGCACGCCCTTGTACGCTTCCTCGGCCGCTTCCTTCGTGAGCGGCTTTCCAGCAGCATCGACGGGATTGCGGATCGTCAGCGGTCGCGGAGCGATGGCCGCCGCGAGATCGGGCAGGTCGTACAGCTTCAACGCCCCCGGCACCACGTTTGCGAGTTGGTTGTGGCTGATCGGCGTGCGGAGAACGCTGTCCCACGAGACGAGACCGCCGTCGATCGTGACGGACTTCACACCGTCGTGGAGGACCGCAGCGTGCAACGCCACCAGCGCTGACGAGCCGACTGCGACCAACTCCACAAACGCGGCTTTCGGGCGGCGCGGCCCCATCGCCCACATGAGATCGTGCGTCTGCTGGCCGAGTAACGGTTTGCCCAGATGCAACGACAGAAACGATTCCTTGAACTCGACACCGAACGTCGACGTCTTGCCGTCCTTTGCGACCGCTGGAGCCGTCTCACCCCGCCCGCGAACATCCAGGGCCATTACCCACTTCCCGGACTTCGCGAGCTTTTCGATCGCTCCACCAGGCGCAGCATCGGCATCCTTTCCGGCTTCATGCAGGTAGAACGTGACCGGATCTGGCCGATCATTACCGATGAATCCCAAAACCACCACGGGCACATTGGACCCAGGGACAAGCATCTTCGTTTTGAGCATCAGGTACCCCGGTCGCACGATGTCGTCATTCGCAGTGAACGTCACGCCAGCGGGTGGCACGTCACCTAACTCACCCAGACCGATCAGGCGTTCTACCTCCTTGCGGAACGCATCCGGCTTCAGCTTCTCCGCGGCTCGCTTCTTGGCGAACTCATCCGCCAGGGTCGCGTTCAGATCGAAGACCGAGCGGCCCTTCAGGTCTTCCAGCACCTGCCCGCTACGGGTGCAGAGCAGGTCGGCGTCCTTCTCGATCGGGCAGTCGGCCTCCACGATCACCTTGTCCTCGCCCTTCAGGAATCGCGAGAAGAAACGTGCCATCGCCTCGCGGTGCGACTTCGGGTAGCCGTGTGTCGCGTCGGCCTCGATCAACTCGACCCGCTCAGGCAAGCCGAGTTTTGTGTAGACTCGCTTCGCCTCGCGGAAGCTATCCCACGTTCCCTGAATGTCGAAGAAGTCTCGCGTGCTTGCGAGCAGCAGCGTCGGCTTCGGCGCTCGCATGAAGATGTAGTCGGCGTGGTCGATGCCGAGCGCGACCTGCCCCGTGATGTTCTGTTCCGCGTCCTGCGGCCCGAGCGTGGCGAACAGCCGTTCGAGGCTCGTGATGTAGCACGACGGCGCTGCCGCCTCGATGCGATCGTCGAGGGCCATCAGGTACGACGTGAGCGTGCCGCCGCCAGAACAACCCGTGCAGCCGATCTTCTTCGCGTCAACTTCCGGACGCGACACGAGATAGTCGATGGAGCGAATACCGTCCCAGATGCGGTAACTCGCCGTGCCGCGGCCCACGAGAATCGCCCCGACGCCAACCATCGTGTGTTCGCTGGTCGTGCCCTTGATCGCCGGGTTGCCGAGTTTGTCGAGGAGTTGACTGCGTTCGCCCTGCCCGATGGGGTCGTACACGAGCGCGACGAACCCGTTCTTCACGAGCAGCAGTGCGCCGCGTTGCATGTACTCGGCAGCCTTCCCATTGCTGCTGTGACCGATCGGCATGATGACGCCGGGAAACGGTCCTTTGCCCTCCGGGATGTACAGATTCGCCGTGACGTGATGCTCGGGCTGGCTCTCGTAGATCACCTTTTCGATGCGATAGCCGTCGCGTTTCAGCGTGCCGACAACCTTCGCATTCAGAGGCGTCTTTTCAGGGAAGCCGCCAATGGCTTGGATGAACTTCGCCTTGAGTGCTGTTTGTCGTGCTGCGATGTCGGCAGGCGTCTTGAGTTTCTCGACCTCGGCGTTGCGGGCGTCGAAGTGCTTCTGACACTCCGCGAGGAGCTGCGTGTGCAGGAGCTTTCGGGGTGGAGTGTCCTTGGGGCCGGGTTTCAGAACGGTGAGGTCTTCCGCGGCGAAGCCTAGCGTGGCGGTGGCGAAGAGACTAACCGCGATGAGTATGCGAGACATGAGAAGGCTCCGAGAAAGTAGCCCGGCATGTACGCCGGGCTCGTGCAGATTCAAGAAAGGGATTCGCATGTCGCCCCGCTGGGGCGACCGCTTCACGGTCACTTCACGGTCACCACGGCGGGCGTCTTCTCGACATTGCCGGCAGCGTCTTCGGCCTTCGCTTCAAGCCGTGCCACGTCTTCCAGCACAATCTCCCATTCCGTGAAGTTGCTGCCAACCGACTTCGCTTCCTTGCCATTAACCGTCACCGTCTTCACGGTGCCGTTGTCGATGCAGGTGCCGCGAACAGTCAGCTTGCCATCCTTGCGAATCGCACTCGTGATGACCGTCGCTGGCGGCAGATCATCGACCGCTTCGGGAGCTTTCGGGAACGCAACCTCCTTCACCTCCGCGACGCGAGACTCGTTGCCCGTCAGAGGTGCCTCTTCACGGAACTTCGCAGGGTCCGCCTTGAACTCGCCCGACTTCATGCTCACCACCATCGCCGTGCGGCCAGCACCGAACCAATCGTGGAAGTAAATCGGCACGCCCTTCTCGAACTTCGGTGTCGGTCGCGGGCCACCACCGAGGTTCGCGATCGCCTTCTGTTTCGTGGTGTCGGCCCAGTTCACGGTCTTCACGTTCCGCATGTGCGTGACCGCGGTGCCGGTCGGGTTGTCGTCCGAAATCTGAATCAACGGCATCCCACCGGACCGGCAACCGTCGAACGTGAGGCCATCGACCACGAGCGGGCCGTATTGCACGCTCAGGTCGTCGTGGCCGCGGTTGAACGGTTCCGTGTTCGTCTGGCTGATGAGCACGTTCTTGTAGTAGTGGCCGTCGAAGTTGGGGTGGTACACGCCATACCCGACCTTGTGGATATTCAGGTTCTCGACGTGCAGGTTCGGCACCTGCGGGCGGAAGCCGTAATGCACGTCCCAGATTCGCAGGTTCTTGACGACGAACGGGTGCGACGAATCTGGCCCGACGCGGTTCACGCCTTCGCCGAGGTTCACGCCGTAGAGGCCATGACTGCTGTGAACTTCGTTGTCCTCGAACCGCACGAACGGCAGCGTTCGCGGGTCGATTTCCTTGCGGCTACCGTCGGGTTGGCGAATCGAGAAGTTCAGCTTCAGCGAGCTACTTGGCGTGGCTTCGTAGCGGAAGCCGTAGTTACCGCACTCGGCCGCGACGTTCCGCGTAAAGCTGTTCAGGCTGCACGTCCACCAGAAGCCCGCACCTTCGTTGCCGTCGAACGGCAGCACTTGCTTCGGCAGGCGTTTGCCGTGCTGGGCACCCACCGCGAGGTTGCGGTCGATGACGGTGTAAACTTCGGTGCCGTCTTCGAGGAAGAAGCCGTGACCGATGCTCTTGTAGCCGACGTTGTCGCGAACCACGAGATAGTCGGTGCCGTGAACCGTGACCCAGCGATTGTGGCTATCCCAGATCGAGTTCCCGACGACGAAACTGCCCCGCATGGTGTCGCGACAAAGATGAAAGTGAATCGCGTACTTGCCGAGCACGTCCTTCTTGCCGAGGTGGCGGAACTCGGAGTAAGAGAGCGAGCCCGCGCTGTTCTTGTGGTACATCGTGTGGCCGCGAATGCCTTCCGGGTTCGCCGACTCAACCACCACGTTCCGCGACAGGTTCGCGACCTCGCCGCGGTAGTCGCCGTCGGCGGTGTGCGGCATCTTGAGTGCTTCGTTCAATGTGAGCTTGTCGCCGTCGATGGTGGCGATCGTGCGTTCTTCGGTGCTGGATTCGTCCTTCGCGGTGCCGTGCGTGCGAGTGGCTGTGAGAATGACGCGGTCACCGACCTTCCAGCCGGTCACGGGTTCAGCGAGTGACACTGCGGTGTCACCGGCCTTGGTGGTCGCGCCGAGCTTCACCCAGGTGCGGCTCATCGGCTGGCCGTGCAGGTCGAGCCTGCCGCCGCACGCGACAATCGCCGGACACTTCTCCTTGTCCATGCCTTCGACGAAATGCAGGCGAATCACGGCCGACTTGCCCGCCGCGATCGGCTTCTCCGACGTGCCGACGATCAACTCGGGCAGTGGCTTCGTTGGGTCGGACTTGGCAGCGTGGCCTTCGCAGTCGAAGCCGTCTTCGCTGAACTCGTCGCCAGCTTGAATCTTGATGAGGCCGACGTTCAGCACGGTGTCGGTGTCCGTAGCGAAGACCAGCGAGCCCGCGACATTGATGGCACGGATGACGGCATCGGATTTGGTGTCGTACAGGATGCGGTGCCCGTCGCGGATCAGCACGCGGGCACCGGTCGCGGGAACTTTGTTGCCAGTCCAGGTTCCGGGCTCGGACCACGGACCGCTTTTAGCAGAGAGAATCACCGGATCAGCCGCAGATGCGACCGACGCGAATAAGAGTGTGGAGAGAATGGCAGCGAGTCGCACGGGTAGACTCCGTTGAGGTGGGAATGGGGGTGGGGTGGGAGGTTAAGCGGCCGCCCCATCGGGGCGGCCTCGCAGCGGGCATTACTTCATCGCTTTGATCCAATCATGGATCAACTTCACGGCGGGCTCATCGACCACGTTCGACGCGATGTGCGGCATGCGACCCAATCCGAGCCGCGTCATTCGGTGGGCGATCATCGACCGTTCGGGTTCGCCGGGCACGAGCAGCTTCGGGTCTTTCAGGTCGAACGTGCCCTGCTGCGGCTTCACATCAAGCAGACCGAGTTCCTTCACAGGCAGTGTCGTGAGCAGTTGGAACTCGGCGTTGCCGCCGCCCCACTTGCGATGGCAGTGACTGCAATTGGCGAACAGGTATGCACGGGCTCGCGATTCGAGGTCGGCCTTCGTGTCGCGGTAGTCGGCGATCTTTTCGAGCTTCTCCGGCTTGGCCGGCAGCTTCTTGTCAAACAGCCCGATGTGCTCGAACGTGGCCAGCTGGTTCGCGACAACACCGCTGTAATTGTGGTCGCGGTTCATCTGCGCCGTGTTCACGCCGAGGGCATACTTCGCTGTGGCCGTGTGGCACATGGTGCATTCCGCTCGGCTCGGGAAGTGCCAGTTCTGCTTCTTCTCGCCGGTCGCCGTCTTCAGGGTGAATTCGCGGTCCACGCCCTTGATGTCGGCGAGTTCCGCGTCGGTTTGTGCGTCGTTCCAGAGGTAGGTGTAGCCGCTCCAAACCTGGTCGCCGTACTCCTCGGTGCCGCCCACGTTCGACGCGACCAGCAAGCGAGTTTCGAGGCGACGCTTCTTGCCTGGCTCCGTTTCGAGCGAGAAGGTCTTCACCATCACGGTGCCGTCCGGGAAGCGCCAGCCTGGAACCGAACCCGGAGCCGGCTGCGGATACGTTACTGTTTCGAACTCGATCTTCGCGTCACCGGGAATCGCGATGTACCTCTCCTTGGTCGCGCCGTCCGACCACAGTTCCGAGTTCACCGAATACGGAATGAGGCCCTTCTCGGGGAGCAGCTTCGCCGTGTCTGCGAACAGCCCTGTTTCGCTGAGCTTGCGAGGGAAGTCCGGCTGATTCTTCGCAACTGGAGCAGGAGGAGCGAGTTCGTAAATGCCGCCGTCGATGAAGTTGAGAGCGTACACTTCGCCGTCCGAATCCTGGGCCCATGCCACGATGCGAAGGCGTGTCTTGGCGAGCTCCTTGTGTTCGGTCACCTTCTTCGCCTTGGCGTCGTAACGCAGCATCCACACGCGACCGGTGTCGTAGTCGCCGTAGATGTACGCACCGTTCAACTCGGGGTGCTTCTTGCCGTGATACACGAAACCGCCCGTCACCGAACGGAACTCCGAGTGGTTGTGTTCAACGATCGGCTTCAGGATCGGCGACGGGCCTGTTTTGCGTTCCGGACGGAACGGGTGATCGCCTTCCTTCACGCTCCAGCCGTAGTTGCCGCCCTTCTCGACGAGGTTCACCATCTCCCACAAGTCCTGACCAACTTCGCCCGCCCACAGTTGCCCGGTCGCGGTGTCGAAGCTGATCTTCCAGCTCTGACGAATACCATAAGCCCAGATTTCGCCGCGTGCCCCTTTCGTCTTCACGAACGGGTTATCTTCGGGGATCGTGTACTTCTTGTCAGCCGCAGCGGAGTCCACGTCGATGCGGAGAATCTTGCCCAACACCGTTCCGAGATCCTGACCCGTTTGCAGACCGTCTGCGATACCGCTGCCGTCACCGGTCGAGATGTACAACATGCCGTCGGGGCCGAACCGCAAACAGCCGCCATTGTGACCGCCGTTCGGCCACACGAAGATCACTTTCGCGCTGTCCACTTCTGCCGTCATCTTGGCACGGTCAACCGTGTACCGCACGACCCGCGTTCCATCGAGCGTTTCAGTTTTCCCGTCGGGCATCTCCGACAGGTAGATGAAGCCGTTCTCTTGGAACTTCGGGTGCAGCACGGCACCGTAGACGGTGTGCTTCACGTCGAGCATCACCTTGGGTTCGGCCTTCGCGGGGTCAGCGTCGAACCAAATGATCTTGCCGGGCCGCTCGGCTACGACCCATGCCTTCTTTCCGGGCACGGGGCACAGTTCGAGCGCCTCGAAGAACTTCAGCTTCGGGTATGTCCGCGACACGGTGTACGGATCGGGCGGTTCTGGTGAACCCTTCACCTTGGAAGTCGTCCACAGTTCCCGCTTTTCGAGGCCGAAGTCTTTGCGAACCGGCTGCTTGTCCTCAGCCGCTACCGTTTCAGCGCTCGGACGCATGAAGTATGCTGTAGCGAGGCCAGCTATAACGATGGCGCTGGCCCAGAGTGTCAAACGCATGGAGAGGTTTCCTACTGGAATGCGAGAAGGTCTGTTCTGGTGGGATACACGAAATGTAACCGCGGAAGTGATGACGCTCAACGAGATTCGCGGCAGAACGCCCGGTTCGCCAGCGAATTGTAAATGTGGTTACTGTCGATTTTTGTGAGCGTCAGGGCGTGAGCCCGACGGTATTCTGCGAAATGCGACTGAATCGTAGAACTCAACCGTCGTGCTCACGCCCCGACGCTCAAGATGTCACTTCCCGCCGCCGGTGATGTCGACCATCTTTTCGGTCGCTAGCGGACGCTCGCCCAGGCAATCGGCCGTCATCTTCAACTTGAACCATGCCTGCGTCGATTGCTTCGCCTCATACGTGATCGTGTACGTCGCGTCGCCGTAAGCCGCGATCGACTCCGGACCGAACACCAACTTGCCGCCCTTCGGCGACACGTTCGGCGTCACCTGCACCAAGTTCACCGCATCCGGCAAATCAACCTCCACCTTCACGTTCCGAGCCACTTCGCCACCGCCGTTTCGCACTTTCACTGTGAACGTGCCCTGCCGTCCCACCGCCAGCGACACTGGCTTTGGCTCCGTCTCCCACGACAGCGATGCTGTTCCCTGGAACACTGTCGCCAGCTCATCCGCGGCTCGCTGACCACGCGCATCCGCGATCGACGCAACCACCACACGCCGACCCGTCGTTGTTGCTTTCACCGCAAACCGAAAGGTCTGAGCTTCGCCTGGCTCAAGACGCGGAACGACCCACTGAATGGCGTCGCGGTAAAGCTGCCCACCTTCGGTCTTCATGGTTGGTTTGCAATCCGCGGGAAGCGTCCCCGTCACGCGAACATTCGTACTCGGCAACGTGCCCGTGTTCCGCACGGTGATCTCGTACTTCGCGGCCTCGCCGGGAGCCACCGGAGCGTTCGCCGTCGGGCCAACCAACTTCACCGTCAGACCAGGCACAAGCACAAGCGTTCGCGCCTCGGCACGGTCTGTCACGCCCTTGCCGGCCGACAAACTCGTCAGTGCGAAAACGTCTTTCGCTTCACGCGGGGTGACACGATACTCGAAAATCCTCCGCTCGCCGGGCATCAACTTCGGGATCTCCCACACCCACTGCTGCCCTTCGGGTTGCTGCGTCTTCTTCGCGCCCTTCGTGATCGGTTCGACTTCCGCGGACGCAGGCACGTTCTCAGCAAGGCGAATGTTCTCAGCGGCTACTTTTCCGGTGTTATCCACAGCCACGCGAACGGTGTACGTCTCATCCTGCACGGTCTGCTTTGGCGCTACCTTCGTGACCCGCACGGCCGGCTTGTGAATCTTCGTGGTCACTGCTTCGCCATGCTCGAACCGCACGTAAGCGAGGTTCTTGACCTCGGTCGCTTCTTTCTTGGGCCGCAACGTCAACTCGATGACCTTCGACTTCCCCGGAGCGAGTGTGCCGAACGACCAGACGAGTTCTTTCGGGTTTGGTTGCACCTTGTTCCACTCGGGCTCGGCCTTCACCGCTGCTTCGATCGCCTCCGGCAACGGATTGCGAACCGTGACGCTGTGAGCTTCAGCAGTCGAAGTGTTCTGCACGGTGATGATGTACTTGATGTCGTCGCCGGGCGGTGTGTGTGCGGGAACGCGAACCTGAATTCGCACAACTGGCGACGGCGGATCGGCTAACGCAGACCGCACTGGCTGAACGCTGCCGCTACTGCCTGCCACTGGAACACCCGGCGTGGTGAACTGAGCTGGCTGCACGTCGTCATCGTCGTCTTGGGAACGTGGCGGAGGCGGCAACTGAAGTTCGGGCGGGTTCGTGGTTGTCCGGACCGATGGCGGAAGCATCTCGGGTTCGGACTGCGCAGGGGCTTTGATCGCGAAAGCTGCCAAGCCAGCAATCGCTATGCTGATCGCGCCGATTCCAACCCAGAGTGACCTTCCCATGCTCCGCCTCCGCCGGAAGTTGCCGGCCTTCTCGACCTGCTGCGGGGGAATAGCGTGGGCGGTGAAGCTAGACAAGATCACTTGGTAGGGATCCAGCCGAAGAGGTATAACGAAGTGCGTAAGAGATGGTAGCGGAATGAGGTGTTGTCTTTCGTCTGTGGAACGCAGGCGGCTCGCCGTCGAGTCGCCTGCGCTATTGCATCACACGTCGCACAATTTCACCGCCTGCTTCAACCCCACAAGCGGATCACGCGTCGGAATAAATTCCTGACCGACGTAACCGGTGTAACCGACGTCGAGGAGCTTCTTGATGACAGCGGGGTAATTCACCTCCTGGTTCTCGTCGAGTTCGCCACGACCCGGAACGCCCGCAGTGTGTATGTGCCCGATGATGTCCTTGTTCTGCTCAATCCGACGGATGATGTCGCCGTGCATGAGTTGAACGTGGTAGATGTCGAACAGCAGTTTGATTCGCGGCGAACCAACTTTGCGAATGATCGAAGCCACAAAGTCCAGGTCGTCGCCCTGATAACCGGGGTGGCCCTTCATGGGGTCGGAACTGTCGCGCGTGTTCAGATGCTCGACGCACACCGTAACGCCCTTTTTCTCGGCGTGCTTGGCGAGTTCCTTGAAGCCCTTCACGCAGTTGGCAAATGCATCGTCGTTCGTGATCGCTGCGGATTTGGGATCCTCAGGATTGGTCCATTTGTACCCGACGAACGAGATGACGCTGGGGAACTTGGCCTCGGCGCAAGCGTCGATCATCTTGCCAGTGCGTTCGAGATTCTCGGCGTGGAACTGAGTGTTGTTGAAGCCCCGCATGAACGGCGCTCCGGGCATTCCGTTCGGAGCGATGGCACAGATGAGCCCGTGCTTCTTCAGCGTTGGCCAGTGTTCAGGCCCGATGATTTCGACCGATGGGCACCCGAGTTCGACTGTCACCTCGCAGGTCTTCTCGGCCGACCACTTATCACCGCGAGCGTTGAAACACCAGAACACGACGGACTGTTTGACTCGCCCCTTGAGCTTTGGATTTTCGGCGGCGGTTGCGGCCTGGATGAGCGGTGCGTGAATGCCCCCGGTTGCGACGGTGGCGGCCATTGCGACCCCTTTCAGGACAGTGCGGCGATTGGGCATGGGAGCCTCGTGAGAGATTGAAGGATCGACCGAGTATTACTATTCGTCTTTCTTTTCGGGCTTCACCCGCTCGAAGTCTTCTTGGATATCGTCGGGATCAACGACATGTAGTTCGAGTTCCGTGAGCTTCTTGATCTTGAGCGTTTCCTTCTTCTCAAGACCGCCCGGCAACTTCAGCGTGTACGGCAATTCCTTCTTGTCGAGTTTGTATTCGCCTTCATAGATGCTCGTGACGCCATTCGAGGTTTGGCGAACGAACATCTTTCCGCTCGCTGTCAGTTCCAGCACCAGATCAACGACCTCGCCATCGGTCTGGTTGCTACTCTTGACGAGTTTCCACTTGCCGACGAGCTTTTCGGCGTCGGTCCGCTCTTTGGGTATTGGAGCCGTGGGAGCCGCGGCAAGGATCACGCACAGAATAGCGGTTGTGGTCATGGGGCACCCGTGAAATGTGCAGAGAGGCAATCTCTGGATGATACCCGAGGCGATTGCGAAAAGAAAACAGCGCAGCGAGCATTCTCTTCGTCGCTCAGGGACTGCGATTGCGACATGATTTGCAGACTGCGTCGAAACGGTGTCGGGCGTCGTCGGAAGTGAGCCGCGTGAACCACTGCTCGTCTCCCGATTTTCGGAGAGTTGTACTCAGAGTTCGGGAGGCTACACGGTCGCCTCCCGGCGGACTGTCGGCGTCACTTCGCGACGATCTGCTGAAGAATCGTCGGGTCCTGGATCTCCTTGTCGCGGGCGAGCAGGAGAACCTTCGACACGACCTCAGCGGTGCGGGGATCGTCGTCCGCGAACGGCAGGAACAGCCGCCCGCGATGTTGAGCATTCACCGGCACCACACACAGCGAGCCGCCGGGTTGCTTGTGAACCACGGCACTCCCGAGGTGAACCGAATACTTGCCGTACTCGCCCTGAATCAGCACGTGCCGCCCCTCGATCTTCACGTTGGGCAGCTTCAGCAAACTGCACGTCGTCTCGAGCAGCGCCGCTCGCATCTCGGTTGTCGATTGCGTTGCTTCGGGGTCCACACCGCCGACGTGTGCCACGCTCACCACGAGGTCCAGGTCTCGCATGACCTCGCTGAAGATCACCGGCGGAACTTCGGTCAGCTTGAGCGGCTTCCAGTCGTCGCGCTTGCGGAAGATCACGTCACTGACGGCGGGAGAAGCGGCGTCAGCCGGCGTAGTGTAGCCGTGATCGAACGACACTTCCACCATGAGCTTCGCGTCGCGGAACAGCTTGTCGATCCCCTCGCGGGTGGACCAGCCACGAGTCGCGAAGAGAGCGTTCCCCTGGCGTTCGTTCACCTGCTGACCGGAGTAACGGCGCGACCGATCGATATCTTCCAGCTCCGCCGCAGTCGGCACATACACCTCGCGGAAGACCTGCTTGAACGGCTGCACTCGCTCGACGCGGAAGCACTCGGCCTGCCACTCCGACCAGTCCTTGCTCGCCACGAAATCGAGCGGGTGCGCGATCGTCCATTCATCCGTCGCCTTGATCGCGGTGGACTTGCCGTCGTGAGATTTCAGCGTCGTGCCGGCCTTCGTCGGGTAGCCCATGACGGCCGCCGACTTCAGCACGAGGCGTTCGAGCAGTGGCCGCACCAGCGGGTGAGCCATGAGCGACTTCAGTTCCTCCCCCGTGAAGCGACTGCTCGCGCACATCGCCTGTTCGAGCGAACGCTTGCTGTGCGTCACCGTGCGGGCGAGTGCCTTCTTCCGATCGAGCATTGCCGCGACCTTCGGGTTCTTCTTCACGTCCGGCGGCAGTTTCAGCAGCGGGTTGCCGGCCTTCGTCTGCGTGATTTCCGGCTCGCCCTGCTCCGTCAACGCCAGTGAAACGCTCACCGGGCCAACCGAGACTTTCGCCGCTCCCGCCGCGAGATCAGCCACGTCGCTGGCAGTGACAGCCCACTCAAGCCGAACCGGATCGGGATAACCTGCCGTGACCGCGAGATTCTCCATCCCGAGGCGAGCCGCCTGCATCGCTGGCTCTTTCGACAGAGAACTCAACCGGCTCGCGTAACGTTCATATTCCTTCAGCACCTTGTAGCGGTCGATCAGTTCTTCCTGTCGCTTCGCAGCCTCAGTCGGCAGCGGCAGCAGCCCGAGCAGTCGCACCGATTCCTTGAGGAATTTCTTGCGGATGTTATCGACCAAGTCCTTCTTCTTCGTCTTGCCGAGGAGCACGTCCGCGAGCCGCATCGCCTTCTTGTGTTCCTGTCCGTAGCCCAGGAATTTCGCAGCCGCCTCGATCGCCTCCCAGCGTTTGTGATCGGCCACTGCCGCGTACGCCTTGTTGAACCACGCCACGTCGATCAGCCCGTCGCTGAGCTGCTCGCTCGTGAGGTTCGTTCGGGCCTTCACGATCGCACGCCACGGATTCTCTGGCTTCTCTTCCTTCGATTCCGTGTCGTCATCATCGTCATCATCGTCGTCTTCCTCATTGCTGAGTTCTTCCAGGGAGCTTCCGACGTGAGCGATGAACCAGTAAACCGCCTCGTCGTAGCCCGGCCAGCCGATCGCCTCACTCACGTGAGTGACCCAGCGGGGATTCACCAGCCCCAACTCGGCGATGCGTTCAATCGGGAACAATCCCTCGGCAACGGCAGCCTTGACGGCCGCTGTGAACGCGGCAGGCGTGTCGCTCTCACTCGGAATACAGTGGCGGATCAACTGCGTCAGCACGGCCGGCTTGTTCTGGCTCGGTGAGTAGCGAGAATTCTTGCCATACCCGTGATTGCCCAGCGCGGCGATGAGCTTGAAGAGCGTCGCCATGCCGTGAACCTGCTTGATGTCGTTCGCGGCGGGCGTCAGCGGTGTTGGCGTTTCACCCCGGGTCAGTTCCGATTCGATGATGCGAGCGACGATTCCCTCGACAATGCCACGCAGCTCTGGCCGCTCGAACATCAGCGGGAAGTCTTTCGCGGCCGACGGTGAAGTGAGGGACTCCAGCGAATCGAACGACGCTCCCCAACTGTGGGTTTCTCGCGGCCCGATCACGTGATCGTAGATGTCGGCGAGCGTCGCGGCTCCGTTCTTGTATGCCGCGAGGATGACCTGCAACGCCGGCCGTTTGCGCACGCGGCCCATCGTCGGTTCATCGAGCCAGCGGGACAGCTTGAACAACCGCGTGGAATGTTCGGGTGTCCAATCGGCGGCTCCCGAAGTGCTGTTTGCCCGTTGAAGCCAGTCCGTGAAGGCGTCCTCGTCTCGCCACTCCCGAGTTTCGTAATCGAATTCCTCATCGTCGTCCTCATTGTCGTCTTCCTCGTCTTCGGGACGTGCCTTTTCCGTCTGCTCGACGACGATCGGCGGAACGTGTGCCAGTGCCGTCTCGGCTGCGTTCAGCAGAAACTCAGACACGCCAACCGGGGGATACAGTTTTTCAAACCACTGTAACAACGACCCGATGAGGTCGTCGTATCGCAGGGGCACCGGCTTGGGCAACACCTGATTGCGAGCCTTTCGGAATGCCACGGCAGCAGGCGACTGGTTATCGTCGTCATCGTCGTCGTCGTCATCGTTGTTGTCTTCGCCTTCGCGGACCTCGTACTTCGGCATAAAGACCGCCCGCAGCAACTCGAAGCCGTCGGCGTCGCGGGTGCGTGCCGAACGGTTCTGCCACCACGCTTCCCAGATTTCGAGCAGCGGCAGGTTTTTGCGGTCTTGCTCGGCCGTGAGTTTGACGTTCGGGCTGGGGAACTCCCACGAATAGTTGATCGACCCGAGCACCTTCTCTTCCGGCTTCTCGTCATCGTCGCCCTTTGTCACGAACGTCTTGTCGCGGTGTTCGTGGATCAGGTCGTCAAGCTCTTTCAGCAACGCGATCGCAGCGGGGGTGCTGAACTTCACGTTTCGCTTTTTCGGTTCGACGACAGGGGTGCGTTCCTCCGGGTCGTACAGGCCCAGACCATCCGCGAGGGTCGGTGGTCGACTCGCGGGATTCAGCACGATCTCGATCGCATCGGCCTCGGCAGTCGTGAGACGCTTGCCCTTCTCCTCGCGGTAGTCACGCAACCGCTCGCGAATCGGTTCGGCCATGCGCTCGGCGTTGATCATGCGGCGAGCCAGTTCGATGCCCGCCCCGCGACGGTTCGCATCACCCGCGGCGAGCAAGCGGTCAATGCTGCCGACCACGAGTTTGTCCGATCGGTTGAGCAGCAACTCAAACACACTGCGGCGGAAGTCGGCGGTCTTGCGTGTGAGGTAACCTTCCAGCGTGGCGACTTCGTCCTCCGCGAGCTTGCACTTCTTGAGGTGCTTGAGTGCCGCTTCGCGGACGTAGGTGCTTGGCTCGCCCGCGATGGCAAGGAGCGTTTGGCGAACCTTTGTGGTGAGTGTCCGCGTCTCGCACAACTTCGCGAGCGCTTCCGCACGGCGGTACTCGTCCATCATCGGCAGATACGGCAGCAGGCGTTCGGCCGGCAGTTTGCCGAGGCTGCTCAACAACAGGGCCGCTGCGTCGCTGCGGTCGAGATCAGGCAGTGTCCACCCGGGCACCAACGGCTTCAGCGTCTTCGACTTGGCGGGCAACGACGGGATGAGCTTTTCGAGGCGTGCGAAGAGATCCTTCGGGTAACGATCTGCCTCGTCCTCTTCGTCGGGGCCGTCGTACGTCGGCATGTTCTCGAAGTGGTTGAGTGCCAGGCAGACGAGTCGTTCGTCTGTGTCTTCGAGCAAGGGCAACAGGAGTTTGTTTGCTTCCGGAAGACCAGATTCGGTGAGCAACTTCGCAGCGGCGAATCGACGGGCCGGTGCCTTGTCACGCAACAGCGGCGTGGCGGCTTTCACGGCCTCTTCGACATTCTCGAACGCGATGGCCCAGAGCCCTCGGTAAGCCCTCGCCGCGTCGCCCTTGGTGACGGCTTTCGTGCGAGCTGCGGAATCGCTGAGCATATCGCGGCACGCTTGCAAATCGGCCTTGAGCTTCTTCGGATTCTCAACCGCCTCCTCTTCACCAAACCAGACACTCGCAGCCCGTGCCACCGACGAAAATCGGATCAGGTTGTTATCGAGCACCACCCCGACCATCCGCTGAAACGCTTCCGGGTGAGCCTCATCGACCGCTTCGAGAATGCTCTGTCGCAAGCCTTCTTGCCGTTGTGCTGCGAGCAGCAGGTTCTCGGTGAACTCCCACGCTTCCTTGCGTCCGCAGCACAGAAGTGCCCGCGTCGCGTGACCGCCCGGACCGCCGATGTCGTGCCGATTCGCGGCGGAGTCCTTCACAATGGAGAGGACTTCGTCGCCATTTTCCCCACCCACGTCGATCACCCCCGCGAGAAGGTAGCCGAACTCGTCCGTCTGGTAGCCGAGGTGGACCGCCCACGACGCGAGCCACGTGGCGGAGAGCACGTCGTCGGGGA
Organism: Planctomycetota bacterium; assembly: GCA_021413735.1. Classification (GTDB taxonomy): domain Bacteria; phylum Planctomycetota; class Planctomycetia; order Gemmatales; family Gemmataceae; genus Gemmata. The sequence goes on from JAIOPV010000056.1 coordinate 27,672, forward strand.
AGTGGCCGACTTCGTTGACCAGACTTTCCAGATAGTTCTGTCGGCTGGCCGCGTAGACTGCGGGCAGTGCGGGGGCGCGAAACGCCCGCCGGTCGTAGTTCACCGTGTACGGCAGCCGACCCTTGAGCTGCCAGCCGGCTTCGACGTCAGCGTGCATCGTCGGGAACAGCGCCGCCAGGATTTTCGCACGTCCCTTGTCGTCATCACTGAGCTTGAGTGCTGAGGCTCGCTCAAGTTTGCGGCGATCCTTCCACTCGCTCGGACTCTTGCCGTTTGACAGCTTACCGAACACGCCGTGGCCGAGTTCGGCCAGCGCTCGTGGGAGCTTCTTCAGGCGTATGAACCGGGCCTGGAGGTGTTTCTTCGACTGGAGTTTGCCGATCTGTTCGCGTGCGGCTTCGGGCTTCAACATGGCTCACCCCCCCGCCAAAAGGGTGAGGCGAACGAACATCAACTTGGTGTTCGCTGTGAGCGGCACCACCGCATCCAGCTCCTTCACCTCGTTGCCATCGACGATCACGAGGAACATCCCATCCGCGAACGCTTCGAGTGCAGTCGCGACAGCTTGATCTGCGTCTACCTTTTGATCGAGTGGACTGCCGCCGGCCGAGACTTTGCCGCCGGCGAGTCCTTCGTCGATTTGCTTTGCGGTGAGCACTTTCACGAGCCGACTCTCGGCCTGTCGAGTCTTGAACGCTTCGACTTCGACCCGCACAACATGGCCGAGCAGTTCGCGGAGGGTGACGGGGTTCCCCGTTGCGACTCCTGCGGGTGGTGGAACGGTGAAGTCGTCGCAGATTGGTTTCTTGCGACCAATCGCTTGAGCGGAGACCGTGAGCATGTCAGAGTCCTCGGAATGGAGATTTGTTGATGGCAATATTACGTTACCGATGGAGGAGATTGATGCCCAAAGGCAGCAAAAACCGCCACAACTGAATTAGTTGGGTATCACTATGGTTCGCGCCAAGAAGGTGAGCCATCTCAGTTGTTGCCGGGACACTCAAAACGCTGGGAACTTGACTTTTCCGACAGACATCGGAGAATCGCACCAATCCTCCACCGTGCCAGCCCAGCATGCACACAACCTCCGAAACTCTCCTCGGTCAACTCAAGCGATCGGGTGGGAACGCTGCATGGTCCCGCTTCGTTCACCTTTACAGTCGGCTCATCTACTCTTGGCTGCGGAAAGCTGGCCTACAGGATTCCGACGCAGCCGATGTGACGCAGGACGTGTTTGTCGTTTTGGTGCGTGAACTGCCCAAGTTCGAGTACGACCAGAACAAGAGCTTCCGGGGCTGGCTCCGGACAATCACGCTCAACAAGTGGCGGGACCACTGCCGACGGCGTGGGCTGCCAATCAACGCCTACGTTGAACTCGCCGAACTCCACGAACAGCCCGACCTGTTTGCCGCACGCGAATACCGCAGCCATCTCGTGGAACAGGCTCTGGGCCTGCTCCGGCCAGAGTTCCGCTCAGAGACCTGGGATGCGTTCATTCGGCACGGGGTTCAAGGTCTGCCGGCGAGTGACGTTGCTCGCGATCTGGGCCTGACGGTCGGTGCCGTCTACGCTGCCAAGTGCCGCGTATTGGCGAGATTACGCACCGATCTGCGTGACGTTCTCGACTGACTCCAACGAATTCTTTCATTTCTTGCGTCAGGATTTCGCTTGAAGAGCGTAATCTGTGCGATCCCTTCCCAACGAGACTCGCCCCATGCCCCCAACCACCGGTTGTCCTGCCGTTGCCGAATATCTGCAACTCCTGAACGGAGAGGCATCGCAAGCCGTCGTATCGCAACTTGCCGAGCATCTGGAAACCTGCGACCGGTGCGCGGCAGCGGTCCAAACCCTGTTGAACGAGGATACGCTCGGGGACAGCATTCGCGAAGCGAACCGGGCACCCGCTCTTGCTCACCTCCCGCCCTCACTCGTGAGCAAGTTGCTTTCGCTCACCGATTCAGCACAGGAGCCTCGACTTGAGAGCTTCGGCACACAACCTGAGACTGGCGAAAGGCCGTTCGCTGGAGATGTGACCGCTCGCGTTTCCGTTGTCGGGGCAGGCCATGGCGAGATCACTCGCATTGGTGGATATCAGGTTCTCGAACTCCTCGGCGAGGGCGGAATGGGGATCGTGTATCTTGCCGAAGATAGCCAACTCCAGCGCCGGGTTGCTCTCAAGGTCATGAAGCCAGACCTCGCCCGCATCGACACGGCCCGACAGCGGTTTCTAACTGAAGCGAGAGCAGCAGCTCGGATCAAGAGCGATCACGTTGTCACCATCTATCAGACAGGAGAAGACGGTGGAACGGTGTTCGCCGCGATGGAACTGCTCAAGGGTGAATCACTCGATTCGTGGCTGAAATCGCACGGCAACGCGCCGATGAGTGAACTGATCCGAGTTGGACGTGAAACCGCACTCGGCCTGGCTGCGGCACACGATGAAGGACTAATCCACCGCGACATCAAGCCCGCGAACATCTGGGTCGAGACAGGTGGTCGCGTGAAGATCCTCGACTTCGGGTTGGCTCGCAGCGTCGAGGGCAACGTCCAACTGACCAACAGTGGAGCAGTGATCGGCACGCCTGCGTATATGTCACCGGAACAAGGCCGCGGGGATAGAGTCGATCACCTAGCCGACCTGTTCAGCCTCGGCTGCGTGCTGCATCGTATGACCACCGGGCAGTTACCCTTCAAGGGGAATTCGGTGATGAGCATGCTCAGCGCTCTCGCTCTCGAAACGCCAACTCCCGTTCACCAACTTAACCCGGCAGTGCCACGGCAACTGTCGAATCTGATCGCCCGACTGCTCGCGAAAGATGCGTCACAACGGCCGCAAACCGCTCGTGCCGTCGCTGAGGAATTGCAGGCGATCCTCACGGATGACATCAGCCCGAAGGAGCCCGCCACGCTCACATACACGCCCGAACACGCCTCCGCCATGCCAGCGAAGCAATCACGCCGACCGCTCGTTTTCGTGGCAGTCGCCGTGATGTTTCTCGTTGTCGCGGCTGTCGCGGCCTCGCAGTTCGTCTTTACCACCAACGATGGGACACTGATCGTCGAAGTTGACGATGATGCCGACGTGCGGTTCAAGAATGGCAAGCTCGAAATCTACGACGAGAAGGGCGTACTGAAGTACACACTTGCCCCGAGCGAGAAGAACAAGACGCTGCCGCCGGGTAAGTATCTCGTGAAGGTGGTCGGTGCTGACGGCGTGAAGATCGAAACCGACGCCTTCGACATGGAACGCAAAGGTAAGAGTTACATCAGGGTAAAGGCAATCAACTCGACCACCATTGCACCGACCCTTAAGAAAGACCCGCCGCCGAACGCAGACGGAACCGCAACCGCCGAGGAAATCATCGCGGCCGAGTGGGTACTGAGCAAGAACGGCTTCGTGACCATTCGCATCGACGGTAAGGATCAGGTGGTAAACAAGACCAAGACCGGGACCGACATCGTCGAGTTGCCGAAGGCGAAGTTTGCGATTGTCGGCCTGAACCTCAGCCCGGTCAACGCCCCAGTCCTCCAGGTGAACGACCACGACCTACGTCAGCTTGCGTGCCTCAAGCAACTTGAGTCGCTAAATTTGGGCCGTCAAGAACAGGTCACGACCGCTGGCCTGTCGCACTTCGCGGGGTGTTCGAAACTGAAACGGTTGGGGATCTTTGCCACTCAAATCGGAGGCGATGGAGTTCCGCTTCTGAACAAGTTTCAACGCCTGGAGCAGTTCCAATTCAATGTTGGGGACAGCGACAAGTGGGCCGAGGGACTTGCCAAGATACCGACAATGCGTGAGGTGCATGCCTACCGGAGTGATCTGTCGGATGAGGGAGTGAAGCACCTGACCAAGTTGCCGAACCTGGAAATCGTCACGTTCAGCGATTTAAGGATTACTGATTCGAGTCTCAAGAGCCTTACGAGTTGCAAGTCGCTGCGAAGCGTCAATCTGGATAGCGGACTCCCTGTGACTGACGCAGGGTTAGTACATCTAAGCAAGGCACCGAACCTGGAAAACCTGCGGATCCTTCAACTGGACGTGACCGACGCGGCGCTCAAGGAATTTGCCAACTGCAAGACGCTGCGCACTCTCGACGTTCGAGAGTGCAAGAAGGTGACACTCGGCGAGATGCAAAAACTCAAGCAAGCGCTGCCGAAGTGTGAGATCACTTTTGAAAGAAACCCCGTACTTGCGCCGGGGGTAAAACAACCTTGAGAACCCCGGAGCTTCACGCCTGCGGAATCACTCTTTCGATGCTTCCTTCGGGGCGATGAACACGTCCTTCTTTGGGAACTTGTCGAACAGCGCTGCGGGTTTACCGAAGTTCGTGGCCAGCACGTCAGCGGGATTGCCGGCGATCCATTGAGACAGGTCGATCGTTTCGTATGTTCCAGAATTCAACCCAATCAGAACGCGACACGGCTTGTCACCGATATTCTCGATCGAATGCCCATATCCTTGCGGGATGTAGCCCACGTCGCCCTTGCCCATTGTCTCGGTTCGGTATCGACCGTGCGAACCGAACATCGTCACGCTGATCGTTCCCTCGATCACATACTCCCACTCGTCCGCGTTCGGATGCCAGTGCAATTCCCGCAATGCTCCTGGATCAAGGTCAAGAATGACCCCCGTCATGGTCTTCGAGATCGGGAACCGACTCGAATCCACACGCCATTCCCGACCGCCCTTGAACGTCGCGTGTGGGGCTTGTCCGAGGAGTTCGTACTTGTGGGTCAGGGGGGGCAGTTTGCGTCCTTGAAGCGGAACCGATTGCTCCGCAGGCGGCACAGCACCACGGGCGAAGTAGACTTCTTCCTTCGGGAACCCGTCGAAAGCCGACTCCGGCAGGCCGAAGTTCTTGGCCAACAGCGCCTTTGGAACATGGCCAATCCAATCCGTGATGCTGAACGTGCCGAACTCCGAAAAGTAACCGTTGTCGAAAATCAGGATGAAGTAGCACGGCTTGTCGCCAAGGCACTCAAGCATGTGCCCGTGACCACGCGGGAAATACCACACATCACCCGGCCCAAAGTCATTCGTCTCGGCGTAACCCTGTGGCCCGATCACCGTCGTCCGCACCTGCCCGTTCAGCACGAACGCCCACTCTGCCGCGGTCGCATGCCAGTGAAGCTCTCGCATGACTCCGGGTTCGAGTTTCATGGAGACGCCAGCGATTCCCTTCGAGATCGGCAACTGCTCGACGGTCGCTTCCTTTCCGAAGCTCTTGCCGCTCACCTTCCCCTCTGACTTCTCAAGTGCGAACTTGAACGTCGGCAATTCCTTGCCGGCGAGCAAAGGGTCGGGAACATTGTTCATGAAGGTTGGATCACCTGCCACGGCCCCTGCACCGCACTGAGTTGCCGCGGCGACCGCGAACGCCCCGACCAGAAAATCTCGGCGCTGAGGGTTGGACATGGTAACTCCTCTGTGAAGGACGCTTCTAGCGATCTGAGATATGGTTTTGGCCGAGAGATGAGCAGACGAAGGCAGAGAGCCGGACAACCAAGGAACCCGCTGACCAAGACGTGAACCCCTACATTTTAAGGGGTTCACGTTCATTTTCACTGCTAGTGGTTGAAAGTGAACTCGGTGGAGTTGAACAATCCCCACAGGATGTCGCCGTACACCGTGATTATCGCAGCAGCCTCGACACGTTTACGAATCGCGGCCTGTTGTTGCTCGAGCGTTTCGAGTTGCTTCGCAACCGAAATCGCCTCCTTGCTGCCCTTCGGGAGCTTCGCCAGTTCTGCCCGTAACACCCCAAGCCGTTCCTCGGACTTTGCATAATTCGGGTCGGCCTTCGTTTGGATGGCCACTAACTCGCGAAGTCGCTGCGGTTCGGTCGTCTCGCGACGAACGATGTCGGCGAGCTTCTTCTTCTCGTCGGCGGTCGGCTTGCGGCACAGCGTCCGCACATACAGCTCCTCGATCACGTCCTCGGTCGATTTCTTGTCGGCGAGCAACCCCGTGATGAGTTTGCTCTGTGCGATCTTCTGCGTAATCGTGTCGCCGTTGACGAGGTGCAACGCCTGCGACAGATTCGCTTCGAGATTCACTTCGCACGAACACGCACTTTCACGCGGTGCTCGGCCGAACGTCGTGAGGAAGTAGTTCGTCACTTCACCCGTGTGAATCTGCACGGCACGCGTGCCCGCTGGCGAGAGATTGAATCGATCCTCTGTGCCCGTCACGCGAGTGATCGTGTCGAGCAGCACTTCTGCCCGCAAACGGCGAACGTAACTGTGCGAGAAGTTCGTTTCGTCGAGATCGTTGGTCGCGTTCGGTGTCGCGGATAGTTGATATGTCCGCGAGTTGCAGATGTCACGCACGAGCTTCTTCTTGTCGAAGCCGTAGCCCGCGAGCTTCTTGCCGAGTTCCTCGAGGAGTTCCTTGTTGCTCGGCGGGTTGCTGATTCGCACATCATCGACCGGTTCAACGATGCCGCGACCGAAGAAGTGCGACCAGATGATGTTTGCCTGGGTTTGCGCGAACGCCGAATTCTCAGGCGACGTGAGCCACGCTGCGAGCGCCTTGCGGGGGTCCTGGCCTTCGACTTCGGGCACCGCACCACCAAGGAACTTCGGCTTCATCCGGCGACCATCCACCGGATGCGCCACGGTGTTCGCGGCGTTATTGTTCGTGACGACCACCTCGCGACCTTCGACGCCACGCTTCATGTTCACGCCCGCGAAGAACGCCGCGAAGCCGTAGTAATCGTCGAGTGTCCAGCGGTCGAACGGGTGATTGTGGCACTGCGAACACTGAATGCGGGTGCCAAGGAACACCTGTGCGATGTCTTCGCCAGTCTTCTCGGGCGTGAGCCGTTCGGACGATGTGTAGAGGTTCGCAGGAGGCGAGCGGAAGTTACTGCCCGACCCCACCAGCAACTCCGCAGCGAACTCGTTCAGGGGCCGATTCTTGGCCATCTGCTCTTTCACCCACGCGGCATACGAGAACATTGCCTTCGCATCACGGCCATATTGCGGGTTGTTGTTGGCAGCTCGGATACGAAGCAGTTCGCCCCATTTCATCGTCCACATGTCCACGAACTCGGGTCGTTCAAGCAGCGTGTCGATGAGCTTGGCCCGCTTCTTGGCGTCCTTGTCCGCGACGAAGGCATCGTGTTCCTCACGCGACGGCGGCAAGCCGATCAGGTCGAGGTACACGCGGCGAAGGAACGCTTCATCCGTCGCCAGGTCCGACGGCGCGAGGTGGAGTTTCTTCAGCTTGTCGAAGACGAGGCCGTCGATGTAGTTGAACTCGGCAGCCTTCGGCCACACGAAATTGTCGCCGGTCGGCAACACGATCACTTCCGAACCAACCGTGAACTTCCCGAAGCGTGCGAAGACGAATGCACCGCCACGACCACCACCCTTCACAACGCCATCCTTGCCGATGGCCGCAATCGCCTCGTTGTTAGTCATGTACAGAGCGAGCCGCGTGACATCACGCACCGAGCCGTCGGAATACTTCGCGAGCACGACCGTCTTTTGAATCTGATCCTTGCCAGCGAACACGACCTTGCTTGGGAGCAACTCCACACCGGTGGGTTCGGGCGTGTTGGCACCGTCATCGGGTGCGCCGGCTTTCAACCAACTGAGCAGCGTCTTGTAATCGTCGTGTTTGGTGTCGAAAAGCTTGCCACCGGTGTGGGCCACGGTTGCGGTCGTCTTTTCGAGAAGCAGACTCTTCTCTGGGGCGGCCAAGTCAACGCGGCGACCAACGATCGCACGAGTGAGGCGGTAGTAGTCGCCGGCGGGATCGTAGCCGAACAGCGACAGCATGAAACCGTCTTTGCCGCGAGCCGCCCCGTGACAACTGCCGTTGTTGCAACCGTGCTTCATGAACACCGGCATCACGTCGAGCCGAAAGCTGACTGATCGCGCCTTCGCTGCGTCCTTCACGACCAACGGCACTTCGATCTTCAGTTTGCCGGACTCGATCAGCAACTTCGTGCTGCCGTCTTTCTTCGGGGCTAAAGTTTGCCCGCTCAAGGTTGCCAGCGTCCCATCGGCGAGGGTGAACTTCGCGGTCGTGGTGACATCACGTGTCACACCCTGATCGTCCACTTCCTGAACGATCAGCGATTGGCGATCCTCCTGGCCTTCGAGTTCTACGCTCGAAGGAAACACCTTCAGCGTGGATGCAGCATCGGCCGCGCCCGGCAACAGGAAGAACGCAGCGAGTGCGAGGAGTTTATGTGTGTATCGCATGGCAGTGTGTGTTTGAGGTTTTGCCGCGTAGCCGCGACCGGAGGGAGCGTTCCAATCACGCTCCCCCCGGTCGCGGCTACGCGAGAGTGATTATTTCTTCGGGGAAACGCCGCGTTCCGCGTCGACTCGCAGCACGCCGCTGCCGCTCAGTTGCCGCACGGATTGCCCGTTGTCGGTCACCGTCAGATCGAGCACGATGCCCTGATAGTTGCCGACGAGCGCATCGCCAGTTGCTCGCAACGTGAAGGTCACTTCCTTGTCCTTCGATGTGATTTGCTTCGTGGCTTCCACCAACTCGATGCCGCGAGGCAAACGGGCGAGTGTCGCGGTGGCCGTGCCCTCGAACGACTGCAAATGGTTCAGCTTGCACACCAGCGTCGCGGTCTTGCCGCGTTCGATCGAGAGGCGTGCAATCTTCGCGTCGATGTGTGGTTCCGCTACGGTCATCTTGAACGGCTGCGACGAGACGTAAGTGCGGTTGCCGGTTTCGGAGTAGCCTGCCCGTGCTCCGCCGCTTGCTGCTGTCAGCGTGATCTGGTGAGCCGCTGCTGTTGCGTTGCGAGCAGCCCCGAGCAAATACGTTCCTTCTGTCTGGTCAGCGGGCACAGTCACCGGCGTCGTGGTGCTGATGCCGGTCGGCTTCCATTCCATCTGAACGGTCACTGGACCTTCAAAGCCCGCCTCGCGGATCACCTTGAACTTGAGAGCCATTTCGCCGTTCTGCACGAGCGCCGACTTCGGTTCCTCGACCTGCACGCGGAAGTGTGCCGCATCGGTCACCGCCAACGCGAGCTTCTCGATGCTCGTGTGCAGATAGTAGTCGTTGTTGCCGTAAGCGTTCATGCAGATCGACTGGCGATACCCGCTCGGCATCGGATCCTTACCACCAACCGGCCGCACAATCAGATCAACGAGTACCGCTCCGGGTATCGCATCTGCGGAAGATTCAAACACCACTGGAACGCGAGTCAAGCCTGGAGTGAGTTTCGGAGCATGGAGAGTCACACCCTTCGGCATGTTCACGCCGACGAGTTCGAGTTCACCGGTGAACGGTCGGCTCGTCGTGAACACTGCGACCTGCACCGTCGTGCGATTGCCGACCGGCACCGAGATGCTCTGGCGAGCCTGCGGTTGGAACTGGTTCTCGGCTTCCGGAGCGATGTACGTGTACACGGCGTTCTGGTCGGGCTTCGCCTCGACGCGGTACACGTAATCGGCCCCGCCCTCCCCGCGTTCGTCCTCAATGCCCAGGATGTACTCGCCATCAGCGGGGGCTGTGAATTCCAGCACCGGATCGTGCGTGTCGCGGTTCAAGCCGCCCGCCGGAGCATACCCGAGTTGGTTCGGTCGCGAGTCGCTTACTCGCTGTGCGGGCGTGTTCGGCTTCGCGTTCGCGGCCTTGATCCAGATCACCGCATCGAGCGGCGAACCGAGTGCCTGAGCCATCGCGTGGAAGCGGAACTGCTCGCCCTTCTTCGCACGGAAGCGGAAGCAATCAACATCGCCTGGCTTCTCGATGATGCCGTTGAACGCAACCGGCAGCGTGGCGACCGGTGCCGACGAAATCGCTTCAGGCGTGTCGTTCGGCTCCGCTTCGAGCACGTTCGGGAACGGCGACACTCGTAACCGGTTCGGTGACGGCGTCTGGACGCCATCGACCACCGCCGCGAATGCAAAATCGCCAGGATTCGCAGGCAAACGAACGGTTTGTTCCGTCACGCCTTTGGGGTCGCCGAGGAACCGCACTTTCAGTTCTTCGCCAGCAGCGCCACCCGCCGGGTAGATTGCCGTGGGTCGCGAGAACGTGCCGACGTGCAGCCGATAGACATCGCCTGCCCCGTTGAACATGCTGTGCCGCACTTCGACGTAATACGCTCCGTCGCGATCTGCCACCACTGAGAGCACAGGGTCTTGCACGTAGAGCGCCGAATCATCGGCCGCCGCGAGCTTCTTGCCATCGGCGTCGTAGATCGTCAGGTGAAGATCTGGGATACCGCGCTCGACGCCGAGCCGTGCCGCCTCGATCTCAGCCGACACTCGCTGGCCGCGTTTCACTTCGACGCGGTACATATCGACGTCGGTTGCGTCGTTGAGCTTGCCGTGAACGGTCGTGTTCACAGGTACCGTTAGCGCCGTTTCACGTTTATCGTTGCGGCTCTTGTTGATGACCTCGTTTTCCTCAACGGTCGGGAACGGCCCCACAAAGAAGCGGTGGTATTCCGTGAGGCCCGTACTCGTGCGAAGTCGCAGGCCGTGGGCTCCGAGTGGGCAATCGGCTGCGATCTTCAGTTTGAGGCGAACCCGCGTGCCTGGCTCGACAGGCTGCGCCTTGCCAGTCGGCCCCGTCACGTTCAGAAGCGGCTCGAGAGCTTCGACCGCGATTCCGGGCTCGTAGAAGAGCACTTCCCGCGGCTGTTCGAGATACTTCCCGGTGATTTCGACTTCAACGCTCGTGCCGGTTTGACCGCCGGGGGGATACATGCGAGCGAGTTTTGGGGTGCCAGCGTCGGCGCTCGCAAGGCACAACAACAGCCCCGCAAATGCGAGGATCGGATGCAAAGAACGCATGGCAAACACCTGACGGAATTGAATTGGGGGGTGGGAGAGTTTTTCCTGGGACCGCGGCCATCTTGGCCGCTCTTCGGTTTTCAAAGCAGCGGCCAAGATGGCCGCGGTCCCAGGAAAAACCACAAACGTGTCAAGCCACGGATCAGCCGATCAGGTCTTTCACCACTTCGCCGCCGTCGATGATCTCGATCGGGCGACCACCCGGAGCCATCAGCTCCTTGTCGACGTTGATGCCGAGTTGGGCGTACACCGTGCTCAGCACATCCTCGACACGGACCGGGTTCTCTTCTGGTTCGGACGCGGTCGAGTTCGACGAGCCGTAAACCAGGCCACGCTTGAAGCCGCCACCAGCCACCGCGTGCGAGAACACTCGTGGGAAGTGATCGCGACCAGCCGAGGCGTTGATCTTCGGCGTGCGGCCGAACTCGCTCGTCACCAGCACGATCGTCGAAGCCAACAGACCGCGTTCGTCGAGGTCGTTGATGAGCCCGGCGAGAGCCTGATCGAGCCCCGGAGCCTGTCGCTTCATGGCATTCTCGATGCCCGCGTGCATGTCCCAGCCGCCGTAGCTCACTGTCACGAATCGCACCCCCGCTTCCACCAACCGCCGAGCCAGCAAGAACCGAGGGCCGGCGTCGGATGTGCCGTACTTGGCCCGAGTCGCAGCGGTTTCCTTGTCGATATCAAACGCCTCGCGAGCGGCCTGCGAGCTGATAAGGGCGTAGGCTCGCTGGTAGAACGAGTCCATCGCCCCGAGGGCTTCCGCGCTGCCGGCCTGGTAGCGGAAGTGATCGTCAACCAGACTGCGAATTTCGCGGCGGGTCGTGAATCGGCGGTCATCGACGCCCGCAGGCAGCGACAGGTCGCGAACCTTGTAGCCACTCGTGCGGGCGGGGTCGCTGCCGATGCCGAACGGACCGAATTGCGAGCCGAGGTAGCCGGTGCCACCGTATTCCGTGGCGCTCGGCACCGCAACGTATGGAGGCAGATCGCGACGCGGGCCGAACTCGTGCGACACGACCGAACCGAGGCTCGGGTGCTCGATGGCCGGGCTCTTGCGGTAGCCGGTGTACATCGTATACGTAGCCCGCCCGTGGTCGGCTTCTTTGCCGGCGATCGAGCGGATGATCGTCATCTTGTCGACAACGCCCGCGAGGTGCTTGAAGTTCTCGTTGAACACGACCCCCGGCAGTTTCGTCTTGGCGACGCCGAACGGCCCGCGATATTCGAGCGGAGCTTCGGGCTTCGGGTCCCACGATTCTTGGTGAGCCATACCTCCGGGCAGCACGATCTGAATGACGCTTTTCGCGACACCTTCCTTGCTGACGAAATTCTTCTGGTCGCCGCGAGCCTGCATTGCGAAGAAATCGCCGAGCGTGAGGCCGAGGCCGCCGACCACGCCGACACGCAGAAATTCACGGCGTCCGGGCTTCTGGAAGTGAGCGGGGTCTTCGTTCCAGGTCACGACGTCAGCGTTCTTGGCGGACATGGCAGTGTCCCTTTCTTCGGGGTGTGTGCAAGCAACGTTCCGGTGCTTGCGGCTGATTAAACCATTCTGAGTGACGAAAGTTCCGGCGGGAAAGTATCAGAAATCGGCGGTTTTCTGGCGGGTACGAGTTTGTCTCGTGTTTTTGTATCTTGATCGACAGACGATTCCGACGCAACATCTTTTTTCTTCAGATTCTCACCCGCCGAACCGTCGCAGAACACGAATTTACTACCTCCCCAAGAGAAGGTCGATCACCCAGCACCCTCGACAGTGTGGACCATCCCCGCGAAGATGGCCCAAAACGTCTCCGCTCTCGCAGCCGGCATCTTGAAGGGCGTCCGCCAGAATGGGGAGCCGATCGAAAGCACGGTCAGCGTAAATATCTTTCGCCAGACTTCCGACGGTGGACGTTAGCCAAGCCGTGTCCAGAACGACTGGCCGAAAGGGATTCCCGACCACATCCCGAAGCAGCTGACAGTGTAGATGCTGGGCTTGCTTGTAGGCTCGATCGAATGACTTCCCCCGATCCGATTTGGCTTCCGCTGCAACCGCGGCAATACCACCCGCCGACCCAGAACCCATCGGGAATGAAGGGGCTCGCTCGCAGAGCGCCGTTATCGCAATTGCACTGTGGTCAGCAATGATGTCACCAATCCCCTCGTAGGTGCCATCTGCCCGATCACGAGCCGCCTTGAGTTGCTTCGCTGTCGCCAAGCCATCTGCATACTTTTCACACGTCTCGATTGCTTGGCGAAGCACATCGTGCGGGAGATCATCCCAAACATCCCGCACACAGGCACAACCGAAGAGGCGTAGTTTCCGCTCCCCAAGCAACCCGCGTTCATCCAGGAACAGTTCCAATTCACTTGGGTTTTTGCAGGCGAGCCACTGCTTTTCGGTCACTGTTTGGCCCCGAACCGTTTCAGGGCGTCGCGGTTCAGCTCGATGCCCAGGCCGGGCTTGTCGGGCAGCGTCAGCAGGCCGTCGGCGTCCGGCTTGAACGGGTTCAGGATCAGGTCGTCGATGTACGGCGACGGCGACAGAAACTCGACGTACTTCGCCACGGGCATCGCACACGCAAGCTGAATATCCGCCGCGAGGCCGATCGCCGTGTTCCAGCCGTGCGGAACCCACTGAACGTTGTGTTCGTAGGCCATCCACGCGATTCGCCACGCTTCGGTGAGTCCCCCGCACTTCGTGCAATCGGGCTGCACGATATCGACGCACTTCTGCTCGAACAGCGGCCAGAAGCTCTGTCGGCGTGTGAAGCACTCGCCCGTCGAAATGGGCAGCGGCGCGTGCCGTCGCAGTTCCGCGAACCCAGCCAGGTCGTCTGGGGGCAGCGCTTCTTCGAACCACACCACGTCGTACTCGGCGAGCATCTGTGCCGTGCGAAGTGCCCACTTGTAGCCGTGCGGCCAGTAAGCGTCGCTGCCGCCGGCATCCACCATGATTTCGACGTTCGGCCCGACGGTGTCGCGAGCCGTGCGAATGAGCAGTTCGTCGGTTTTCGCGTCGCGGCGACCGAACGGCTTCCACCCGAGCTTGATCGCCTTGAAGCCGCGTGCCACGGCTTGTTTCAACTTCTCCCGCAGCGGCTCGACCTCCGCGAACAGCAGCGACCCATACGGCTTGATTTTGTTGCGATAGACGCCGCCAAGCAGCCTCGCGACGGGCTGGTTCGTGAGCTTGCCGAACAGGTCCCACAGGGCGATGTCGATGCCGCTGATGGTGTGCTCGACGCTCCCGCCGCGGCCCTGCCAGAACGTGTTCTGTCGCAACTTCTCACTGACGCGGGCTGGCTCGTCGGCACGTTCGCCGATGAGGAACGGCCGCAGCAACTTCAGCGACGCCCCGACGAGTTGGCTGCTCGTGAAGACGCCGCCGATGCCGATGAGGCCTTCGTCGGTGATGACCTCGACGACCGTATGAACGTCGTCGTTGGGGGTGAGTTCTTCGGCCCAACCACCCTCGACGGTGCCGCCCGTTAAGCCGGTGAATTTGATGTCAGCGATCTTCATGCAGAAGCCTCGTAGGGTGGGTCGAGTCACGCTTCGCGACGAGCCCCACCATTTTCGTAGGTAGTGGTGGGGCTCGACCGCAAAGCGGGTCTCGACCCACCCTACAAATCACGCCAGCGGTCGTTGTCCCCACGGGATCGGCATCGTTGGCGGTTTGCGGTGGCGGTCCTTGCGAACGTCCTTCGGCCTATCCTTGTACCACGTCACGTACCGCACGAGTTGCTTCACCGCTTCCTCGTAGGCTTGTCGGCCCTTCTCGGGCGTCGCGAGTTCGGCCTCGCCCAGCACGCCCGTGTCGGAATAACTGCTCGTCCACGAGACGACCGTTGCCGGACCAGCCGCGAATAAATCGACCCAACTAAACGGGCTGTTATCTTCATTGAAGCTGATGACGCCATTCTTGATAAGATCCTTGCGAACGTTATCACCATCGAGATACATATACAGGCTAGTTTCCAGTTCGCAGGCGTGGGCACAGCCGCCGGGGAATTTACTCTGCCGCCACTTCGGAAGGAATGTCTTGTCGACAGTGAGCAGGTTCCACCACGCAACGAGCGAGCACTCGGCATCCGTTTCGAGGTTCGTGCGACGAGCCACGAGATCGAGGTTGGGCATGTTCGAACCGTGCCCGTTCAGCAGGATGATCTTCTTGAAGCCGTGATACGCGAGCGACTTGGTGATATCGAGCACATGGTGCATGAAGTGCTCGAAATCCTGGTTGATCGTGCCAGGGAAGTCCATGACGTGCCCGGTGTAGCCGTAGGCCACGATCGGCAGCACGAGCAACTTATCGGGTATCTCTTTGCCTGCCCCCGCGGCGACCCCGCCAGGGCACACGAGATCGACGTCGAGCGGCAAGTGCGGTCCGTGCTGCTCCACCGCCCCGCACGGCACAATGCACACTTTGCCGAGATCGACCGCGTCGTTAATTTCGGGCCATGTCAGCTTTTCGTATCGGTATTCAGTCTTCGCACGGCTCATATCTAGCTCCCGTTATTTTGATTCCGCCACCAGATATTTCTGCACGAACTTCTCATCCAGCGTAACGCCCAAACCCGGACGGTCGGGCACTTCCATCCAGCCATTCACTGATTGCATTTTCTCAATGGTCAGGTCATTTCTCAGTGGCGAATCCTCAACGCAATCCTCGAACACGAACGCATCCCGGCACGTGCTCAGCCAGTGAATACTGGCAGCAACCGTTAATGGGCTTGTGTAACAGTGATTGCAAAGTCTCGCGCCAATCTCTTCCACACGAGAGCGAATATATGCAGCGTCAGTGAACCCACAGCGGGATAAATCGACTTGATACACATCGAGTGCCCGGCGGTCGATGAACGGCCGGAAAGACTCGCGGCCGCACTCCCCTTCCCCGGCCGCGATCGGAATTGGCGACCGATCCCGCAGCCAGACGTAACCCTCGATGTCGTCTTCTCGCAGCGGCTCCTCGAACCATTCCGGCTTGTATTCCGCGAATGCGTGTGCACGTCGCAGAGCTGTGCGAGCATCGTAAACGCACCCCGCATCGATGAGCAGTGTCGCGTTGCCGAGCCCCTCGCGAGCCCCTTTGATGAGGTCGATGTCCACCGCCTCGGACGAGCCCATCGGTTCCCAACCGAACTTCACCGCCGAATATCCTGCTGCGACCCACTTGCGGGCAATATCGCCAGTCTCCTTACCATCACGACCAAATAATATAGATGCATACCCGCGAATCTTATTGTGATGTTTGCCGCCTAATAACCGGTGAATCGGCTGGCCAAATGCCTTACCTTTCAGATCCCATAACGCCATATCAACGGCGGCCATGGCCGTAATGCCGACAGCCTTGCGGCCAAAGTACATCGTTCGGCGATACATCTTTTCCCAGAGACGTTCGTTCTCCAGCGGGTTCTCGCCGATGAGCAGTTGTCGCAGGCCGCACGCGATGTTGTGGCTGAACGGTGCGTCGATGATGGCTTTTACCACCTCGGGCGACGAATCAGCCTCGCCAACGCCTTCGAGGCCGTCGTCGGTGCGTATGCGAACCAGCACCGAATCCTGGCTGCTCGCGGTCTTCGCCGTGATGTTTGGAATGCGAAGGATCTGGCAGATAACCTGAGTGATCTTCATGGTGGGTCTCGGCGGGACAGAAACAGAACGCAGAACCAGGCGAGCGTCGAGGCGTCAGCCCGACGGTACTGTTGCAGTCGAGTCACGCTCGCGGAGGACCGTCGGGCTGACGCCTCGACGCTCGCGGTACCATCCGCGTTCCGATCCTTGTATTCAAGGTAATCGGCGGGGGTCAACATCGTGAGCAATGCACGCAACGCAATCGCCTTGCGCCACGATCGACGGAGCACGAGTCGCGATCAGCACACCAGCGGAGAGAGCAATAACCTCGACCGGTTCGCGGTCGGGGCGTTCGAGGAAGTGAATCGCGCCCACCGGCTGGTTCGCTTCCACTTCCTCACCGAGCGGCACCAGGTTTTCGTACACACCGGACTCGGGTGCGAAGCGATAATCTTCCCAGCTCAATGCCTGCACCCACCGGGTTGGCCCCAAGCCGAGCGATTCGCGAGTCACCGCTTTGCCTTTCAAAACGCCAAGGTGCGTCAGCACGTTTCGCAGACCGAGTTGCGTCGTTGCGTGAACTGTGGCCGTCACGTTCTCGCTGCCGCCCATCTCGGTCGTGATGACGATTTTGCCCTGATTCTCAGCCTCGACGGGCAGCAAACCCGTACCCGCGACGTCGGCATACAGGAAGCAGAAGTCGGTGTTCCACGCTTCGGTGCCCGCGAGCATCGCGTCACGCTGTGGCCCCTTCGGCAGAAGGTGCATGTGAGCGCACGGCTCGAAATCCACGCTGCGGCCGCCGGTGTGAATGTCGATCACAATGTCGCTCAGCGGGAATAACACCGTGGTGAGATAATGCGCGAGCACTTCGCTAGGCGTGCCGGTGGGGTTGCCCGGGAAGCAGCGGTTGAAGTTCTTGCCGTCGAGGGGGGAGAGGCGGGTTGAAGCCTTCGCGGCCGGCATCGTCAGCGTCGGAATCAGGATGAGCCTGCCGTTCACATGCTCGGGTTGCAACTCGCGGAGCAGTCGCATCACCGCGACCTGGCCAGGGTACTCGTCGCCGTGGTTGCCTGCCAGCACGAGAGCGGTCGGGCCCGTGCCGCGAGCAATGACGCAGATGGGCAGCATGAGGTTCGCCCAGCCGCCGAGGTTATACGAGTACGGCACATACAGATGGCCGTATTGCTTGCCGGATTTAGTGAAATCGACGGACGAGCGAATCGGGGAACCACTCACGCAATCATCTCCTTCACCACGCGGCCATGCACATCGGTCAGGCGGAAGTCGCGGCCGGCGTATCGGTAGGTGAGTTTTTCGTGATCGAAGCCGAGCAGGTGCAACATCGTCGCATGAAGATCGTGAACATGCACCTTGTTTTCCACCGCGGCGAACCCGAATTCGTCCGTCGCTCCCACCACGCTGCCACCCTTCACGCCGCCGCCCGCGAGCCAGCAAGTGAAGCCGTAATGGTTGTGATCGCGTCCATTGAGTGCCGGCAACTCTGCAACCGGCGTGCGACCGAACTCGCCGCCCCACTGGACGAGCGTTTCGTCGAACAGGCCGCGTTGCTTCAAATCGCTGAGGAACGCCGCGATCGGCTGATCCCACTGTGCCGCGAGGTTCTTGTGTGCCGCCGCGATGCCGTCGTGGTTGTCCCACGGCTGCCCGCCGCCGCTCCACAGTTGCACGACCCGCACGCCGCGTTCGATCATTCGCCGCGCGAGCAGCAGTTGCCGACCGTGAACCGTGTCGCCGTACATTTCGCGGATACGCTTCGGCTCGCGGGTCAGGTCGAACACGTCAGCCGCTTCCGACTGCATCCGGAACGCCAGCTCGAACGTGCGGATGCGTGCCTCAAGCTGTGCATCGTTCGCCCGTTCCTTGAGGTGCTTCTCGTTCAGTGCCGCCACGAGATCGAGCTGTTCGCGTTGCTTGTCGAGCGGCAGTTCACCGTTGCGAATATATGAGATGAGCTTATCAACCTGCGTATGTTGGCTGTCAATGTACGTGCCCTGATAGACGCCTGGCAGGAACGCCGATCGCCAGTTCTGCGTCGTGACGATGGGGTAGCCGCCCGGGCACATCACCACGAAGCCGGGCAGGTTGCGGTTCTCGCTGCCGAGGCCATACGTAAGCCAACTTCCGAGGCTCGGACGTGGTTGCCGCCCTTCGCCGCAGTTCATCAGCAGCAGCGACGGCTCGTGGTTCGGCACGTCGGCATACATCCCGCGAATCACGCACATATCGTCGATGTGCGCAGCGGTCTTCGCGAAGATCTCGCTGACTTCGATCCCGGATTGGCCGTACTTCTTGAAGCTGTATGGCGACTTCATCGCCGCGCCGGTCTTGCGTTCGGTGCGGAGGTTGCCGGTCGGAATCGGCTTGCCGTGGTACTTGTCGAGCATCGGCTTCGGGTCGAACGTATCGACCTGCGACGGCCCGCCGTTCATGAACAGGTGAACGACGTGCTTGGCCTTCGCCGGGAAGTGCGGCGCCTTCACCGCGAGCGGATCGACGACTTTTGGCGTGTCGGTGGCGTGTGCGTCCGCGAGAACGCCAGCGAGTCCGATGGTGCCGATGCCGGTGCCGCAGCGTGCCAACATTTCACGACGCGAAAGCGGAAACATACTCACTCCTCCAACCGATCAGAATCGTGAAGTCAAGCGATCCTGACGCTTCTCATTGATTCCGGCCGACACGCATACCCCACGCCCGGAACCATGATTTCAGACCCGGAACCATCATTTCAGGCCCGGAACCATGTCACCTGTCCGGAAGAATGAACGTTCAAGCAATTCGATCGGAGTTCTTCTGACGCATTCTCTATTCCCCGTGGTTCTTACGGCGACGCTTGAAAACGTTCTTCTCGACAAGGTGAAAATGCTCCTCCGGAACCAATCCTTCGCCAGAACCGGAACGAAAAAGCCTTGACCCTTCGACGTTCACGGGCGAGCATAGAACAAGGTGAATCGCGGAGATGACACATCATCGACGACGGTTCGCCAAAACACAATGACCTGCCTGCCGAAGTCGATATTCTGACTCTGCCGCTGCCTGCCCCCGCCTGTTCACTCTTCCCGTGAGCTGCTCATGATGTCTGCCCAGGTTCCGTCTCGCCGCGACATGCTCAGACTCGGCGCCGCAGGCGTCATGGGTTGGTCGCTGCCGCAATGTCTCGCACTCGCGGCCGCTGGCAAAAACAACCCGAAGGCCACCGCGAAGAACGTCCTCGTTGTACTCGAACAGGGCGGCCTTTCGCACATGGATACCTGGGATCCCAAGCCCGAAGCCATCGCCGAACACCGCAGCCCACACAAGCCCATCAGCACGAATGTTGTCGGCATGCGGTTCACGGATCTGCTCACCGAAACGTCGAAAGTTGCCGACAAGCTCGCAGTCGTGCGGTCGATGTGGCACCAGAAGCCTGGAGCCAGCGGCCACCCCGACGGCACGCAATACGCCCTCTCGGGCTCACACCCGAGCAGCACCATTCCGATGCCCGACATCGGTTCAGTCGTGTCGCAGATCCTCGGCACCGCGTGCCCGTATTTGCCGCCGTACATCATGGTGCCGGGCAACCACGAACAGGCGGCAGTCACGAGCACGGGCTTCCTTCCGGCGGGCACGAAGGTCTTCAAAACCGGCGGCTCAAACCTTGCTGATCCGAAGTGGAAAGTCGGTGGGCTCGAACCGCGACCGGAAACGCCAGCCGATCGACTGGCCGCACGCGAACAGCTCCTCAGCGGCATGAACGCCCACTTCTCGCAGGGCAGTGGCAGCACGGCGTTTGGCGGCATGGATCGCTTCTACGAACAGGCGTTCGACACGCTCACGAGCCCGAAGGTGGCGAAGGCGTTCGACTACCAGGGCGAACCGCTGTCGGTGCGGGAGCGATATGGCATCGGTCACCGCGGGGCGTGCTACCTCGTGGGGCGGAAGCTCATCGAGGCTGGCGTGCGGTTCGTCACTGTGGATACACGCTGGCCGTTGATGCCGGATCTGCCGGGCGGCTTCAACTTGAACTGGGACCACCACGACGCCATTTACTCGAAGGGTTCGTGCGGCACGATTCGCGACAAGGCTGGCGGCGAGGGTCGCTACGGGATCGGTCACTGGGTGATGATGGGTTCGACCGACCGTGCGTTTGCGGCGTTGATTGCGGACATGGATCAGCGTGGCTTACTGGCGGAAACGCTGGTGTGCTTCGTGACTGAGTTTGGACGCACGCCGAAGCTGAACAAGTTCGGCGGTCGCGATCACTGGACGGGTGCGTATTCGATTGCGTTTGCGGGAGCGGGCGTGCGTGGCGGTCAGATCATTGGCTCGTCGGACAAGGACGGCGGCCACGTGACGAACGACCCGTACACGCCGGAGGCGTATGCCGCGACGATTTATGAGAAATTGGGCATCGACCGCTCGAAGCCGTTGTACATGGCGAACAACCGACCGATTTTCATCGGCCACGACGCCGACCCGATCCCGCAAGTGCTGTGATCGCATGAGTCCAGACGGACGCCACAGACTCGACGATTACACTGCGGAGGAGATTCGTGTATCCCGTCCGTATGTGCAGCACATCCGTGACAACCCAGGGATGTATATCGGAAATGTGCGGTCGTCTGGGCTTCATGAGATGCTCTTCATGTTAGTTCGTGAGGCTCTTGTGGAAACGAGTGAAGGTTTTTGCGACTCTGTCCGATTAGTAACAAATCTCGATGGATCGATCACAATTTCTGACGATGGCCGTGGTTTCGCGGTCATTGGCCCACCAGATCTTGAAGCCGCTTTCACTCAGGTTCCCCCATGGCGAAGCCCGTACCGTTTTAATCAACTCAGCTACATCACGGCCAACGCCCTTTCAGAGTGGTTGTGGGTCGAAACTCAGCGAAACGGGGAAAGTCATGAGTTGACCTTCGAACGCGGCGAAGCAACTGGGGTACCTCGTGCAACTGAGCCAACGCCGCGTTCGGGGATAACCGTGATGTTTCTTCCCGACCCGACTCTCTTCGGCGATGAGCGGTTCAATCCAGATACCATCCGTGAGCGACTTCGCGAATACGCCTACCTGAACTCGGGCGTCCGGCTCTCGTTCACTAATCGCACCACGGGAACCGAAGACGTCTACGAGTTCTCAGATGGCATTCGCTCATACGTGGAATGGCTCAACGTCGGCCGTCAATCGCTGAACCCCGAGGTGTTCATCACCCGTGGCGAAGCAGAAGGCGTGCAATACGAGATTGGGGTTCAGTGGTGCCGAGAAACCGACGATATCCTCGAGCGGTTGTACGTCAACAATCTGTTCGTTCCGGTGGGAGGCACGCCGCTCAACGGTCTGCGTGCAGCCGTAAGGGTTGTCGTGAATAACTTCATCCTCGAACACTTGCCGAGCGAAGATCAGGTGAAGACCAACCACATTCGGGAAGGCATGACCGCCGTGGTGTTCGTACGAATCGAAGATCCACAATTCGAGGGCGCGGTGAGAGGGAAGTTGATTAACCCCGAAGCCGAGCGCGTACTTGCTGCGGGTGTGGGTGAATTCTTGCGAAACGAGTTTGAGGCGAATCCTGCTGTTGCGGAAGCGATCGCACGACATGCCATCGCGGCTGCAGAAGCCGAAGCCAAGTTTCGTGAGGCACGCAAACGGAAGAAGTGAATCAGTAATGTGAGCGTTGCTGGTTTTCACCCCGAAGGGGTGGGACAACCTTAGCCCAGGGCAAGACAGCGAAGCTGTCGCCGCCCTGGGTTGCGGCACCATAAACCGACCGCACCCTGAAGGGGTGCGACGCGGGCGAGCGTTGCATTGTCACACCCCTTCAGGGTGCATTTCTGTTTCTGGACGTTACCCAGGGTGCACCGCAAAGCCGGCGACCCTGGGCGATGTTGTCCCACCCCTTCAGGGTGAAAACCAAGACGCCTGACCTGCGATTATTTCTTCTCGATCAGTTCCTGAACTTCGGCGGTGTCGATGCGAATGTTGCCGCCTTCAGCGGAAATCATCACGACGTGTTTGTTCAACGTGCCTGCCGTGTCGATGCTGCCTAACGGCGTGCCCAGGAAAAAGGCCCGAATCTTCCCGCCCGCACGCTCGTATCGCACCTCTCCGTAACCCGCCTTGTCGGCATTGTCCTCTTTCGTCGGCGTCGGGATCACCACATCGAACGGCTTGAAGATCCCACGCGGCCCCTCGCGCGTGCCCAGTGAAGTCCCCTTTTCGGCGTCAATCCGAATCGACCACTGGAGAGCCGTATCCGTTGGGCCCTCCGCAGTCGCGATCACCACCTCGGCCCGCTTCGCGCCGTTCAGATCGAGCCCGAGAACGACCCGGTAATCCGACCAATCGAAGAACTCCCGACTGACTGTCCCCACGCCCGTGAGAAACGGCCCGTTCTCGTTCTTGTCAATCGTCCATTGCTCGCCACGGGTCGGACGCCAGACCGTCGCATCCTTTCCGTCAAACAACGCCACCGTATTGCGGGGCACATACTCCACCTGCGGCGTTGCCGGCTTCGCGATCGGTTCCGGTTGCTTCTCGCCCGTGAACTTCAACCCGATCGCAACAGCAGCAGCCAGCGCCAACCCGCCCAGCCCCGCGAAGATAAACAGCTTCGTCTTGTTCTTCGGCTGCGGCTTCTGCCACTCACCCGAAGAGCGTTCGCCGTCGAATCCGTCCTCGACTTCTCCGATGTGCGTGGCCTGCAACGCGGGTGGGTTCGTCCTCGATTTCGGGGTGACCGGTTGCAGTTTCGATTTCGAGATCGGCGTGATTCGCACCGACGGCGACGACGCCGTTGTGCCTTGCATGAACGGCAGCGAGTCGATGCGGTCGAGGAAATCGCGGTACGTTTGAATGCGGTCTGCCGGGTTCGCTGCCATCAGCGTTTCGATAAGATCAGCAGACTCTTCGGACACCTTCCCACCGAGGCGAGGCGTCGGCTCCGTCTTCTTCACCATCACGTCCCAGATGCTCGCCCCGTTGAACGGCGAGTCGCCCGACAGCATGTGAAACATCGTCGCGCCGAGCGCGTACAGGTCGGCGCGGTGGTCGATGTCGGAGCCTTTGAACTGTTCCGGGGGCATGTAGGCGGGGGTGCCAAGCACGACGCCCGCAGCGGTGAGTCGTTGATCGGTCGATTCGTCGCTGGCTTGCCGGGTGAGGGCGAGGCCGAAATCGGTGACCTTCACGAGCGGCACGCCCGGCGGCAGAGGGTAGCCGGTCGGTGGTGGCGTCAGGAAGAGATTCGCAGGTTTGATGTCGCGGTGATACACGCCCAGATCGGCAGCATGCGCGAGCGCCGCGGCGGTCTGGCGGGCGATGTGCCAGGCGGTGAACTCGTCCATCGGTCCGCCGTTGTCGAGACGGTTGCCGAGGTCTTCGCCTTCGAGGAGTTCCATCGCGAAGAACGCTTGCCCGTCGTGGTGACCGCAGTCGTGGACGCCGACGATATTCGGGTGGCGGAGCTTCGCGAGCGACACCGCTTCTTTCCCGAAACGAGCGAGTGCCGCAGCCGTCGGCTTGCGATCGCTCAGTACCATCTTCAATGCGACAACACGATCAAGCTTGATTTGCCTGGCTCGGTAAACAACGCCACACGCCCCTTTGCCGAGAACGCCGGTGATTTCGTACCCCGGAATCTGATCAACCTTCGTTTCGGTCGTTTCGAGTCCGGACTGTGACTGGTTGTTTTGCTGTGTGGGGGCGGTCGGTGCAGCGCCTGAAGCAGGTGGCATCGCAACGGTCGCGGCAACCGTGACGACAGGCTGTTGTGAAACGGTGTCCGAGAACGTGAGCCCCTTGATCTTCGAGGCGGGGGCCCACTTTTGACCATCCGGACTGACTTTGTCGTTTGGACGCAGCTTGCCCGCTGCCGCGCGATCACGCAACTCGCGCGAAGTCAGTGGTCCCTCCACCCGGCCATCAGTCTCGGTGTACCAGTTCTGGGACATTCTTACCTCGGCTTAGGCCGGGCCGCCACAGAGGGCTGCCCCTACAAACCAAAGGCGTTTTCGCTTGTAGGGAGCCGCCCTCTGTGACGGCCCGCACCCACTCACTCTTTCGCGGCCTTCTTTTCGTTCAACTTATCGAGTTGGCCAAGAATCGCCTTGACCGATGGGCGGTCGGTGGTGTGTTCACCCACATAAGCGTACACCACGTTCCCCTTGCGGTCGAGAATGTATGTCGAGGGCTTGGCACGGTCGCCGTTGATGCCAAGGAGCGTGACGGCTGCCATGTCTTTGTCGAGCAGTAACGGAATCGGAGATGGTTTGTCGGCTTCGCGTGCTTTCGCCGTGATGAGGAAGTCGTTGGCCTTCTCGGATGGGCCAGGGAACACGACCAGAACCTCGGCGTCGCGTTTCTTGAACTCGGCGGCGTTGGCCACCATCGCGTTCATCTGAGCAAGACACCCCGGACAGAAAGCCCCATTGTAGGCTTGCGGCATTCCCTTGGTCATCACCAACACGACGTTTGACTTGCCCTTGAAGGCTGAGAGATCGACCTTCTTGCCGTCGAGGTCAACGAACGTCAACGGCATCTTGTCTGAGGCAACGGTTCGGGTTTTGGCTTCGGGTGGGTTGTCGTGGAATTGTTTCGCGACCGCGATGAGATCGACCGGCCCATTGTAGTCGTACTTCACCGGCTTGAATTCTTCGACATCTTTGCCGCACCCCGCGAGTCCGATCATTGCCAGGAGTGCGAAACCGGCCAAACGGAAACCGAGACGGGACATGACAATACCCTCGATTGAAGGTGAATACAGGGAGCTGGCATGAAGTGGTCCCTGCTCATCATACGTCCCGGAGGGCCGATTGGTTGCCCCGTTGATGAGAACGTCAGCTGGTTGTGATTGTGGTCCGCTCACGGAGCGAGCGGCTCGCGAGCCAGATCGCTATTATTGCTCACCCAAATGCCGGGGAACCGCTCGCTGAGCGAGCGGACCACACTAAACGCGATGCGTCGGGAATTGTCACAACATGCTGAACGGGTCGATATCCACCTGGAACTCGACGCCGCTCGGCGGTTTCGCGATGGCGAGAACATCGCGAAGCACGGAATGCAGGACGCCGCTGTCTGCGGACTGCACCTGGAAATGGAAGCGATAGAAGTTGTTCAGGCGAAATACCGGGCACTCCGCCGGTCCGAGAATGCGCACGGGGTTTGCGTTGGTTGGTGTCGGATTCGCACCGAGTGCCCGTTTCGTCGCTTCGTTGAACGCATTCGCCAGCGTCTCCGCGAACTGAGCGGCCGCTTCTTCCTTTTCGCTGCGAACGATGAGCCGAGCCATGCGGTGAAACGGCGGGTACTGGTGCTCTTTGCGGTGTGATAGCTCCTGCCCCGCGAACGTCACGTAGTCGTGGTTCGCGGCGAGCGTGATGCACGGATGCTCGGGCGTGAACGTCTGCACGAGGACGTTGCCGCCTTTGTCGCCACGACCGGCACGACCCGCGACCTGTGCGAGAATCTGGAACGTGCGCTCGGCGCTGCGGAAGTCCGGCAAGTGCAACCCGACGTCCGCGTTCACCACCCCCACGAGTGTGACGTTCGGGAAGTCGAGCCCCTTCGCGATCATCTGCGTGCCGACGAGGATGTGAACGAGGCCATCGCGGAACGCATCGAGTACCCGCTGGTGGCTCCCAGGCTTCGACATCGTGTCAGAATCCATTCGCTGAGTCACATAGCCCGGGAACTTCTCCTCGATCTCCGTGTGCAACTTCTCGGTTCCGATTCCCTGATACCGCATCCCGGGCTGCGTGCAACTTGGACATTTCTGGAAGGGTGCCGTCTCGAAGCCGCAGAAGTGACACACCAATGCTGCCTTAGAGCGGTGGAACGTCAGCGCGAGATCGCAGTTGGTACATTGAGCGACGTGCCCGCACGCCTGGCAGTGAACGTGAGTGCTGAACCCGCGTCGATTCAGCAGCAGAATGATCTGTCCCTTGGCCTTCAGCGTATCCCGCATCGCGGCTTCGAGTGTCGAGCCGATGGCGAAGTGCTTACCGCTTGGTTTCGGTTCGTTTCGCAGGTCGATGATCTTCACCGCTGGCATCGGTCGGCTTTCGACACGGTTCGGCATACTCAGCAGCGTGTAGTTGCCGCGTGCGGCGTTCGACCAGCTTTCGAGACTCGGCGTTGCGGACCCCATCAGAATCGGGATGCCTTCGAGCCGTGCCCGCATGACGGCGACATCGCGAGCGTGATACCGCGGCGTCGCTTCCTGCTTGAAGCTGTTCTCGTGTTCTTCGTCGATGACGATGAGGCCGAGCTTTCGTGTCGGTGCGAAGACCGCACTTCGCGCACCGACAACAACCTGAACGTGCCCGGTTGCGACTCGCCGCCAGTAACCGCCACGCTCGGCGTCGGTGAGGTGACTGTGCAGCACCGCGACGTTTCCGCAACGCCCCGAGAACCGTGCCAGAGTTTGCGGCGTCAGCGAGATTTCCGGAACGAGAACGATCGCTTCCTTGCCCTGCTTCACCGTCTCCTCGATGGCCCGCAGGTAAACTTCCGTCTTGCCGCTGCCGGTGACGCCGTGCAGCAGGAACGGCTTGTATCCGCCCTCCGAGTGAAGAGCAGCACGAATCTGTTCCCAGACGCGAAGCTGATCGCCGTTCAGCTCAATGGGTGCCGACGGCACAGGAACTTCGCCGTCTGTGTCGGGCTTTGCCGCGTCCGTCTCGATTCGTTCGCTGAACTTCCGCAGAAGCCCCTTCTTGACCAACCCCGAGATGATGCCAGTCGTGCATTTGGCGATGCGGGCAAGCTGGAGAATTTCGAGCGGTCGCCCTTCCTTCTTGAGCTTGTCGAGGGCGGCTTTCTGCTGCGGGCTGACGCTCGGAAGCGGATTCGGGAGCTTGTCTTTCGCGACAGGTTCGACGAACGCCGCTACGCGAGTGCCAGCATTTTCGCGCACGCCCGCAGGCACAACAGCGTGCAGAACCTGACCCCACCCGCACAGGTAGTAGTCGGCGATCCACCGCGTCAGTTTCATGAGGTGATCGTCGATGATGGCGTCTTCGTCGACGACGCGAACGAGCGATTTGATCTCGAAGCTGGTGGTCGGCACTTGATCGGTGACGCGAACGCAGAAGCCGATGGTGGTTTTGCCGCCTTTGCCGAAGGGAGCTTCGACGCGTTTGCCGACGCCGATTTTGGCGACGAGATCGGTGGGAATGGCGTAGGTGTATTCGGTGTCGAGGGGTCGGTCGAAGACGATGCTGGCGAACAGCCCAGAAGCGGGGCCTGTGGCAGCGGGTAGTTCAGCTTTGCGACGTTTGTTGGTGTCGAAGAGACTGGGGGCCGTCATGGCCTTGTGCTCCGGTGCGTTGGGCATGATAGTGTTCATGCGCACATTTTAGCAGCGAGCGTGTCCCGACAACAAGGACGGTTGCCCACACGGTAATATCGGCAAAATCGGGGATTGGGATGAGCCGGAAGCCTGGTTCTGTTCAATGCCTACGTGCCGGGGCGACAGTGAGAATCTTCACCGTCATCGCGTCATCATCAACGCGATACCAGACGCCAAGCGAGTCAGCATACCACAGACGGTCGGAGCCTGAACGCGATTCACCCATTGAGTGCGGATAACGGCGTAAGAGCGAGTCGATCCACACAGCTTCCCGATCAACCGCGTCTGGATCGGCATGAGCCCCGATAATTCGGGCGAGTTCGAGAGTCGCTGCGAGGGACCAAGTGACAATGTAGGTCATGCCCAGCCCAACCGTTTGCGAACTTCTTCGATTGTGAACCCCGGTTCAGCGGCACGACGGTTAAGCTCTTCAAGGGTGATCGTCGGATCCCACGGAACGAGCGGTTCACCCGGCGCCAGCGGCGGTGGTTCCGGAGCGATCGTACAAAGACGATTTCCTGTGTCATCGCGAAGTTCCGCTGCCTGCCGCTTCGCTGACAACTCGGGCAACAGCCTCTCCAGATCGGCGAGAGTGCCGACTTTCTCCCCACCGACGTACAGCGCGACCATGTGCAATTCCTCCTTGCTGACAATTCTACTTCAGTCCCCATATCGTCGCCAGACAATCGCATTCACACCCACTTCCAGTTGTGGCGGGTGAAGGGATTCATGTCCTCGTCCGCGATGAAGTCGAAGCTCCAGCCATCAGCGGTTTGCTCCAGCACGCCCACGCTCCCCGTCTCCGGATGGCCCTCTCGCGTTCGCAACTCGAAGCCCGCAAGGTGATAGATTTGCGTCTCGCCCGGCTCGCCATCGACCCAGGAGCCGTCGCCGCCGTAGTGACCGAAGAACGCATACTTCGGCTTCGCCACGCCAATCAACGCTCGCAACGCCTCGCTGCCGTAACCGACTCGCTTCGCATCCTTCGGGGCGTCGTGCGATAACAACACGTCGAACTCTTCCCACGCGAGCCGATCAACCGCCCGATGGTCGATGTATCCCCGCGGCGGCAGGTTCTTCCGGCCGTTCGGCCCGTCGCCGTCAACGCCCCAGATCGCACCAACACGCAACTCCGGCAGCGGTTTTGCCGCAGCCTGTGCCAGCAGTTCCGGCGGCGGCTCGATGACCCACGTCGAGCGTTCAGGTAGCGATTTCACCTGGCCGTCCTTGATGCCACGCACGCGGCAATACGCATCGGCCACGAAGTCGGGCTGCTTGCCGCTGGCGTCCGCGAGCCGTTCGAGTTCCTTGAAATCCTCGTGATTGCCTGCCGTGAACCACAGTCCTGGCGGACAGTGCGGGTCATCTTCGAAGACAGCTTTCGCGAGCGGATTTGTCTGAACGATGTCGAATGTGCCGAGTTCGAGAGGGTCGTCTTTGGCGTGGCGAATCGTGGCCTTGTCCATCGTGGCGGGGTTGGGAAAATAACCCATGTCGCCGACTTGCAGGAGGCCGTCGAGCCTGCGTTTCGTGCGTCGCGACCAGTACGACGCGAAGCGGAACGCCGGCAAGACTCTGCCGTGCAGGTCGCCAAAGACGAGGAACGTTGTGGGCGCGGGTGTGTCCATAATGGGATGGACAGACGAAGCGTGCCGACGGTTCAGGGGATCAGAACGGCCAGGCTTTGCCGAGGGCGGTTTTCTGTGCGGCGGTGATCGCCTTGATGCCGACTTCCCCCAGCCCCAGCAGCGTGTCGAGTTGTTTGCGGGTGAAGGTCGCTTCCTCGCCGCTGCCCTGCACTTCGATGAACTTGCCGCTGCCCGTCATCACGAGATTGGCATCCACTTCCGCGTCGCGATCCTCGACATATTCAAGATCGAGTCGTTCCTCACCGGCCACAATGCCAACGCTGATCGCCGCGAGGCTATCCGTGAGAATCGCGTCGATGCTGTGCGGCAGTTCCTTCTTGATCGAATTGAGCGCATCGACCACCGCGACGAACGCCCCGTTGATGCTCGCCGTGCGGGTGCCGCCATCAGCTTCGAGAACGTCGCAGTCGATCCAGAGGGTGCGTTCGCCGAGCTTTTCGAGATCGACGACCGCACGCAGGCTGCGTCCGATGAGCCGTTGAATCTCGACGCTGCGACCATCAACCTTGCCAGCTTTGTCGCGGGGCTTGCGGCTGTTCGTGGACCCCGGCAACATGCCGTACTCGGCGGTCATCCAGCCCTTGCCTTTGCCGACCATCCAGTCGGGCACCTTCTTCTCGACGCAGCAGGTGCAGAGAACCGTTGTGCGGCCCATTTTGACGAGCACCGCACCCGGGGCGTTGCCGGTGTACTTTCGCTTGAAGGACAGCGTGCGAAGTTCGTTCGCTTTGCGATCATCGGGACGGGGCATGAGGTATCCACACCTGGGCAGGAACGGGACATTGTTACACTTGTGCTTCACCAAGTTGATGTCAGGATACGCTTGATCTCGAATGATTGCACCCCGAGTCAAAGAGGCGAGTTGCCGTTGCGGGGAAGTCTGTTGGTAGAATGTGGCGAGTGCCAATAGCACACTTGAAGTGCCAGCGGAGGCGTTAATGGCTGCCAAGAAGACGACAGAGACAACGACTCCGAAGGCAATGACCGAGCAGCAGTGGTTGAAGAGCGGTAACGCAGAAGCGATGAACGACTTCTACGCCCAGCGGCACACCGAGCGAAAAGCTCGACTACTCATGCTCGCGAGTTGCCAGCGACACCCGGAACACCTGGAACACCCATCCATTCGGGGAATGGTCGATTTGCTGATCGCCCATTACGCCGATCCGCGAAAACCAGACGTGCCGTTCGGCGGTAAACCAATTGTCGCTGCGTATCGGAAACTCGAACGCTATGCTTTCTCAACCGAGGATCTCAGGCGGGGAGTCGCGTTCGGCATGGTCGCGGCCGCGGAGCCTGTTTCGGCCATGAAACGGCTGGAGGAAGACTTCCGATATCTGGTGTACAGTTGCTTGCACGATGTCGCGTTCGGTGTGACCGCGAACGCGAAGAAGGAATCGAAACTCCAGGCGGGACTCGTCCGCGAGGTGCTGGGCAATCCGTTTCGTTCCGTGACAGTTGAACCGCCGTGGCTCACGGATACGGTCGTCTTGCTCGCTCGCCAGATCTACGAAACAGAAGACTTCAGCCTCATGCCGATCCTGGGCGACGCCCTTCAGGATGCAGGTTGTGAGAACGTCGATGTGCTGGAACACTGCCGCGACGAATCGCTGCCGCACGTTCGCGGCTGTTGGGTGCTCGACCTGATTCTTGAAGGCTCAATTGCCCGCGAAACTGAGCCGAAGTCGAAGCCAAAGGCGAAGCGGAAGAGTGCTCCGCGACCACGGAAGGCGAAGTCATGACTTCCGGGCAGTGGTTCGCGGCGACCAATCCCGATCTCCTGCTTCGGATGATTCATCCGCAGTGGTTCGATTCGTTTGGGAGCTATGGTCAACGCCTGGGATACACAGTCGAAGCTCGGCTAAGATTATTCGGATGCGCTGCTGCCCGGATGGTGTGGGAACTGCTTCCGACTGACGCCCGTAGTGCTGTGCTGATCTCCGAGCGTGTCGCGAAATTTCCTGGCGAGGTAGCCAACCTGCAAGCGGCAGCGGTCCGAATTGTGGAAGGTCCGACGAGTTTCCAGCAATTGGCAATCAACGCGGCCGGGTGGGCATCGGGCGGAACCGCTCCGAACCACTTGGGCCGACTCATGTACGATCCCTTCGAGGCAGGTCGCAGTGCCGCACGCGCTATTGCCGCACGAGCGGTAGGCCCGGCGCCAGCCGGCGCCAGTCGAAAGACTGATCGCTGGCATGTTGCCTGGACCCAGGTTTACAGCGAAGTTCGTGCAACACAGACGCACTTCGTCCGGGATATCTCCCCACCTCCGGAATATACGCTGCAGTTCGATCCGAGTTGGCTCACGTCCACGGTTGTTGCCTTGGCACGGCAAATGGACGAATCAGGCGATTTCTCGATCGTGCCGATTCTCGCCGACGCACTGCAAGATGCCGGGTGTAACGATGATGCGTTGCTACAATGCTGTCGAGTGCCCGGTAACGTCCACGTCCGGGGAAACTGGGTAGTAGATTTGGTGCTGGGCCGCGAATAGGGTAATAGTTCTCGCGAACCCGCCCGCTGCAGAGTCCCCCATGAATGAAACGAAATGGCTGACCGGCGTCGATGGGGAGGCCATGCTCGAATATGTGGTCGAGCGACTCTCAGCCCGGCAGTGGGTGCTGCTCTCGGCCGCGTTCACGCGCAGACTGTGGGACCTGTTGCCACCCGGCGTGTTGCGAGAAGCCGTCGATTTCGCCGAGAAATCCGCACATCCGCTCTCGGAAGCTGTTCGGAATGAGTGGACCACCAAAATCGACGCGGCCGTGCTGAAATCGGTCAGCGCCGCGGAAATGGCTCAGCGGGAAATCGTGCGATCGTGCGATCCCGATGCTGCCGACCTCGACGCACCCGTTCTGTCGCGTCCGAACCAAATCGCGCCGGCGTTCCCACTGTTCCAGGCCGCCAGCCGTAACGCCCGCAATTCAATCGAGTGGATCGCGAACGCCCTCACTGAAGCGGTGCAGGCGGTGCGTGTCCTGTTTGTGGAGCCAAACGAGGAAATGTTCTCGCTCGTCCGGCAGCGTGTGGACGAAGCCTCCGAGACGCGAACGCAGGCGAATCGGGCTGCTAACAATGCTCTGCGGTTGAAGGCGAGAGGCGACGAAATCGCGGACGAGGCCGCCGGAGCGAAGAACAAGCGACTCTTCGAGTCGATCGCGGTTGAAGAGGTTCGGAAGGTCGAAGAAGGTGCCAGAGAACGTGGCGGCAACTTCGACGCGGAAGACAAGCGTGATCGTGCCGCCCGGAAGTTGCTGGCCCAGAATCTTCGCGAGATCGTCGGCAATCCGTTCACGGTCCCGCGGTTCGAGGCCGCAT
This sequence comes from Planctomycetota bacterium, assembly GCA_021413735.1. Taxonomy (GTDB): domain Bacteria; phylum Planctomycetota; class Planctomycetia; order Gemmatales; family Gemmataceae; genus Gemmata. The sequence continues at coordinate 60,325 of JAIOPV010000056.1, forward strand.
GGCGAACTTCAACCGTGGTTCAGCTCGCACAGGGAATCTTCGAAGATCGTGCCTTCGACCGCATGGTAATCCTCGCCGATGCGCTGCTCGATGCCGACTGCGACGAGGAAGCCGTGTTGCGGCATTGCCGAGGCACAGAATTGCACACGGCGAAGGAACCTGTGCTGCACGTTCGCGGTTGCTGGGTCATCGAGATGATTCTGGAGCGCTATGAACCGCTGCCGCCCGAGAAGCCTGCGGGGAAGAAGCCACGCCCACGCCGCCGAACTCGCCTCGAAGACCTCGACCTCGGATTCCCGCTCGATCTCGGCGACGACAAATTAGCGTAATCCACCGCGTAGCCGCGACCGAAGGGAGCGTTCCCGCACACGCTCCCTTCGGTCGCGGCTACGCGAGTCCACTATCACGGAGTCTCCATGTCGATTCCCACGCGGCCGCTTGGCAAGACCGGCGCGAACGTCTCCATTCTCTGTCTTGGCGGCTGGCACATCGGTCAACCCGCCATCGACGCCGATGCGGAACGCATCATGCACGCGGCAATCGACGAAGGCATGACCTTCTTCGACAACGCCTGGGACTACCACGAAGGTCGGTCCGAGGAGATCATGGGCAAGGCTCTCGCCATCGGCGGGCGACGGCAAAAGGTCTTCCTCATGACGAAGAACTGCGGCCGCGATGCTGCCACGAGCAAGCAACACCTCGAAGACAGCCTGCGCCGCCTTCAGACGGACGTGATTGATCTGTGGCAATTCCACGAGATCAATTACGACAACGACCCGGAATGGCTCGTCGAACGCGGAGCGCTCGCGGCGGCTCTCGAAGCTCAGAAAGCCGGCAAGGTGCGGTTCATCGGTTTCACCGGGCACAAACACCCGGACATCTTCCTGAAGATGCTTCCGCTGCACACATGGGATACGTGTCAGTTGCCGGTAAATGTGTGTGACTACTTCTACCGCAGCAGCATCCACGAAGTGATTCCCGAACTGAAGAAGCGGAACATCGCGCCGATCGGCATGAAGAGCCTCGGCGGCGGCAACCTCGAAGGTGGTGGGCGAATCGTGGCGGGTGGTGTGGCGAGCGCCGAGGAGTGCATCCGGTTCTCGCTGTCGCAGGATGTGGCGAGCGTCGTCGTTGGCGTCGATTCGATGAAGGTGCTGATGCAGGATATCGCGATCGCTCGCAACTTCACGCCGATGCCGAAGGCTGAAACCGAAGCGTTGCTCGCTCGTGTGAAGCCGGTCGCGACCGACGGGCGTTTCGAGTGGTCGAAGTCGACTCAGAACTTCGACGGCCCATACCACCGCCGACAGCACGGATTCGCGGAATAATGGGCGAGCGGGGGACGTCAGTCCCTGATGTTCCCGAACCGCAATCAGGGGACTGACGTCCCCGCTCGCCGAGGGCAATGAATGTCCATCCGTCTTTCCTGTTCGACGTGCAACACTGCATTCACGTTGCCTGAGGTGCCAGCCGATCGGCGAGCGTTGTGTCCTCGGTGTGGCGAAATGTTCCCGGTGCGTGCGTGGCAGGAAGAATCCGCAGCCGGTTCGCTCCCGCCGAGTATTCCCGCCGCAGCATCAACCTCAGTTCGTCGTTCGCCATCACGCCAGATGATGCTGATTCCATTTGTGGCGGGCTTGATCGGTCTCGGCGTCGCGCTCTGGATGGCACGAATCCATCCGCCGATGCCACAGCCCAACCCGGAATCGCCACGACCCGAAGGGGCCGTTGCGTCTGCGGTGGAACTCGCCGGACTCAGATATCTTCCCGCCGACACAAACATCGCTTTTGCGGCGCAGCCGGGCGCGATTCTGGCCTATGCCACGCGAACAAATCAAGACGCTCGCGAACTCATCCTCAAGGCTGGCATCCCCGCGAAGGTTCTCGATTCGCTCACGACCCTCGGACTCACGCTCGCTCAGATCGACTCGCTCGTCGGGGGCACTTTCGTCGGGGATCGCGCCGTTGAGATCCGACTCACACTCGTGCTGACGCTTCGCACGCCACCCACGGACGAAGACGACTTCTTGCGTCGATTGAAAGCGAAAAACCAACCCGGCGGGAAGGGTCACCACGATGTCGAATTCGCGGGTTTCCCGTTTACGCTGGGTCGTGTGTCGCCGACCGTGTGGGTGTTCGGCTTTGACAGCAAGAAAGACATGGAGGCGGTCGAGCGGGGCGGGTACGTTGCGGGCGGCAGGCAACTCGCGGGTGGGCTTCAGGACATGCTTTCGCAGCAGGTGCCAGCGGATGCCGCTGCGTGGATCGCGACGAACAACGAACGCTGGGCGGAGAAACCCGGCGTCAAGTTATTACTCGAAACAGAAACACTTCTGAAGAAGCCGGAGTGGCTGCCGACGTTGGCGAAAGGACGTGCGGGCATGGCCTCGCTGAGTTTCGGCGACACGCCGCGAATTCGGCTCTTCGTGAAGGCATCGAACGCGGCGAACGGCCAGCAGGCCCGCAACTACTTCGCGGAACGAGCGGCGACCGACGCCAAGATTCAGCACGGGGGCGAGGGCGAAGCGGCTTTCTTTGAGGCACCCATCGACCCCGCCACGGCATTCGCCACGCTTCAGAAATTCCTCGGCGACACCACCAAGAAGTGACTGCTCACCTTCCCTGCGGGATCTGTTGCGTCGTGGACTCGAACGTCAGCTTCGATTTCGTGGGATCGAGTTGCGGGGCGAGTTCGTAGACGTTTTCGTAACCGTAGTTGTAAAGCGTGATGTACGTCGAGAGGTTCAGCGAGGCAGTTGGCATTTTGCTGGCGAACGCAATTTCGTTGTTCTTGAAGTTGTTGTTGCAGTAGATCAGGATGCGAGCCTTCTTATCTGGGAACATCCGCTTCAGGCTCTCAATCGAGATGTCCGAGAAGTTCAGGTGAACCGCTCCCTTGATGTGCAGCAGATCGAACTTGTCCTTACTGCGGGCATCCAGAACGATGGTGCCTTCTTCGGCGCTCATGCGAATGAAGTCCGCTTCAGAAACACGTCGCGTCTTTCGGTGTTCGGCAGCTTGTTGAGAGACTTTCAGAAACCCGTTCATGTCGATTGCGGGGTTCGCAAGAGCGGCAATCGCGGCGTTTGGTGGAACAGGAGTCGGCGCTGGTTTCGGGTCTGCGGCGAGAGTGGAGTTCACGAGTGTCGCAACAAGACAACCCGCACCGAAGACGAAGGCATACGCGATGTATTTCACGGCAAGGCTCCCGTTGGAAGGAACACGATCGTGCTCCACATCCAACGGAACTATAGCGAGCATCCGCCGAAACCGGCGCAACAACTGAGTAACGACTGAACGGCGTCACTTCTTCCGTTTGTAGGCGATTGTGAACGTCGGCTCCTTCACGTCGCCGATGTACATGCTGAAGTTGATGGTGTTGTCGTCCGGCATCACGGACACCGATTTGTACTTGGTTGGCTTGCCGTCCATGCCAGGGCCATCACCGCTCATCGTCATCGTCTTCGTTGCCTTGTCGTAGCTGCCCTCCAACATCATCGGCATCGTGCCCATGCTGTCGGCCCACACACCGATGTACTTCTTCTTCGCGGCGTCGTAAGTGTCGAGGCTCTTGCCAGAGAACTTCGCGCCGAGCAGTTCACTTTCCAGCGAACCGACCAGCCACAACCCACCGAGTTCCATCTTGTACGTTACGGTCCCCTTGGACTCGTTGGTCCCGAACTTCATCGTGAGATCCCAGTTGCCCTCAAGCTTTTTGAGGACATCATGATCCGGACCGGGCTTGGGTGGGAATTGTGCCTGTGCAGCAGGAGCAACCAACACAACAGACAAGGCCACAGCAACGAACTTCATGGAGGCTTCTCCGAGTAACGGGTGATACAAAGCAGAACAACTTCACACACCCATTCATTGGGCACGTGAAGTTGTGGGAAGGTATCGCGTCTCGGATGGTGTTGATAGCTCAGTTGTCGGTCCAGAGGTTCCCGTCGTTTCGCATGTTCATGTACCACCAGTTGGCGTAGGAGATGTTGTTCTTCACGAAACGCACGCTGCCATCGCCCATCGCAACCTCAACACCCATCGGGTGCTTGCCGCGTGCTTGCGCCTGCTGGAACGCACAGCCGACGCACGCCCCCATGCCGTTGGCGAAATCGTTCTGGCACCCTTCGCAATCGTCGGCCTGACTTTCCGTGGTGTTCGGTAGCCGACAGTCCCAACTGGTGTGGCCCGCGACGACGCTTCCGCCAGGGTAGCCCAATGCCCAGACGCCACGAGCATCGCCGGCGCCGAGGTAAGAACCGATCCGTAACTCGGTCAGCATGATGGTGTTCGATGATCCATCGTCGATGTTGGGGATCTTGGCACCCCAGTTAATGCACATCACGCCCCCACCGGCCAGCGTTGTGGGAAGACTCGACCAACCAGTCGAGTTCACCGGCGTGGCTCCTCCTTCCGACGAGATATACCCGGTTCCGGGTCCGTGGATCCCGCCCGCGTTGCAGGCGTAGTTTCCACGAGCCCAACCGCCGCCACCGCCGCTCCACTGAACTTCACGCCCCGTGTCCGTGGGGCACAACAGCCCCGCGAGTTGCACGCCTCGGATGTTCTTCCAGCCTTGATCCCCCGTCTGAAGGTAGTTTGCGGGGGCCGGCGACACGGTGTTGTAGAGGTTGCCTTGTTCAATGTACGGCAGGATCAGAACGACCCAGTTCGGGCCGAATTTCCCACTCGCGCTGGTCCGACTCTCACCGGATTGCATCAACACCGACGGAGGGAGAGTTCCGACAACGTCGTGGTAGGAGTGGCAAGCCAGAGCGAGCTGCTTGATGTTGTTGCCGCACTTGATGCGGGCTGCCGCTTCGCGGACCTTCTGCACGGCTGGCAGTAAAAGGCCGATCAAGATAGCGATGATGGCGATCACAACCAATAATTCGATGAGCGTGAAGCCTCGGCGTTGTTCAGGAGAGTTCATCGTCCGGCTCCGTAGTGACGGGGCGACTTACGGTTCCCAAGCCGCAACCGGCTGTTTTCGGCAAATTTGGGTCAAATGAGAAAACCGTGAAGGACATGGCTAATTCCCAAGAATACCGACTTTCTCGGACGAAAGCCAGATCCACCTGAAACTAATCGCTTGTTGTTTTTCGATTTGGGGAATTGGCCCGAGCCGCTCAGTCGGGAAGTTCAACGATTTTGCCGCTTGTGGCTTCACACCGGTGCGAAGCTACAAGCGGCGAAGACCGCAACATTAAATCAGAATCGACTCAAGCGGGTTACCCTTCGACAGTGTGAACGGGCGGTCGCCCTGATCGTGCATCTCACTGTGCGGATCGATTCCCAGGCAGTGGTAGATCGTCGCGACGAAGTCGGCCGGCGTCACGGGATTGCTCGCCGGTCGGCCCGCGATCTTGTCCGACTGACCGTAAACCTGCCCGCCCTTGATGCCGCCACCCGCGAGCATCACGCAGAAGCAATCGGGCCAGTGTTCGCGGCCGGCGTTGCTCTTCGTGATCTTCGGCGAACGACCGAACTCCGACGCCACCACGACAAGCGTTTCGTCGAGCTTTCCGCTGGCATCGAGGTCCGTCATGAGCGCGTTATACGCCTGGTCGAACGGCGGCACGAGGTACCCCTTGTGGGCCTCGAAGTTGTTCCAGTGCGTGTCCCACGCGAAGCCATCGACACCCTGCGAACGCTGCCAGTTGCACTGCACGAGCCGCACGCCTGCGTCCAGTAACCGACCGCCGAGCATCACCGACTGACCGAACAGGTTGCGACCGTATCGGCTGCGATCTTTCGGGTCAGCGGCGCTGAGATCGACCGCCTTCCGCACCGTCTCCGACGAGATCACCTGCACGGCTTTCGCCTGGCTATCCTTGATCGTGCTGCTCATCGCGAGGTTGTTCAACTGTGCCGTTTCAGCGTTCAGTTGATCCACGAGCGAGAGGCGGCGTTTCAGTGCGTCGGGTGCCTCATTCGCGACAAGTGGCAGGTGATCGAGTTTGAAGTTATCTTCGTTCGGGTTGCCGCCCGGAAGCAGCGGATCGTACTTCGGCCCGAGCGAGCCAGCGAACTGGCCTGCACGCCTTCCGCCAGCAACGTCCATCCGGTGCGGCACGAGCGCCCACGCGGGGAGCGGTCCCTTGCCGGGAGCGAGCTTCGCCATCACAGCGCCGAGGTGCGGCATGTCTTGCCGACCCATGCTGTTCACTTCGGGCACGCCACCCGGATACGGCACGCCGGTAAACATCCAGTAAGAGCCGCGACCGTGGTCGTTGTGTTCGTGCCACATCGTGCGAACGAGCGCGGCCTTGTGCATCCAGTTGGCACAGTGCGGCACGAGTTCCGTGAAGCGGAGGCTCGGAATCTTCGTGGCGATTGTGGTGAACGGGCCGCGGATATCGTCTGGCGAGTCTGGCTTCGGGTCGAACGTGTCGAGTTGTGCGGGGCCGCCTGAGAGGTTCAGGATGATGCAGTGTTTCGCCTTGCCGAAACTCTTGGGCTTCGAGGAGGCAGAACTCGCGGCGGGACTGGAACTCGCGATCAGTTTCGGCAGCGATAGACCACCCCCGAGGGCAAGTCCGCCAACGCGAATGAGCTCCCGGCGGTCGAGCGGTGACGAACCCCACAAGTTCAGCATGACGGGACTCCGGCGGAGTGCTTTTCTGGCGAGTTGAGGCCTAAACCTCGGGAACTGGCAGGTAGGCAGGAAAACTGGCGTGCAATCCAACTTTTCAGAGTGTACCATAATGTTCTGCCTGCCTGCCAGTATTTCCTGCCAACGATTTTTTGATCGCCCACCCCGCTCGCCAAGACAAGCCATGCGACACATCCTCACCATCTTCGCCATAGTTGCGTTGCCTGCTGTCGCCACGGCGCAGGGGTTCGTTGAAAGCGTTTCCCCACCCGCATTACCTGTGGGGAAAACCACTCGCGTCACGTTCGTGGGAAGTAACTTCGGCACAGGTTTAGATGTGTGGGCGGCTCTTCCAAAAGGAAGCCTCACGGCGAAGCCCGTCAGCAGTGACCCCGGAAAGCTCGCGTTCGACGTGACCGTTGCCGCGAATGCCCCTGTTGGTGTGTGCGGTCTGCGAATTGCCACCCGCGACGGACTCACGAACGCCGTTCTCACTCACCTCGAAGATTTGCCGGTGAAGGATCACGCTGCGAGTGACAGTGCGATGTCACTCAGTTTACCCGCGTGCGTCTGTGGCACCTTCAAAGAAGGCACACTCGACCGCTACACGATCACAGTTGCGGCCGGCGAGCGAGTTTGCTTCGAGGCTGTCGCGAACCGACTCGGCAAAGACGCCGATCCGCTGCTGACCATCCGCGATTCGGCAGGCAAGTTCGTGACGGAGAAAGACAACGACCCCGGATTGTATTTCGACTTCCGCTTCTCGCACACGTTTGAGAAAGCCGGCACTTACACGCTCGAACTGCGTGACGCAAGACTGCGAGCGTCGGAACATCACCATTACATATTGAGGGTCGGGAAGTTTCCGGTGGAACGGGTTGCTCAGCGAGCCACGGGGTTTACCCCCATGGAGTTGAAAGACCACGGGGATGAGCCCCGTGGCTCACTGAGTTTCGTAAACATCAAGCGCCCAGGCGATCAGGGTTCCGCGTGGCTTCCGGCATCGACCTCCGAGGGACCGATCACCGTTGCCCGCGATTTCGACGAACCGCGTGACAATGCGTTATCACTCGCGACGTCGCCGGCGGCACAGCTCGCGTTTCTGCTGTCACCCACGAAAGCGAATCTGTTCCAACCGCTCGACCGCACGCTGACATTCGGACGGCTTCAGGCGACTCCCGCAACGGTGCCTGGCTCACTGTGTGGCGTGCTGAAGAAACCCGGACAGCGGCAAGCATTCGCGTTCCATCTGGCGAAGGGCGAACGGATCGTCTTGCGTGCCGAGTCGAAGGTGCTGAACTCGCCCGCCGACCTCGAAATCCTGGTGACGGATCGTTTCGGACGCGAACAACGGCGTGCGGCGGATGGTCCGCTTGGTGTCGAAGCGACGCTCGATTTCACCGCCCCCACAACCGGGGAATACGGCATTGTTGTTCGCGATGTGTTGCGTGATGGCAGCGATTCCCATGCGTATTGCATCCGCGTGCGGAGTGATGCATTCCCGCCGACGCTCACGGCCGAAGTCGAAGGCTTGACCATTCCACAGGGCACGCACCAAACGCTACCGATTCTCGTGACTCGCACCGGGCCGGCGGTGCCAATCACGCTTTCGCTTGTGGGCAATCCGCCTGGGTTGAAGCTGACGCCAACCGAAATTCCCGCTGCCGCGAACAGTATCGTCTGCAAGCTCGAAGCGAGTGGCGACGCGCCGCTCGGCATTCACACGATTCAAATTCTCGCGGAGTACGAACGTGTACCGCAACCGCGACGACTGCCCGGCGGCAGCTTCTACCAACTCGAAATGCACGCCGGACGCGAGAAGATTGCCGTCCACACTCGCCCGCTGATCGACAAGAAGTTCCACAACGTCGACCTCATCCCAATCGCGTTGCGTGAAGATCAGACGCGGTTGCCCCCGGCGCTGACGGATCGGTTCGCGGTGCAGATCACGCCGCCGAGTCCGTACACATTCGCGTTGTCGGAAGACACGATCACCCTGCCCCGCTATCAGACTGCTCCGATTCCCGTCATCACGACCCGCATTCCGGAGTTCGACGGCCCGATTACGTTCCGCGTGGTTGGCGGGCAGCTCGGCGACAAGAGCGAGGGCCGCACGCGGGTCTACGCGGAGTTCCCCGTAGCAACCGCGAAGCAGCCGAGCATTGCGGGAGTGGCCGTGTCGAAGATTTTGTCGAACGTGGCGAAAGCTCGCATCGACGTGACCGCGACCGGCACACATCAAGGCCGAAAGGTATCGCTCACGCGGACATTCGACCTCGACCTCGTGACCGCGTATCGCTTCCCGCCAGAGTCCGTGAAGGTGTCGCTACTGCCCGGCGAATCGGCATCGGTGAAACTCACGGTGAACCGGCTGAAGAACTTCGACGCACCGATTACGCTGCATCTGTCGCCGATGCAAGGCCTGGAGTTCCCCGAATCGTTGACCATCCCGAAAGGTCAGACCACCGTGGAATTCACGGCGAAAGCCACGATGGAAGCACAGGCACGCAAGCAGAACGTCAGCATCCACGCGACGGCCGAAGTCGGTGGCTTCGAGGAAGACTTGCGGGCGTCGCCGGTTGAAATCGAGATCAAGAAAGTGGAAGTGCC
>JAIOPV010000058.1 GCA_021413735.1 Planctomycetota bacterium
ACGATCTCGAAGAGTTACACGAGCAGTTCCACTTGGCCATCGGTCGCACGCGACGGAAGCCTCATCTGGTGCAAGCCTGCTTCGCCCAAGCAGGTTTGGAGATTGCCAGTCCTTAACATCCTTTGCGCACCGCTCAGTAACACGCCGTTGTGTACGGCCCATGGTGCGGAGGTAGCCGATGGTGTATCGGATTACGACAAGGCATTGGAGGTATCTGGTACGTGCCCGGGGCTGTGGATCGCTGTTGCGACCGAAACGTGGTCGTTGATCGGTGCGTGGTCGGTTGGCGACATGGCCAAGTGGCTGGTGGGTTTGGCCGGTGGGGCGAACCTGAGGCGGTATCGAAAAGTAACAACGATCCGGGAGAGGGCCTGGAAGGCATCCCGGCGGCCCGCTGCTATGGACGCGGCGGCTGGACGAGAGAGTCGGGTTGTGAGCGATTACGAGCCACGCTAAACCAGATTACGCCGAAGCCGGTCACTTCTTGTGACGCCCCGGGAAGGCCGCCGGGCGCTCCGGCAGGTTCAGCCCGCCGCCAGCCGCCTTACTGGCGAGTATCTCCTGCATCTTCGGGGTGTGCTGCGCGACCCACTTCATCATCTGCCACTTGTCCGAGTCCTTCTCGACGCCCCTGACGACCGGGCCGACATCGACCGCGACCCGGAGGACGTAGGTGCCGCAGCTCCAGACGCACGCCCCCGCTTCCAGGAAGTCGTTGTCAAACTTCGACGCCCCCGTCTGCGCCCCCGCCTCGCCCGCGACCGTCAGGGGCTTCACCGGGTGGCGGATCGCGCCGGCCGGTGGGGGGCCGATGCCCACTTTCGTCCAGACCTCGCCCTGCTGAGCCACGACCGCTCGGGCGGCCTCGACGCTCCTCTCGGCGGCGACCGTCATCCGGCAGGCGGCCGCGAGCGAGCCGTCCTTCGCCCGAACCGTCCACTCAGCCTGCCATGCGTTGTCCCCGGTCCGCGAGACGCGGTACTCCGGCAGCCCGAGCGCGCGGGTAGCCTCGTTGGCCGCCTCCAGCAGCACCTTCTGCACCCGCGGTCGGGGAGCGATCGCGTCCTTCGAGCCCCAGTCGGCCTTCCCCGCGGCCGCCGGGAGCAGGACCGCCGGGTCGCCCTCGCGGTAGCAGTGGAGCGAGTCCCAGTCGAGCCGGTACACCTCGGGGCGGCCGTACTGGTTATCGGCCCGGTTCGGGTCGAGGTCGGTCAGCGTCGCCGAGGTCTTCGGGAACGTGTGCAGGAACCCCTCGTACACCCGCTCGGCGTTGTCCTTCGAGAGGACGAACACGTTCCCGGCGGCCGCCAACTCCGACACCCACGCGAAGTGCTTGATCTCCGTGCCGACCGACCAGACGACGACGTCCCCGACTCGCTTTGGGCCGGTCACCTTCGCCCCGAACGCACTCACCACTGCCCAGGCCTGGTTGGTCGGGACCACGTACGGCCCGCCGAACACCTGGGAGAAGGCCAGCCCGCCGCAGAGTTGGTGCCGGGTGGGAACGTTCTCGGCGATCCGGTACCCCGGCAGCTTGCTGGTCGGCGCCTTGATCTCGCGGCCGTCGCCGGCCAGCACCCACCGCGTCCCCCGGTAGGTCAGCTCCTCGTTCGCCATCACGCCCGCGGCGTCCTCCGGGGACGTCTCGCGGAGGGGTTGGTGGAACGACAGAGCCACCTGCCCCTTCGCGTCCGCCCCGGTGAACACGTGGAAGGTGACCCGCTCGGACACCACCCCGAGCGGCCTCAGTTTGACCGGCACGGTGAGCGATTTGTCGAAAAGGACGTCGACCTCCTGCCGGTCCGAGGGCTGGTAGCCCTCCTTCGACGCGTAGACATCGAACTTCCCGTACTGGCCGGGGAGCGAGGCGAACGCGACCTCGCCACGGTCGTCGGTGAGCGCCTCGCGCTGCGCCTCCGCCTGACCCGGGAAGGTGATCTTCACCCGGGAACCGGGAACCGGACCCTTGGTGTCCATGTCGGTCACCTGGACGACGAGCGTGCCTGCGGGCGGATCTGCGGGCGTCCGGGTAAGGTAGAGCACTCCCGCGACGCCGGTTGCAACGGCGACTGCGGACAGGAGACCGATGCGCGTGGCAAGAAGCATGACTTCACCTCGGGACGGTTGGAGAATCTGAAGCCACATGCCCGATTGCCGCCTCCTGACATTCTCAGCCGGGTAAGCGCCGCTGCCGATCGGTCGAGCGGACACTTCCGGGCGGTCAAGAGAGGCTCACAACAGCATGGCCGGTCGCCCAGGGCAAACGCACGAAAAACCCCTTGAAAACCGAGGATTGCCAATCCTGAACCATCACCTGCCTCGACTTGATGCAGTGTAATCATCAGTGATTTGCTGGGGATAGTGTCGGCCCCCTCATTCTGCCAGGAGATGAATGAACCTCACACCCCGACGCACCGCTGCCGGTCCGACAGGATAGCCACCGAGCGGTGAGGGGCTACTACGGGAAGGCTGATCTGCGACCGGTCGGAGCAACCGATGTGCCGGCTGCGTCCAATGCGCCGGGTCTGCGATTCGACATTGCAACGAAAGGAATACCAAGACCGCCTTGATCGCCTCTCGATGGAGTCGCTTCTTTTATTCCTCAACCGCGACAGCGCAGCGATACACCCGAGGAGAACAGGCGCGTTTCCTGGTCTCGGGGTAGTGTCCGAGACAGTAGAACTGTTCCCCGAACAACCGCTCCGCACGGCTCCCACACGTGGTACATGTTCGCCCCTCAAACACTTCCCGAATCCGCTTGCGCGTCTCGGAGTGCAAACCGAACCTTTCCGGATTCTCGACTTCGTACATGCTGCCTCTCCTCGAGGGTATCTCGTGTTGAACTCAGCCCCTTGATCTGACCGCCACAAGGCGTCCTTTTTCCAGTCGGCATGCCGCCGACTCGCGGTTCCGAGCGACTGCCTTGTGATTGGCCACCACTTCCTCACACGGAATTGAGTGACTCTTCGCTCCGATCCCCGCTATCTCGGACAACTCCGTCATCGCGAGCGAGAGTTCAACCAGGAGGTTGTCCATCATGCGATGTTCGGCAAGGCTCACAGACATGGGATAACTCCAGGAAAGTCTTCCCATTCACTTGGAACGGGTGCCAGGGAATGGCAATCACGCCAAGCAATGGTCGTGCCGTTTGCGAATTCATGGACTGCCCGTTGAAATTCGTGCGGTGAGGAGCAGTGGTCGGCTGCACGATACGGGCAAAACCGAAACGAACACGCGACGGGTGAGACAGAGTCGCACATCCTGCCCAGGCATGGGTTCGTTTCAGCACAGCCACGACGGGACAGTTCCGCGAGCGAATCACGGCCTCGCAAACACATTCCCAAGGAACATCAGGCGTGCCGCGATTCGTGATGCAGCGGCATCACGTTCGCAATGCCAGTCTGATCAATGCGGTGGATTGAGTGCAGAAGTGAGGAGCAGCCATGCGATGGTCTTCGTTGTTGAAATGGAAGTATCCACTCCTCGCGATTGGGATCGTTGGGGTCATCGGGATGGTGATTGCCTGGTCCCAGTATGGAGGTAGTCCTCGCGTGCCGTCGCTGAATACCGTCCCCGTTCAGCGCGGGAATCTGCTCGCCACGGTCACCGCAACGGGAACTATTGAGCCGGAAGAAGTGGTCGATGTTGGTGCTCAGGTCGTCGGGATCATTCAGGAGTTTGGCCGCGATCCGAAAGACAGTTCCCGAGCTGTCGATTTCGGAACTGCGGTCGAAGAGGGCACCGTACTGGCCCGGATTGATGATTCGCTGTACCGTGCCCGGTTGGACAAGGCCGCCGCTCAGGTTGAACACGCAAAGGCCCAAGTCGCCCAGTGCGAGGCCGATCTCCTGCGTGCCGAGGCAAACGCGAAGCAATCGATCGCCAGACACAACCAGGCGGACCGCGACTGGACACGTGCTCAGAAGTCATTTTCCACGGGAACTCTGTCTCAGCAGGACTATGACGCGTCTCAGTCTGCCTTCGAGGTCACGAAAGCCGATCTTGCCGTGTTCGATGCCGCGATCCGTCAAGCCCGAGCAGCTTTGAACGCGGCACAGAAGGCGAGGCTTGGCGCGGAAGCCGACTGCCGCGAAGCGCAGAAGAACCTGGACTACACCACCATTCGTTCGCCCGTCAAAGGCGTCATCGTGGATCGCCGGGTCAATGTGGGGCAGACTGTCGTTTCCAGCTTGAATGCCCCGAGTCTCTTCCTCATCGCGAAGGATCTTCGCCGACTTCAAGTGTGGGCGTCGGTAAACGAAGCCGATATCGGGCGTGTTCGCCCTGGCCAACCCGTGGCGTTCACCGTCGATGCATTCGCTGGCGAAGTGTTCCGCGGTGAGGTCACGCAGATTCGGTTGAACGCAACGATGACGCAGAATGTGGTTACCTACACAGTCGTCGTAACGACCAACAACCCAGGTGGGAGACTGCTCCCCTACCTCACGGCAACCCTGAAGTTCGAGACCGGCCGGCGTGAGAACGCACTGCTGATTCCGAACGCGGCGCTGCGTTGGTTTCCGCAAGGTACCAAGGGCGAACCACCGCAACAGGATCGCGGAATCGTGTGGGTGCCGGCGAACGGTTCCGTTCGCCGGGTTGAAATTCGCACCGGCTTGACCGATGGGCTGGTGACCGAAGTGATCGGCGGGGAACTCGTCGAGGGGCAGGAAGCCGTCGTGAGCGAGGCAACTCAGACCGGGGCCGGCGGCACGACTAATCCATTCACCCCGAACATCTTCGGCGGGAAGAAGTGAGGCCGGGCAATGTTCACTTGAAGGAGGCTGATGTGGAACTGATTCGCGTGGACAGGATCTGCAAGACGTATCGGCCGGGCGAGGTCGATATCCCAGTTCTGCGCGACGTTTCGCTGGCCATCGGCAAGGGCGAGTTCGTGGCGCTCGTGGGTGCATCGGGCTCGGGAAAGACAACCCTGATGAACATTCTCGGCTGTCTCGACCGAGCCACGTCGGGCCAGTATTGGTTTGACGGTGAAGAGGTGTCGGAACTGTCTGTCGATCAGCGAGCCGACCTCCGGAGCCGCAAACTCGGGTTCGTGTTCCAGAACTTCAACCTCCTGCCCCGCACCTCCGCTCTGGCCAACGTGCTGCTGCCACTGGAATGCGGGCATGAGGCAACCGGGTCTGCGGAGATGGTTTCGCGGGCGACCGCCCTTCTGGAACGGGTTGGACTGGGCGAGCGAATCACGCACGAACCATCGCAGATGTCCGGGGGCCAGCAACAGCGGGTAGCGATCGCACGAGCCCTCATCAACCGACCGACGCTCCTGCTCGCCGACGAACCGACTGGAAATCTCGACAGCAAAACCAGCGCGGACATCCTCCGGCTCTTTCAACAACTGAACGCCGAGGGCGTCACAGTTCTACTGGTCACACACGATCCCGAAGTCGCCCGACACGCGAAGCGTGTCATCACCATTCGCGATGGTCGCGTTGTGGAAGACCGTGTCGTGTCACAACCAGAACCGCAGCCGCTTCTGCCGACACCACAATCGGTCGCACCCATCACAAACGTAGCGGTGGCGAACCCATTCAGCGGAGTCGATCGCATACTCCCGCGAACGCTTTCGGTCGCGCTGACGGCGCTGCGGCGAAACATCATGCGGTCCGCCCTCACGGCACTCGGCATCATCATCGGAATCGCTGCGGTAATTGCGATGATGGAAGTCGGGCAGGGTTCCCGCACGGCCGTTCAACAGAACATCGCCAGCATGGGCGCGAACACCCTGTTGATCATGCCGGGCGCGGCCGCGAGCGGTGGGGTAACCATGGGATCGGGGAGCGTTCTCACCCTCACCCCCGACGACGCCGATGAAATCGCCAGGCAGTGCCCCGGCATTGTCGCCGTTGCACCGATGGTCCGTGCCCGCACTCAGGTCATCTACGGGAACCGGAATTGGGTGCCGGTGTCCATCATCGGCACCACGCCTGCTTTCCTTCGCGTGCGAGACTGGGAAACTCTGGCCGAAGGAGTCGCCTTCGATGATCGCGACGTGCGGAACGGCAGCACCGTGTGTCTGGTCGGACAAACTCTCGTTCGCGAGCTGTTTCAGGGCCGGTCGCCGCTTGGGGAGGAGATTCGGATTCAGAACGTCACGTTCAAGGTGGTTGGCGTTCTGAATCGTAAGGGCGCGAACATGGTCGGCATGGATCAGGACGATACCGTGCTGGCACCCTGGACGACTGTCAAGTACCGGGTCAGCGGAGCCACGCTGGGGAACGTCAACCAGAGCAACGAAGCCACGACCGATACCACCCAGCGAGTGAACAGCCTATCGCAGCGTTACCCCGGTACGGTGTCACGCTATCCGGTTCCCTCGATCACCGAGGCCGCTGACACGCCGCAACCCGTGCGGTTCGCGACTGTCGATCAGATTCTCGCGAAGGCGGTTTCTCCCGAAATGATCCCGGAGGCGGTTGACCAGACAACGGCATTGCTCCGCCAGCGACACCGCATCCGGCCTGGCCAAGAGGACGATTTCAGCATCCGCGACATGACCGAAATGATGAAAACGCTGGCTTCGACGTCGCAGTTGATCGGCAGTTTGCTCCTGGCAGTGGCGTTGATCTCGCTCGTCGTTGGCGGCGTGGGGATCATGAACATCATGCTCGTTTCGGTGACCGAGCGCACGCGTGAGATTGGGCTGCGAATGGCGGTCGGGGCACGGCCACGGCTGATTCTGCGGCAGTTTCTCATTGAGGCGATCGTGCTGTGTCTTGTTGGTGGCGCGGCAGGAGTGGTGTTCGGACGGCTGAGTTCGCTTCTGGTTCGCGTGCTGCTTCACTGGCCGACGCAGGTTTCGTACCCGGCGATCTTCGCTGCGGTTGGAGTGGCGGTGAGTGTGGGGCTCGTGTTCGGGTACTACCCTGCACGTAAGGCTGCCCGCCTCGACCCAATCGACGCCCTGCGGCATGAGTAATTGGTCGGCCCGGGGAGTCAACAAGAAATCCACGCAGCCGTTCAGCGTGGCGAGCTTGGGGTAATCCTTCTCGGAGACGCTCACTCCGAGTTCCTTGTGCAGTGCGATGATGAAGTTCAGGAAGTCCATCGAGTCAATGTCAAGTTGATCCCGCAACGGCACGGCGGGGTCAATCGTGGCGGGATTCATTTCGGGGGCGATGCGGCCGAGCGTCTTCAACACCGTATCGCGAATCTGCTCGCGTGTCATAGTTTCGCAGGCTCCTGCAACAGGCGGTCAATGGTGGCCAGGAACAACCCGCCTCGATGACCGTCGCTGACCCGATGATCGGCCGAAAGTGTGGCGGTGACAACCAAACGCGGCATGACCTGCCCGCCGACCACCCAGGGGCGTGCCACGATTCTCCCAAACCCGACGATTGCCACTTGAGGTGGATAGATCACTCCGAACACCGTGTCAGCTCCCTGATCGCCAAGGCTCGTCACCGTGATCGTAGGTTCGGACAACTCGGAACTTCTGAGAATGCCGACTCGTGCTCGGGAAACCAGATCTCGCAAATCCCCCATCAATTCGTCGAGCGTCTTCCGATCGGCATTGTGAATCGCGGGAGCGACAAACCCACCGCTCCTTAGCGAGATCGCCACCCCGACGTGAATGGCCTCGCTCCGCACTGCCTGGTCACCAGCCCAGAGCGCATTCAGTTCGGGAACTTCACGCAAAGCCAACGCCACGGCCTTCACGAAGAGAACGCCGGGCAGCAACCGTTCCGTGACCGATCGGGCCGCGTTGCGTTCCGTGAGCCACGTTGTCGCGGTGTGCAGGTCAATCGTGGTGCTCAGGTAGTAATGGGGAATCTCTCGCTTCGAGCGGGTCATGGCCGCCGAGATAGCTTGCCGCATCCGCGCTTGCCGATCGGGGCGGAATTGCCGCATCCTCCCATCCTCCAAGTGCATGGCGTAGGGGATCGGCACATCGGCACTGCACACGCGGGCGACCGGCGCGTCGAGTTCGTAGAACGCACCTTCCATGATCCGGGCACTGACCTCGGCCGCGAGACTCCCGGTGTACCAGGCCTCATCGACGATCACAGCCCGACGGGTTTTCCCCACCGATGCGAGGATCGTGGGGAGGTCCAGCGGTCGCAGTGCCCGCAGGTCAATCACCTCGGCGTCGATCCCTCCTGCGGCGAGTTGCTCGGCCACCTTCAGGGTCTTCCCAAGGGAACCGCCGTGCGTGATGAGCGACACGTCCTTCCCCGCTCTGCGAACGACCGCCTTGCGGATGTCGATTGCTCCTGTGCTCTCGTCCACTTCGCCTTCCGCGCCGTAGAGCGTGAAGTGCTCGAAGATGAAGACCGGGTCAGGCTCTTTGAGGGCAGCGGCCAGCATGAACCGTGCGTGTGGACGGTCGCCGGGGCGAGGACCGTGATGCCGGGGATGTGGGCATACCCACCTTCGAGGCTATGCGAGTGCTGGGCGGCCACGCGTCGCCCGGCCCCCGTTGCCATCCGCACCACGAGGGGCACACTGAACTGACCGCCGGACATGTTCCGCAGGAGCGCCGCGTTGTTCACGACTTGATCCAACGCCAACAGACTGAAGTTGACGGTCATCACCTCCACGATTGGTCGCATGCCGCCGAGCGCCGCTCCGATGCCGGCCCCGATTCACCGGCCCGGCATCTCGTGCCGGGGGTATTTCCCGATTCGACTCAGACCGGCGGTGGGGGCGGAGACTCGGACGTTGCAGAACTACTTTCGAAAGATCCTCGACAGGCCGGTCGCCACCGAGATCCGTCGTGTCCGCATCGAGCGGGCCAAACGTGAATTGGCTCAAAGCAAACGACCCCTCGCCGAGATCGCACGCGAGGTCGGTTTTGGCGACAGTCTCCAACTGTACGAAGTCTTCCGCCGAGAACTGGGCGTCACCCCGAGCGAATATCGCATCCAGCGGCAGTTGGAAAACCCGACGTGAGTTTCGTGGAAGGACGGCCACAGGGGAGAGGTGGATTTGGCGACTCTCGGTGGCGAAGTTCATCGTCTCATCCATCGAATCGATCCGGCAGTCGAGGCCCGCACCCCCGGCGTGGGCTTGTTACTCATCGTCGGTCCTTCTCGTCCCGGCCGCCGTTTTTGGGTTCTGGTCTTGCCGGCGACTCCCAGACATTCATCATCAGTTCGTAAATCGCCGGCTCGTTCTCTTTGAGTTCGGCCCGGTTGAACGGGAAGAAGTCGTTCACGCCGAAGTACGCCTCCGTCATTTCGGCGAAGAACTCCATGGGGTCAGTCAGTGCGTAGTGTTTCACCCGTGTGCCGTCGTGGTGGAGGACCGTTTCGCCACGACCGCTCTTTTTGTACTTCTCATAGGTCTCCTTGATTCGCGGTTCGTCGAACCCCAGCACCTGGTCGTGGTACGCATGGGCCAGTTCGTGAAGGATCACCCAGGGTTGTTCGTTGACGAGTTCCTTGGTGAGCAATTCCGCGGCGTGGGGAATGTGAACGCATTTCGCGAGGTCGGTTGAATAGCCGTTCGCCTTGAGCCAGCCGGCGTCGCCGTGATACTGCATCGACCCGATGTTGTCGTGGGTCAGATCGAGGACGATAACCATGGCTTGCAGCTTCTTCACGCGATCCGGGGGCACCACCACCTTGATGTCGGCTAACTTTGTTTCGAGAACCCGCAGTGCCCGAGTGCCCAGTTCAGCGTCCGGGGCTTTCAGCAACCGGTCATCGACGCGAATCGTCCAGCCTTCGAGTTTCTGGATCGTGTGCGACGTCGGTTTCGCCGGTTCGGGCTTGTCTTTCGGCTGGGCTGCCTTGTCTTTCGGTTGCGGGGTCAGGAGTTTGACCATGCCCTTTCCGAGGGCGTCACCGACCAGGAAGTACGTTTCCGCGTTGCCGAACTCGTGGTGCCCGTGACCGGTGTTGGGCGACTCCTTCGCAGGGCGCACGAAATCGTGTGTCTCGACGAAGATGACATTCCCCTTGAACTCAGGTTTGGCCGCAGCGCCGGCCTGGGCTTTGCGCAGGGTCGCCCAGGCGCCCGGCGCGTCCACCCACGGGCCGGTCAGTTCCCCGATCACGACCGGCAGGTTGGGGACCTTCAAATCCTTGCGAACATCCTTGATGAGGTTCACCAGGTTCTGCTCGTACTCCGGCACCGCGTTCTTCGGATCGACCCCGTCGTTCCAACCCTGGTACCACACAAACCCCGCGAGTTCGTACCCCTGATCCGCGTAGGCCGGGAACTCGGTTTTCAGGTTCGCGAGTGACTTGCGAACGTCGTCCAACATCTTCGTGTAGTAGGGACCGACCTCACCGCCCGAACTCGGCGCGCGGAAGTCCTTGTACAGGCTCTTCCCGCCCCACGCGGTCTTGATCAGCAGAACCTGTTCGGGGAAGTGATCGCCGAGAACGTGACCGAACTGCAACTCCGGCCCGAAGTGGTGTTTGTCGCCATACACGCTGAAACCCAGTGCCAGCGGCCCGGCGAGGAGTGGACCCTTCTCTCGCTGGTAGCGAACCCAGACGTCATCGCGCACCGCCCAGTCGCCCTTCTCGGTCTTGAGGTGCTTGACGAGTTTGGCCTTGGCCGGATCGTTGAGCAGCGCCTTGAGTGTGCCTTTGCCGTCGTTGTAGTCCTTGCCCTCAAGGTCCACGACCGCATGCCCTTCCATGTTCGATTGGCCGGCGAGGACGAACACCTTCACCGGCTTCGGGGGATCGGCTGCACGGATGTCCGACGTGCCAGCGAGCCCGAGGAGTCCGAGAAGAATCGCGATCTTTCGGGTCGGCATGTCAGGGATCTCGAGGACGAGTGGGAACAAAGAGCGAAAGAAATTTGCGGTTTTCGGGGTATCGTATGATAATCCCCGGGACCGTGTAGGAGATCATCCGGCGACGCCAAGCGGCTCGGCGACCGCTGCACGGGGGGCCGGCCGGTCTTCGACACGGAATACGCGTCCGGTCGGCGGCGGGCCAACAGCGATTGAAGCAACGAACGACCACCTCAGTACGTGGAGCGTCCATGAAACCCATCTCGGTTCTCGTGCTCACCCTGCTCTCGCCACTGGCCTCGCTCCGGGCGGCCGAGTACTACGTCGCGCCCAACGGCGACGATGCGAGAACGGGCAGCAAGGAGCAGCCGTTCGCCACGCTCCACCAGGCGCAGCTCGCCGCCCGCAAAGCGCGGGCTCAGGGCCAACCGGTCACCGTCTTCCTGCGGGGCGGCACGCACTACCTGGCCAAACCGCTGGTCTTCGAGCCGCAGGATTCGGGCACGAAGGAGGCGCCGGTCGTCTACCGGGCCTACGAACAGGAGACGCCGGTCGTCAGCGGCGGGGTGAAACTGAACCTGAAGTGGGAGGCGTTCCGCGACGGCATCAGCAAAGCCAAGGTGCCGGGCGGCTTGACCACCGACCAGTTGTTCGTCAACGGGACCCAGCAGCACCTTGCGCGGTACCCGAACTTCAACCCGGACGAGCGGATCTACAATGGCTTCGCGGCCGACGCCCTGAGCCCCGCCCGGGTTAAGCGCTGGGCCGACCCACGCGGCGGCTTCATCCACGCGATGCACGCCGCCGAGTGGGGCGGGTACCACTTCGTCATCACCGGCAAGAAGGACGGCGGGACCATCACCTCCGAGGGCGGGTGGCAGAACAACCGGCCCTCGGCGATGCACGGCCGCTTCCGCTTCGTGGAGAACATCTTCGAGGAGCTGGACGCCCCGGGCGAGTGGTTCCTCGATCCGAAAGCGAACACGCTGTACTTCTACCCGCCGGCCGGCGTTCAACTGGCGACCGCGGACGTCGAAGCCGTCCGCCTCCGTCACCTCGTCGAGTTCCGCGGCACCGCCGAGGCGCCGGTCCGGTTCGTGACCTTCACCGGGCTGACGTTCCGCCACGCGGCGCGAACGTTCATGGACAACAAGGAACCGCTGGTCCGCAGCGACTGGACCACCTATCGAGGCGGGGCCGTGTTCTACACCGGCACGGAGGATTGCTCCCTGGAGGACAGCTTCATCGACCAGGTCGGCGGTAACGCGGTATTCGTGAACAACTACAACCGCCGCCTGATCGTCCGCGGCTGCCACATCGCCAAGGCGGGAGGCAACGGCGTGGCGTTCGTCGGCGACCGCGACGCGGCCCGGGTGCCGCGGGACTGGAAGGACCGCTCGCAGACGTTCGAGACGCTCGACCGCAAGCCGGGACCGAAGACCAGTAACTACCCCGCCGACTGCCGGGTGGACGACTGCCTGATCTACCTCACGGGCCGCGTCGAGAAGCAGACGGCCCCGGTGCAGATCGAACTCGCGCAAAGCATCACCGTGCGGCACTGTTCGCTGTACGACGTGCCGCGCGCGGGCATCAACATCGGTGACGGTTGCTGGGGCGGGCACGTCATCGAGTTCTGCGACATCTTCGACACGGTCAAGGAAACTGGCGACCACGGCTCCTTCAACTCCTGGGGCCGAGACCGCTTCTGGGACCTCAAGGGCCTCAACCTGAACGACGACAAGACGTGGGACGCGCAGAAGGAACTGCCGCTGCTGGACGCCGTGAAGACGACCGTCATCCGCAACAACCGGTGGCGGTGCGATCACGGCTGGGACATCGACCTCGACGACGGCTCGTCGAACTACCACCTCTACAACAACCTCTGTCTCCGCGGCGGCATCAAGAACCGCGAAGGGTTCTTCCGGGTCGTCGAGAACAACATTATCGTCAACAACGGGTTCCACCCGCACGTCTGGTACAAGCACAGCCAGGACGTGGTCCGCCGCAACATCATGGGGACCGATCACTACCTCCCCGCGGGCGGTATGCCCGCCACGCCCTGGGGCCGCGAGATGGACCACAACTTGGTTCACCAGCCCGGGGTCACAACCCCCACGCCGGCAACCAAGCTCGCCAAGCAGTCGCAACGGGACGAACACTCGATCGTCGCGGATGCTTTGTTCGTCGATCCGGAGCGAGGCGACTTCCGGGTGAAGCCCGACTCTCCGGCACTAAAACTGGGCTTCAAGAACTTCCCGATGGACCAGTTCGGGGTGCGCAAGCCGGAACTCAAAGCCATCGCACGAACACCCGAGTTGCAAACGGTTCAAGCCAGCAAGCCCACCACGAGCCGCGCGGCTCACGACTGGCAGGGCCTGAAGGTCAAGAATCTCGAAGGTGAAGAGTACTCCGCGTTCGGAGTCAGCAAGGAGTCGGGCGGGGTGCAGGTGCTCGGCGGAACGAAGTCGGGCATCGAGACCGGCGATCTGATCCAGGTCGTCAACGGGAAGCCCGTTAAGACCTTCGCGGACCTTATGCGGGGGCAGAATGAAGCGGCGGGCAAACCACTCGAGGTGGGAATCGTCCGTAAGCAGCAACCCAAGACGATCCGCGTCATGGTCTACACATACGTGTCCCTCGAACCGGGCACCCCGGCTGACGACAGCGTGCCGATCCGGGCGATCACAACAAAACCCGCGACGCAGAACGATCCGGTCGCGACGCTGTTCGACGGCAAACTCGCCGAGGGGTACGGTTCCGTGTTCGGGAACGGCACGGCGGGCGGTGCTTACAAAGTGGATCTCGGCAAGCACATCGATGTCGCCGAGATCAAGACGTGGTCGTTCAATCAGAACAAGAACCGGGGCACACAACGGTTCGCTCTGTTCGGCAGCAACGCAATGCAAGATCCCGGTTGGGACACCGGTAAGTTCACGCTCATCATCGAAGTGGACACCACCGGCACTCCAGTCGACAAGTTCCTGGGGACCCGTGTCCGCGCCGCAGACGAGCAGTCCGTCGGCACATACCGCTGGCTGATGTGGGTCGTGGACCCGGTGACCGAAAAGGGCGAGAACACAGCCTTCCAGGAGTTTCAAATCAAGGCCAAGCCCTGATCGTCGGCTTCTCGTGCGCCAAACTGAGGGAAACGGTGAATGTGGACACGGCACACGGCGGAGATGGTGATTGACTGCGGGCGCGAGCGAGGAGAAACTGTTTACTGTCGATAACCACCTTCCGAACCAAGGACAACGTAGCGAGCGTCGAGAGCTACCCGTTCTTCGCCCTGGACGCGCTCAAAATGTGGACCGAGGGGACGTGGAGCAAGCAGCCGGTCGAATTCGCGCAGATCGGCAGCGACCGCCCCTATCACTACATGGGCAGCGGCAAGTTCTTCATGTGCCTCGGCGACGCGCTGGCAACCGCGATGGTCGATTTGAAGAAGAAGCAATTGCCGTAATAATGAGAGTGTTCCGCTTCCCGCCATCAGACAGAGAAGAACGGGCGGATATGGGGCATCACCGGCCTGATCGATCGGATCCGCGACACCTGAACCCACCTGACAGGCCGCCCGTGGCGAATACGCCCGGTACCGACCTCACCGTCCCGACCTCCTATTCCGGCGGTTGACTCGATGAGCCTTACCTCGCTGACAACACGGCGTGAGTTTTTCGCACTCGGGGGACTCTCACTCGGAGTTCTGTCCCCGCTGGCGCTTTCGTTGCCAAGAGTTTTGGCGAACGAGTCGAGGAGTCGCGGCAAGAAGCAAATCAACGTCATCTTCCTGTTCCTACAAGGTGGTGCCAGTCACATCGACATGTTCGATATGAAGCCGGCTGCGCCGGATGACATCCGCGGGAAGTACTCCCCTGCGGCGACCAATCTGACCGGGTTGCAGCTGAGTGACCAGTTGCCGGGGCTCCGCGCCTGCGCCGACAAGTTCTCCCTGATTCGCTCGATGTACACCGCCAAGCCCGTCGATCACGGCGAAGGCGACATCCACCTCATGTGCGGCAGCCCGGTCGACAAGAACCTCCAGGCTCCCGGCATCGGTGCGGTCCTCAGCATGCAGCAGAAGCTGGACTCCCGATTCCTCCCGTTCGTGCACATGGGGAACATGAAGCACCCCTCCCACAGTGCTCCCGGGTTCGGCGGGTTCCTCGGTCGCCAATACGACCCGTATGTGCTCACCCAGGATCCGAATTCGCCGACTTTCGCGGTGCGGGAGTTCGAGTCGGACCCCGAAGTCGATGTGAGTCGACTCGTCGGACGCAAGACGCTACTCCGCTCACTCGACCGCTACCAGGCCGAGCGAGAAAGTGCGCCCGACTCGGCTCGCGCGCGGGACACATTTACCGAACACGCCTTTCAACTGGCGACATCGCAGAAGGCCAAAGAGGCGTTCGATCTGTCGCAAGAACCGGCCAAGGTCCGCGACACGTACGGGCGGAACCGGGTCGGGCAGGGCATGCTCCTGGCCCGCCGGTTGATCGAGGCCGGTGTGCGGTTCGTGACGATCCAGGGTTACGTGGACACTGGGATCTACGCCTGGGACCACCACTGGGGGATCTTCGGACACCTCGACAAGCAGTTGCCGATTTACGACCAGTGCTATTCCGCCCTGTTGAACGACCTCGACGACCGCGGGTTACTCGACACCACGCTCGTCATCACGGCAGGCGAATTCGGGCGCACCCCGAAGCTGAACAAGGACAAACAGGGACCCGGGCGCGACCACTGGTCGAATTGCTTCAGTCTCACGATGGGCGGGGGTGGGGTGAAGACGGGACAGGTGATCGGTGCCAGCGATCGTCTCGGTGCGGTGCCCAAAGAACGTCCCGTTTCCGTCGCAGACTTTGTCGCGACGGTCTATCACGCGTTGGGACTCGACCCGCACGCGGAATTCGTTGCGCAAGGGCGGCCGATGAGAATGCTACCCAAAGGTAACGTCGTCAACGAATTGTTCTAGTCGACCGACCATCTCGTTTTGCAGGGTTCAAATTGCAGGAGATACTGGCGTTTCGTCCGTTTCGTTTGTGGCATACCCCGCAAAACGAGACGGTTGGACTCCCAGCTCGTGTCCCGTTGATCCTCGTCTGATTGCTGTGAAAATGGGCTCTCTGGTTTGTGACAGCGGCGAGCAGCGCGAGGCGACTTAGCAAGCAGGCCGACAACGCTGCATTGGCGGACGTGAAGCGAACCCTTGCTTCGCAATCGCATCGAGCCGCGACGTGCTGAGGCGGCCATTGCCTTGACCGCGTCGGCACGTTATCTGCCCCGATACCACTTGTACTCGTGCGCTCGTATTGCTGCCGCATTTCGGGTGAATTCCCGGCGTGCCGGTGCGGATAACATCGTGTCCGAAAACCGGAATCAGTTGCCTTATGCCCGAGTTCGAGGTTCCCGACCGCCGCGCCCTCTTCGCGGACCACCTGCTCCGGCACTGGGGCCGGCTGTTCGCCTACGTTTACGCGCTCATGCGCAACGTCGCCGACGCCGACGACGTGTTCCAACAAACCGAGAACCGGAGCCGGGCGCGGCTCCGCAGCCAGGTCGCCGCTTCCAGCCGCGCGACGCCGAGCGCCCAACTCAGGAAGCTCCGCGCCGGGTCGTAGGCGTCGAACCGCCGCCACAGCGTGAGTGCGGCATTGGGCCGACGCCCACTGATCCACGAGATTCGGTATCAGATATTTTGGTGGAGTGGCTGCTGCAGTCGAGGAGAGGGACGGACAATGAGGCGATTCTCTGTGTTAATGGTGTTCTGGCTTGCGATCGCCGGCACGGCTTCATCTGCCGACGACCGAACAGGCCGTGACAAAGTCTTAGCCGATGCCGAGCTGCGGTTGAAATCCATCTACGAGAAATGGGAATTCGCACCGGCTACATTTCCTGGCAAATGGCTCGCGGACAGTTATGGCTATTTGATGCTGGAGCCTTCCAAACCGGGCGCGGACCCGGATGTCGTGAAGTACGACGCGAAGAGCGGGAAGCGGTCCATAATCATTGGTGTGGACCAACTCGCCGTGCCCGGCACGCCTAATAGGTTGGTCGTTCAACGGGTCTTCCAGACGCTCGTCGCTACCAAGTTCTATCTGCAAACGCGAACAGGAAACTGGCTCTTCGACTCGAAATCGGGCGAACTCAAGAAACTTCCTGACGAGATACCACAGCTGTCGGCGGCAGACGCATTTTCTCCTCAAGCAGATCGCATCCTCTTTCGTCGTGGCCGAAATCTCGCCGTGCTCGATGTGGCGAGTGGGCGCATCACACCGTTGACCAACGATGACGACCGCAGCCAACTGGACAACGGCAGCGAGATGAGCTGGAGCCCCGATGGCCGTCAGATTGCTTATCTCCAATCCGATTCCTCGAAGGTTCGCCAGCGGCCCGTTGTACACCCGACCGACCCGACGTATCCGGGGTGCTTATTTAGCGTTGTCTGCAGGAGTTCGATTGAACAGGCTGCCGAGGACGCCACGGAAGGCGTCACCGAGGAATTGAAACACGTCGATGGACTTCTTCTGACAGGTTTGCAGCACGGATGACGTGACGGCCTGCGTTTCGCCGCCAGCCTTGGTCCGGTTCCCGCCCCACACCTTGCGGTTCACGATTGGCGTCTTCAACGCTTGCTCGGCCCGATGATTCGTCGCCGGAATCTGCGAGTCCACCAGGAACAAGAACCACGACCCCGCGTGCTTCAAGAGGTGCTTGGCGAACCTTGCATTCGCTGAGTTGACTCGCGGTCGTTGCGTCAAGTCACGCAACCGCTGGACGTAATCCTCATACGCACGCCCACGACGATCCTCGTCGGCTTTCTCCTCCTCAAAGCGATCTCGCAATCGCAACGCACCCCTCAACAGGTCGATTACCTGCTGTGGGAAAAGCTTGGCCATGCCCTGGTGCTTATCCACGAGCGTCCGGGCACGCCGCAACGCATGATCGACGCATTGTTGATGGGCCACGTCCTCGAATCGTTCGTAGGACGAAAAGCCATCGTGGGTCATGCTTCCTGACCAGTCGATGCCGATGAACTTCTCCAAGACATCGGCACTGCGTTGCGGGTCGATGGCGTAGAGCGTGGCTCCGTCGTCACCGACCCAGGCGTGTAGCCAGGCCGGGTACCCCCCGATTCGCCAGCCCGTCTCATCCGGAGTCAGATGTTCGTAGCCTTTGATCTGCTGTGCGATCTCGTTGTAAGCCGGACGGAGGATTGTGCCTGCCCGCATCACGACTTGAGCCGAGGCACCCGGTGTCACGGTGATGCCGAAGAGTTTGTCGAAGGTGTCAGCGATTTTCCCGTGGGACAGGCCCGCCCGTTTGTTGAGGTAAACGATGGCCGCTTGCGTGTCGCCACCGAGTTGGCTTTGAGCGGCACCCGTGGCGTGGCTGGTTTGCAGCGGATGGCGACCCCGCAGGGGCTTGCTGCATCTTTGGCAGTGGCCGCAGTGGATGGTGAACCTGCGGACGATCGGCTTGCGGGGAATCTCGGTTTGAAACTGCTGATCGAGATGATCTTCGACGACATCGCCCCCGCAATGGGGACAGTGATCGGGCAATGTGGCGTCAAGCGTTTCATCGACCTGAGCGGGGTGACGGTGATTCTCGATGAGCGTGTGGGCCATGCTTCTCGCCTGCCTTGCGGCCGGGCTTTTTGGGGTTCTGTTTGGGTTGACCCTTCGAGAACGGGGCAGCTTGTCGCTTGGCGGATCGTTCGAGTTCGTCGATGCGGTGGAGGAGTTCGCGGACGGTCTGTTCGAGCCGCGTATTGCGTTCACGCAGTTGCGGATTTTCGAGAGAGAGTTCTTGATACGATGGCGTGTCCACGTAAACCTCAACAGCGACAACCCATCTCGGCTGAACGAGATTGTTGTGAAACTCCGCGTGACTGGCCAGGGGACGCTAAACAAGCGCTGACCAGATCGAGGGCGAGTTTGGGAAACTGGCGGTGGAACTCGGGTGGCCGCCCTCGGCCACCCTCAAGGATCTGCGACACCTGTTCGCCACGACGCTGAACAATGCCGGAGTCCCGGACGGGTATCGCCGCTACTTGATGGGGCATTCGCCAGGGAAGGCCGCGATCCTCGCGTACACTCACCTCGACCAACTTCGCCGGCACTATTCCACGGCGATCCGACAAGAGTGGATGCCGCTCCTCAACGCGATCAACGCTCGGGTGGCTGCCCTGCAAGATCGTGGCGCTCCCCGACGCTCGGATTGACCGTTCTCAACGTCCTCGTTCAATGCCCTGTTAAACTCTTCGACTCCCGTTCCCACCGCACGCAACTCCAGTCTTTCGCCGACACACTCAAAGTCGGAACGCCAACCGCTAATCCGTCCCTGTTATTATGACATATTTTGAATAGATATTTAGTTGATTGTTTATTAATCTGAACCTATCCAGTGTTCTCGAAATCGGATTGGGTTCCTACGATTCCGGGTCAATCCCGACTCGTTGAACAGTCGGCAGGAACGGTGTTCTCCGCTTCAAACACCGCCAACCCACGCCGAGCCGCAGCGGAATAGGTCGAAACAATCGCATCCAGGAATCGGTCAGTGCCACGCCAGAACGGGAAGCCGCCCAGCCGTTTCGGAACAGCGGCATTCACCGGCGGCATCCGCACATCGCCACACAGATCGGCAGGCAGCGGTCCGACGCTCGATCCGAACAGCCCCCATGTCCGCCAATTTCTCGACTCATTCGAGATAATGGATTTGGGTCTGCTTGCGGTTTCAAAACGCAAAGCAGAGGCGGAAGCCAAGCGGAAAGCCGAGGAGCGGCGAGCAGAAGAGGCACGAATCGTCGCCGAACGAAAGCTGGAGCAGGACCGACTCGCGGCTGAGAAGGCGGTTGCCGAGCAAGCACGGCAGACAGCCGAGGCAAACGCGGCGGCATTCCGGGCTTCTTCACGTCACGAATTGGTGGCCGATCCGTTGAAAAAATGCAAGGGCTGAAGATTCACGTCTCCTTCGATGCGCAGGAATCAGGGAAGGTTGCTGTGCATTCAGACAGGACTGCCAGTTTGCCACCCGGCGTGGTTCTGAGCCCCGGCGTTCGCGGCAACGCGCTCTACCTCCCCGCACGATCCGAGGGCGTTCGGCTTTCCCTTGAGCTGTTCGCGGGCCGAACCGTGCGGGCTCCTGTAACCGTGACGGGTTGGTTCAAAGTCCAGGGTGTGGAGTTCGATCTGTTCCACGCGATCACGACGAAAGGGGACGATGTGCTGCGGGTTTGGGTGGAGAGCGGAAGAGTGTGGGTGAGGCTGAAGACGAGTGACCCCGCAAAGTCGAGCGATGAGTTCTTCTCCACGATCTCGGATATTGTGCCAACAGACAAAGCTTGGCATCACGTGGCGTTTGTCTGGTCGGCGGAGAAGAATGAATCGGTCCTGTACGTCGATGGGAAGAAGCGGGATTCGTTCCGCGGGGCTGTCCCGCCAGTGCCGCACGAACTGAAGTTGGTCGAGACCGGCGTTCCGGCGCTCAAAATGCCACTCCAGTTGATTGATTTCCGATACCCGGATCTGCCGATCGCTGCCATCGACGAGCTGTGTGTGTTCGATCGGGCGTTGACCAATTCGGAAGTGCGCTCACTCGCCGGGGTATCGTCCGAGCCGGAGTAGTTGGAATACGAATCACGCCCAGTTTTCGTCGGGCGTGTTGAATGACACCACATTGTCATTGAATCAGTTGTCGTTGTTGAACTCGCCCTTGCGCTTCGCGAGGTGGGCTTGCAGTCGCGATACGATGCTCGAATGCATCTGGCTCACTCGCGACTCACTCAGGTTCAACGTCGCACCGATCTCCTTCATCGTCATCTCCTCGTAGTAGTAGAGGATAACGATGAGCCGTTCGTTGCGGTTCAGGCCGCGAGTCACCAGCTTCATCAGGTCGCGGTTCTGAAGCCGACCCGTCGGATTCTCGGCCTTCTTGTCCTCAAGAATGTCAATCTCGCGGACATCCTTGTAGCTGTCGGTTTCGTACCACTTCTTGTTCAGCGACACCAGATTCACAGCGGTCGCTTCGCCAAGGTGGGCGTCGATCTGTTCCTTCGGAATGCCGAGCTTCTCGGCCAACTCCTCTGGCGTGGGCGGACGACCCAAAGATGCTTCGAGTTGCTTGCGAGCGGCTTCCGTCTTGGTCGCTTTGCTGCGGACCAAACGCGGAACCCAGTCCATCGTGCGAAGTTCGTCCAGCATTGCCCCACGAATACGCGGAACGCAATACGTCTCAAACTTCACGCCACGAGTCAGGTCGAACGCATCAATCGCGTCCATCAAGCCGAAGACGCCAGCGCTAATGAGGTCGTCGAGTTCCACGCCGTCGGGAAGACGCGACCAGATGCGCTCCGCGTTGTACTTGACCAGCGACAAATATCGCTCGACGAGACGGTTTCGCATCTCGACAGTCGGGCGTTCGCGATACTCTTGCCAAACTGCCTGAATATCCATCTCGACTTGGACCACGATCGCATCCTCCCTGAACGGCGAGTCGTCGTGATGCATGGCCCGCATCCCAGGCCAGTTTCCCGGCATGGGTCCCCCGCAGGCACTCCGTTTCGAGGGCGTGAGCCACCCGAATCGACGCAATCACTCAAACTCGCCCATCCCCCGAGTTGCCAGGCTGGAAGGCGCCGGCACTCACCGATCAAGTATCGACCACGCCTTTGGGCTCATGCAGGAAAACCCACAGGAACCCCCGACATTCTGAGCCGCGAGCCCGCGTTATCAGCGGGAACGGTGATCGCACCGCGACCGGGTTTATCCGATCGTTTCGCGAACCTGGTGCCGCCAGCAGAACCCGTTCCCCAACGGTTCCTACTTGCGACTCCTCATCAGCGGCTCAGTGGGGGCGTATATGCCGACGCTTGCAGCGAGACGAAAGAGGAACATTTACAATCCGGACGGGTTTCACGCTGGGACTCGCGACGTGTCGGCGTCTCCGGTAAGATGGAGAATCGGGGAGAGGATTCCCTGCGAAGCCGCAAGCGGCTTCAACAAGGTTTGAAGCCGCTTGCGGCTTCGCAAGGGACGGATAACCAGGAGGTTTCCCATGTCGCACGGATTCGGCTGGCTGCTCGGCGCGGTTCTGCTCGTTGCCGGGGGAGGCGCGTCGATGTGGTGGCTGACGCAATCGTCAACTCAGGCGATTTCCCCAGACACACCCAACTTGCCAGTCATGAAGGACACGGCCGACGACAAAGACCCGCCGAAGAAAACCGAGTTCGCGACCGGTGGCGACGCCAAGGACGAGGGCGGCGTGAAGTTCGACCCCGAACGGGCGCTCAAGTATGTGAAGCAACTCTGCGACATTGGCCCGCGAATCAGCGCCTCCGAAGGCATGAAGAAACAGCAGGAATTGCTCGAGAAGCACTTCAAGGATCTCGGCGGCACGGTCACCCGGCAGGAGTTCAAGGCGAAGCAGCGCAGTCAGAGGGCCGAAACGAACATGGTGAACCTCATCATTTCGTGGAACCCCGAGAAGACTCGCCGAGTCGCACTGACCACGCACTACGACACACGCCCTCTCGCCGATCAGGAACCGAACCGCACGAACTGGAACAAACCGTTCGTCAGCGCCAACGACGGCACCAGCGGTGTCGCGATGTTGATGGAACTGGCGCATCACATGAAGGATTTCAAATCTGAGTTCGGCGTGGATTTCGTGCTGTTCGACGGCGAGGAATACGTATTCGAGACGAACCAACTCGGGGGCGGCGACAAGTATTTCTTCGGGTCGGAATACTTCGCTTCAGAGTACGCGAAGACGAAGGAGAAGCGAAAGTTCCGTTACGATGCCGGCATCCTGTTCGATCTGTGTACCGCGAAGGATGCTCAGTTAAAGGTGGAGATCAACTCGAACACGATGGCTCCGAAGCTGGTCGAGCAGCTCTGGACGGTGGCGAAGGCGGTGGGGGCGAAGTCGTTCAAGTATGAGGCAGGTCACGAGGTTCTCGATGACCATATCGCTCTAAACGCAGCGGGTATTCCCACAGTGGACATCATCGACTTCGACTATCCGCACTGGCACAAGCTCTCCGACACGCCCGACAAAATCTCCGGAGCGCAGATGGCCGAGGTCGTGAAGGTGGTCACGGTGTGGTTGCAGAAGATCAAGTGAGGGGAGAGGGAGAAGGGGAGAGTCATAACGACGCTCGAATAGCGTCGTTTAGCGTGCGACCCATCGGGTCGCCGATTCGAGGAGCGGTTCATGGCGTTGGTGGTGGTTCGGTGTGTGGGATGTCGTGGTGCCTCGCGAGTCGCCACGTCGATTCTCGGCGTGGATGTCGAGTGCCCACGGTGCGGTGTTGCCTTCCGTGCGATGGAAGAGGCAACGCTCATCGTCCCCGGTCCGGGCTGGGTTGCGCCGAACCCACCGCCTGCACGTACCTGGCGTGGACCGGTCGCGCCGCCTGCGTTGAACTCGGAGGATGACGACGATTTCGAGGACGAGAACGAGGAAGAAGCGTTCAAGACTGTCGCGGAAGACGAACAACCGCATAAATCCGAACACGATCCACACGGAGAACTCAGCCCGTTGCCCGCGTCGGTGTTTATCGGGTTCTCGTTACTTCCGTTCCTGATTCCGATTGTCTGGCTCGTGGCCTCGGCCGTAATTGGTCAGGCGCCGATGCTCACGTTCGCCGCGCCGCTTGCTCTCGCGATTTCGACATCGATTCTGTGCCTGGCCGTCATCTCAACAGTCGACTGGACACCCGCCACCCAAATCAAGGGCGTGCTCGTTCTGGTGGTGCTGTCGTATTTCACGGGCCTGGGCTTGTACGTCTTGAAGAAGGAAATGGTCGATCGCGTGAAGAAGTTCTTGGGGACTGATCAGCCGTTGATTCTCGACGCGCCGAAAGATGCCGGATACCAGGTGTCGGTGCCAGCGCGAGCGGTGGATCACAAGGGTTCGCCGCTGACCATCGCTCCGCTCACCTGTCGGCAGGTGACATTCCAGCGGGGACTTCAGGGGCCGTACACGTTCGTCTACGGCTCGTCGCCAAAGCCAGGCATCAAACCCCAGGTACAGAACCCCGCGGTGGGAACCGACAAATGGTTCGATAAGGTGATCGACGAAATTAAGCAGTCCGGTGGGATTTTGAGCGGGCCCGAACCGTTGAGGTACCAAAAGACGGACAAGATCGCAGGCCGAGAGGTAGTGCAGAAACAGCAAGACGGGCAGGTGAGAGTGTTGCGAGTGTATGTGATCGAGGAGCGGGTGTATTACCTCTCCGTGGAGCGGTTGAGCCTCGACCTCGAAGATGATGTCATGCAGGCTTTTTTTGAGTCGTTCCAGGCTCTGTGACGGTTCATGTGGTGTTGCGGAACGCAAAATGTCCCTTCCTGTCCGTTCGCTGACTGTCCTCCAGAACTGGGATTGCCAGGGCTGCACGTCGTGTTGCCGACAATATCACGTCTCGGTGTCGGCAGAGGAACGCAAACGGATCGAAGGCCAAGGCTGGGAAGCGGAACCTGATCTGCAAGGTGTACCGTTCTTCATCCACACGGGCGGCTGGTTGTCTTCTTCGTATCGGCTGAATCATCGACCCGACGGTGCGTGCGTCTTCCTCGGACCGGATAACCGCTGTCGAATTCACGTCAAACATGGCTCGGCCGCGAAACCGTTGGCGTGTCGCATCTATCCGTATTCACTCGTGCCGGCGGGCGATCACTGGAAACTCGGGCTGCGGTTCGCGTGTCCGTCGGCAGTCGAAGACAAGGGCCGCCCGCTCGCGGAGCATCTTGCCGAAGCGCGTGAATACGCTGCGATGCTTGAAGGCGAAGCGGGCACTTCGGCGATCACGATTCCGCCGCCGCTGCTGCAGGGCAAGCAGCAAATCAACTGGGGCGACCTTGGCCGCATCATCGCCACGATCTCGGAAATGTTTGCCGACGACATCGAGAGCATCGAACGCCGTTGGCGAAAGGTGCTGTTCGTCGTCTCAACGCTGCGACAAGCTAAGTTCGACGGCGGCGGTGATCCGCAGAAAGCGATCGTCGGAAGCCGGCTCTCGGAATTGCTGGAAATCCTGAAGGATGCCGCCGAGGACGAGGTTCCTGAATCGCCGGATGATGTGCCGCCACCAAGCTGGGTGGGTCGCATGGTGTTTCGACCAGTCGCGGCACTCTACGCCCGCAAAGACACTGGCCCCGATCGCGGGTCGGCTCAATCGAGTGCGTTCGCCCGGCTGTTCTCGGCGATGCAGTTCGCCAGAGGAAAAGGTCGCGTTCCTCGCACGCACATTGCGATTCCCGAAACGACGTTCGACGCTGCCGAGAAGCCGCTCGACGAACTGAGTGACGAGGCCGAATCGCTGTTGGCTCGGTGGGCACGAGTGAAGATCGAATCGGGTCAGTTCTGCGGGCCGACGAACTTCGGCATGCTTGTGTGGGATGGGTTGGAGTCGCTAGCCGTGGCGTTTGCTGCTGCGATGTGGCTGACACGCGTGCTGGCCACGGATGGTCGTCCGCAGGACGACGCGGTGCGGATGGCCGTGCGAATCGTGGACGATAACTTCGGCTTCAATCCGCTGCTGGGAAAGGGTCGCCAGAAGTTCGCACTTGGGTTGTTGGGGAAGCGTGGCGAACTGCCGAAACTGGTCGCGTGGTATGGGAAGACGAAAGCAGGATTCACCGCAGAGGACACAGAGGACGCAGAGTGAAAACCAAGACCGAGGCAGAGTTCAAACGAAAGTCTGCTCGCTGGGATTTGTCTTCTCTGCGTCCTCTGTGTCTTCTGCGGTGAATCCTGCTTCATCTTCCTGCGGCGTACATCAGTTTGCCACCGACCACGACCGCGTGTTCTGGCTCCGTCATTTCCAGCGTCGACAGCAGTCGCAACGCTCGCACGTCGTGAAGTCGCTTCAGACCATCGTGAAATGCTGACAGTGACAGTTCCGGAAACTTCACCCGCACAGCGTGGAACAGTTCCGGCAATGGGCACTCACCACCCACGCCGGAGGCCTGCCGACGGTCCAGATATTCCAGCGATTCCACAGCCCACGGCACCACACGCCCCACTTGTTCCGTCACGGCGGGGCCAGAGGTCTCGGCTCGTCGCAGTGCTGCTTCCACGCGGTTGGCAAGTTCATCGAGCCTGGCGAGCATCGCAGCGGCGCGTGCCTCGAAACGTGCCGACAGCAACGCGGCTTCCTGCTTCGCTTCTGCCATCCAAGCGGGAATGCCGCCGCGACTCGTGGCAAGAACATCCTTCAGTTCCCGCAGCACGGACTTCGGCGAATCATGATCGTGCACGAACGCGACCGCTTTCGGCGTCGCCTTCACCCATTCCGTAATGATCTTGCCGCGTGTCTCCGTGCGGACTGTTTCGAGAAGCCCTTCGCGAACGGCCACGAGAGCCGCTTCTGCGGAACTTCCCGCCCGCGTGGGGAAGAGTCCCGCGAGCTTTCCCGAGCGAAACAGTCGATGCTCGCCGCCCGCGACAATGGCCGACTTCATTGCTTCAAGGAGCAGTTCTGTCCTTGGCGAACCCGAGATGTGTTCGACCGGACCGGGTGTGCCAACATCGGAGGGTGCGGTGTCCATATCCTTCACACGGGTGTTCGGGGAGCGAACCGGCCGTAGTTTAAGCGTGTCAGTGAACTGAAGGGAAGCCCACTCGCCGCCGCCCCGCTGGGGCGACCGCTTTACATTGATGCGACCGAACCGGATTGAGCCAATGTCTACCGCGATTCGTGAAAGTTTGCCGCGTATCCTCAGTGGCGTGCAGTCGTCGGGCAAACTGCACATCGGGAACTACTTCGGCGCGATCAAACAGCACATCGAACGCCAAGACAAAGGTGATTGCTTCTTCTTCATCGCCGACTACCATGCGCTCACGAGCTTGAAAGAAGCCGAGGAAAAAGAACTCGCCCTCGCTGCCAAGAACAAGCAACTCACGCCACGACCTGCTCGCCAAATCCTTGCTGATAACGTCCGCGACGTTGCCATTGATTATCTCGCCCTCGGACTCGATCCCGCCAAAGCCGCGTTCTTCCGGCAGTCTGACATTCCCGAAGTCTGCGAACTCGCATGGATTCTCTCGACCGTCTCCGGCATGGGATTGCTCGAACGTGCTCACTCCTATAAAGACAAGGTGAGTCATGGGCTGACGCCAAACGTCGGCCTGTTCACCTACCCGATTCTCATGGCGGCCGACATCCTGATTTACCGGTCGCACCTCGTGCCGGTGGGTCGCGATCAGGAACAACACCTGGAAATGACGCGAGATATCGCGGGCTCGTTCAACCACGCGTTCGGCGAAGTATTTCCAATGCCGGAGGCTGTCTTCAACGAGGCGGCAATCGTGCCCGGCACCGACGGCCGGAAGATGGGCAAGAGCTACGGCAACACCATCGACATCTTCGCGGAAGGCAAAGCGCTAGAACGAGCCGTCATGGGAATCGTCACTGATAAGAAGGCGCTCGAAGAGCCGCTGGACCCCGACACCTGTAACGTCTTCGCGTTGTACAAGTTGTTCGCGTCGCCAGCGGAAATCGAGACTCTTGCCGTGAAATATCGTGCCGGCGGCTTCGGCTACGGTGCGGCCAAGAAGGAATTGCTCGCGAAGATCGACGGTTATTTTGCGGCCGCTCGCGAACGACGGAAGCAACTCGAACGCAACCCCGGACTCGTCGAGGAAGCGCTCACGAATGGCGCACATCGAGCGAGGTCGGTTGCACAGGTGACGATGCGGTTAGTTCGCGAACGTGTCGGAATGCATCAACGCCCGGTTTGAGCCAAAAAGATTCACCCGGAAACTCACTCGTCCGATGTCCTAACGTGATGTACCATTGCGTATGAGAGTGTGTGGTGCTACCACAGTTGCGTGTCTTATCTGGGCTTCGCCGGCTATCCCAGGATCGAGGGTGCCGCCGTGGTGATCGTGTGTCCGTACTGTAGCCATCGCCTGAACCTCAAGGCGGGCAAATCTGGTCGTTTCCGCCCGAAATGTCCTGGGTGTGAATCGCCGTTTCTGCTCATCATCTCTGAGAACCCCGAAGAACCGCCGCAAGCTCGCGCGATTCCCACCGACACAATGCCGGTGCCTGGCAATCCGGGGCCCGCGTCCGGCGTGAAACCGCTCCTCGGCCTCGAAGAAACTGCCCTTCCGGGTCCATCTCCCGCACTGGAACTGCCAAAAGAACGCACCGTTGCGGCCCCGCAAGCGCCGGCTTCTGCCAAGATTCAGCGCACGGGCGCAGCTCCTGCTGCTGTCCCCGCACCAATTCCAGACTCGGTTCCGATGGCGACGCCTCGACCGTCGCCTGGGAAAGAGATCACTCTTAAGCCGAAGACGGTTGTTCGCGGCTACGAACTGGAACGGGAACTCGGTCGCGGTGGGATGGGGTCGGTCTACCTCGCACGGCAACTCTCGCTCGATCGCCATGTCGCGTTGAAGGTGATGAGCAACAAGTGGGCGGCTGACCCCGTGTTCGTCGCGCGATTCACGCGCGAAGCATATGCGTCTGCGCAGCTTTCACACCCGAATATCGTCGCGATTCACGATATCGGCGAAGTCAGCGGCACACGCTTCTTTAGCATGGAGTACGTTCGCGGTCGCTCGCTGGCCGACGTCGTGAAATCACAGGGTAAACTCGATCCGGAAACAGCGGTCGGCTACGTTCTCCAGGCGGCTCGCGGTCTGAAGCATGCTCACGATCGCGGCATGATTCACCGCGATGTGAAGCCCGATAACCTGCTCCTCGGCGAACAAGGAATCGTGAAAGTCGCCGACCTCGGCCTCGTCAAAACACCGACAACCGATCGTTCTGACGACCGCCTCGCAGACGGTCCAAAGAGTGGCCGGTTGAACGAGCCAGCGGAAATGACCGGTGCCCGCATCGCACTTGGCACGCCTGCGTATATGTCGCCGGAACAGTGTCGCGATGCTGCCGCTGTGGATCACCGAGCCGATATCTACTCGCTTGGCTGCACGCTCTATGTCCTCGTCACGGGGCGACCACCGTTCGACGGCACGACCGCGATGGAGTTGATGTCGAAGCACGCATACGATCCGTTGGTTCCACCCGAGCAGATTGTTTCGCGTGTGCCGAAGGAAGTGTCGGCGGTCATTCAGCGGATGATGGAGAAGAACGCCGAGGATCGCTTCCAGACGATGGACGAGGTCATTCGCACGCTCGAAGCGTGGCTCGGCGTTAGCCACGCGGGTAACTTCTCGCCGCGTGAAGAACAGATCACGCAACTTGAAGGATTCGTCACGCAGTTCAACGCGGCACCGGCGGCGATACTGCGGAGTCGAGTGCTCAAAGGCTTCTTCGCGGTGCTTGCGATTGCGGCTCTGCTTCTCACGTTCTTCGGACGGCCGGCGTGGGCGGTTGGTCTTGTCGGGCTTGTGGTGCAGGGATCGCTCGCTTACTTCGTCATCGACGGCGTCGCACGTCACGGTTTCCTGTTCACTCGCACCCGGCAGTTCTTCTTCGGCTTGTCGTGGGGCGATTGGGCGGTCGGAGTCGCGAGCCTGGCGTTGTTCGGTGTGATGCTGGCTATGCTCGGTCAGTTCTGGATCTGGCTCGGCTTCGGCATTGCCGGGGTCTGGCTTGCGATAGCGCTGCGCTATGTTCTTGATCGCCGAGTCGATCGCCAACGCCGACCGCAGATCGAAGCGAGTGAGCGGCTGCTTCGTCGCCTCCGAATGCAGGGGCTTGATGAAGAAGAGATCGGCCAGTTCGTGGCGAAGTTCGCCGGTCGAGATTGGGAAGAGTTGTTCGAGGCGCTGTTCGGCTACGAGGCGAAGCTGAATGCACGCGCCTTGCTCCTGCGGGGCGGTTCGGCGGGCGTGCGGGAGAAGCACGGTGCCTGGCGAGAACCGCTCATCGCGCTCATGGATCGCATCGAAAAAGGACGCAAGGCAGCACGCGAACAACGGCTTCTCCTCGCGGTTGAGCGTGCAAATCTGATCGCGGCTGGTGCGACTGCACAGGCAGCCGAGGACGAGGCGAAGGCGAAGGCCGAAGCAATGGTGAAGGCGGCCGTTCACGTTCGCGAGGTTGAGGAACAACGGGCAAAGGTGACACAGACGGCGGTTGCTCCGGCTCAGCCCGTGAACATCCGGAAAGCGGTTGTTGCGTCGCAGGAGAATCCGTTTGGGCCACCGCCGCCAAAACGCGAGGTGCTGGCTCCGCTGTTGAAACTGCTGGTTGGTCCGCATATCCGTGCGATCGGTGCTGTCATCCTTTTGGCTGGCTGTGCCATGTGGGTTCAGCAAAACGGTCTCATGCCCGGTGCGGATGTTCAGAGCAAGGCCGTCGAGAACCGCGATCCGACCGCACTTCAGGATGCCGCTGCCGAAACGCTGCGCCGACCGACGACATCGCTGGAAATCGCGGGTGTTCCGTCGTTAGCGACGAACTGGGTCGACAGTTGGAACACGGGTGTTGCTGGTTTGTTGCTCCTCGCGTCGCTGTTTTATCGCGGAAATGTGATGTCGATTTTCGCGTTGCTGGGTGCTGCGGTGGCGGCGATCGGGCATCAATATGGAATTCGCGCGGTCGATCCGATACGGGCCGATCAAGTTGGGCTGATGCTCGGGTCTGTGATCGCGCTGGTTGGCTTCCGCCTGGGACGCTAACCGTCTCCTCGTCTTCGCCGCTTGCGGCGTTGCAATTCCAGAGTTGCAACGCCGCAAGCGGCGAAACATTTTGTACCACCCTCTTCCTCCTCGTCCGCATGTCGTAGATAATCCTCCCTGCCCGTTCGGGCAGCAGTTCCTCACCACGGAGCATCTCACCATGCGGAAGTTCGTGCTGTTCTTGGCCGCCGTCGCGGTCGCAAGCCTGGCCAGTTATCCGGCCGTCAACGCGGAAGACAAGAAGAAGGACAAGGATCCGGACATCATCGTTCCGTTCGTCCCGACGAATGAGAAGGTCGTGGCGGCGATGTTGAAGTTGGCGGCCGTCAAGGAAGGTGATACCGTTTACGACCTCGGGTGCGGCGACGGTCGCATCACGATCGCCAGCGTCAAGGACTTCAAGGCGAAGCGCGGCCTCGGCATCGACTTCAACCCAGAACGGCTCAAGGACTGCGAAAAGCGCGTCAAGGAACTGAAACTGACCGACGACGAGATCAAGAAACTGACCTTCAAGCAGGGCGATGTGCTGAAGATGACACCCGAGGATTTCAAGGACGTGGACGTGGTCACGATGTACCTGCTGCCGGACGTGAACCTGAAACTTCGGCCGATTCTGCAAAAGGGTCTGAAGCCGGGCGCTCGGATCGTGTCGCACGATTTCCACATGGGCGACTGGAAAGAAGACAAGATGGAAAAGGTGACCGTGGACCGCGAGCACACGATTTACCTGTGGACAATCAAGGGAGACAAGAAGTAACCGGAAGCCGTTCGCGGCTTCGCAAATCCTCAAACGGCGACCCTTTTGGGGTCGCCGTTCCATTTTACCCTGTGCAGAATCTGTTCCCGCTGTGGCGTCGCTGTGTAAGATGACGATACCCTCTGAGTCCACCCCACAAGAACAGGGGCCAACCTCTCCTGGCCCACCGACATTTTTCCCCTCCGAGGAATCGGTTTCATGAGTTCCGAGCAAGGCTCTCTCGCCGGCGCCACCATCCCTGGGGCTAACGGCAGCAGCAACGGCCACCACTCGCATAAACGCGAAACGGTCGACGCAGTCACAATTCGATTCGCAGGCGATTCCGGCGACGGAATGCAGCTCGCCGGCACCCAGTTCACGAACACTTCGGCACTCGCCGGGAACGACATCGCGACGTTCCCCGACTTTCCCGCCGAAATCCGCGCACCAGCCGGCACGCTCGCCGGAGTGTCCGGCTTCCAGGTTCACTTCAGCGCCTCGGACATTCACACGCCCGGCGACGATCTCGACGCCCTAATCGTGATGAACCCCGCCGCGCTGAAGACGAATTTGAAGGATTTGCGGGCTGGCGGCATCCTAATCGTCAATACCGATAACTTCGGTGTCTCCGACCTCGACAAAGCCCGCTACAAGATCAGCCCACTCGAAGACGGCAGCTTGAAGGGCTATCGGGTGGTGAGGGTTCCAGTCGCGAAACTCACGCGAGAATCGGTTGCCGAGTACAAGCTCAGCCCGAAGGAAGCGGATCGCTGCAAAAACTTCTTCGCTCTTGGCCTCGTGTACTGGCTCTACGAACGCTCAACCGAAGTCACGCTGAAGTGGATTCGCGAGAAATTTGCCAAGAACCCGCAGTACGTCAACGCAAACACGGCAGCACTGAAAGCCGGCTACAACTACGGCGAAACGGTCGAACTCCTGCCGGTGCAGTATCAAGTCGCGAAGGCAAAGATCTCACCCGGAACCTATCGCAAGATCACCGGAAATGAAGCGGCAGTTCTCGGATTGGTCGCAGCCGCTCACATCGCCAAGAAAACGCTCGTCTACGGTAGTTACCCCATCACACCAGCCAGCGGTATCCTCGAAGGACTCGCGGAACTGCGACGCTTCGGTGTGAAGACGTTCCAGGCCGAAGACGAAATCGCCGCGATCGGCGTGGCCATCGGTGCGAGCTATGGCGGTGCCATTGGCATCACAGGCACCAGCGGTCCAGGCGTCTGTCTCAAGAGCGAAGCCATCAACCTCGCGGTGATGACTGAACTTCCGCTCGTGATCGTGAACGTGCAGCGTGGTGGCCCCAGCACGGGTCTGCCCACCAAGACGGAGCAATCCGATCTTCTGCAAGCGATGTTCGGTCGCAACGGCGACAGCCCTGTGGCCATCGTCGCGCCGCAGTCGCCAGTCGATTGCTTCGATATGGCGATGGAAGCGGTCCGCATCGCAACGCAGTTCATGTGCCCGATCTTCTACCTGTCCGACGGTTACATCGCGAACGGTTCGGAGCCGTGGAAGTTGCCGGAGATCGCGAAACTTCCGAAGCTCGATGTTAAGAACGCGACCGAACCGAACAGCAACGGCTGGGGTGGTCCTGGTCACGAGACTGGTGATGAGGAAGCGAAAGGTGCGGGCAAGGCGACGTTCCTGCCGTACAAGCGTGATGAGTTCCTGGCTCGTCCGTGGGCGATTCCCGGCACGCCTGGCCTCGAACACCGCATCGGCGGCATCGAGAAGCAGGACGTGACCGGCAACATCAACTATGAGCCGGCGAACCACGAGCACATGACCCACACGCGGGCGAAAAAGATCGAGAACATTGCCCTCACCATTCCCGATCTGGAAGTGACCGGCGATCAGGATGCGGAGTTGCTTCTGGTTGGTTGGGGCGGCACCTATGGCAGCATCACGACCGCCGTTGACCGCGTGCGGAAGCGTGGGTTAAAGGTGGCACAGGTTCACTTCCGATACCTGAACCCGATGCCGAAGAACACCGAGGCGGTGTTGAAGCGGTTCAAGAAGATTCTGGTGCCGGAACTGAACAGCGGTCAGTTGACATGGCTGTTGCGAGCGAAGTATCTCGCTCCGTGTCAGGCGATGAGCAAGGTGCAGGGCAAGCCGTTCCTCGTGTCCGAGATCGAAGCGGCCATCGAGAAGATGCTGAAGTGACTTGTTGTTGAGCCGCCCCGCTGGGGCGGCGCTCCACGGTTCAAACCCAAAAATACCAACCTCCCCAATACCCACGAAATACCAATGGCCGCAAGCGTTTCCCTCCCGACCCTCAAGCCGGATGATTTCAAAACCGACCAGGAAGTTCGCTGGTG
Organism: Planctomycetota bacterium; assembly: GCA_021413735.1. Taxonomy (GTDB): domain Bacteria; phylum Planctomycetota; class Planctomycetia; order Gemmatales; family Gemmataceae; genus Gemmata. The sequence goes on from JAIOPV010000058.1 coordinate 33,377, forward strand.
CCCAGGCTGCGGGGATTACTCCATCCTCGCACAGATGAAGAAGGCACTCGCATCGCTCGGACTGCCGCGCGAAAAGATCGCTTTCGTCTCCGGGATCGGCTGTTCGAGCCGCTTCCCCTACTACATGAACACCTACGGCTTCCACACGATCCACGGCCGCGCTCCGACATTCGCCACGGGTCTACGGCTCGCCAATCCTGAACTGCAAGTGTGGGTCGTCACCGGCGACGGCGACGGTCTCTCGATCGGCGGCAACCACCTCGTTCACGCGCTTCGCCGCAACGTGGACATCAAGGTGCTGCTGTTCAACAACGAAATCTACGGGCTCACGAAGGGGCAATACTCTCCTGCGAGTCGCCTCGGTACGTCGAGCAAAACCAGCCCAGGTGGGTCATTTGAAACACCGGTAAAGCCGTTGTCGTTGGCCCTCGCGGCGGAAGCGACGTTCGTGGCTCGCACAATCGACCTCGACGTGCAGCACATGGTCGGCATCTTGCAGAAGGCCGCCGCTCACAAGGGCAGCGCGTTTGTCGAAATCTATCAGAACTGCAAGATCTTCAACGATGGCGTCTTCGAGTACGCCACCGACAAGAGCGTGAAGTCCGACAACTTGCTGTATCTCGAACACGGCAAGCCGATGATCTTCGGCAAGGACAAGAACAGGGGCATTCGGCTCAACGGCATCAAGCCCGAAGTGGTCGAGATCGGCAAAGATTGCCAGATCGACGATCTGCTCACGCACGACGAATCAAACGAAGACGCCACGCTGGCGTATCTCCTCAGCCGCTTCGCGCACGACACCGACAAGGACGCTGTGAAGCCGTTCCCGGAGCCGGTTGGCGTGTACCGCAATGTTCGCAAGCCGACATATGAGGAAATGCTCGACGGTCGCATCGGTGACGCGATCGCCAAGAAGGGCAAAGGCAAGATCGAGGATCTGTTCAAGGCCGAAGACGTGTGGACCGTCACGGAGTAACTGTCAGCTTTCAGCTCACGGGATAGTTGTCAGCTTTCAGCTATCAGCCGTCAGCCATACAAAGAACCGGGAAGAGTTCCGTCTTGCGGAGCCCTTCCCGGTTCTTCGCCTTGTCTGGCTGAAAGCTGACAGCTCATAGCTGAGGGCTCTGACGATGCGATGTCCCGTCTGCGAAACTGTGAATCCGCCTGGAGCTGACGCTTGTATGAAGTGTCAGACTCCGCTCGCGCCACTCGATGCACCGGTTGCACAGGGGCCGCTCGAAACCAATCTTCTCACCAATCCCGTCTCTGTTCTCGATCCGCGTCCGCCTGTTACCGTTCCCGCGACTGGCACACTCGGCGACGCAATCAAGCAGTTGATTGAATTGCGTGTCGGGGCGGTTCTGGTCACGGGGCCAAGTGGCGAACTCGTCGGCATCCTCACCGAACGAGATTTCCTGACGAAAGTAGCAGGCGTTCCCGGTTACGAATTGCTTCCCGTCAGCGACTTTATGACGCCATCGCCAGAAACGGTCGCGCTCACCGATGCCCTTGCTGTCGCGCTCGGGAAAATGGACGCGGGCGGTTATCGGCATCTTCCCGTGGTGCAAGGTAACAAGCCCGTTGGGGTCATCTCTGTTCGCGATGTACTCAGGCATCTCATCGCCCTTGGCCCCGATGCGTGAAACACAGTCTTCGCCGCTTGCGGCGAAGACCAAAAAAGGAGGAGCTTGTGGACCCCAATTCCATGATCGTTGTCGATTCAACGGCGCTCCCGTGGGAAGAAACGATTCAACGAGAAGTTGGGTCGTGCGTTGTTCCGCAAGAACCTTATCGTCGACCCCGATACCGGAATGGATGTCCGGCTCGTTCGCTATCCCGCTGGCGTGATGAACGTCAGGCATACGCACCCGTGCGCGCACGGAATGTATGTGCTCGAAGGGACGCTCGTCACGCACGGCGGCAAGCACGGCCCGGGGTGCTTCGTCTGGTTTCCCGAGGGCACGGTCATGGAACACGGTGCCTCTGCGGATGGCGATGTGACAGTGCTGTTCACAACTGAGGTGCTGACGATTTGACGGACAGCCCAACTGCTTAAGATGGTCATCGCGAGAGGAGTTCGACGATGCCTCGAAAAGCGACCCCACCAGTACCGACCAACGCTCGACGAAAGTTCACAGAGGAGTTCCGACGTCAAGCCATCCAGATGATCCTCGATGGGCACACGGCGACCAGTGTGGCCCAACGGCTCGGTATCGACCCCACCCTCCTTTACAAGTGGAAGGCCCGACAACTCGAACATGCTGGACCCGTTGCTTCGACTCTTGAGGACCGCGTCCAGCAGCTCGAGGCCGAGTTGCTCCGCGTCACCCGCGAGCGAGACGTCCTAAAAAACGCACTCGCCATTTTCGGCCGCAACGAGTGAGTGATGTCTACGCCGCCATCGAGGCCACAGCGACAACGACGACATCCTCAACCACTTCCGCGACCCGAACGCCACGCATGTTCGCGGCTGCTGGGCTCTCGATCTCGTTCTGTGCGTCACGAAGCGTGGATGAGGAATGAGGGAACGGCTCACGGAGAGCCAGTACCTCCACCCTTTTATCAGGAAGGAGTGAGTCCTTGGGGCGTAGCTGCTGGCGGATGATCGCCCGTGGTGAAATAGCTGCCCCTGA
>JAIOPV010000059.1 GCA_021413735.1 Planctomycetota bacterium
GGCCAGCCGCCTTGAACTGTGCCGCTGTCGTGTAGGTTCGGAACGAAGGTGTTCCACTCAACAACGCAATGCTCTCGCCAATGAAGTCATGAACTTCTTGATCCCAGAACCACGTCGCCGCCATGCGATGAACCTCCAGAGGGTCGGGCGTGAAGTGCAGCACACATCCACGGTCCTCGATGGCCGCGACGTTGACGGACAGCGTCTTCCACTCGTTCGCAATTAGGCACACGCGGCTCGTAGTCGAGAACGACTTGGGAATGCCGTCGTGATCAAGTGTCTTCGCGTCGGAGTACCAACCGACGGTTTTGGTCGGGTCAGTTTGGCAAAGACCTTTCAAGAGGCGGACGGCGGAACGGTCGCGGTACAACGAGTCCACGTCGTCGATAACCAGCGGCTTGTCGCGGTGTTCGTGCGTCGCACAATAGAGGCCGAATCCGGTGGCGTGTCCCTCGACCCAGCCGGTGGTATCCTTGGGGAGTATACGGCCGGCCGCTTGGCTCTTGCCGACTCCGGGCGAGCCGAGCAGGATCAAGAGGTTCAAGTAACCGGACCCGAAGGCGTTCAGGAGGCGATCAAGCTCGGCGTAAGTTGTCACGTCCACGGCGTTGTCGGGGTGGGTTGAAGACTTCGACATCGCGTTCTCGTTGGTATGGGTCTGACCGCTTTGCGAAGTTCGCTACCGTCGTTGTTTAGTTCCCCTTCAGAAACGCTCATGAGCCGGAAGTGTTCAGCAAAGAATGTTGAGTTCGGGGTGTCGTCAGCAATGGCATGAACGAACTAAAGAAGGGCAGGCGATGACGTATTTGACCGGGATTTTAAGGGAATCAGCGTTGGGTTCGTTCTTCGGATGGCGTGTTGATGATTTTGGTTTGAGCCTTCATCGTCAGGAGTGCTCCCACACGGCTGAAGGCGGTGGTATGCTCATCAGCGGGCATCGCGGCGAAGACACGACTCGGCGATGGTGAACTCCGAGAAGTGGAAGAGAGCACGACTATGGCAATCGACTGAACACGACTCGCTTCACTGAGTCGCTGTACCGGCCCGCCGACTCAGGAGTATTCCTGCTCCACCCGTTTCGCTGGATCGTTCGCCAAGAGTAGGGTAAAGACCGATGACGCCGTTGGCCCCTGAGCCGATCTTGCGAGCCGCACTAAACGTGGTCCACGTCGCCGCGTACACGACTCGAAACTGGACGCTTGGCGATGTTGTGACACGGGAGCAGGTCAACGACTTGTGGGAAGCGATCCACGAGGTTCCGATCCTGCTAACCCGCTGGCGGCACGACGCGGAGACTGAGTTGCTGATGTACTTCGACGAGTACGACCGGAAGTGGCCGGCACCGCGATTGCGGGAGATGTACCAGAAGCATCTGGAGTATGGGCACCCCGCTTGAGCGACTCGTGTCGGTGTTGCGCGTGTCGGCGACGCTTTGTCGGGAACGGCGGGACGCGAACGGTCGCGAGTGAATACGAATGACATCACGGCGCGAGAAGTCGTGGGCCAACTCTCCTACCGCTCGTCTTCGTACTTCGCGAACTTCTCGCGGTAAATCTTGTGAGCGAGAACCTTTCCGGTGCTTGAGTCGAGTATCTCTATGTAATCGCCGTAAGATTCACGGCCCGTGATCCGGACGATCCCTTCGCCGTCTTGGTCCGCTTCGTTCAGCCCAGACAATTCTATCGTCACGCTGTTTCGGTAGTAGCGGTGCGTCATGGAGCCGACAGCACTTAGTTTGGTATCCCACAACTTCATGCCGTTTTTCAGATCGTGCGCGGTCACAACACAGCCAGTTGTGGAGGCCGGGAAGTGCGCGAAGTACAACACGTTCCGGGCGACACGGAAGTCGGACTCCTTGTGCCCAGAGATGGCAAGAATCTCCTTGCCGTCACGCTCAAACTTGAAATCCACGCCCCACCCCTTCTGGGGATCGTAGATCATGTGGATTTTGCAGTCCGCTCGAAACTGCGACAGCGAGTACATCACACCCGTCCTGGAACCAGAATAACTGAACTTCTCTTCCTCCAGCACCTTCTGCCATTGTGCTTTTTTCACGGCGAGGGGATCGGCTCGGTCCGCACCATTTGAGCGTGCAACCTGTGGGGAGTCATCGACCCGCGAGTCCGTCGCGGTCGGCCCATCGGAGGACTTGATCTTGTCGCTCGTCTGACGAACGTGTGCAGTTGTTGCCACGACCGGCACGACGGGTGGCGGCGTTGAAGTGACGGGCACGGCGGGCGGCTGATGGCAGCCGACCAGGAACACGAGCAAAGCGACAAGCGGTTTCACAGCACTGCTCCTACGACCGGGCTGGCGAGCCTACCACGCCCGCGAGACCGCATCCAGGCGAGTCACTCGGTTCGCACTCTCGTACGCGTTCCGCTTCGCGTTCGCCGTCATCTCTGGATCAACAGCCTCCGGCGAACCCTGCGAACCCCTCCCCATCTCCCGTGTCTCTTCTCTCGCTCACGACCAGGAGAGACACCGATGGCCGACACGCTGAACATCAACCTCGCGAAGGCACTCAAACTCAAGAACCGGCTCGCTGGCCGCGTCACCAAGCTCACGCAGACCGTGCAACTCTACAACTCGACGCAGGAAGGGGCCGAGCAGATCGACGTTCGTGTCGCGTTCACTGAACGCACCGATCTTGTCCGTCGGCTCACGGACCTGAAGCTCACTATCACACAGGCGAACGCCCCGATCCAGCGAGACATCTTTGCACTGGCCGAGATGAAGGCGGAAGCCACGCTGCTCACGGGCCTCAACACCAAGCACGGCACGGTGATCGAAGGTTACCCGACGTCGGGTGCAGTGACGTACATCGCTCAGTTCCGCAAGGGTGAAGTGACGCGATGACGACCGCTCTCGAAACTCGGATCGACGCCTTGCAAGACAAGCTCGACACGTTCAACGCAATGACCACCATCGCGGTTGACCGGGACACGGTCGCCGTCGCCGAAGCGAAATAACCTCGGCGGGTGAACGCACCGGCACGGCGTGTGGCGGATTGCAGCGAATAGGTTGACCCTCGCGTTAGCACGCGAATTCCCCTGATAAGGGAACCGGCTGGGGATTCCGAACTTCAAGGTTCAAGGCTCAAGGACTCAAACCTCAGCCCGCAAACCGGAAACCTCATTCTTCCAACCGATTCGTTTGTCGGGGTGGCTCGAAGCGATTCGGGTTTCGACGCGATTCTGATGCGGGTATCATCGGGTGGAAAACAACCTTTGCATAGAAGTCGTAAGAGCGAACGGAAACAATGAGCCGAATAGCCTAGAAAACAAGGTGATTTAGTCATTGCGCCCGAGCGCATCTAAGCGATGCGGTCTTTCACCTTGAGGACATGCCATGCGGGCACTGATCGCCGTTGTCCTTCCACTCACAGCCTGTCTGATCGGTGGCCTTGCGGGGTGGTTTTGCCTACCTGTCGTCGTCGCACGAAACGTCGCAGACGAGTACAACCGGAGCAAGTTTGAAGATTTGACGAGGTACTACCAGCCCGCGTTTGCCGTTGTCGGGGCGACTGCCGGTCTGTGGCTCGGAGCATTCGTCGCAAGCGTGTGGTTAGAAATGGACCGCGATCAAGGAGGCACATAGTTGGCGGAGGCTCACGGATGACTGATGCAGTGTGTGACTGCCTTTGACCAATGACGGTTGCAGCGGTGACGGTGAATCAGGGCAAGTGACGGTCGAGTGACGGTGAAGTGACGATGGCTGATCTACAACATCCCCTCAGAAATCAAGTGTTTCTGAAGGTCAGTAACGATGGTGACGGTGATTTTCAGGAAAAGTAGATAGGGCTAAGATTGAGTGGGTTACCGCAGTAGGGCAGGGCTAAATAGGGTGGGGTTATTCCGGAGTGTCGCCGCACAATGGAAATTGACCGTCACCATCGTCACCACCGTCATCGGTTTTACGCAAAAGTGCTTGGAAATAAGGGTGATATGCTGAATTTAGGCACTGTCACTTCGACAAAATCACCGTCACTGGCAGGTTCACGCCCTCAGTGCCTGAATTCACCGGAAGTGTCATAACTTCCTGATTTGCTGGAAGGACTCGCAGCATGGCAACCGAACCCGGCGACACGCCGCAAGGAATCGTCGCCCTCGCCTTCGCTCGTGCCCTTGTGTGTGACGACTTCGAGGCCGCGCACGGGATGTGCTTGTCAGTACATTGCCGCTGGCGCAGCGGTGGGATGGTCGGCAAGGCATTCCACGGGCCTTTGAACTGCCGGTTGTGACTGCTTCACAATCTGGTAAGCCAGCGAATGCAGTCAAATGATGTAGACTGGGACGACCGTGAGGGTAAAAGAGTGTGTATGCCCACATCATGTACTCCAGCATACTGGTGAACCATGGCGAAAAAGAAATCCGAATCCACGACAGCCGAAAACACGACCCCCACCGACGCCCCGAAGGCCGAAAAACCCACGCAAGCTGAGGCAGTCAAGCAGGCGATTGCCGCCGGAAAAGGTCTGCCGAGTGATGGCGTCAAGTTCATCAAAGAGACCTTCGGCATGGAGTTGACCAATTCGACCTTTAGCACCGTGAAGACCAAACTCAACAAGGGTTCTGGGACGTCGTCAGGCAAGCGTGGTCGTCCGCCTGGACCGGCTAAAGCAGCGGCTCCGACAAGCAAACCTGCAAGTGCAAGCGTAGCCGTTCCGACGAACGGCAAGCCGCATGGAACGAGCGGTCCTGCTGAACTGGCGTGGGCCGTGAAGCAACTGGTCAAGCAGTATGGTGTGGAGACTGTGAAGTCGATGGCCGATGTGTTCGCGTCGTGATGGACGGACTTGCGTTGCTCGACTTGGAGCAATGTAAGTCCATCCGACTCAGAAAGAGTTCTCGCCGCCTCAGTGAGGCTGCGGGCAAGACATCGCAATGACGTGCCGGGATTCGCATATCACTTCAGTGCATCTTTGAGCGACTTCACGGGCCGAAGCTTGACTTGGTTGTAAGCCGGCTTTGGCTTCGTGATGTACTCCGTCCCCGTGAGCCGGTTGAGCTTCTTCTCGCCACCCTTCACGGCATCCCGGCGAGTAACGGTGACGCGGCACAGGTTCGGGAAGACGAACTTGCCGGCCCCCTTGGTCGAGACCTGCCCTTTGATGACTTCGATCATCTCGTCGAGAAGTGTCTCGACCTGCTTCTTCGTGATCTCGGTCTTGGTGGCGAGGTGAGCCACGAACGCCGACTTGGTCATTGCCTTCTTCGGGGCGGCGGCTTTCTTTGCTGCCGGCTTTGCTGCGGACTTGGCCATGGGTGAAACTCCTGACTGAGGTGAGGTGCGGGGAGCAGCCTTTTGGTGTGGGCTGCACTGAACTGCTTGGAAACTATGGTGTTTCGAGGGCGTGGTGTCAACGCGACAACGCCATTTCACTTGAAATGGCCATGTTTTCGCGTTCAACAACGCGGTGTTGGGCATCCTTTCGACCGAAACGGTTGAAGTGAAGATCAAGGAGTGAGCGAGTACACGCATGGAACGCTCACGACCAGGAATTGGCAATGGGTCGCGTTCACGCCATTGCACAGCCCAACTCCATTACCACGATAGCTACGACGAACCTCCTCACTCCCAAGGTGCCGGGACGCGTTCGCACTCGGTAGCACCCCACACATTCCGTTCGCCCCGCCGTTGCGGTTGTGCACCCGAAGCCTTACGCTCGACGCATTCATCGTCGATGTTCTGCCACGAGCGACTGCCACCCATCCGGAGAATTGTTCCATGAGACTGCCGACATCAACAACCGTGATCGCGTTCGTGTTCGGCTTCGCGTGTCTCGGCTCGGCACAAGACAAACCGGCCCCTCCCAAGGCCGAGTCGAAGTTCGACAAGGCGGTGAAGATCGAGTTTCCGAAAGATGGCTACACCTTCACGCTCGCCGAAGCCGCCAAGGGCATCAAGATCGAGTACAAGATCATCGTTGAAGAAGATGTGAAGGTGATTGCACTTCTCAGCGAGCCGAGTTACGCCGAGCCGGCAGGGCCGAGCAGCCTCCACCCACGCGAGCGAATCTCCGGCAAGGATCAGCTTTACAGCCTGACGGATTTCGGCTTGGGCCAGCCCCCGAAGGAACTCGTTCAGGCCATCAAGAAGGGCACCTACAAGCACTCAATCGAGTGGGATGGCCGCAACTGGCGTGGGCCGTCGGACTTCAACAGCCCCAAGGGGAAGCCATTCCCGGCCGGTGCTTATGACGTGACCGTGACCGTGTCGGGGTTGTTGGTGACCGACAAAGAGAAAGCCCCGTACAAGCTGACTGAGACAGCAAAACTGGTGCTGAAGTAGTCGCCATGGCCACTGGGCGGGGCCATCACGTCACGCAGCGGCTGGCAACAATCGTCAGACTGGGCACACGGCGGTGTGGCGATTGCGTGCACGTGAGGCGGGCAATCAGCCGGCTCACGACGAACGTTTCTCCAGACACTTTTTGCTTTCGGTTTCACTCGGAGGCGGTCATGCCTAGCAATGACGACGACCATCTAAAACAGGCGAAAGTGCATTGGGAATGTGGGCGGTCAGTCGAGGCGGGGCGACTGATTTACGAAAACCTGCCTGCCACGATTCGGCCAGCATGGGCAGCCAAGATACTGAAGTTGGTGCTTGATAAAAGCGGGGCTGACCGTTCCCATTTCGAGCGGGTTCTGAACACAGCCGAGAATCCACGTCTCTGGGCAAACGGCCACCGATGCTTCGACATCCTCCGAGATGAATCGTTAAAATGCGATACCCTGCGGAGAGGTGGGCGATTAACAAATGACCAAGAGATTTTTCCGTATTTGCTGACACTGGCAGAGTTCGTGGCGAAGGTTACTTACAATGCGGTTGATCCACCCGATGAATTTGACGAAGACTGTGGCTGGTGGGTTGCTGTATCACTTCGAGGTTTCGTTGATCTGTGGAAGGATGAGGCGTTTTCCAAAGCAGCATGGTCGGCCCTGAATTATGTAAGACCTTAATCTGCGTCAGCGAAATGCGGCAGAATGCAAGGCAAACCCTACTTCACCTGACAGAAGCGTTCCACCATACGAAAGCTGAGCATCTCCGGCACGGTCGGCGGTGGCCAGTGCCCTTCTATCTCGCTGGATCGGGGGCTTCCTTTGCCGCTGGCGTGTTCGCATCTCTGGGGAGCCTTCTCGTCAGGCTTGTCGTCGCCAATTTGATCGTCCGAGCCATCCCACTGGCAATTCCACGCCCCACTGAGGCTTATGAAGGGTTTCGTGAGGCAGTGATGGGTCGCTTCCAGACCACCGCCGAGTTCCTTCTGCACTCCGAACATCATCAGCCCGAACTCCGTCACACAAAGACTGCTACGACGAGTTTCGTCGCGGTCTTCACGGAACGTCGCCTTCGTGCAATCACACGGACGCGGCATCGTGGAATATGAAACGGGTGGCTTTCAACCGAACTTCTGGCGTATTGAGAGGAAGCGACTTCCGCCGACCTTCCAAGATAACTCCGCTTTTCCGCCGGTGGTTTGTAACATCCCACCCAAATCAAGCGTCTGGGAGTGCAATGTCGGCGGCATTATCGTCTGTATTGTGGTTGCTGTGCCGATCCCCTTCCGAATCGGCCTGCTTCCGCACCATCTTGAAGAGGATTTTCGCTATGGCAACATCGAAGTGGCTGCTGGTCGCCCCTGTGGCGGGTGCTGTGGGTCTGGGCGTGAGCATCGGCATCGGTGCGGACAGGCTCGTGGGAGCGGCCCCCGATGCCATCGCGAAACAAGACGTGAAAGCGGCGGTGACGCTGCCGATCACGCGAGTGGTGTTGTTCAACAGCGGCGTCGGCTACTTCAGCCGTTCGGGCGAAGTCACGGACGATGCCCGCGTCGATCTCAGCTTTCAAGAGACAGACATCAACGATTTGCTGAAGAGCATGATCCTTGAGGACTTTGGCAAGGGCCGCATCGCCGCCGTCAGCTACGACAGCCGCGAGCCGATCAGCCGAACACTCAGCAGCTTCGCGGTGAACCTGAACGGCCAGCCGACGTTCGCGGGCATCGTGTCACAGATGCGTGGCGAACGGGTCGAAGTCGTCACAACGCCCGGTGCCGCTAACCAACCCGGTAAACTCTCCGGCGTGATCGTGGGTGTCGAAACGCAGAAGGTTCCCGCCGGCACGACGACCGTCGATACGCAAATTCTCAATATGTGGTGTGCAGAAGGCCTTCGTGCGGTGAAGCTCTCCGAAGTTCAGCAACTCCGCTTCTCGAACCCGATCATCGAGAACGAATTTCGACGCGCTCTCGACACCCTGGCCCTCACGCACGACAGCCAGAAGAAGGCTGTTCAGTTGCACTTCGCTGGTGACGGCCAACGCAAGGTTCAGGTCGGTTACGTCATTGAAGCACCGATCTGGAAGACGAGCTACCGCATGGTGTTGGGCGACAAAGAGAAGCCATACCTTCAAGGCTGGGCGATGGTCGAGAACCCCACCGATGAGGACTGGGCCGGCGTGAAGATGGCTCTGGTTTCGGGTCGTCCGATCAGCTTCAAGATGGACCTCTACAACCCACTGTATGTGGATCGGCCGACGGTCGAACCCGAACTATTCGCTTCGCTGCGTCCCGTCACATACCGTGGCGGGTTTGGGTTTGAGGGGGCCGCGCAAGCGCACAACGCGTTGGACAGCAACGACAAGTTGAAGAAGTCTCAGAACCAGTGGGGTGCCTTGGCATCATCCAAGCCTGCACTCCAAGAGCGGGATCAAGCTGGCGTCGATGCCCAGAAAGCCTTGAGGAGCGACGACGTTCGCCGGTATACCCAGACATTCGCGCAGGAACTGGCTGGGCGACCCGATCTGGGTGTCGCGGGTAACGCGGCGACCGCCAGCACACTTGGTGACTTCTTCCAGTACACGATTGACCACCCCGTCAAGCTCGGACGCCAGAAGTCGGCCATGCTGCCGATTGTGGGTAAGGAAATCGAAGGACAGAAGGTTTCGATCTACAACCAGACCGTGCAGAAGACGCACCCGCTGCTTGGCCTCAAGTTCAAGAACACCAGCGGTGCCCACCTGAACCAGGGACCGATCACGGTGTTCGAGGGCAGTGTTTACGCCGGCGACACCCGCGTTCTTGATGTGAATCTGAATGAAGAACGGCTCGTGAGCTATGCCATCGACCTGGGCACCGAAGTCGATCCGCAAGTCGGCCCTGGCACGCAGAAGATCACCAGCGTGAAGGCTGTTCGCGGCATCGTCCACACGATGACCAAGTTCACGGAAGAGAAGAAGTACCGGATCATCAACCGCTCGCAGACGGACCGGACTCTGTTGATCGAACACGCGAATCGGACCAATCAGCAGTTCAAGTTGGTTGAGACGGAAAAGCCGCAGGAAGACACGCCGGACGTGTACCGGTTCCAAACTCTGGTGAAGGCCGGCGAGACCAAGACCTTCACCGTCAAAGAAGAGAAGGATGCGGGCAGTACGATCTCGCTCACGAACGGTGCCGAGAACCAGATTCGTTACTTCATCAACTTGGCCGAAGCCAGCCCGGCGTTGAAGCAGAAACTGAACGAAGCTCTGGGGATCAAGGGCACCTGGGACGTAAGTTTGCGTGAACTGAATCAGGTTGTGGCTGATCTGCAACGGCTGAACCTGGATCAGGACCGCATCCGCAAGAATCTGCGTGAGACGCCGAAGGAAGCTGAGGTTTATGCGACGTACCTCAAGAAGCTCTCCGATCAGGAGAAGGAAATCGACGTGCTGACCGCCAAGCAGAAGACGCTGATGAGTGGCGAGTTCGCTGCTCGCAAGAAGTACGAAGACTACCTTGCCAACATCTCCGACTGATGTGTTGGCGTGTTGACGAGTGAGGGTCGGAATGCGACATCGGTTTGATTTGCGACGACCCCCACGGTGGGTGACGGTTCAGTGGTGACCCAACGCAAAGCCCTGGCGAAGAACGTCGGGGCTTTGCGTGCGTCGGTGATCGCGTTTGCACTACGGAAGTCCTCGTTGTCCGGTTCCGTTCACTGCCGAGTTCGATGTGTGACGTGATGCACCCCAAGCCAGTCGTGTATCTGCTGGTCATCCTGCCCACCCTGGTGCTTGGCGGGCTGGCGTTCGTGACTGCCTTGATCCTGGCGTACACGCAAGTCAGGGGCGTGCCGCGAAACGCTATCCCAAACCTGAACGGCATGTTGATCGGTTTGCCTGCGTTGGTGCTGTGGGTTCCGATGAGCCTGTTGTTCTCGAACCTCGTGCTGGTTTTGGTTCCACAGCTTCGACAGATCGCGGATGAGTATGTGAGCAAGAATGTGAGGCACGGCTTCGTCGAGTCGCAAATGGCGCTGCTGAAGGTGTCGGGTGTTGTTGCTCTGATTTGTCTACCGCTAATCGTGTCGGGGTTTGTGCTGTAAACCGCAACCCTCAACTTCGCCGCGTGCTTTCGCGTGAATGCCGTCGCCGCACCCACTACTGAGAGGCGCGCAAAGAATGTTAAACTTTTGGACGTGTACAATGGTGCATGGAGACCCCAGAAGTTTCCTCCAGCAACTGGCGAGAATGGCGACGGTTGCGGGCCTGGTCACTTAAACAGCAAGGCTGGTTCCAAC
>JAIOPV010000060.1 GCA_021413735.1 Planctomycetota bacterium
CAATGATTAAACAAAAACTCGCGCGTATTCAGCAACGCCCAGAAGATGTCTTCCAGCACCTTCACCTTGTTCGGTTCCTCGGCGAGGGCCTTGCTGAGATTCGCCATTTCTTTCGGCGTCGGCTTGCGAGTCACCGTGCGCAAGAAGAGTTCTTCGATGATCTGTTCGGGTGTCTTCTTCTCACCGAGCCGGCGGGTGATTAGGGCCCCATTAAGAACACGCTGAGTGGCGGCGTCGCCGTTGAGCATGTGCAGCGATTGCGACAGGGTCGGTTCGAGCTTCACTTCGCACGAACAGACGCTGCCGCGGGTCGCCCGGCCAAAGGTGGTGAGGAAGTAGTTGCTGACGTTGCCGTCGACGATCTGCACGGCACGAGCCCCGAGCGGCAGGCCGGGGAACTTGTTTTTCGTTTCAGTCACTAGCGAGATGCAATCGAGCATCGTCTCGGCACGAATGCGGCGGACGGCGGCGCGAGCGAAGTTCCGGGTGTCGCTTTCGTTGGACGGGTTCGGGTTGGTCGAAAGCTGGTAGGTACGCGAGGTGCAAATGTCGCGGACCAGCTTCTTGAAGTCGTACTTGTAATCGGTGAAACGCTTGCCGAGTTCTTGGAGCAATTCGCCGTTCGACGGCGGGTTGCTGATGCGAACGTCGTCGACTTCGTCGATGATCCCCTGGCCCATGAAGTGGGACCAGACGATGTTCGAGAGATTGGTGGCGAAGTAGGGGTTATCGGGCGAAGCCAGCCATTTCGCCATGATCTCACGACGGTCCTTGCCCACGACATCGGGCGTCGCCCCGCCGAGGAATTTCGGTGCCATCACGCGGCCGCCGATCGGATGGTTCACTTCGCCGCCCGCGCGATTGAATATGACCACTTCGCGAGGATCGTCGGTCCCCTTGCGGCCGATCTGGCTGAAGAACGCGCCGAAGCCGTAGTAGTCGTTCATCGTCCAGCGGTCGAACGGGTGGTTATGGCACTGGGCACACTGGATCCTCATGCCCATGAAGACCTGGGCGACGTTCTCTGAGATCTTCAGAATGTCGGTTTCGTTCTGGTAATAGTTGGCGGCGGGGTTCTTGAAATTGCCGCCCGAAGCACCGAGCAGTTCTTGCACCCACTCGTTCACGGGGACGTTTCGGGCGACCTTGTCCTGCAGCCAGTTGTAATAGAGGAGAGTTGCCTTGTAGCTCACCGCGTTCGACGAGCGGATCTGCAGAAGTTCCGCCCACTTCATCACCCAGAGTTCCGCAAATTCCTTGCGGCCAAGCAGTTCATCGACCAGCAGATCCCGCTTGTTCGGAGAGGCATTCGACATGAAACGGGTGTATTCCTCGACCGTCGGCAACACGCCGATGATATCGACATAGACGCGGCGGAGGTACGCTTCATCGGAACAGAGATCCGATGGAGCGATCCGCAGCTTCTTGAGCTTGCTGTTCACGAGTTTGTCGATGTAGTTGTTTTCCGGCACGTTCGGGAAGTCGAACTGCAATCCCTTGGGGAGAACGATGAACGGCGAGCCGACCGTGAAGGTGGCAAAGCGGGCCATCACGAAGGCTTCGCCACGTTCGCCGGCGGTGACGATGCCATCCGGCGTTGCTTTGGCCGAGTTGTCGTTGCTGCTCATGAACAGGGTCAAATGCGTGACGTCACGATCGGTGCCGTCCGAGTACTTCGCCCGCACGGTAAGTTTCTGCGTAGCGCCCTTCCCGTCGAGTACCGCGCTCTTGGGATAAACGTCCAGTGCGATCGGCGTGGCCACCGTGGCCGGATCGAGTGGCGCACCTGCTTCGTGCCAGCGGATTAGCGTTTGATAGTA
>JAIOPV010000061.1 GCA_021413735.1 Planctomycetota bacterium
GTCAACGCATCGAACTTCGGCGTTCAGCTCAATTTCCAAAACACCGACGTCGTCACCCGCACCGGCTCGATCGACTGGGTCAAAGTCCAGATCGATTACACCACGGGCGGCACGACTTACAACGACACGTACACCGCGGCCATTACGGGTGCCGATAGCGTTTCGGTCGCCCTGACCGCCAGCCCCGCCTGCAGCGAATCCCTCACGGCGAGCGAATCGGATGCCGCCACGCTAACGGCGAGCCCGGATTACTCGTCTTCCACCACGGCCGCCGACAGCCTGTCGGCCGGTCTCGTGTTGCCTGCCAGCCTGAGCGAAGCAGGCACGGTCTCGGACAGCCAGGCAGTGGCTGCCGCCTTCGCACCGTCCCGTACCGAGTCAGCGACGGCGGACGCCACGCTCGTCACTGTTGCGACCATGGTCCTATTCATCGCGGAGTCCGCTGTCGCTTCGGACGCCAACTCTGCCGGCACGACAATTCCTGCCATCCTGTCCGAAGCTGGCACGCTGGCAGACAGCCTGGCGTCGGCGGCAACCCTTACGCCAGCCCTGACTGAAAGTGGGGCGGCCGGAAGCTCACTGACGGCCGCAGCCACCTTCGTACCGAACCTATCCGAATCGGGGACGTGCGGAGATGGCCAGGCGGCGAGCGCGTCCTGTGCGGCGAGCTTCGTGGGAACCGCCTCCGCGGGCGATGCCGAGGCGGCAGCACTCACTGCCTCGGCTTCGATCAGCGAATCGAACACGGCAGACGTGTCGCTCGCGGATGAAGTCATCTCCGGCGGGACGATTTACAACGACACGATCTCCGAGGGGCTGGCGAGCGCCGATGCCCTTGTGGCCAGCCTCGCCGCGAACGGCACACTCGCAGAGACCGTGACCGGGCAGGACATCATGGTAGCGGCCCTCGCCATCTTGACGGCGCTCGCCAATTCATGTGCTGCGTCCGACAGCCACAGTGCCGCCTCGGTCGCAAATGCCGGGTATACCGAATTGGCTGCCGCGTCGGAAAACCTGAACGACATGATGAGCATGGGTGAGACCATTGCTGAATCGCTCGCGGCCAGTGACAGCGTATCGGGCGGCATCATTCTGCCGATCAGCTTCCTTGTGCAGGTCGCCGCTTCAGACGACACCATCGCCTCTGCCATATTAAACGCCTCTATTGCTGAAGTGGGTGCAGCTTCAGATGGCGATGTGGCCAGCCAGACGTTAGCCGCGGCTATCATCGAACACCTGTCGAGCGCGGACGCTTATCTCGGCTTGATCGCCACGGCGCCCGCCGCCGAGCGAATCCTCGGTCTGGCCCATGAGAATCGCGTGCTCAGCGCCCGCGCCGAAGGCCGCATCTTGCAACCCACAAACCAGAAGAGATGGACATGACAAATCAAATCGTCGGCAGCGCATTCGTCGCCACCAAAACGCCGTCGGAACTCGACGACTGGCAGATCAACTGGGCGACACGCGGGCTCGGCTCGGACACCATCTCCACGAGCGCCTGGGCCGTCGCGGCTGCGAGCGACGGAGCGCTTTCCGACCTCGGCATCAACACCCCGTCGCCCGGGAAGACGGACACCACGACCAGGGTCTGGCTGTCCAACGGGATAGCCGGAAACTCGTACCTCGTCACCAACACCGTCACCACCAGTGGGGGGCGCGAGTTGGAAGAGTCATTCATTGTTGACTGCACCGCACAAAGACTGATAGGGAATTAACATGATGAAACAGTTTGTAAAAGACTGCCTGACCTCCAAGGACGGCGAGAGCTACGACATCGGCCGCTTCCTCTGGGTGCTTGGCGTGTTCGCCTTCATCGGTCTGTCCATCTACGCCTTGTCTCGGGGCGGTGCGTTCGACCCGCTGAACTGGGGCGCCGGTTACGGGGCGATTCTCGGAGGGGGCGGGGCAGGCATCGGCATGAAATCAAAGACGGAGCCGGACGCATGACCATCTGGTACAAGATCGCCATCCTTATCGCCGCCCTGACCGCATTCGGCGGGGAAGTCTGGTACATCAAGGGCAAGTTCGAGCTGGCCGACAAAGCCGAATCTCTGTCGGAGCAGATCGAGCTGACCCGCGTCGCCCAGCAGAAGATCGACCAGCGGGCCGTCCTCGCGGAAGCCGCGCTTGCCACCGAACGCCAAATCACCGCATCCCTCAACCAAAAGTGGAGCAAAGCCCGTGCGAGCAAAAGCCATACTGATTGCAGCCTGCCTGCCGATGCTCTCGGCGTGCTCAAGGACGCTACCGACCCCGTTCGTCACGTTCCCCGCTGACCTCGTGCAGAAGTGCGACCCGCTGACGCAGTTCGACGGCAAGACCGCTGACGACCTTGTGGGTTACGTCATCACGCTGACCGGCAGTTACCGAGACTGCGAGGAGCGCCACGCCGCGCTCGCGGAGGCCGTGCAATGATCGTGCTCAAAATCATCCGGGACAAGCGGGCGAGGTACCTGCCGGAACTGGCCATGATCGCGGTCGCCACCATCATGCTGGTGGCGGGCTGGTTCGTTTACCTCGAATGGTGCCTCGCTGACGAGGTTTGCCTGGCCCGAACGATCAGCCACGAGCAAGCGAAGTGGGGTATGAAATGAGCGGCTTACTCGGGCACACACCCATGCTCATTGCAAAAGAGGCCCAGCACATGGCGAAGAACGCCAGCGGAAACGACAGCGTGGCCTTCCAAAAAGCAGCGGTTGTGATGATGGGGGCCATGGTCGCCGCCAGCGTCGGCGGGGTCATCCTGCAGCTTTACAAGGAGCTTCGGGGCCGCGAGGAGCACGGCAGGGGAAGGTAGGTTGCGGGCCGGGCTTGAGTACCGGCTGCGCCGTTACGGCTTATCCACCAATTTGAAGGCGGTGGCACCGCTCGGATTTTATGCGCCAGACCGAGTCATGCTGTGCGTTCCCTTCAACGCCGCCGCAGCCAAAGCCAACAATAGTCGCCTCCAATCGCAAGCGCAAGCATTTCCAAAGGCAGACACCCCACCGGCTCACTCAGGCTCAAGGATGGCGCTTAAAACACCTCGCTGCACCGCCGCCTCTGGCCGCCTACTGGGGTATCTCCGCCATTGTACCGCTTCGCGGGTTATGGCTCCGACACCCCATACGGCGACCGACGGCGACGGGAAGGCAAAGGCAGCCCCGGCATATTCGGTAGAACCGGCGAAGATAAGCGGTACAGATTGCCTAAACCGAATTGCTTACCAAGGGGGCGCGGGTAGAATCCCGTCAGCACCTTCCCCTGAGAGGCAACCAGATGGCGAAGAAGAAGGCGGACGAGAGCAAGACCGAAGCCGCCCCGGAGTCCGCAGAGGCGCCAGCCGAGAAGATCACCCAGCGCGTAGCCGTCGAGCGGGCGCTAAAGGCCGGGAAGGACAGCCCCACCGATGGCGTGGCGTATGTGAAGGAGCAGTTCGGCATCTCGCTCAACAACGGCAGTTTCTCGACGATCAAGAGCCAGCTCAAGAAGGCCGGAGAAGAAAGCAAGCCAGCAGGCAAACCTGGGCGTCCGGCCGGAGTGAAGGCCGCTCCCGTTGCGAAGCCCGTCGCCACCGTCATTCCGAACATGGCGCTGCAGGTCGAGGCAATCAAAACCCTCGTCGAGACGCTCGGCGTGGATCAAGTGGTCTCGATCGCGCGACTCTTCGCGAAGTGAAGCGATACGAAACGAATAAGCCCCCGGCGCTTCGGCGTTCGGGGGCTTTTTGTCGTTTTGCGAGGTGACGACGCCGATCAACTCCGTCACCGGCCTATTTCCTCAACTTAAACTGAGCGATGAGGTGAGGCCTCGCCGCGAGCAGCCGTTCAAGGTGGCTGTCGGCCCACATGCTGATCGCCAGAGCTCTGTCAGTTTGATTGTGTTTCTCGATCAGGTCGATAGCGTCCACGGTAAAGCGCCCTGTCGTGGCAATGATCAATACGTCCACCCGAGGGGGTTGCCAAAGCTCCATTTGCCCTCGCACTGCGCTGACCTCGGTAGCGTTCACGCTCTTAGTTTGCCAGTGCTTACACTGAATAATGACCCTCTGGCGGCGAACTCCTTCGAGTTGGTCTTCGATCACCCTTGTAACCGATAAGTCGCGCCCGCGGTCGGCCGCGTTTGTGTGCTGCAGCCACGCCGCGTTCTCGTAGCCCGAAGTCGTCGAGATCAGCGCGAACATCAACCGCTCGAAGTCCTCGTCAGTGAGTACGGTCCAGTTGAGTTTCGTGGAGACCGGTCCAGTCGGATGCGCTGCCACCAGCGCGCCGAGGTCGGGGGCGGTAACGGGGAGCGGATCGTGTTCGCCGTAAAGATCGCCTACAATGAACCGCTTGACCATCGGCCAATCCATCCGCACGATGTCTTGCATATCACCCGGGGCACCGAAACGAATGTGCCTCAGCAGGTCCTCCCATCGAAGCGGCTTCTTCGTGCTCCCGAGCAGGGTGCCAATTTCCGAGACGGCCGTGTCAATGTGCGCCAGGTGCTGGTTTGCCTTCGGCTCGTCGGAGGGATCGCTGTAAATGGCGGATGCCATCAGACGAATGTGGTTGTCCACTTCGTCGACTAGGTGCGTCATCCTGCCCCGGATCAACTCGCGTCGCTTCGTCTCAAAGCGGAAGCGGTACTCCTCCAGCATCTTGCCCTGAAGTTCGATTTGGTTGCTGACTGAAACTTCCGCATCAACAAATCCGAGTTCGGCCGCGTCCATTCGCATCTGGCCGACAGCGGTGTAATCGAGGAGGCGATCCTCGGGGCGGACCCCATCGATGGCGGGGAGACCGGGGAGGACGTGCCGGAATGCTCGGCAAGCGTCATCATACCCGGGCGGCGCCACGAAGCCGATGCCCTCGCCGATGAGACCGCGGATCTGCGCCCAGAGGGATTCGAGCTTTTGAAGGTTCGCTTCCGTTGCCTCGAATTGACCGAGCGCGGCTTCAAGAGATGCTGTGCCCATGCGACGGCGCTCCGCAGGAGAAGTAACAATCTCGCTTTTAGCATATCCGACATCGCGCTTCCGGCCCGCTCGCGCTTTGCTGGAGGCAGGAGGATTGCCATGACCTGCTACTGCTGCAAGCGAATGAACCGCGAGACCTGCCTGTGCAAGGGGCCAACGTGCCGGACTTGCCTGCGGTGCGAGAACCACTGCCAGTGCATTCAGAAACCGAAAGGGCCGGCGTGCGCCAAGCCGAAGCGGTCGATCACCCCCGATGCCGCGCGTCGCCCTTGAACACTTCGCGTCCGTGCCACTCTAGGTGCTTCGGTTCCGGCATCCAGTCTGGATGCTGGGGCGGGCGGATCATCTTGCCGTGATACGCCATCAGCGACTCTGCAAATCCCGTCGTGCCGTTCGCCTGATCGGACACCAGCACCACCCCGTCGGACACGGTGAACGCACCGAGGTCGAACACCTTATGGTGCAAAACGCAGAGCGCTAGGCCGTTGATTTCGGTGTCAGGGCCGCCAGCCTGATGCCAGCGGATGTGCGCCGCGTCGAGAGCGATCGATACCGAGCCGAGCCGCACGTCGAACCCGCACACCGCACAGCGGTACTCGTAGGCCTTCAGCACGCGGTGGCGAAAATTCGGGTCGCGTTTCCGCTGCTGGACAGGACTCGGCTCTAGAACCAGCCCCACCGCGTCGAGCAGGTCCTCGTGATAAGACTCGGGAAAGTGCTCTGCCAGGATAGACGCGGCGATGCCGGCGGCGAGATGCCGATTGGAGGTGAGCGCCTCGCGGACGTCTTGCGTGAACCCCGCAACCACATCGGGAGAACGCAACGCCCCCACCTTCGGGATGTCGTCTCCGGTCTTCAGCGGCAACGGCGCCGGGGTCCGAACGAACCAGACCTTGTCCTTTTGGAGTCGCCAGAACGGCTGCTCAGGATGGTCCGACCTCCGCTTCGGGCCGAACCTTTGGAGCAGTTCGGTGAGCTGGGGCTCCGCTTCTAGGAACGTGACGTCGGTCAGCCCGCGCTGCCATCGACCGAGCGCGTACAGGATCAACAGCGGCTTGTGCGGGGCGCGCTGGTCACCCTGTTTCCAGACGTTGATCGCGTTGAATAGCTGAAAGATGTCGGCCACGGGTGACCTCACGATGCCAAGCGGCTAACGAGTCGTGAGCTTCTCAACGACCTCCGGTTCATTCACGAAACGAACCGCCGTATCGCCAGCCGCTCCCAGACCTCGTAGGTGTCCGGCGCATCACCGTATGCTGCCCAGGCGGCGTGGAAGAGCGCGAGGATGGATGTAATCGGCGTCCGCGACCCTGCCTTAGCATCCAGATCTGTGCAAGACGGCGGGTCTGACTGGACCAGCATATCATCAATCATCTTGTCGAAATCGGGGCGAAGCGTCTCGTCCCAAGTGCCGTGGTGCTCCTCCTCGATGCCCAGATCACTCGCCGTAGAATGCCATTCTTCCGCGACCATTGTCGAAACCCGCTCGTACCCCATTGCCGTCGCACGCCGGCAGAGCAATTGGATACGAAGCCACGTGAGCGGGTGCTTTCGACGCAGGAGTGTTGCTCGATCAATCGCGTATTCCTCTCGCGAGAGGGAGTGGAAGTGCCGAGACAGTGATCGGAGAAATGCGGACCCACCAATGGTCAACCCGACCGCGTCACAGAAGAATTCCTGTGCCCATGTATACCAACACGTCACGGCCTGTTGCCTGAACTCCAGCCCTTGGGCCGCCAGCGAAGCATCGCCGACGGCCTGCGGCGTCAGGAAATGGGAAACCGTTTCCCGGAACTCTTTGACGAGTTCGTCCATTTCTGGCTTGTGACATTCGTAAAGGACGTGCCCGAACTCGTGGAATACGAGCGGCAGAGATAGAAGGGACTGTCGGTGCGTCAGCAGGATGTAATAGATGCAGGGCATCATGGGCGACGCCCACACTTTGTAATCATCCTCCCCTAAGGCGAATGTGAGGTGCGCCGTTTCCTTCGTGCTCTGGTGAAGCCATTGCAAGACCCGCAGCGCCAATACGTCCTGCCTGCGGAACCGGACTAGCGGAACTGCGAGCGTTCGATCCGCATACCGGACCTTCTGAGCCAGAACCGATGTAGCGTTGAACAGGTCGCCGAGTAGGCCGGCGTTTGACCCCCTCAATTCGGCTAAGTGGAGCCGGGCTCGCTTCTCTTGCTCGGCGCAGAACTCCCTCACCTGCTGGCAGTAACCGGCCATCGTACCGGATACCAGCGCAGCATCGATCAGCCGCTGGATTGCCTGGACGCGCCGGAGTAGATCTGCGTTGGCGATCAGGAGCCGGTCCCGCATCACTGCCTCTGGAAAATCACATCCGCGTCCTGTTGCTGGTGAGCCAGGATCACCCGGTATAACTCGTTGAGAGATTCCAACAACTCCCCCCTCTCCTCGGGCTTGTTTGCCTCAAGGAGTTGGAGTATCGCTTCGGGACTCCGACTAAGCCCAACCTTCGGGCTCGCTCCACAGGCGGCTTCGTCCGGGTGGCCCAGCGAGTGGGCGAGCGTCTGTGTTCTCGGATCGACACCCAAGATCACGCCACCGGTGTCGTCGATCTCGAGATCGACGACACGGCGGAGGAAGCGGATCAGTTTTTCACGGCCCTGCTTCCCCAAATCCCTCCATCCAGAATCATCACCGCTCGCGGCCTGAATCTTAAGCATGATGGACAGGTCGTTGATTGCTTGCAGGACGCCGGCGTCCGCAAAGAAGCTCTGCACATGCAGCCAAGTCGTACTCATTGCTTTCCTCCTTTCTGGGTGTTCAGCGAAGTTCTCGCATGTCCTGCGCTACTCTCCTCCGCAGGCGCTCATCCGTTGCCCATAACGGATAGGCGATGCGGTGGGCCTTGTTTGGACTCGCGTAATTCAGTTGAGCCATCGCGAAGAAAGCAGCCGCTGCGTTCCGCAGATTTTTACCCCGCCGCATTACGAGCAATGACGGCTCGGCGGTAACGTCGCGGGAAAGCGTCGCGGCTCCCGTACAACAGATGATCGCCGTGTCATCGGTCGGATACACCGCGTGCCCCTCCAGCACGTTCTCGGCCACTCCCTTGCTCGGGTACCAAAGGCGAACGCCCTTCACGGTTTTCTTGTGGATCTCGGCCACATCCACCACCGCGTTGATGGACAACCGCCCCGATTTCTTCAGGGCTTCGATCGCGGCATCAAGAGCGGCCTCTTCCTCGCCGCAGACACGCCCGTCGCGGAGGATCAGTAACGAATCGAGCGGGGCGAACTTTGGTCCCTCGTAATTGCCCAGCACCTCCACGAGCTTGTCCTGAAGCCAGCGGGCGTTGATCGACTCGTGCTGGTGGTCGGCCTTCGTCCAGACGTCTGTCCGGCGGTAACACGACGGTTCCTTCCCTGCCTGTCTGGAAATTAATAAGGACACAGAGAAGTAGCGGCGATTCTCACTCACGTCGATCGTCAAGCACGCTTCGTAAGGCATCTGCTTCAACCGCCAGGGGGTCGCATCCATCTGCTCCAGGGTATCCAAGGCAGAGTGGAACAGCATGTCCTTCCACCGCCTGTCACCGCGCCCGCGATCATCCGACCGGGGATTCTTCTTCGCCCGCCAACGCGATAAGACACCCGACCGCGTCAATCGCTTCAGTCGCCACTTGGTCAGGTGATGAGCGAACAGAAAATAGGCGCTCTGGTCCGTCGCCTCGTCGAACACCACGACAGCCGTCCCGGGCGTCGCCTTGGCCAGTTTTTGTCTCGCATCGTCCGGCGTTGCCGCCCGGACCGCGACCAGTTCAAACTTCTTGCCGACGAGGTCATTCATCACCTCGCCGAAGTCGCGTAGGAAGGCAGCTTGCAATTCGTCCGGCCAACCCTCGCCCGACGGCGGGGTAATTACGTGAATCCGGCGATCAACGGTCTGCTCGAACCGGAACACGCCGCCCGCTCGAAGCCGGTCCGGCCTATCACGGTAATAGGCCTGGTATTCGTGCATCGCAGGTTCGCGCGGTGCCGCTACCTGCCGGTTCTGGCCGAAGACCAGATCTGGGCAACAGAGCAGTTCATGGTCCGACCGGGACGGTTGCCACAGATCATCCTCGACCGTACAGCCCAAGGCCGTCGCAGCCCGGCGGCACAGCGGCAGGCATTCCTCTACGTGTAGCTTTCGCTGCGCTGGCGAAGCGGTCTTGTAATTATCAAGCCCTCTTAGTGACGGATCACCGTCGGGCATGACCCGCAACCGCAGGAGCTTGGCCGCAACTGGGACGGCTCCGCCCTTCATGCTTGGGAACGAGACGTAGACGACTTGGTCGTCACGCTGAACGCCCAACTTTGGGTACTTGTTACGGCAATACTCGAAGAGCGACGGGGATGTCACCGTTCGCCCCGTTGTGGCACAGGTGACGCCGGGGCGCTCGTGGTCGAAGTAACACACGGAAAGCTGGGCTTGGTTCGTATCGTAGAGTAGAGTTCCTTTCCGCCCTTCCCGCCGCTTCCGCAGTCGGTCGAACCAGCGCCGTCGCTCTCGCCGCTCGGACTGAATCAAATCGGGGGAGAAGAAGTCCGCCAACGTCCACTCTGTCCGGTACAGGAACCCGCGCTCGAACGCGACGCCGATCAGAGAATCTCCGATCGGCATCGCCGCGAACGAAAGGCGCGACAGCACCTCGATCCCATCGACACAGGCTATGCGCTCTTCGCGATACCACCGCCGCGTCGAGTTGGAGAGGCGCCACTGGTCGTGGTCGGTTTCCATCGCCATCACGAGCGATTTCTCGACCAGGTCGCACATGGCGACCCTGTCCTGCTTCACGTTGGTCGACAAACTGGCCGTGCCGCCGGCATCGCTGAGGTCAGCTTCCCAGCCCTTCCTGCGGACGACCCGCGATGAGAAAGGAGATTTCTGCACCACCAGGATTTCATCCGCGCAGCCGGGCGCCGGGGTTGCCAGCGCCCCTCCTCGGCGCAGGATACTGCAGACCGCGGATCGCAGGTCCTCAGCTTGGTAGGCCGTTTTGACGGAGACACGCCGACAGTTCAGGCCAGCACGGGGAGGGTGAACGAGGTAGACGTTCGACTCGACTGCACGAGCGCCCGCCCCTCCGGACATTCCCGCTGGAACTTGCACCGCCGGCAAACGTTGACCTTCAAACATGGCGTGAATGCCTCCTCTGTTCCGGCCTTCCCGTATTCCTGTTGCTCACACATCAGGGCGATGTCCTGGACCAGTTTCGCTTCGCCCCGACTCAGGGCGGTGGCGTCGAGACCCCGCGCCGGTTCGACCCGCCCCTCACCGAGGAACACTCGCCGTACCGAAATCGCCTCGGGCTTGATCTCGTATTGCTTGTTCGCCCACAGTGCGTAGATGAACAATTGGAGGCTATCGTGTCCGCCGTCTTGTAACCCCGACTTCCAATCGACAATCTCCACCTGCTTATCATGCCGGACGGCGAAGTCGATCTGGCCGCGGATGCCGTACCCGTCGATCTTCGGTAATCCGCCGATCGGCCTTTCGATCCACGCCTCTCCGCGAAGGACGTCTTTCCAGACGGCTTGTACCTCGGGAGTGTTTCGGAAGTTGTGGATGGCCCTTATCAGCGTTTCGCGGGAGGATCTGGCCCGTTCCTCTGCTTCGGGATCGTCGAAGACGTACTCCAGCAGTAACAGACCTTGGGCGTTCCGCCTGCGCACCGGGTTACGCGAACGACTCACCGCGTTGTCGAAGATCGCACAGCACTGACGTTCCAGATCCGCAGGCACGTTCGGGTAGCTGCCCAGAAACTGGCGGATGAACTGGTGGAGCCAAATCCCGCCGAGCATGTGAACGCTGCTCAGCTTCTTCGCTTCCTTGATCCGGGCCTTGCGGCCTTCGTCGAAATCGACCTTCTCGTTCGCCGCGTAATACTCGTAGAAGTATGACCGTGAACAGGTGTCGAGAACGCTTCGCTTCGTAAAGGAATACTCCTGCCTCATTCGGTTTCCTCCCGGAGACCGTATAGTTGGCCGAGAAGTCGTTGCCATTCGTCGGGAGTCAACTGCATCTTCGACGCCTCCTGAAGGAAGCGAACCGCAGTCGGCTCGTTGATCAGGGAGTCGTTCAGCCCGGCCGGCATCTTCTTGGCTGCGGCGAGCAGGTCCTCGACCGGGCATCCGACGCATTCGGCGATGCGCGCAATGGTGTCAGCGGCAGGTGCCTGGAGCCGATCGTTTTCGAGCTTGCTGATGTAGGAGAAGTCAACGCCCACCTTCTCAGCCAACTGGCGTTGGCTCAGGCTCGCGGCACGCCGTTTCTCTTTCAGGATAACGCCGAACGTGCTCATGTTGACAAGTTACTCAACGTTGAGTAAGATGTCAACATTGAATCCGTTCGTTTCCCCCACAAGCTGCGATTCTTTGAAAAAGAGCGCTCATGACGCCAGAAAAGTGGTTCGACGATGTGCCTGTGATCGGTCGGATGAATCCAGTGCAGGCTGGGAAGAAGCTTCGTGAATTGGGGACACTCGACATCCCCGATGAGCCGCCGCCCGACGAGGAAGACGAAAAGACTTCTGCACTTGGGGGGTGGCGGAACTGGTGGAGCACGAAACTCTGGAGGCACACGGGACACGCCTTCGGCTACATCGCACCGGGTGCGAGCGACCAGATCGTGTCGATCCGCCACGCAGGCTCGATCAAAGCCGATAATTCGCTCAAGAACGCTCGCCTGAAGATCACCCTCGACCGGCTCCGCATCGCGGAGTATCCCGGCGGTGGAACTCACCACGTCCTGTTCGATTTCTACGCCCAGACCCAGATCGCCGGGAACCTCGAGCACCTCCACTTCAATGCGACCTTCCGGGGGCGTGAAGGCGAGCATGCCGCCCTCGTTGGCTACCCGCTCTTCGTCGGCCTCGAGGCTGGTCCAGAGGGTGTGGCGTTCAAGTGCTTCACCGTAAACGTGAAGAACGACCAGGACGAATCGCTGCTCGGGTTTCTGGATTCGGACGTCTTCAAGGCCGGGCTTCGTTTGGTGACGACGGCCCAGCCTGCGCTCGCTCCGCTCTCTATGATGGCGAGCGGATTGGCCAGAGGGCTGGCCCAGCGCAACCGGAACGTCGCGGTGCAGGACTTCTACATGGGTCTCGACTTTAGCAACATCTCGACTCGCGCCCGATTGGCCGAAGGGTCGTACCTGGCCGTTCAAATCCCGGAAGCTGACCAGACCTCATGGGACTGGGGGTTGTGGAAGTACAACCCGATCAGCGGCGCGGTGGTGAGCGCGAGCGACCCCAAGCAGCCCCTCCGGTTCAACTACGTGGTCTTTGGCGTGAGCAAGATGGATGGTGATTCCGGGCAGATCCAAAGCGCGACACCACAGAAGCCGCGGTGAGTGTTTCCGCTGCCTGCGGCATCAGAGGGCCGAGATGCGATCCAGTAGCAGCATTCGAAGTGACGGGGAATGCCACGGCGCGTTCTTCGGTCACTCAACGCCAAGTGGTACCCGTCTGGGTTAGCAGGAGAAAACAATGCTTCTCGCTGACTGTAAGGCCGATGCCGGGTTCGAGGCGTTCGTGAATCGGTTCATGACCGAGTGCCCGCGGATCATCCAACGGAACACGATCGCTTTCTTTGGAGAGAAAAACCGGCAGCAGCTTCAGTGTGGTTCGGGTGTACTGCTTGAAATCGGGGGGCGGCACTTCATCCTGACGGCCGCGCACGTTCTCGATCTGCATTCCAGCCACGGCATCCCGCTTTGGGTGATGCCCGACGAGATCGGAAAGAGGGTCATTTCACTCGACGGCGCCGTGCTCTTTGCGTCCGAAATGCCGGAGAGCAGAGATCGCCGGGATGATCCGATGGACGCGGGCTTCCTCGAGTTGCCCCCCCAGATCGTCAGCGAACTGCTTCCGAGCAAAGAGTTCCTCCCGCTCAGGAACATCGACATCCGCGATCCCTTCCGCGCGCGAAGTTGGTACATGACCGTTGGCTATCCCTACGAAGTGAACCTGCCCGATCATGATAGGCGATCTCACACGTCTACCCTTTTTGCCTACGCCTCATGGCCGTACACCGGCGAACGAGGAATGCCGCCGAATTTCAACCCGGGCTTTGACCTACTCGTTCATTACATGCGTAACGATAGCACCGAGGGTGATGAATCGGTACTCGCGTATGTGCCCGAACCACCCGGCGTCAGTGGGTGCGGGATGTGGCGGCTTGCGGCAGCGGATAAGCACATCGAGACTTGGACGGCGGACGATATCCGACTGGTGGGCATCCAGCATTCCTGGCAAAGAGGTCTAGAAACCCTCCGCGGGGTTCGCGCGATTCACCCACTTCGAATGCTCGCCCTGAGCCTTCCGGAACTGATGCCATTTTTCCAACTCGATGGCATGTAGTGAATCCACTGCAGATGTCGTGCTCCCTCTTCGCGGTGTAGACCAATGAGTCAAGAACAGGATGATCTCAATTTCGTCAACTACATGGGTCACTTTCTAGTGAGCCTGGGATGTATATCCGTTTCGTCAAAACTAAATCCGCCTGCAGTGGAGAAGAAGTTTTTCACTAGCGGATTCGTCATCGAACTGAACAGCGACTGGTATCTCGTCAGTTGCGGCCATGTTTTCGACGATATAAAGAATTACATCGCAAAAAACCCGAGCCTCATCCACACCTTCGTGATCCACTCCGGTATGGGCACGTTCGCCATCGGCCGGGAGTTAGTGCGATTCAAATATCGGGAGCCCGATTTCAGCGTGAATCGTCCCGAAGGACTCGATTTCGGGGCTATTAAGCTCACCACCTCAGAGCGGGCGGTCCTGAGTGCCAACAGAATCATCCCGGTCGAACAGAAGTATTGGGATCAAGAACTGCCCAAGGAGTTCTCGGCATTCGCGGAGTTGGGACTACCGCTGCAGAACATGGACCTCGACACCCCTGGCGAGGCGGGTTTCCAACCTGTGTTCATACGGATAGAGCCGGCTGCGACAATCGCTCCTCAATATGCCAAACAGACAGACAAGATGCGATATTTTAATGTGATGGAGCCTTCGCGACCGGATCTGGACATCGTGGGCATGAGCGGCTGCCCGGTGTTTGCGTTCTGGGAGCGGCCCGGCAAGGACATGAAAGCTCTGGTCTGTGCAATGCAAAGCTCGTGGCTTCGGAAGAGTCGGATCGTGGCGACGGTGGACCTGCGCTTCGCATGCCAGCAACTCCGGGCAGCCGTCGCAGGCAAGCCTTGATAGCATGCGCCTGCCGTTTTTTGGGTCGCCAAACCGGCTCGGCGTGGAGTTCACTGATAACGCTTACTTCACCCGGAATTTCACGGTGTACCGGGCGACGATCAAGTCTGCGGTCAGGCCGTGGGCTTTCAAAAGTTCGGCCACGATTGCGGAAGTCCGGTACGCCTCCTTGTTGGCCACCGACTGGGCGAACTTCCGGCACGCGTCTCGCAGCAGTGGTAGTGTCTCCGCGTCAATAATTCGCGCCTTCGCATGCGGGGAAGAAGCATGCTCGAAGACATGCGACGGGTGAATCATGATCGGCGTGGCGCTGCACGTCGCATCGTACTGGCTGGCGAACCAGTTCATCGAGCCGCCGAGCTGGTTGCAGTAGTCTTTGGTGATAGTGTCGGTTGTGGCGCCGTTCTTCGCCTCGACGACAAAATACTTCAGGCTGCCGACCTCCCACACGTTATCCGGGCCTTTGCCGACTTCGCTCTCGGGGCGCTGACCCCGGAAGCCGATGAAGAACCCCAGATTCTTTAGGGCTTCCTCGAACCGGGAGGAGTTATCGGTGATGAAGTCCAACTCCTCCAGAATTCCGTTCATGGCGATGACGATCTTGTTCCCGTCACCGTATTTCTCCACGAGGTATTCCGAGCACTGCTTGGCCTGGTTCATGTCTGGAGTCATCAGGCGGGTGTAGGCGATGCCGTCAATGGGCTTGAGCAACGCCCGGTTTTCAGCCAGCGCTGACTTGGCCAACTTCTGCGCCTCGACGGGATTGGTGTAGTTCGTGTATTCCGCAAGGAGGTGCTTCAACCACCCCTTCTCGCGCTTATCGGTGGCGGCGTTGATCGCCTCCTGAATCAGCCTTTCTGCTAGCGGGTAGTCCCGGATTTCCACCGCATCGAACGCCTTGCGCATCTTCTCCGCGAGAAGCCGGACCGAGCCTTCGGCGGTTGGGCGCAGCTTAACGAGCACGCCCTTGCTGGCGGCGACCCACTTCCTGTCCCGCGTCAGGCAGGAGTTCATAACGCCTTCAAGCTCGGCAACAGGTTTGCCCCTGAGCTGATTGGCCAGTTTCTGCGAAAGCTCAAGCTGCGCGCGCGTTGCTGTCGTGAACAAGCTGAGCGAGTTGTCGGCGTACAGCATACTAATGAGCGACCGCCCCATCAGGATGACCACGCAGTAATCTTCACTCGACCGGATGCCACGCCCCATTCCCTGTTCGATCCGTTGGATGGACTGGCTCTTGATCTGTTCGCTACCGTCCAGCAACGATTGGTCGATGCACTCGATCTTCCGCCGCACATCAGGCAGGCCGTCAACGATGAGGACCCGGCACGCAGCGTGGGGCAGGTCGATGCCGTCGTAGCGGTTCACCAGGACCACCAACCCGACGTGGCCAGCCCGCAGTTTGGTGATGCCATCGGCGAGATTTTTAGCCGACGATGAAAGCGTCATCACCGCCACGTCTGCCCAGAATTCCGCCCGCTTGTGGGAGGGCACGATAACCACGACATTGTGCGTGGCGCTCACCTTCTTCGCCAGCGTCTTCACCTCACCGTCTTCGGCAGTGCCGTTTAGCTCCTGCGGCACAAGGATCATCCGGTCGCCGACGTCGCTGGACGTGGTAGGGGAGCTAAGGATGGAAGTCACTTTGTTCAGGCTGCTCTGCCACGCCCAGAAGGGGACCTGCATGATGGCGTTGGGGTAGCCCTGCTCGATGTCGAGGGCCGTCGCCTCGGATTGGCGGTGCAGCTCTTCCTTGAAGAGGGCGAGGAGCTTGGTGTAGGCATCGGCCGGGGCTTCGAGGGTCAGGGTGAACTGGTTGAGCGTGGTGGAAAGGCAGGCGTGAACGTCGTCGATGATGACGCTGCCGATCCTGATCTTAGTGCCCTCGGAGCCGACGCCGAACCGCGACTTGCCGTTGATGAGTTTGTAGATGTTGATGACGAGGATCGCCTGGCCGCGCCGGAAGCGGAAGTCGTCTTCGTCGTCGGTGACTTCCAGCCCGAGCGCCCGAGCTTCTTGAATGACTTGATCGACCAGCAGTGGGTCGGGGCAGACGTAGACGGCTGGACCTTTGCCCTCGTTCAGGCAGCTTTTCAGAACGAGAAGCCCAACGACGGTTTTCCCGCCGCCTGTGTTCATCTTGAGAACGACTTCCGGTTCGTCCCGCCGCGCGAACCAGCCTGTCCACACCTCGGACTGCACGTCGCGCGGGTACTGGTAGCGGGCATCCTTGGCGGGCAGCGCACTGAAAATCTCGCGCGGCTCCAACACGGTGTCCGCTGTTTCGCCAGCCCCGAGTTCGTCAAAGTCGATTTCCACAAGCCACCCGGCCTTCTGTGTTCTGGTGCTAACCTCCGCGACCTCGACCGTGCTATCGACAGCCCCGAAAAATACCCTCGTGCCCAGCCATGTCCGGACCAAAACACCAACGCACCGAAGAACGCTTGGCCGCCTACCTCGTGAGTGTCAGTGACGACGACTGCTGGGGCGGGAAGGGCGGTGGGCAAGTTTCCGCGTAGATTCGCTTCATGCGCACTTACGCCCTATCCGACACTCCACAAGGAATTTGGGTTCGCGACGCGTAACGCCTGCGGAGTGAAGTTGAGGATACCGATCGAGCGGACAAAGGGTTCGCAAACAGCGTCAGGCACCTGTCAAGAACCTGTCAAGAACCCCGTGGAAACGGGGGATTGGGTGGATTCTGGAGACATGCGGCACTTTTCGACGACTGCGCAAACACCTTGTTTTCAAGCGATTTTGTAAATCGCCTGCAGATGCACTAAACGTGCAAGATCGGAAAGCTGTGCTACGTTGCGGGGGCGGAAATACCAAAGAAGTACCTGGGAACTTGAGCTTTTGAACTTTGCGCCCCGCAGTGCTTTGTTGAATTGATAGGTGTTTGTGAGCGTCGAGCCGTCAGGCCGACGGTGGATTTGGTCAGGCCGACGGTGGATTTGGTCAGGCCGACGGTGGATTTGGTCAGGCCGACGGTGGATTTGGTCAGGCCGACGGTGGATATGGTCAGGCCGACGGTGGATATGGTCAGGCCGACGGTGGATTTGGTCAGGCCGACGGTGGATATGGTCAGGCCGACGGTGGATTTGGTCAGGCCGACGGTGGATATGGTCAGGCCGACGGTTGTTTGACGCCCACCGTCGAGCTGACGCTTCGACGCTCACAATGATTTCAACACAGCAACACCTCAGGAGAAGACCCTGGAGGTGTAATCGACCCCCTGGTGTAGCGCGGTCACCGGACACCAGCCAACACGCCGATCGCTCGCTCCAGGTCGGCCAGGCTCACCGGCTTGACAAGGTGGCCGTCACAACCGGCCTCCTCCGATTGCCTCCGGTCTCCTTCCTGCCCCCAGCCGGTGAGGGCGATAATCGTCATCACCCGCCCCCATGGCCGCGCACGGATGCGACGGGTCGCTTCCAGCCCGTTCATTCGGGGCATCCCCACGTCCATCAGGATGACCTCGGGCCGGACGGCTTCAGCCCGATCGACAGCGTCCACGCCATCGTGGGCGAGGAACACCTCGTTGCCGAACAGACGGAGCATTTCGGCCATCGACTCGGCCCCATCCCGGTTGTCGTCTACCACCAGGATCCGCCGCTGAGGCCCGGACCCCGCACCCTCGGCGTCCGCGGGTGTGTCGGGGAGCGACTCGGACAACTCCGGCGGCGCGGGCAGTCGAACAGTGAATGTGCTCCCCTTGCCCTGGCCTTCGCTCGCCGCGGTGACCGTGCCGCCGTGCATTTCGACCAACCCCTTGACGAGCGCCAGCCCGATCCCCAGCCCGCCGGTGGACCGCTCAACCGAACGGTCCACCTGGCTGAACATCTCGAACACGTGCGGCAGCGACTCAGCCGGGATGCCGATGCCCGTGTCCCGAACCGTAACGACTACCGCGTCCTCGTCCCGACGGGCCGCGAGCCGGATCGTTCCGCCCGGCTCGGTGTATTTGGCACTGTTGGTGAGCAGGTTGGCGAATACCTGGGCCAGTCGGGTCAGGTCGGCGTCGAGCTGGAGCGGTCCAGGGGGTAGGTCAATTTCCAACATATGCCGGGCCGCTTCGATAGCCGGGCGGGCTGTCTCAACCCCACATCCCACCGCATCGGCCAGCGGGATGCGTTCCCGCCGCAGCTCCATCTTGTTCCGGTTGATGCGGGACACATCGAGCAGGTCGTCGATGAGTCGGACCATGTGCGTCAACTGCCGGTCCATCACCCCCAGAGACCGCTCCCGCACCGACCGGTCGTCCGACAATCGGATCACCTGCAACCCGTTACGGATCGGGGCCAGTGGGTTGCGCAGCTCGTGCGCCAGAAGGGCGATGAAGTCGTCCTTCTTCCGATCGGCCTCCCGCAATGCGATCTCTGCACGCTTGCGCTCGGTGATGTCGCGGCTCACCGCGAGTTGCATGAACCCGCCGGTCGCGGCGAGCAGGGGAACAGCACTCGTCTCCATGTGTCGCCGGCTTCCCTGGAGGCCGACGATGTCGAACTCCAGGGTGCCCGCCTCACCCTGGCAGATCCGCTCGTTGAACGCCCGGAACCGGTCGCGGTCCTCGGGGGCGACGACGTTGTACATGCACCGACCCAGTGCGCTTTCGTCTCCTTCAATCATGGCGAGCCCAGCCCGGTTCATCTGCAGGAGAGTTCCGTTCGGGGCGACCAGATTGACGCACTCCGGGGTTGCCTCGATGATCGCCCGATACCGAGCTTCGCTCGCCCGCAGGGCCGCAGCATCCCGCACTCGGTCCGTGATGTCGCGGGCGATCTTGGACGCACCAACGATGTTGCCCTCAGAGTCCCGAATCGGGGAGACGGTCAAGGAGACATCGAGCCGGCGGCCGTCCTTCGCCACGCGCACCGTCTCGAAGTGGTCGATCCGTTCCCCACAAAGGAGCCGCTCGAGGATCATCCGTTCCTCGTTAAGCCGCTCGGGCGGGATGATTACGGTGACAGGCTTGCCGACGACTTCGGCAGCGGTATATCCGAAGATCCGCTCGGCCCCACGGTTCCAGGTTCGGATGACGCCGTTAAGCGTCTTGGAGATGATGGCGTCCTGGGACGACGCGACGATGGCCGCCAGCCGGGCCAGTTCGATTTCGATCCGCCGCCGCTCGGTCACATCCCGAAACACCAGGACTGAGCCGACCGGGACTCCCGTCTTGTCGCGGATGGGCGCGGCACTGTCGTCGATGGGTCGCTCGGCCCCACCTCGGGCGATGAGGATGCTGTTGTTGGCGAGCCCGATCACGGCCCCCTCGCGGAGGGAACGCATCGCTGGATCCTCGATCACGTGGCGTGTCGATTCGTTGACGATGCGGAACACCTCGGGCAGCGGCCTCCCGGCTGCTTCATCCCGAGTCCATTCGGTCAAGGCCTCGGCGACGCCGTTGAGGAACGTGATCCGCCCGGCAGCGTCGGTGCTGATGACCGCGTCGCCGATACTCGCAAGGGTGATTCGCAACCGCTCCCGCTCGTCGCGGAGCGTCTCGGCGGCCCGTTGCCGCTCCGTCAAGAGGTCGCGGACGTCGTACTGGTGGCGGCGGGTGCGGAGGGCGGCGCGGACGACACTCAGCAGGGTGCGCATTCGCACCGGCCGTTCCACCAGAGTCACGTTAGCGGACTCGCGGAACGATGCGTGGCCGGCCCCCTCGCGGGACAGGACGATCATGGGCAGATCGGACCAAGTGGGCTGGTTGGCGAGTGCCTCAGATAGCCAGTCGCCCCCGCCCAGAGCTTCGTCGGTCAGGAGGACGACCCCGGCTCCCGCGGCGAGTTCTCGGCGCACCTCTCTGGGGTCGGCGCATGGTGTGCCCGCCAGACCGGCCCCGGCGAGGAATTCGCACGTTCGGGCGGCATCCCGCTGGGTCGGCATCAGGACGAGGACGCGGTCCTCGGTTTCCGGCGTGGCCATCCGCTATGCGTCTCCCTGGGGGGGCACGCCGTTCTGGCCGATCATCCGGGTCTTCCCCTCGTACTCCGGAGTGCCCGTCATGATCCCCCGAAACCCGACCAGTGGCTCCCCGACCTGGACGCCAGCCTCGGTGATCCTCAGTTCCCGGACCGTCCGCTGGTGCAGCCCGGTCCGCTTCTTGAACACGCTCACCGCCTGGCGGATCTCGCCGTGCGCCTCGAAGTATCGGAAAAGGAGCACCGTGTCGGCGAGGTAACTGACGTCGATCTCACTCATTCCGCCGACCATCAGCCCATGCTGGGCGACCACCATGATGGTCACCACGCCCTTCTGGTTCAGGTAGGCGAACAGCTCGTGCAGGTGGGTGATGAGGAACCGCTCCTCCGGCATGGCGTTCATGTACCCGTTCAGGCTGTCGATGACAATCACCTTTGTCCCGGTTTCAACGGACCGCCGCACCTCGTGAGCGAACGCCCCGGCGGTCAACTCGGCGGCGTCGATCTGCTGGGCGTGGAGCAGACCCTCGGCCTGGTACTTGCGGGGGCCTCCAATGAGGTCGCGGCACAGCTTCTCGGATCGGTCGAACAGGGTGTCGATGACCTCATCGAACGTGAAGACTGCGGCCCGTTCACCTTTGCGGAGAGTTTGGGCGACGTACTGCATGGCGACGGTCGATTTACCGACCCCCGCCGGGCCGAGGAGCAGGGTGGTGGTCCCGGTGGTGAGTCCGCCGGCGAGCATCTCGTCGAGGGCCGCGACCCCACTGGGGTGGGTGGTGCGGTCGAATCGCTCGTGGTGTTCGGCGGCGACCAGTCTCGGGTGGACGACGACCCCACCGTCGGCGATCTCGTAGTCGTTGTACCCCTCCCGGAAGTTCGACCCGCGAACCTTGGTGACGAACAGCCGACGGCGGGCCTTGCCGTACTCGGGGAGGAATCGCTCCATGACGATGTTCGCGCCGACCAGGCTCTCGGGCTGGATATCTCCGAATGGGGCCGACCGGTCATCCAGCAGCAGAACGGTGATCTTCCGCTCCTTGAAGAACTGCTTCAGAGCGAGGA
Source organism: Planctomycetota bacterium (assembly GCA_021413735.1). Taxonomy (GTDB): domain Bacteria; phylum Planctomycetota; class Planctomycetia; order Gemmatales; family Gemmataceae; genus Gemmata. The sequence goes on from JAIOPV010000061.1 coordinate 21,143, forward strand.
GCTGGCGACGGTAGCGCAGCGAGTCTCCGGACAGTAACCGGAGTTCGGCCAGCCCGTCGAAGACGACGTGCTGGGGCTTGGTCTGTTCGACCGCGGCGAGGATCGCCTTGGTGGTGTCCCCGAGTTCGGTCTCGGCCGGATGGAAGACGGACGCCTTGCTCTCCCCGACCGCCTGCGCCGCGTCGGCGGTCAGGTCGCAGATGTCGAGCCCGTCGAGTGACCAGCCGTGGGAGTCGGAAGCGTCTTCAAGGTCGGCGCGGGACTCGGTGAGGGTGACATAGAGGCACGGCTCGCCGGCCTTGAGGCGGCTGAGCACGTACTGGAGGGCGACGGTCGTCTTCCCCGAGCCGGGGTCGGCCTGAAGGAGATAGAATCCCTCCCGGATGAACCCGCCTTTGAGGACGTGGTCGAGGCCGGGTACCCCGGACGGGATGAACTCCCGCGTCTTGCGGTTCGGATGGCTCATCGGTCTTTGTTCGTCGGTTCGTGGCGTGGGGCTGACAGGCTTGAACCTGTCAGCGCGATTCCAGTCACTGAGCGTTCCGGGTGACACTCCCAGGAATTCGGCCGCTTGCCCGATGGTCTGGGAGGCGCGAATCTTCCTCGCGGGTGCAACCTTTGCCAAGGTGAGGCACCCATGTGCAATTTACGCGCCGCTCACGCTGCGATCGACGTGGCTATCGGTCAAAGTGGTGGGGTATGGAATATGGTGTTTGTGGTAGTTTCACCCAGCCTGCTGAGGCAGGCGGTTCGACTTATAATGGTTTGTCGAAGCAGGCTGGGTTGCTTCCATCCTGAGATAAAAACTCTCGACACAGCCGTGGAGCCGAGTCGAGAGCAGCGTTGCCAGGCCCGAGTGTCGACTCAGTCGATTACTTTTCCTTCTTCGGGGCATACCCCTTCCACACCCATTCGATGGCGTGCGGGAGAAACTGCGCCTGGGCGTTGCCGATGCCGTGACCGGAGCCGAGGCAGTACAAGTATTGATACTCGTAACCCTTCTCCTTCAGCACCTTGGCCATACGGTTATTGGCTTCCACCCAGTCGTGCATCTCATCGCGCATCACGTTAGGGTTGAGCAAATCCTTGTCGCCGACGGAGATGAAGATGCGGATGGGCTTCTTGGGTTCTTTGGGGATCAGCGTCTCGTGGAAGCCCCACGCACCATCCGGGAACTTGGAATCAAACGGCCACGCCTGATTCACGAACGTGCCCGAAGTCGTCAGCACGCGGTGGTACAGGTCGTTGCGGAACCAGGCCATGATGAGTGCCGCCGAACCGCCGGAACTGCTGCCCATCGCCGCACGGCCGTCGGGGTCTTTGGTCAACTTCACCTTGCAGTTCTTCTCAACTCGCGGCAGCACTTCGTCTTCGATGTACGTGGCATAGTCGCCGTTCATGTTGTCGTATTCTTTGCCGCGTTCGTGCCCCTGAGCGTCGCCACCACCGTTGGAAAGGGAGATGAGGACGATGGGGGGAATCCGCTTCTGGGCGATCAGGTTGTCGAGGATGGTCTTGTATCCGCCGGCAGCGCCGGGACCGTCGTGGACGACCATGAACGGCGCTTCGGTGCCTTCCTTGTAGCCGGGTGGAATGTAAACGCCGACCTTGCGCTTGTAGTCGATGTTGTGCGTCTCGACGATCAGCGTCTTCGGGTTGTTCGGATCGACCTTCCCGAACACCTTGCGAGCGATGCCGGGGTTGAAGAGCTTGGTTTCCTTCGAGTCGAACTCAAACTGCTCCACCTTCCCTTCGGGAACGCCTTCGACTTTCTTGCGTTCCGGCGCGGTCACATACTTCGGCCCGATGACGAAATTGTCGTTGGCATCGAGCGGCGGGTTCTCGCCTCTTTCAGCACCTTGAAGGGCGGGGCACCCTTGTCGTCGTACTTGCGCACCGGCTGCGCTGTCGCCGAACTGGAGCAGGCGAGAGCGGTAACTAAAACGGCCAACCGCAGCTTGAACATGAAACCCTCGTTGTTGCTTTCTTGTTGCGAGTGTATTTGGCAGGACACGGGCGATCGCGGTGGTGCTTATTTATCCGATTTCGCAGCGATCCGCACTATTTTGTGCTGCAAATCGGAAACAGCCTCGACCGCCCGAGGTAGCCAGTGCGCACTCTCATCAGACCTTCTGCAGTTCCTGACCACAGCAGTGGAAGTGGACCATGTTTGGTTGGTCGCAGTGACAGTCCGCTGTCACTTGCACCTCCATCCCGCACTTCGTGCAGCGAAAGCGCTCTCCCTTCTTCGGGCTGCCGATGCCTTCATCCACGGGAGCCTTGCGGCTGGCTTCGCTCATCTTGTCGGTCATCGTGCTCATGATTTTCTCCATCTTGATGTGAACCGTTCCTCTGGGAATTGCGGCAAAAGGAGTGCCATGAATGTGTGAAGTGGCTTGCTGAACGGCGACTGTCGGGGTCGTGAGCAGGAGGTGCCCCCGTTGATGTTGTCGAATTTGGTTTTGTGGCATGTCATTGCCCTGAAAGGGCAGGACAACATAGCCTGGGGCAAGCCGAAGGCGCCGCCCCAGGACCAACTCGCGTTTTGGTGGTTGGTTCCCGGGGCTGCGACCGCTTCGCAGTCTTGCCCCAGGCTATGTTGTCCTGCCCCTTCGGGGCAATGACATGATCCCTTTCTCTCCTTCACCTTCAAAACACACATTCCAACACTACAGCCAACGGGAAGACCGCCACACGATCTGTCAATGTCTCGTTAATAGTGGGTTTATGTCTGGGATCACCCGGTGCGGCAAAATCGTGAGTTGACTCCGCCTCCCGCGTAGCGCATTGAACATATAGACACATCACGCCGCCGAGTCTCGGCGACTACTCTTCTCTTCCCTTGGTGTTGCCATGCTCACAATTACCCCCGAAGTGGAGGCCGTGCTTTCTCGCGCTGCGGAACTCCGCGCCGAGGGGTCGGGCTGGCAAGCCACCGCCGATCAACTCGGTTACGAAGGTGGCGACCTCAAACAACTCTGCCACGACGCAGGCAAAACTTACGACAGACTCTACTCCAAAGCTCGACGGGAAGTGCTCCGCGAAGGGCTGGCCGAATCCATGTTCACCCTCCGCCGAATGCTTCGCGAAGGGGACAAGTCCGATGCTCGGCACGCTGCGGAATGCCTCGCTCGCATCAACATGACTTACGTGCGTCATCGTGCCGGCGCAAGGACAAAAAGCAAGCGCGGACCGGCACCCGATCCCCGGCTGGAAGGCTTGCGAGATGATGATATCGAGCTGGTAAAGTGGCTGTCTTCACGCACGGATGAGGAGATCGCCGAGTTCGCCAGCCGTCCGCTGCGCACGACTTCCGCTGCGGATGATGGTCCTGAAAACACAGGCGATGCGGGAGGCAATCCCGTTCCGCGTCAGCCTCGCGATCCGAGCAGCCCGACGGGGACGCAATGCGATGCGCACGTCGAACCGTCGGTGTTGGGAAACTGGGTCGCACGAACGACCCAGCCTGTCGATCAATCAACCCGCGCCGCGAATGCGAGCGGTTCAACATACGTCCCTCAACAATCACTCCGTGTCGATCTTGAAGGCGCTTCCGCCGATGCCACCGCGGAGGTTCGGGTTCACTGGCCGGTTGGCCATGACCTCGGCTGCTGCCTTCGCGTCGGCTTCTTTTTCTGCGGTCGCGGCAGCATCCTCGGCGCTTTCCTTCTCCTGCGAGATGGATTTCAGGCTCAGTGCAATGCGGCGCGTTTCGGGATCCACGTGCAGGATTTCAACCTGAACAATCTGGCCTTCCTGAACCACGTCTCGTGCCCGCTTGACTCGCTGCGTCGAGAGTTCGGAAATGTGAATCAGTCCCTCAACACCCGGTTCCAGTTCGACGAAGGCACCGAACTCGGCGGTTCGCGTGACCTTGCCGGAGATGCGAGCGCCAGCCTTCACGCGGCCTGCGAACTCGGTGAACGGGCTGGTCGTGAGTTCCTTGATGCTCAGCCCAATCTTGCGGGCATCGAGATCAACCCGCGTGACCTTCACCTGAACTTCCTGGCCAATCTTCACAAGCTCATTGAGGTCGTTCACGCGCTGCCAGGAGAATTCGGAGATCGGAATGAGGCCGTCGGCACCGCCGAGATCGACGAAGGCACCGAACGCCTTGATGCTCTTGATGACGCCCTTAAGAACCAGACCTTCCTTGATCGTCGTCCAGAACTGTTCGGCCTTCTGTTGCCGTTCGCGTTCCATGATGGCGCGCCGACTGACAATCAGGTTGCGTTCTTCGGGGTCAATCTCGACCACCTGAACGCGGAGCCGTTGGTTCACGAACTGGTCGAGATCCTCGACGCGGTACATGTCGAGCTGGCTGGCGGGCAAGAATCCCTTGATGCCGTTCACTTCGATCGTGAGGCCGGTCTTGTTCTTGTTCGTGCCGGTGACTTTCGCTTCGACAATCATGTGAAGCGAGACGCTCGACCAGTCGGTGACGCTCTGAACCGAACCCTCTCGCGTGAGGATCAGCAGGCCGTTCGCTGCGTCGTAGTGGTCGATGTCGAACTCAACCTCGTCGCCAACCTTCGGAGTTTCGTCGCCGAATTGTTCGAGCGGCAGCAAGCCTTGACCGCGACCGCCGGGCACTTCGACGAACACGTCTTTGCCGTGAACGCTGACGATGCGGCCCTTCTTGCGTTGGCCAGGAGTGCGAGCGCCTACTCCGCGATGGCCGCTGTGGGCCTCGGTCTGTTCGACCGTGTTGAAACCCGAGAGGGACTGTTTCAGCTCTTCCTCGATCATCTTGTCGAGTTCGCTATTGCTGACCTTGAACCCCTTGAACCCGCCTTCGGACGACATATTGGCGGGCATGCCGCCCGGATTCATGGGCTTGTCGCGCTGCGGTTTGTCACCTTGCGGGAAACCCCGGGAAGCGCCGCCTGGACGCGGACCGCCGGGTTTCGGTGGCCCACCGCGATTGGTGCTACCCGGACCAGCGGGAACGCCGGGACCGCGATAGCCTGTGGCTGGCGGTGGAGCTGGCTTGGGAGCCGGTGCGGGTGCGGGTGCGGGAGCCGGAGCTGGTGTGGCTGCGGTCTCGGGTGCGGGCGTCGGCGGGGTCGGGTCGCTCATCGTCATTCCTCCATTCGTCGTTCTGTGAAACTTATCAGACGAGGGGAAGCGCGACAACGGAACGTGGTTCTTGGCTCGTCAAGAGTGTCGCTGGTTCTAGAATCGCCCCATGTCCTCCGAAACCCGACATCGGCTCTGGCTCGCGGCGAAGACGTTGCTCGCACTCGCCATCGTGGTGGGAATTGCCCGGTATTTCCTGGGAATCCTGTCGCATTCGGAGTTCGACGCCCATCAGTTGAACTTGCGGTTCGAGTTGCTGGTGCTGGCAGGCTTGCTGTATCTGCTCGCTCATTGTTGCTGGGCGATATTCTGGATTCGACTGCTTCACGGGCAGGGAATCCATGTTGCGTGGGGAGTTGGGCTGCGAGCGTACTTCATCAGCCAGTTCGGAAAGTATGTTCCGGGCAAGGCGTGGGTGATTCTGATTCGCGTTGGGATTCTGAGGCATTACGGCGGGCACCCGTTGCCAGTGGCGATCACCGCGACCTACGAAACGCTGTGCAGCATGGCAGCCGGAGCGCTTCTTGGTGTGCTTTTGCTGCCGCAACTCGGAGTGTTGCCGATCGAGTTGTCGAGCAACATCACGGCACTTGTCGCCATGGCAGCGTTGCCGGTTGCTCTGGGTGTGCTGAACAAGTTCGCGGCGAAGGTTGTGGCGAGAAAGCGTGGCCCGGATGCACGACCACTGCCGGCGCCTTCGGTCTTCCTGCTGGCGCAGGGACTACTGCACGGAGCGGTTGGGCATTGCTTGCTGGGCTTGAGTCTCGGGCTGACAATCGCAGCCGTCGCGCCGCAATCCGCAGCGATGACCGACACATACCCGGCCGACCTTGGGGCAACCGCGATCTCGTATGTCGCGGGGTTCATCGCATTAGTTGTGCCGGGCGGCCTGGGCGTTCGCGAGTGGGTTCTGCAGATCGCGTTGACGCCGCGGTTCGCCGAAGCGATGGGTTCGAAGGAAGCGGCAGGGCTTGCAGTTGTCATCGCGTTGATCCTCCGATTGGTTTGGACCGCTGCCGAGGTGTTGTTGGCCGCTGTGCTGTATTTCATCCCGTACCCACCCCCCGAACTGCACCACCATGCCAGATGATGCCGACCCGGGTTTGCTCTCGTTGGTCATCCCGGTTTTCAACGAACACGATAGCCTCACGCCGCTTCTTGCCGAGATCTCGGAAGTGGTCGGCAAACTCGATCAGCGGATCGAGATCATTTTCATCGACGACGGCAGCACGGACGGTTCCTGGCAGTTGGTCCGCGAACTGTCTGCGAAGGACGAGCGAGTTCGCGGCATCCGATTCCGACGCAATTTCGGCAAGGCGGCAGCGCTCGAAGCCGGGTTCAAGGTTGCTCGCGGAGGGGTCGTCATGACACTCGACGCCGACCTGCAAGATGATCCGCACGAGATTCCGAACTTCCTGGCAGAGATCAAGGCTGGCCGCGATGTCGTCAGCGGTTGGAAGAAGATTCGCCTCGATCCCTGGCACAAGACGCTTCCGAGCAAAGTCTTCAATCGCATGGTTGGCTGGGTGACGAAAGTTCGCCTGCACGATCACAACTGCGGCTTCAAGGCATACCGTGCCGATGTGCTGCGAGAACTGAACCTGTATGGCGAGATGCATCGCTTTGTGCCCGTGCTGGCGGCTGGTCGGGGCTTTAAGGTCGGCGAACTCGCGATTCACCATCGACCGCGACAATTCGGTCACTCGAAGTACGGCTGGCAACGCTTCGTGAAGGGGTTCCTGGATCTGGTCACAGTTCACTTCCTGACGAAGTTCGGGAGGCGTCCGCAGCACTTGCTCGGCAGTTACGGTTTGCTCGCCGCTGGAATGGGTTTCCTTGGGTTCTTCTTGCTGCTGTTGAACCTCGTTGTTCAGTTGATCGACCCCAGCATCGGCTTCGGCGCACTGACGCAGCTCTATGTTCTGTTGCTCTCCGGCGGCTTGGTCCTCGGTGGGGCACAATTCCTGTTCACGGGCTTGCTCGCCGAACTCGTGGTCGCACGCAAGATGATGGAACAGGAGCCATTCAGCGTGGTCGAACGAACCGGGCGACAGGAATAAGTCATGGCTGAAGCATCTGAAATCCGCCGTTCCATGTATCTGCTGCTGACCGCAGTGGCGGTTGCCATTGCCGCTGCTCGTGTTCTCGGTGGCGAGAACGTTCTTGAACCAAGTCGATACACGCCGCCGACCGATGGCTACAGCGCGAACCCACCCGATCCGCCACGAAACTGGCCGGCCACGCGGCCCGATCCGACGCCGATGTTCAGCTCGAACGACAAATCTCGCTTTGCCACGATTCGGGCGCTCGTTGACGAAAACAACTACTCGATCGGCAAACGAGTTTACGCCGATGGCCAAAATCCGAAGGCGTTCACTGATGAAGGCATCATCGCGGAACCGCAGTACAAGAGCCTCGATATCGTACTGCGACCGCTCGGCGAAGATGCGCACGGCCCGCAGTCTCGCGAGTTCTACAGCAGCAAACCACCGTTGATGCCGACGCTGCTCGCGGGCGAATACTGGTTGCTCAAGAAGCTCTTTGGATGGGACATCAAACGCGATCGCTTCGTGGTGATTCCGTTCATCGTCTTCACCGTCAACGTGCTGCCGTTTGTGGTGTATCTGGTGCTGCTCGCGAGATTGATTGAAGGTACAGGCCAAACTGACTTCGGCCGATTGCTCGCGTTTACAGCCGGAGCGGTGGGAACGTTTCTCGTCACGTTCTCGACGTCGCTGAACAACCATTCGCCGGCGGCGTATTGCGTGCTGTTCGCGGTGTATCCGCTCGTGCGTGCGATGCAGGAAAAGCGCGACATGGCACCCGCAGGCTATCTCTGCTGTGGCTTCTTCGCGGCGTTCGCTGCCACGTTCGACTTGCCCGCCGCATCGTTCCTCGCAGCGATTGGAATTCCCCTGCTGATTAGCCGCACGAAAAATACCTTGCTGTTCTTCCTGCCGGGGGTGTTGGTTCCGCTTATCGCACTACTCGCCTGCAATTACGCGGCGATGGGGCAACTCCTCCCGGCATACAGCGAGTTCGGCGGACCATGGTACAACTTCGAGGGAAGTCACTGGGCGAAACGCGGCACACCGCTCGGCAAAGGACTCGACTTCAATGAGGAACCAACGACCGTTTACGCGTTTCATCTGTTGTTGGGGCACCATGGTTGGTTCAGCCTCACGCCTGTGTGGTTTCTCGCGTTCGGAACGCTCGTGTCACTCGGCATTCGCAGTGCGGTGGATGTGCGGAAGATGTTCAGCAAGCCCGCTGGCACGGGCTGGACGCCCGAAGTGTTTGCTGCAATGACGTTCGTGGTTTCGCTGACGGTGTTCGCGTTCTACCTGTCGCGAACCCAGAGCTATAACTACGGTGGCAACACGAGTGGCCCTCGCTGGCTATTCTGGCTCATCCCGTTATGGACGCTGGCGGTGCCGCCGGCTGCGGATCGACTCGCAAGTTCAAGAGGGGGAAGGCTGCTGTGTGCTGGGTTGCTGGCGTTCTCGGTGCTGGCCGTGTTCTATCCCGCTGCGAACCCGTGGCGAAATCCGTGGATCCTGAGTCTGTTGGAATACACCGGCCTCAAGCGATATTGAATTATGTCTAACGAAATCCCAGAGGCAAATCCGCCGCTCGTTTTGCGTGTCGAACCGACAATTCCACCAAAGCCACGGCCAGGATTTTGGGGAGCCGTGTTGTGGTGTCTGCTCTTCATCGCCGTTCAACTGACCAGTGCAATTGCCGTCCTCGTCGTCATGTTGTTAGTGCATGCGAGCCGCAGCGATGACCCGAGTCGATTTCTGAACGACCAATTGAATGGGCTGGCGAAGTCTGCCGCCCGCACTGGACCTGATGAGCCACCGCGACCACCTGCGCCAACCGTGATCAGCCAAGCGCTCGCTTACGGAATGCTCGCAGCTCAGGTTGGCTCGCTCGGGCTTATTCTGCTCGTTGTTCCGCGAGCGGTCGGACCCGACTGGAAACGGCAACTCGGCGTTCGCGTACCTGCTGGGTTGCACGTCTTTCTCGTTATCTTGGTGGTGCCAGCGTTCATGATCCTGACGGATGGGATACAGGAA
>JAIOPV010000062.1 GCA_021413735.1 Planctomycetota bacterium
AACGATCCGGAAGTGAGTTGTCGTCGCAGCACGCGGTGGCTGGAACGGAACGAGAAAGCACGACTCTATTTTCATCGCTCGCGTAAACTGTTGCCTGCATTGAAGAACGAACTACGAATCTAGGGATACAGTAGAACTAGAAATGTAGGGGAAATGGCACAGCCCGCGAGTGTGGTACTCGCGGGCTGTGGCGTTGGCTTCGGAGGTGTTCACTTCGTCGGCTGTACAGTCGCTTCTCAATCGCAGCTATGTTGTCGATGTCGAGGTTTACTCCAGCCGCCCGCACATCGCCTGCATCTGTCACTCAGCCTTTCAGTTCATCTGTGGCCGAAATCGGGTTTTCACTCTCCGTTCGCTCAGCCGACTTTTGCATTGCTGTCCGTTCGCGATACACGGTCATCGTTGAGACCTCACACTCTCGTGCAATCTCGGTTGCAGCTTTCTTCTCGGTCAACAGAGCGCGGATTTTGTCCTTTAGTGCGAATGACAAGTAGTGCTTGGTTTCATCGAGCGGATCGACCACCGTTGCAAAGACTGGAGCAAAGTACGCCCGCAACTCGCGGATCGCGGTGTGCAGCCGACCGAACGGCTTGTTGGCATAGCATTCCAGCAGAGTGTCGGCCTTGCTTGGGGAGCCGTGAGCGAGACAGAGCGAGGCGAGGTCGTCGGTGTATCGCTGACGGAGAACATCCGGTAACGTGTCACGCAGGCTGCCAAACGGGAGACGGAGGAAATCGGGTTGCGATTTCTGGACGCGGTCAAGCAAGCGATTCCACAGGTTTGCAAAGCGAATCTGAGGGTTTTGTGACTCCTCATCATACATGGGACTCCCATTGTCCCACACAAACAGCAATTTCGCATTCAGTTGCTCAGCCCTTTTGATGGCCCATCGAGCGAACTCAACGACTTCCGGCCAAAGAATCCATTGTCCAAACACCTCCGTTTTGGGGCGGAACTGTGTCAAAAAACTATCGGCGTCGGTTGACTGAAATGCAAGTTTTGTAGCATGAGGATGCGTTTTGTTGAACGCAAAATCGCCAAGCTGTAGACGACCGAGTTCAGCGGCCCCCATTCCGCAGTTGAGACCCAGGTACAGGCAAAGCCGCTCCAGAGGCCGGGCGTGATGGTTGAGGACAGCCAATTGATCTGGGGTGTATGTCACTTTCATGATGATCGACTCCCGCCTGTCGCCTTCCAACTTCACTGCCCGACAGGACAGAGACTCAACCCCACTAGGCATCGTCCACTGATAGCTGTCCGTGGTGTCGAGCCACCGCAAAAATCGCATCCATTGATTTTTGACGTCACTTGCGGACGACGGCGTACCTTTTTTCGTCTTGGGCCGATTTCGCCAGAATGCGTTGATTTCCTTGCATTTGTCAAAGTTGAGCGTGTGTAGCGGTATATCGGCGTGCAGTTCTTTGAGCCGCTCAACTTGCTCAATGCGTTTTCGCTGATAAGGGACCAACTTGCCGGACCGCAGTTTCGCCCCATCGCGCCGAATGCTCTCAGCGTAAGCATCCAGTGTCTCGTGGAGGCTTCCCGGAATCAATTGCGCGGGCAGGGGGGCGTTTCCAACCGGGATCGAGGCAGCCCGGAGGTGAACTTCAAGTTGCCGGATTTCCTTCGCAATGAGTGATTGGTTTTTCACATGAGAGCGCGTGTAGTGATCCGGGTCGGCGGGGACAATCACCACCGATGGATACTGCCGCTGAAGGGCTTCAATAATCTGGGCGTAATCGAGACAGTAATCCCGCTCGACGGTCGGGGTTCTACCAAGTCGCTCGTCAAGCGAAGGCGGTGCCCCCCCACCCCAGCAAGCGCGCGGGAATTCAACCGTTCGTTTCCCAGCGGCCAGTTGCGCCGCCCAATTGAAAGCAACGTCAGTCCAGCCTGCTTCTCCATTGTTGCGGCAACAGTCGTCGTAAAGAGCTTGGACCCGCTGGTAACGAAACTCCGCTTCCTTTTTGTCTGTTCCCAGATTGAAGCGGGGCTGTTGGCGTCCCTTGTCAGTCACCCTCCAGCCGATTCGTGGTCGATAGCGTCCCTTCGCGTCAGCTTTCAGTTCATGTTTTCGGGTTATCACGTGGTTGCCTCCAGTGCGTCGGCAACTCTATTTTATCGGCTTATTGGCCACTCGCAACTACCTTATCGGCCACCTTATCGGCCACCTTATCGGCCACCAAATAGACAACAACGGCTGGCCGCAAACTGTTGTTAGTCAGGTAATTTGGCGTAACAAAAGAGAAGGGCCGGAGTTGTGAAGATCACAACTCCGGCCCTTAAGTGGAGGCGCGGGGAATCGAACCCCGGTCCCGTGGCCCATCCATGAAGGCATCTACGTGTGTAGCTTGTCAATTCCCGGTGTGCATCCGAAGATCACACCGCGTTCGTTATACCGGACTCCGACAAGCAGGATCCCGGGACAACTATCGGCCAGATTTTTTTAGCAGGAACGGCCGCCGAGGCGGGTTGGGTGGTGTCCCCAACGCTCAGGTTCCCACGAGCCCAATTTGCATCCGAACCGGCCCCTCTCGGGCTAAGCTGCCGGAACGGCTCACAGTCAAACTGCGAGGGAGTACTGCGGTTCAGCAGTTACTTTTTGATCGACTTTTTACGTGGCCAGCCGATCAACCACGACACGCAACCAAACACTTCCGAAGCCCGGTCGATGCCAGATCGCCCCCGGACGCAGGAATTATACGCTCCACAAGCTCCGAAAAAAGCTCGACTTACGTTTCACCCGATATTCCCACGCTCGCCGCTGACTTTACCGACTCGCGGTATAACGAAATAGCCAGTTGATTCCGGGTGACATGCATACCCCACGTCCGGAACCAAGTGAAACACGTCCGGAACCACGATTTCAGCCCCGGAACCATCTCATCTGTCCGGAAGAAACTATATCAGAGCATTTCCGAGCGTGTTGCCGCCAAACACAACTCAGATTCTGTCTCATCGGTCGTTCCAGACAGGCTACACTGACTCTCCACCAACCCACGGAGAACTCCATGCGAGCCGCGTTCCTTGCCGCAATGTGTGCGATAACTCTCGCCAGCCCCGCCTTCGCTGACGAGAAGAAGGACAAGCCGAAGTCGAACCAGCTGACACCGAAGGAGATCGCTGCGGGTTACGTGATGCTATTCGACAACGAAACACTTTTTGGGTGGGCCATCGAAGGCGAAGCAACTGTAAAGGATGGCTGGATGGTCTTGGGAGGCACCAAGGCCACGACCGCGACGTGTAGCACCGCACTTCCGACGAACACCGCGATTTTCGAACTCGATTATGAAAAGAACCTCCCTGGCGAGAAGCAACCGCGAGTTGCCCTGACTGCGAAGTTGAAAGATGTCTTCGCTCCACCAGGTGCGTTAGCAGGAGCCGCGACGAATGACGAGTTGACCCGCGTGACGATCACCGTGCCAGCGGGTACGGTAGCCCGCGTCGGAAGGGTGAACGTCAAGCCCACATCAAACACGAAACTGTTCGATGGCAAGAACCTTGACGGGTGGAAGGTCAACGCGGCGGACCCGAAGCGAATGATGTCGAAGTTCGAAGTGACGAAGGACGGCGAGCTGTCGCTTAAGAATGGGCCGGGCGATCTCGTCACGGAGAAAGAGTTCGACAACTTCGTGTTGCAAGCCGAGTGCAAGACGCTCGGCGACGGTCTCAACAGTGGCTTCTTCTTCCGCTGCATTCCGGGGCAGTATCAGAACGGCTACGAAGCCCAGATTCAGAACAGCTTTCTCGACAAGGACCGCAGCAAGCCGAAGGACTTCGGCACCGGTGCCATCTACCGACGCATCGCGGCGCGAAAGGTGGTAACCAACGATAACGAATGGTTCACGATGACAGTCGTTGCCGACGGCAAGCACATCGCGACGTGGGTGAACGGCTACCAAACGGTGGACTGGACCGATGACCGCAAGGAGAACGACAACCCGCGTCAGGGTTATCGGGCAGGGAAGGGGCCGATCTCAATTCAGGGGCACGACCCGACGACCGATTTGCTGTTCCGGAATATTCGGATTGCAGAATTGCCGGGCGAGAAGAAGTGACATGAGACGTTTGGCGAGCGGTGGGTGTTATACGCCGCGCGGTGAAAGAGGCGTTTGGCGAGCCGCGCCCGCAAGGGAGCGGGTTACCTTTCCCGCACCCTTGCGGTCGCGGCTAGCCTTCACACGATACCCTCATTCCGGGCCGCGCGAAGTATAACCCACCGGTTTCCCACGTCGAAACTGAGAGCAGACGCAATCGATCGCTCACCCCACCCGCTTCGCCTTCTCCCGTAAAGTGGTTGCGATCTCTCGCACCGTTTCGTCCACGGCAGCCCGAACTGCCAGCGGGTCGGACCCATTATCGAGAGCCTGTTGATGCCCGTCGAGCATCTTCGCCCACTGCCGACAGTGTTCCAGTAACCACGCCTTGTCGGTCGGGGTCAGGGGGCCGTAGGCCGAATGCATGAGCCGAGTGCAGCCAATGCGGAGTTCGGCGATGCGGGTGCCCACTCCAGTCGGGTCGGACGGTTGGTACGCTGACCACTCCTCAGCGTTGGTCGCCAATTTGTTCAGGTACTCCTTCGGGTTCGATTGTTCCAGTGCCAGCCCGCTTGGCTTTCCCCACCCCCACGCGATCTGCGATTTCTGGACGGCTGGTTCCTCAGGCCCACGAGTCGTCAGGTAGCCGACCACAACAGCCAGACACACGGCGATGCCTGTGCTGACGAACGCCCAGATCTTGTACCCCCGCACCGGCAACTGCTTTACTCGCTCACTTGGCACCGACTTTGGGGTCTCTTCCCGCGTCGCTCGGGTGGTCGCATTTGCGAGAGTCGGTGGGGCGTCAGCCGAGAGCACCCGTTCGAGGGCCAACTTGCCTCGCTCGAACGCTCCAAGGAGCTCGTCCGACTGAAGCAACACGTTATCCCAGTACGCCCCGCCATCAAGGGCGATTCGTTCCTGAAACGCCGCGAGTGTCGGCGGATGTTTGAGAAGTTGCGAGAGGACGTCCGGAGGGATTGAGTCGAGACCGTCTTCCAGCGCGGTCGATAGCCACCGATCAAGCAAGGGCTGCGACGGTGCATCGCCTGGCGCAGTGGGGAAGAACGCCAGTAATTCGGCGACTAGCTGGCCGAAGTCGGGAGCCATCATTCGGCGTTCGAGCCAGCGGGGCAGCTCGGACGGCTCGTCCGGGATGGTCATGGTGTGCAGCGTCACGTGGACTCCTCCACACAGGCTTGGAGGTGGGCTTTGGCCTGATGGAACGCACGGTACGCCTTGTCCTGAGGTATGCCGGTGCGACCGCAATACGCTTCATAGCTTTCACCGGCAACCCGACTCCGAACCAGGTCGGCCACCCGTGCGTTGGCCTGCTCCAACTTCTGGAGGCAACGGGCCAGTGCTTCTCGCCGGTCCGAATCGCCCAACGAGGCGTCCCACTGGCGATGGTCGATCAGATTGGCCTCGTCGGCGAGTGGTTCGGACTTCCGCTTCCGTTGGTGGTCGATAACGACGTGCCGCGCGATCTGGTGAACCCAGGCCCGGAAGTTCCCGCCGGTGAACTGGGTCGGCATTCCCTGCCACACCTTCGCCCATACATCCTGGTGTACGTCGTCGATCGCGGCCTGATTCACTCGTCCACTGAGGAACGCAAGCAACCGTTTCGCGTGCCGGTCGTAGAGAGTGCGGAAAGCGGCCTCGGCCTGACTCCGTGCGAGGGCGGAATCATCGCGGCGTGCGCATGTGGCGGCGAGTTCGTCGTCCGGGATTTCGACCGTGTCTGAAGTCATCCTTCGGCACCTGGAACCTGGGCTCGGTGCCATCGTATCCCGCCCCCAAGCGGTGGCGAGGGTAAAAGGGCACATGCCCGGCTTCTCTCTCCGGCGTGCTATCGCTTCCTTAGCCGCCGGATAACAGAAGCTCTCCCTCGCCACCGCCGGTGTCAGCGGTGGGATTTGACTCCCGCCATCTCGTTCATGTCGCTGACGGACAGCGGATTACCGCCAATCCCCCAGTCGCCGCTCTTGACCTCCTCGATCGCCATCATCGTGTCCGTCAGCTTGCGGATCATCTCTTGCTTTTGTGCAGTCGTGAACACGCCTTCAATCAGTTTGACGCTCACCAGGGGCAACTTTCTCTCACGGAAGGAATGTTGTGGACACCGTAACCGAAAAGGAAAGCGGACGCCTCGGCGAGCCAACAGCCCGCCGAGGCCCACTTCACGGTCACTGGATGAGGATGTTGTCGCCTGTCCCGCCGTCGAGAATGTCCTGACCCAGACCACCGATCAGCTCGTCGTCACCGGCTCCACCGAGAAGCGTGTCGTTGCCTCCCCCGCCAAGGAGGATGTCAGCTCCGTCGCCGCCGTCCGCCACGATGACGCTCGCCGACAGGTTCGAGGCGTCGATCACGTCGTCGCCCGCCAGCCCGTTCAGCGCCAGTCGGTCCGTTGTCTCAGCCCCGGTGATGTTGATCTGTGCGGTCAGACCGACCACAGTGGCACCACTCGCATCGCCGGTCGCAACGATCGTGTCGTCGCCGTTGGTGCCGTTGACGATGACGGTATCCACCTGGCCGTCTCCGGCGCCATTCGATCCCAGGTTCAGATTCACCGCGGTGACGTCGGTGCCGCGGAGGTCATTAACGGTGATCTTGTCGGCTCCGCCCAAAGCGGCGAAGTTGACCTGTTCCACACCATTCGCGTCCATCGTGATGTTGGCGACATCGCGGGTGAAACGCAGGCGGCTACCGTTGGCCGAGATGTCGATGTTCTCGTTGATGTTCGCGCCGTTGAACTGCATCGTGTCGGTGCCGTCCTGGCCCTCGATGGTGTCGCTACCGTCGCCCGGGTTCCACACGAACGTGTCATCGCCGGTACCCATCAGAGCCACGTCGTTGCCACGCCCACCGTTGATAGTGTCGTTACCGTCGCCACCAATTAGCGTGTCTTGTCCGTCGCCACCGGTGATGGTGTCGTTGCCAGTGCCACCATCGACGGTGATCTTGATGAGAGCCGCCAACCCGTTGCCTGCGGTGAAGGTGTCGTTCCCGCCATTCATGTTGACGACGAGATTCTCGCTGGTGCCGATGTCGAGCGAGAACGGTGCCGGATTAACGCGGTCGAATCGCACACGGGTGCCGTTCGCGGTGACCGTGAACTGCTCGTCGCCGTTGCCGCCATTCACCTCAACGGTATCGTTGCCGGTTCCGCCCTCGTTCAGGTCGGTGCCCTCTCCGGGGTTCCAGATCATCCGGTCGTCGCCCGCCTCGCCGAATACCTGGTCATCGCCGGTGCCTCCAGTGAGGGCATCGTTTCCGGCCCCACCGAACAGGAAGTCCACGCCCCCCTTGCCGAGAAGGGTGTCGTTCCCCGCCTGGCCGAAGAGCAGATCCGCCCCGGAACCGCCCGTGAGAACGTCGTTCCCGGCCCCACCGAAGAGATTTGCTTTCGGCAACGCGCCGTTCGTTTCGCTCAGTGAGATCGTGTCGTTCCCGCCTTGGCCGAACACCGAGATCGTCGTGGTGTTCGCCACGGTCGGGGTACCGCCCATGACCTTCACTGCGCCGCCGTTGACCTGAATCGCGCCAGCCGCGTTGCGGCTAATGGTGATCGTGTTGTCCAGGCTGTCGCCGAATACCGTGAGCGTACCGAGTGCGAACGTTGCGTATACCGCCGGCATCTCTCGGGTCTCGAGTGAGTGAACGGATGGGCTGAACCGGTTGGTCCGGGATGCAGCAACCCGATTCGTTCGACGGCGGGCACCGCGTAGCATGGCCTCAAACATCGCCTTCAACATGACTTCTTTCTCGGAGAGGGACACGGGCGAAACGAATCTCGACGTCTCTCGGGCCGATGTGTCCCGATCAAGTCGTCGACTGTGTTGCATGGGGAAACGGACGAGAGAGACCGATCTCCGAACATTCCGAAAAAAATGTGCCGGAGATTGATCTGGGATCAGAAAGGCCGGACGACACGGCTCTTCAGTGGAGTGAGTCTGTCGGATTGGTTCAATTGGAATACGTGGAGATGTCTTCGATCAACTCGTGAGCTGCCTAACTGTGGGATAACCTGGATGCATTCGGGGGAGTCCGAGTGGGATCCATCGGACAGCCCCGTGGTTCGGTATCAGACCAGTTCGGGAATCGGCGTGCCTTCACTACCCACGATGGGCACCGGCCGACCTTGGGGGCTCAACCATTGCGAATCGAGCGGGATATCGAGATGGCGGAACACGGTCGCAGCGAGGTCGGACGGGGTGATTTTGCGAGTCTTCGGCTCGCCACCCTTCGCGTCGGTGCTGCCGATCACCTGCCCCTGTCGCCCCGCCCCACCGGCAGCCAGCATCGACATCACTGGTGTCCAGTGGTTTCGCCCGGCGTCCTTCGTCATCACCGGGGAACGGCCGAACTCCCCAAGCATCAGCACGAGCGTCGATTCGAGGAGTCCACGAGCGTTCAGGTCTTCGATGAGCGTGGTCAGGGCACGGTCGATGGTGGGGAGAATTGGCGTCAGTCCCTTCTGGATGCCGCCCCATGGCGGAACGGTGTCGCCGTGGTGATCGAAGTAGCCCCACCTTCCGCTGACCAGCACGTAGGTACTTCCCGCCTCCACGAGCCGCCGTGCGAGCAATGCCTTCTCACCGACACTGACGCGACCGTAAGCATCTCGCATTTTCTCGGGTTCCTGCGACAGATCGAACGCCGTTCGCACCTTCGGCGACACGACCATATCCAGGGCCAACTCGGTGTACTGGTCTGTCGCAGTCATCTGATGGCGAGTGTCGAGGTCGCGTTGCATGCGGTCGAACTGTTTGCGGAGAGTGGCCCGATCCTGCAGTTGTTCGACATCTATTCCGGTGGGAAGTGTCAATCGGCCGGGGAGTTCACTTCCTTTCACGGGCTCGAATGCGGTGCCCATGTGACCGGCACCCCACACGTCCGACTTCCACGAGTCCGCAAGCCCGACGAAGGCCGGCATTGCAGGGGCGTTCGGGCCGCGGAACTTCGCCGCGACAGAACCCATTGATGGGTAGCCGCCGCCGTCCTTGCTATCGTTGCTGCGTCGAGCCAATGGGTTGCCGGCCTGCATGGTGATCGGCGTATGATTGCTGGACGAGCAATCGACTGCGCGAAGAACGGTCAGCTTGTGGGCAAGTTTCGCCTGAAGCGGCAGGTGTTCACAGAAGCGAACACCGGGCACGCTGGTCGCGATGGTTTTGTAAGGCCCGCGGATTTCATCCGGTGCGTCTGGTTTCGGATCCCAGGTGTCGATCTGACTTGGACCACCGGAAAGCCAAAACAGGATGACCGCCCGCGTGCTGGTCGAAGCAGCACTAATGTCACGGGCTCGCAGGGTGTCTGCCAGGGTGAGACCGGCGAACCCGGCCAGCCCAGTTTGGAGAAACCAACGCCGGTTGCCGACGCGGATGAGATCGCGACCGGGCGGGAGGAGCGAGTTCGTTGTGCGTGGGGAATGCATGACGGGTTCCAACAGGGGTAGCGGAGGCAGGCAGTTCACCCAGTATGTCCGGCACGGGGTTGGATTGCCATAAGCAAGTGGGAACAGGGAACACGGGAACTCCACGACGAAATTTCAGTCGAAGAGAAGGTGATGCTGGAACTCCTGATTCCCTTTCACGCCGTCCGCCTTTCGCCGGACGACCAGCGCCGCCAGGATCCATGACCTCGAAGTCCCTGGTCAGTTCGCCAGTGTCCCACACCGGCCGTGTTCGGCCTCGACGGCTTCGCGGCTGCCCGCTCGCGAGGCTGGCGTCGGGCGGCTCGGTTTGTCGAGGAACCACATCCGCGGTAAGATCACCCTTCTCAACCTCTGTTTTCTTCATGACTTCGCTCGATCTGCTCACGGGAGTCCGGTTCGGAATATCAGGTTGCCCGGGTCTCCGATGGTCGGAGGCCAGGACCGTTGAGCCGACAGCCCCTGAGTATCTGTCCGCGGCAGCGAATGCGGCGAGGAAGCGACGGGTGTTTTTCGAGGCCGGGGCGGGACATGAACATCAGCGACCAACCCGGGGCAGGAAAAGACCCGCTCGCATTCCTCGCCGGGGGCGGTGAGACGGGGGCACTGATCCGGGCGTTCGACTGGTCCCACACACCCCTCGGCCCCGCAGAGCAATGGCCGCAGAGTTTGCGATCCGCCCTGAGCATCGGTCTCAACTCCAACTTCCCCATCGCCCTGTATTGGGGCAGCGATCTCGTCCTGCTGTACAACGACGACTGGAGTCCCATCCCCGGTGAGAAGCATCCGTGGGTGTTGGGGCGACCCGCCCGTGAGGCGTGGCCGGAAATCTGGCACATCATCGAGCCGCTGTTCCGGCATGTGTTGGCGACCGGCGAGCCGACCCGGCAGCGGGACCAACTGCTGCCGATGAAGCGGCACGGGTTCACCGAGGAGTGTTACTTCGACTACACATTCAGTCCCGTCCGGGGCGAGGGCGGCAGGGTCGAGGGCGTGTTCAACGCCGTGGTCGAGACGACGAACCGGGTGGTCGGGGAACGTCGCCTGCGAACGCTGCGGGTGCTATCCGCCTGGGAGGCGGGAGTCGTCAAGTCCGCCGAGGACGCCTGCCGGACCGCTGCCCGGACGCTCGCGGAGAACCCGCACGACCTGCCGTTCGCCCTTCTCTACTTACAGGACAAGGACGGCAAGTGGGTGGCGTTGGCCGGACATGCCGGCGTGGGTCGGGATACGCCGGTCAGCCCCGCCACCGTCGATCTGGATGCCCCCGACGCCCCCTGGCCGTTTCGCCGAGTGGCCGAATCCGGCAAGGCCGTTGAGGTCGATATTCAGACCGATCGGTTCGGTCCACTACCCGGCGGGGCGTGGCCGGAGCCGCCTCAGCGGGCCGTCGTCCTGCCGCTGTCGAGGCCGGGGAAGTCACAACTCGCCGGGTTCGTGGTGGCCGGGGTCAGTCCCCGGCTGGCATTGAACGACGAATACCGCGGATTCCTCGACCTGCTGACCGGTCACGTCGCCACGGCCATTGCCAACGCACGGGCCTACGAGGAGGAGAAGCGGCGGGCCGAGGCGTTGGCCGAGATCGACCGGGCGAAGACGACGTTCTTCTCGAACGTCAGCCACGAGTTCCGCACCCCGCTAACCCTGATGCTCGGCCCGGTCGAGGACTTGTTGGCACACGGCCACCCCGACCTCACCCCCGCTGCCGCGGCGCAGCTTCAGGTTGTGAACCGCAACGGGCAGCGGCTCCTGCGGTTGGTAAACTCGCTGCTCGACTTCTCCCGCATCGAGGCCGGTCGGGTCCGGGCGGCGTTCCAGCCGACCGATCTCGCCGCGTTTACCGCCGACCTCGCCAGCAACTTCCGGTCGGCCTGTGAGCGGGCCGGTCTGCGGCTCGTCGTGAACTGCCCGCCGTTGGGCGAGCCGGTGCTCGTGGATAGGGAGATGTGGGAGAAGGTGGTTCTCAACCTGCTGTCCAACGCTTTCAAGTTCACGTTCGAGGGGGAAATCGCGGTCACGTTGCGGCGAGCTGGAACCGCCGCCGAACTCGCCGTCTGCGACACCGGCACGGGTATCCCGCCGGAAGAAATGTTGCGGCTGTTCGAGCGTTTCCACCGGATCCAGAACGCCCGCGGGCGGACCCACGAGGGGAGTGGCATCGGGCTGGCACTGGTACAGGAATTGGTCAAACTGCATGGCGGCACGATCACCGCCGAAAGCGGCGTCGGGGCGGGGACGACGTTTACCGTGTCCCTCCCGTTGGGGTCGGCCCACCTTCCGCCCGACCAGATCGGTGAGGGCCGCACCGCCGCTCCGACCGAGACGGGGGCCGCTCCCTACGTCGAAGAAGCGATGCGGTGGCTGCCAGGCGACGGGCCGGGCGAGAACGGTCCGGAATTGTGGACGGGACAGGACCCGCCTCTCACCCGGCCCCAATCGAACCGGGGCAGTGGCGACGTGCCCCGCGTGCTGGTGGCAGACGATAACCCCGACATGCGACAGTATGTCGCACGCCTGCTGGCCGACCACTACCGCGTCGAGGTCGTGCCGGATGGGGCGGCGGCGTTGGCGGCGATTCGAGACCGGTCACCCGATCTGATCCTGACGGACGTGATGATGCCCCGACTGGACGGGTTCGGGCTGCTGCGGGAACTCCGGGCCGACTCCCGCACCCGCGAAGTGCCAGTCATCCTGCTCTCGGCTCGTGCGGGCGAGGAGAGCCGGGTGGAGGGCATGGAGGCCGGGGCCGACGACTATATGGTGAAGCCGTTCAGTGCTCGCGAGTTGCTGGCCCGCGTGACGGCCTCGTTACAACTGGCCCGCCTGCGGCGGGAGGCGGGCCAATCACTGCGGGCGAGCGAGGAGCGGCTGCGGACCGCCCTGACCGCCGCCCGGATGGTGGCCTGGGAGTGGACCCCGTCCGACGGGAAGCTCCGCGTGTCCGAGAACGCCGCCGACGTATTTGGTCTGCCCGCCGGGGTCGGGTTGACCGGCATCGACCAAGGGTTGGCCCTGTTGCACCCGGACGACATGGCCCCGTACCGGGCCACCTACCAGAAGGCGATTGACGATCGGACCGGCTACCTCACCCGTTACCGCCTGGTCCGCCCGGACGACGGGCGAGTGATCTGGATCGAAGAGCGGGGCCATACCGTCTTCGACGGGCCCGGCGGGGGCGTGCGGCTATTCGGCGTGGCGATGGACGTGACCGCCCGCCACCAGGCCGAGGCCGATCTCGCCCGCCTGCATGCCGACGCCGAGCGGGAGCGGCGGCTGTTCGATATGGCCCTGTCGAACACGACGGACTTCAACTTCATCTTCGACCTCGACGGGCGGTTCGTATATGCCAATCGCTCCCTCCTCGCCCTGTGGGGGCGGACCGCCGGGGAGGCCATCGGCAGCAGCATGGCCGAAATTGGCTACCCGCCGAACGTGGAGGCCCAACTGCTCGGCAACATCCGGCGTGTAGTCGAGACGGGGGAGGCGGTGCGGGACGAGACGCCGTACACCAGCCCGACCGCGGCGACCGGCTACTACGAGTACACCCTGGCTCCGGTGTTCAGCGCGGGCGGGGCGGTCGTCCAAATCGTCGGGTCGGCCCGCGACATCCGCGACCGGAAGCGGACGGAGGAGGAACTGCGGCGGCTGGCCGCGGAGTTGAGGGACGCCCACCGCCGCAAAGACGAGTTCCTGGCGACTCTGGCCCACGAACTCCGCAACCCGCTGGCCCCGATCCGCAACGGACTGCAAGTCATTCGGATGGCTGGGGCGAACGGGACTGTCGAGCAAGCCCGGTCGATGATGGACCGACAACTGACGCAGTTGGTCCGCCTGGTGGACGACCTGCTGGACGTAAGCCGGGTGACGAGCGGCAAGCTCGAACTCCGCATGGGGCGTCTCGAACTACGGGCGGTGATCGACGCCGCAGTGGAGACGAGCCGACCGGCCATCGAACAGGCGGGCCACGATCTGGCCGTTGTCATACCGGACGAGCCGATCTTCATGGACGGCGACGCGACCAGACTCGCCCAAGTCGTGTCCAACCTGCTGAACAACTCGGCCAAATACACACACAAGGGCGGGCACGTCCGATTGGCAGTCAAGTGTGAGGACGGGACGGCAGTGGTGTCGGTAGCGGACGACGGGATCGGCATTCCTCCGGCCATGCTCGGCAGGGTTTTCGAGATGTTCATCCAGGTGGACCGGACCCTGGAGAAGACGACCGGCGGGCTGGGGATCGGACTTTCACTGGTGAAGGGGCTGGTCGAGAAGCACGGCGGGACCATTGAGGCCCGGAGTGAAGGAGAAGGCAAAGGGAGCGAGTTCATCGTCCGCCTGCCGGTGGTGGTCACGGTCAGCGGGGAAGACGCAAACGGGCGGGCGGGTGAGGTTGTGCCGGCCGGCCCTCGCCGCATTCTCGTCGTGGACGACAACGTGGACGCCGCGGACTCGATGGGCCAACTGCTGGAGATGCTGGGGAACGAGGTCCGCACCGCACACGATGGGGAGGCCGGGATCAGGGCGGCAGAGGCGTTCCGCCCCGCCGTCGTTCTGATGGACATCGGTATGCCAAAGATGAACGGCTATGAGGCGTGCCGCCGCATTCGTGAGCAACCGTGGGGCAAGGACATGGTGCTGGTGGCCCTGACCGGCTGGGGCCAAGAGGATGACCGGCAGAAGAGTGCGGACGCCGGGTTCGACCACCACTTGGTCAAACCGGTTGAAACTGCCGCTCTGATGAAACTGCTGGCCGGGTTGGAGGCGACGGCGTGATCGACCGTCCCACGCAAGCCTCCCAGCATCAGGTTACTCCACGCGGTTTTGAACAAGGAAATTGCAATCCGCCTTGAGTTGAGTGTCAAGACGGTCGAGACGTACCGAGCCAGGGCGATGCAGAAGCTTGGCTTGAGTGGTTGTGCCGACCTTGTTCGTTTCGTAATCCAACAGGGTTGGCTCAAAGACGTGTGAGGCCCGCGTCTCACTTCTTCCACCCCGACGCCGACCCGACCCGGCCGGCGCAGGGCGGTCTCGGCATCGGGTCCGCCGTCGTCAAAGGGCTGACGGAATCGCACGGTCGCCGCCCGGCGGAGGTTGCGTTCGATCGCCACTTGGTCAAACCCGTTACGCCGCTGTCGTCATGCTCTCCGTGAACGGGAGTCGCGATAAACGGTATCGAGGGTCGAGGTCAGCACAACAGCCGTCGCTGCCCAGACACTCAGGAAGGTGAATCCATGGCCGCAGGCAACACAAGCCGCCTCTCCACGCAGGAGATCGGGGAGCGATTCGACTTGTTGGCGACCGATGCGAAGGAGTACGCCATCTTCCTGGCCGACCCGGATGGGAACTTGCTCTGTTGGAATCCCGGTGCGGAGCGCCTGTTCGGCTACCGAGCCGACGAGATCATCGGGCAGCACTTCTCCCGCTTCTTCTCGCCCGAAGACGTTTGCAGTGGACAACCCGAACACGAACTCAAGGTGGCCGCCGACCAAGGCCGGTCAGACAGCGTCCGCTGGCAAGTGCGCAAGGACGGCACACGGTTTTGGTGCCAGTCCGTCGTGACGCCACTCCTCAATGAGAAGAAGCAGGCCCGGTCGTTCGCCAGGGTGATGCACGACCTCACCGAGAGCCAGGCGACGGAGGCCCAGCGGCGGCGGGCGGACGGCCTTGCCGAAGCCAACCGCAACAAGGAAGAGTTCATGGCCCTGCTGTCCCACGAACTCCGCAGTCCCCTCTCGCCCATCGTCAACGCACTCAGCATCCTGCGGCAGATGAAGACCAATAACCCGATCATCGAGAATGCGGGACACATCATCGACCGACAGGTGAGCCAGATGGTGCGTCTGGTGGACGACCTGTTGGACATCAGCCGGATCACCAAGGGGAAGTTGCAAATCACGAAAGAGAAGGTGGAATTGCGTGTCGTCGTCAACCATGCCGCCGAAACCGCTCGTCCGCTCATGGAGGCTCGCAAGCACGAGTTCTCGGTTGCGCTGCCGACCCAGGCCGTTTGGGTGGAGGCGGACCCGGCCCGCATGGAGCAAGTCGTGGTCAACCTCCTCAACAATGCGGCGAAGTACACCGACACGGGCGGACTCATTCGCATGACAGTCAGCCAGGAAGGGGGCGACGCCGTGATCCGGGTGAAGGACAACGGCGTCGGGATCGCACCGGGACTGCTATCGAAGGTCTTCGAGTTATTCGCCCAGGTAGACGGATCGCTCGGTCGGACTTACGGCGGCTTGGGTATCGGGTTGGCCCTGGCTCGCAACTTGGTGGAGATGCAAGACGGGCGCCTCCTGGCACAGAGTGGCGGAGCCGGCAAGGGAAGCGAGTTCACAGTCAAGTTGCCGGTGATTGCCGAGACATCGGGCCAGGATTCCAAGACCGTCCTGGAACCGGGCCAAATTACCGGACGATCTCTGCGGGTACTGGTGGTGGAAGATAACGTCGATGCAGCCGACAGTCTGAGCATGTTGTTGCGGCTGTACGGGCATGAAGTGGAGGTGGCTCGCACTGGCCCGACCGCACTGGAAATGGCCTCGGCCTCTCGGCCCGACGTGGTACTGCTGGACATCGGCTTGCCGGGGATGGACGGCTATCAGGTCGCCGAGCGGTTGCGGGAGAGGCCCGAATTCAAGAGCGTGACGATCTGCGCTTTGACAGGCTACACACCAAGTGAATCCGACCGCCTCCGGCATCAGGAATCGGGGTTCGACCACTACTTCGTCAAGCCCGTGAGCCTTGAGAAACTGAGCGAATTGTTCCAAACGATCCAGCCTGTACGGGATACCCACTGACTCGCCCGACGCAACCGAACAAATCCGCTGACTGACAACATCGAACGGCACGGGCATTACCCGGAGGCCGGGCAACTGCTGTACTTGCCGACCTGCGAGTCGCACCCGCTGCGTATTGAATCGAAGAACGAAACGTGCTTTCGTAAACATTCAAGGAGTTGACTGGGGCCGATGAAAGTTCAATGCTTGGTTTGGTGCCGACTCCGTTTCGCCTACCCGGATCGCGTTCGAGTCGGCGAAATCATCGAGTTTGCCCTCATCCAGCCATCTCTTCGGCCACCAATTTGCACATTGCGGCCCATTACTCTTACCTCGAAGGAAAGTACCCACAATGAGTGACAACGCGACGCCGTTGCCGCTGGTCAGTGGACTCGCATTGCCGTTAGAACGCGATGTCTTCCTGCGAACGCTGCTCCGGCATCTTGCCGGGACGTTGCAGAAGGTTGTGGGACTTGAGGAAGCCTCGGGCTTCGTCAGCGTCGTCGGGCAGCAAATCGGCGACGAGATCAACCAAATGTACAAGACCACCTTGGCCGTTCACAGCCTCAGCCGTAATCAGGTGGGCGAGGTACTCGTGGACCTCAAACGACGCATCCAGGGCGATTTCTTCATCGTCGAGCAGGACGACGAAAAGATCGTGCTGGGCAACCGAGCCTGCCCCTTTGCCGAGAAGGTCGTGGGCCGTCCCGCGCTCTGCATGATGACCTCCAACGTCTTCGGCAGCATCGCCGCCGATAACCTCGGCTACGCCAAGGTCGTCATCGAGCAGGCCATCGCCCGTGGAGACGCGGGCTGTCGGGTTGTTGTCTACCTCAAGCCAACAGCAGAGGCAGAGGCTGCTCAGGGGCGTGAATACTTCAAGGGTTAGAGGTTCACTCGTGACGCCCGAGCAGTTCCTTCTCTTCGCCGACCCCTTCCCGGAGCCGATGGCTCTTCTGTCGGGCAACGGCCTGATCCTCTCCGTCAACCGGGCCACTGAGGAGCGGCTTGGGATTTCGCCGCGAGAACTCCGGGGCAGGAAACTGACCGACGTTGTCGTCGAACCGTCCGACGAGGTTGCCCACTATCTCCGGTCTTGCTCCCGCAGCCGCCAGATGGTTTTGGGGTCTCTCGCCTTGGTTGCCAAGGATGGGAACGCAATTGCCTGCCGCACGGAAGGAACTCTTGTACGCACCCGTACCGACGACTCGGAGGCCGTCTTACTCATGCGGCTGACTCCGAAGGAGTCGGCGGTCGGGCAGTTCGTCGCCCTCAACCAACGAATCGAAGAACTCGGCAAGGAGATCCAGCGGAGGAAGCACGCCGAGGAAGTCGCTCGGGAGCAAGAAGAGCGATTGCGGGTGACCCTGCAGTGCATCGGTGACGCCGTCATCGTCACCGACCCGGAAGGTCGGGTGACGTCCTTGAATTCGGTGGCCGAATCATTGACGGGTTGGCGGCACGACGACGCGGTGAATCACGCATTGGAGGAGGTGTTCTCCATCGTCAACGAATCGACCCGGACGACCGTCGAAAATCCTGCGGTGCGGGCACTGCGGGAGGGGGTCATTGTCGGGCTGGCGAACCACACGGTGTTGATCGCCAGGGACGGCACGGAGCGGGCCATCGACGACAGTGCCGCCCCGATCCGCGACGGACACGGCAACGTCGTCGGTGCGGTCCTCGTCTTTCGGGACATCACGAATCGCAAGTTGGCCGAGGAAGAGTCGCGGCGAAGCGAGGACCGGTTCCGGCAACTTGCCGACGCCATGCCACAGATCGTCTGGACCGCCCGACCTGATGGGTACATCGACTACTCGAACAGGCGGTGGTTCGAGTTCACCGGCTCTACTGAGCGGATCGGAAATGACGAATGGGCGAAAATCGTCCACCCCGCCGACCTGCCGCCCGCTTCGCTGCGGTGGGCCGAGTCGATACGGTCGGGTGCGGCATTCGAGATGGAACTTCGACTGATGGATCGGAACACTCGGGGTTACCGCTGGCACCTCATCAGGACGGTTCCCGTCCGCAACGAAACTGGTGATATCGCCCACTGGTATGGAACGAGTACGGACATCCACCAACAGAAGCGGAGCGGTGACGCCGCCCGCTTCCTCGCCCACGCCAGTGCGAGCCTCGCCGCCTTGGTGGACGAGGAAAGCACCTTGCAGAAGGTGGCCGGTCTCGCGGTGCCGTTCTTCGCGGATTGGGCGACGATCGACCTCGCGGAGGGGGATGGCACGCTCCGTCGGGTGGCCGTCGCTCACGTCGATCCGTCGAAAGTCGAACTCGCCCGCGAGATGCATCGTCGCTTCCCGCCCGATCCGACGACGACGCACGGTGTGTGGAACATCTTGCGGACGGGCAAGTCGGAACTCGTCAGTGAAATTACGGACGCCTTGTTGGTGGAAAGCGTCAAGGATGCCGAGCTTCTTGGGATCATGCGAGAACTTGGCCTGAAGTCCTACATGGGGGTGCCGCTGCGGGTGCGGGGGAAGACGCTGGGCGTCATCACGTTCATCGCGGCGGAATCGGGCGTGCTTTACGACGCCTCGGATCTCGCCGTTGCGGAAGACCTGGCCCACCGGGCAGCAATCGCGATGGAGAACACGGAGCTTTACCGGGAACTGCGGGAGACCGATCGTCGCAAGGACGAATTCCTCGCGACGCTGGCTCACGAATTGAGGAATCCATTGGCCCCGATCCGCAACGGGCTACAAATCATGCGACTGGCAGGGAATAACAAGGAGTCGGTCGAACGGACACACGGCATCATGGAGCGACAACTCGGGCAAATGGTTCGATTGGTGGACGACTTGCTCGACTTGAGCCGCATCAGTCGGGGCAAGATAGAACTCCGCAAAGAGCGAATCGAGTTGGCGTCAGTCGTGAGCAGTGCATTGGAGACCTGCGACCCGGCCATCAAGCAGCAGGGTCATGAGTTGACGCTGAAACTGCCGGAGGAGCCAGTGTACATCGACGGCGACCGGACTCGACTGGCTCAATCGCTGTGCAACCTGTTGGGTAACGCGGTGAAGTACAGCGACAAGGGTGGCCACATTTGGCTGACGGTCGAGCGGCAGGGGGGCGAGGCGGTTGTGAGCGTGAAGGACGCGGGCGTGGGAATTGCCGCCCCGATGCTCCCCAGGGTGTTCGACATGTTCACTCAGGTCGATCGGACGCTGGAAAAATCGCAAGGTGGGCTCGGCATCGGCCTGGCCATCGTGAAGCGATTGGTGGAGATGCACGACGGTCGTATCGAAGCTCGTAGCGAAGGTCAGGGCAAGGGGAGCGAGTTTGTGATCCGCCTTCCGCTCGCTCCCTTGTCCGTTCGGAAGCGACCCGTCGAGAGCGAAGCAATGCCTGTCGGCGGCGCTGCCTGTCGCCGCATTCTCGTGGTTGATGACAATGTCGATGCCGCAAGCAGCCTGGCGGTCATGCTCGACATCATGGGCCACGAAGTCCGCACGGCCCACGATGGGGAATCTGGGATTGAGTTGGCGGCGGCGTTCCGTCCCGACCTGATCCTGATGGACATCGGGATGCCGAGGCTGAATGGGTACGATGCCTGTCGTCGTATTCGAGAGCAGCCTTGGGGCCGAAACATTGAGGTGGTGGCCTTGACGGGATGGGGGCAAGCGGACGACCGGCGAAAGTCGCAGGAGGCCGGGTTCGATCGGCACATGGTCAAGCCAGTGGACATCGACTTGCTGACGAAGCTACTGGCCACTTTCCCGAATCGGTAAGGGGAATGGGCAGCGACAGGTTGCCGTGTCCGGGGAAGGCTTCTTGGCCCTCGTCTTGGAGTATGGTCTTCCAGCGACGGAGCAACTGAGGCTTTTCGCTGACCAGGTTCACGGCTGCGACCTTGAACTCGCGAGTGAACGTTCGGCGTGTTTCTGACATTGGGATCTCCTGCGATGGAAGGATACCCCTTAACTCGGTGTCCGCAACTCGTGGGGAGGTTCACTCTTCTGCTGAACCGTCTCTCCTCTGTTGAGGGCGTCACTTCGTTGGGCAAGCCAGAGCCAATGCGGTGGTCGCCCAGCCGGTTGCAGCACAAGAAATGAATTGATCCTTCCCGTGTGGGAACCCACTCTCGTAATACGGCTGGAGTGACAAACTCCGAGACCGGACATGCCACGAGCCATCCGCGAGTTGATTGCGAACAAGGTATCCCATACCACGTCGATAGATCGGATCATCGGTGGGCATACCCGCTCCCAGCTGGAGAGCGACCAAAGCGGATCCGGTTGCATAAGCATCGCTTGCCATCGTATCGGTCTGGCCCCACCCTCCGTCTGGCCGCTGAGTCTTGGCGAGTTCTTCGCACGCCTTGCGAATTTCTTCCGCCGATACTCCAGCCGACTTCAAACCCAACAACCGGAACACTCGATCCTCGGTATCGATTGCGGGGGTCTTCAATAACCACTCCCTTGCTGAGCCAATCCGTTTCGCGATCCGTTCCTGATGTTCCGGAAGACCGAACGTCTGAAGACCGCGGATGGCGAGTGCGGTCGCCATGAAGTCGCTCTGTTCAGCCGGCGGCCGAGTCGGTCCGGAGGTTCCCCAGTGATCGCGGTGCTGGTGTTTCTGGAGTGTGTACTCAACCACGGCTGCGGTGGTTTCATCCGGTTTTTTTCCGGCGACTTCGAGGGCGAACAAGGCCCAACCCGTCGTGTCGGTCCCGCCTCCCAACGAAAGCGGGCCTGGGCCGATGCCACGGAGGAATCGATCGTGATCCGATTCGAGGTAGTCGCTGATGAACTCGATTTGATCGATGAAATCCTGCTCTGAGGTCTTGAACCCACGGGCACGGGCGGTGGCGAACGCAACCATGGAGGTGCCGTGGTTGTGACAGGTAAAGCAACTTCGGTGCTTGGCATGTCCCTCGACTCCCTTCCACAACACGGGGAGCGCTTTCTCCACCGCTGCCTGGACTGCTACTTCGGAATCGGCAAACGTATCCGCGGCATCGGGCCGAGCGGGAACAGAAGTCGGCGACGGATCGTCTCGTGGCTGGCCTTTTACCAATCCCGGAAGGTAAGTCGAAATGAACGACCGTCTCGCGGTATTTGAATGAACATCGGCATTGTGGTCTCCGGGCATTTGAGGGGCGGTGCAAGAGGCTCCCAGCAAGAGTCCCAAGGCCCACAACCAATTGGTAGCGATCCTCATCCGCGATCTCCTCGGTCTGGCGGTGGGGACTGTGCCGCGGGAGATACGAAGCGTCAAGGCAGTTCGATTGATTTCTGAACACGTCCACTTCGACTTGCCCGAACGAGCGGTGATGGATATACGGCAGCACCCAAGCCCCAAGCCGCACTGCTTCGAGGACGTCCCGCGATGGAATCACCGCGCCGGGACCGATCCTGCCATTGGAGTATGAGCAATGACGAGAGGGCATCTCGCTTTCGCAGCGATCGCTTGGTTGCTGACGCTCGGTTGGAGTGGCGCGACCGAGCCGACGAAATCCGGACTTCTACCCAAGGAGTCAGTTGAACCCTGGAACCCGAAGCATGTTGCGGGACCAGATCGGGGAACGAATGCCTGCCCAGTCTGTACCTATCTGGAAAAACCGGTCGTGCTTGTCTTCGCCAAAGACACATCCAACACCACGGCACTCACATCCAAACTTGAGGCATTGGCGCTGGAGAAGAAGAAAACCGGATTGCGAATTGTCGTAACAATTCTCGATGCCAGTCCCGAACGTCTGGCACAACTCGCCGAGGAAGTCAAAATCGCGGAAGTAGCGCTGTGTTATTTGAACCCGAAATCCCGTGCAGCGGATTTGAAATCCTACCGGATCAACCCTGCCGCGGAAAACACGATCATGATTTACAAGGACTACACAGTCACCGACACATTCGTCGATCTCCCAGCCGCTGCTTTCGGTCGAATCGCGACGGCTGTTAGCAAACAACTCCCATAAACCCTGTCGGCCAGATGAAATCTTCGGAGGGAGCCGACAATGTGGAAATACGGAATTCTTGGAGTGTTGGTGGCTGTGTGGGGAGGTGGCTGTTCGACCCGCCTCCATCACACACAGTCAGTCGATAGCGCCGTTCGCCCGGCAGGTGGACAACCCTCACCTCCTGTGGCTGGAGGCGCGTCAGTAGCCTCGAAGCGAATGGTGTCGCTCTCTGCCGAGAACACCCATGTCACCTTCATTGGCTCCGCAGGGAGCACTTCGCATGAGGGGGCGTTCGATCGGTTGAGCGGCCAGTGGGAATTGCCGACAGAAGACCCGAAAGATTCCCGGCTGGCAGTGAAAATCGAGATCGAATCGCTGCGTACCCGGATCCCGCTCTTGACATTGCACCTCAAGCGTGGAGACTTCCTCGACGCGAAGCAGTTCCCGATTGCGACATTCGAGTCCACACGGATCGAACCCGAACCCGGCACGAATGGAACAACTCACCGGGTGAGTGGTGCGTTCACAATCCATGGAGGAACCCAAACGGTGACGTTCCCTGCACGGGTGGTCATCGGGCCAGATGCCGCAGCGTTCGAGGCAACTTTCCCGATCAGTCAAACGGCGTTCGGTATGGCAGCGGGTGCGGAAAAGGCGAAAGACGAGGTACCGGTGACGGTCGTTGTGAACGCCCGAAGGCAGTAGCGATCGAACTCGCGGGGAACCGCACGTTCCCGTTGATTCGCTGATTCCCAAGCTCTCAGCCCTCGTTCCGGAGTTGTAATCCCGGTTCCTGTGCCCGAACCATCCCGGTCCCTGGTTGAGGTACCGGGATGAAACCAATGCCGCCCCAGAAAGCATGCTTTCCACATCTTGGGCGTATGACACCTCGCAAATCATCGGACCGGTGGCAATCGCCCCTGACAGCGAGAACGCCTTTGGGTTGCTGATCGTGGGGCGTGTCGATCACAACCAAGCCCGCACAGAAGAACGCGCTGGCTCACGATTTGCCCTTCGTCTTGCCGGACAGGATGCAACACGGGGATAATAAGCCCGGTGTGTGCTCCCCTGTGCTATTCGGCGGACCGCGATGAACCTCGACGACAAGGTGTGTTATTGTTTTCACGTCAGCCATCGGAAGCTGGTGAATTGGGTGCGTTTGAACAATCCGAAGGTGCCGAGTCAGTTGTCGGAATGTGGCGGCGCGGGCACCGGCTGCGGCTGGTGCATCCCGTTTCTGAAGCAGATCTTCAAGCGTGGAATGGCGGGGAAGGTGAACCCGGCATGTCAGCCGACGATACCGGACGATTCGCTAACGGAGTTGACGCCGGAGGAGTATGCGGCAATGCGTGCGGAATATGTGAAGGCCGGCCACGGCGTGCCGCCTGAAGGTGCCGAACCGCTACCAGACAGTGAGCGAAATCAGGGGTAACATCTTGGACAATTCAGTGGCCGCACAGGCACCGAGTTCGGAACCAATTCCCCAACTGGTTGCAGCAACTCCAGCGGACAGACTTTCCGGAGGGCTGACACCCCGAGCCTTTGCGCTCCCCGTCCACGACGTACATCACGGCGACGTCAGTGTGCGTTGCTGGGCAAGATCGCGGCTCTGGGGTGGTTGGTGTTCCTGCCGTCGCATTCACCGAATCTGAACCTGATTGAGCGTCTGTGGAAGTTTGTGAAGAAGGAAGTGCTGAACAGCCGCCACCATCTCTATGACGAAGCACCGAGTGCAACTCGCAACCTTGACGACCCACCACTTCCAGACGTGGGACGATCTGTCACTCCTGAACGCGTAAAGCATCCAAACTTTACGCGGAGAGCTTCAAGAGCCAGTCACACTTCGAAGCCATCGTGACAGAGGCTCAACGGATGATCGGAAACACTGAGCACAACGGGTCGGTGAAACGAGTCCGTCACGCTGATGTGCCATTTCGACAACACCTGTGCGGGAACGACGCGACTTGCGAATCCGGAATGCGTCTGACGTGACGAGGCAGCAGGAAATGAGTGGATTGGAGCCGGAATGCCGCGTCAAATCGTCGAATCTAGGCATGGGGACAGGTTCGGCACGGCGAGTGCGTGATGCCCCGCCACAGGAGTGGAGGCATGAAAGTCGGCGATAAGAACGAGGCGCGGGCTGCCACCGAGGCGGATGATCGTCATGCGGTGCCATTCGCTCACCCGTTGGAAGTGCGAGCCGGGAATTACAGCGCTCTCGAGGGATGCCGGGCGATTGTACTGTGTGCAGGTGGCAGATGATCTTCTCTACATCGATTTTTAGTCGTTTCGCTGCCCCAAGGAA
The DNA here is from genome assembly GCA_021413735.1 of Planctomycetota bacterium. Taxonomy (GTDB): domain Bacteria; phylum Planctomycetota; class Planctomycetia; order Gemmatales; family Gemmataceae; genus Gemmata. The sequence goes on from JAIOPV010000062.1 coordinate 24,470, forward strand.
ATGCCCGTGAACATCCTCGCGATCGATATCGGCGGAACCAACGTCAAGTTCCTCGCCACGGGACAAGTACTCAGTCTTCCGAGGGGAGAGCGCAACCCCACTCCTTCACGGGCAGTTTGAAGCACTCACCAAGCCCGACTGTCATGATCGGGCGTTTGCGTCGGTTCTTGAACGCTGCACAGCCCAACTCGATGACAATCACCTTGTCGCGGTGGGGCCTCGGGTGGTTCCCCGACGAGGCGGACCGCAAGAGGGCCGAAGTGGCCGATTACCAGGGTGTGGGTGGATCGGATTCGTGAAGGGGGAATTGTGTGGGAGTTCCTTGAAAGCGCGTCGAAGTTCGCGGTCCTTGTCTTCGTCGTGACGTGTATGGTCACGGCAGGACTTGGGCTGAGCGTGCGAGCCATCGTGACGCCACTTCGTCGCGTCCGTTTGGTGCTGCTCGCGTTGCTGGCGAACTTCGTCATCGCACCGGGGATCGCTTACGGCTTGACGGAATTGATTCCGCTGGATCGGTCGCACGCGATTGGCTTGCTTCTGCTCGGCGGCGCGGCTGGAGCACCGTTTCTTCCAAAACTCGCGGAAGTTTGCAACGGCGATATCGCCTTTTCGGTTGGCCTCATGTTGCTGTTGATGGTTGCCAGCGTCGTATTCATGCCGATCGCATTGCCGCTGATGGTGCCTGGCCTATCAGCGGAACCCTGGCCACTGTTGCGACCGCTCCTGTTCACCATGTTGCTGCCACTCGCGGCTGGGATGGTTGCCAAGGGCCGCTCCGATCGCTGGGCATCACGACTGCAACCCGTCTTCGGGAAGGTGTCGAACATCAGCATGCTCGTGGCGCTGGTGCTTCTGATTGGGCTGAATTTCCAGGCCATGCTTGGAACCTTTGGAAGTGGGGCGGTTGCGGTCGGGGTCCTGTTCGTGTCGTTGTCACTCGCTGCGGGATACGCGATGGGCGGACCTGCTCTGGGCACGCGGTCGGTACTCGGGCTGGGCACGGGGCAGCGGAACGTGGCTGCTGCGTTACTGATCGCCACCCAAAACTTTGCTGACGACCCAGGTGTTGTGGTGATGCTGCTCGTTTCAACGCTCGCCGGATTAGTCGTGCTACTCGTTGCGGCTCGCCACCTTGCGAAGGTATCATCGATAACCAACCTCCAGTCAGAACCGCACAGTTCGTGAATCAAAACCGCACATCTGACTCCAAGACTGAGGTGAAACATGCTTCGCAAAGACATCATCGATCTGTTCCGTGTTCCGGTTGGAAAGAAGCTCAAGCTCAAGGATCACAATCCCGGCTGGAAGCAGAGCGCTGAATTCGAGGACTTCGGGAAGGACGCAGTCAAGGAACGTGCTCAAGAAGTTCTCACCAAAAGTCTCACAGATCTCGCACAGGCACAGGACTTGCTTTATGCGGACAGTCGCTATTCATTATTGATCGTGCTTCAGGCAATGGATGCGGCCGGCAAGGACGGTACGATCAAGCACGTCATGAGTGGCGTGAACCCGCAAGGATGTCAGGTGTTCAGCTTCAAGAAGCCTTCGAGCGAGGAACTGCAACACAACTTCCTGTGGCGTTACGCGAAGTGCCTTCCCGAGCGCGGGCGAATCGGTATCTTCAACCGGTCGTACTATGAAGACGTGCTCGTCGTGAAGGTTCACCCAGAACTGCTCGGCAGACAACTTCCACGAGAGAAGGAGCAGGTCGGAAAGAAGTTCTGGGAGGAACGTTATGAGGACATCAACGCCTTCGAGCAGCACCTCGTTCGCAACGGAACCGTCATCCTGAAGTTTTTTCTGAACGTCTCGAAGGACGAGCAGAAGCGGCGATTCCTTGAACGCCTGGAACGACCCGAGAAGAACTGGAAGTTCTCTGCGTCAGACATGGCTGAACGCGGATTCTGGGACGACTACACGAAGGCTTACGAGGACGCGCTCGCCGCCACAAGCACCGGGCCTGCTCCGTGGTATGTGATCCCCGCAGACTACAAATGGATCACTCGAGCTGTGGTCGCGGATATCGTGACAACCACGATCCGAAAACTCAATCTGAAGTACCCCGAAGTGACGGATGAGCAGAAGAAACGCCTTGTGGAAGCCCGCAAGAAGCTCGACGCAGAGTGAAGTCGCAACTGTGCCCAATACGTTCGTGCCCTTGGTCCCCCGGCATTCATCAGGAGTCTAACAATGAGTTCGCAACGTCTCTCGTTGTCACGGATCGCAGTATTTGGTGGTTTCGCCATCGCTACGGGATGGCTCGCGTTCGGCGGGAACCACTCCGGCACCGCGGGGCAACTTCCTGTTATCCCTGGAAACCCCCAGATCGTTCCAGTTGCGGCTGCCGCGCCCGATGATCGGGCAACAGACAAGGCCGCCATCTTGAAAGCGCTCGACGGATTCGCGGCTGGCTTCAAGAAAGGCGACGGCAAGGCTGTTGCCTCGTTGTGGACCACCGAGGGCGAGTACACCAGCGACGACGGCACCACGTTCAGCGGCCGCGCGGCACTCGAAAAGGCATACACCGAGTTCTTCGCCAAGAATCCAGACAATTCGATGGAGATCGAAGTTGATTCGATCAAGTTCCCATCACGCGACAACGCGGTTGTCGAGGGGCACTTCAAACTCCAGCGGGGGAAGAAGAAGGAACTCGTCGTCAGCAAGTGCAGCTTCCTTTACACCCGCGAAGACGGGAAGTGGCTCGTCGCCATTGCACGCGAGTGGCCGGGTGATGGCCTCTCACTCCGCGATCTGGAATGGCTTATTGGAACGTGGGAGGCGAAACGCGACGGAATGACGGTCAACTCGAAGTACGAGTGGACCGCGAACAAATCGTTCATCCGCTGCGATTTCTCCATCACCCAGGGCGGCAAGAATTTCACGGGCATGCAGATGATCGGCAAGGACCCCTCCACCGGGATGCTTCACAGTTGGACATTCGAGGACGAGGGCGGAATCGGCGGCACGGACATTTCCCGCGATGGGAAGAAGTGGGTTTACACAGCTCGTGCGGTGACGACGGACGGCCGAGTTGTCACCACCACGAACATCATGACACAGATCGATAACGACTCGTTCCTCTGGCACGTGACGGAGCGGGCAATCGACGATGAAGAGCTGCCAGACCTGCCCCCGATCAAGGTCACCCGCGTGAAAGCCAAGAAGTGAGCACCCAATCACACCAGGAGGAATCGATCATGCGTCGGATAACGTTCGTGATTGGTGTGTCGGCTTTCATCCTGCTCGCCGCAGGGCACGAGTCGCATGCCCAGCGAGGCGGCCGAGGGGGAGGTGGGGGCGGGGGCCGAGGAGGCGCGATGGGCGTTGGTGGGGGCAGCGTTGGTGCTCGTCCAGCAATTGCGTCCGCGCCTGTTGCAGGAACCGGAACTGGAGGCGGCACTCGGAATACCGTTGTTGGACCGGCAGGCGGAACCAAAACCACTGGTTCGGGTAGCGGGTCCTACACCACTGCTGGGGGATCGACGATCAATTACGCTGGGGCCGGCAAAGGCGGCACCACAGCCGGTGGTGTGAACTACGGCAAGGGTGCTGGAGCGGTCCAGGTGACAACTCCTGGTGGCCAAACAGTCACCAAGGCCGGCACTGCTGGCGGGGTCGCGGGACCTGGCGGGAATGGGGTCGCAGGCAGGAGTGGAGTGACGACAGCCAGCGGGCCAAACGGCACTGCTGCCAGTGCTTATAAGGGCGGAGTTGCCGTGGGGCCGCAAGGTGCTGCAACAGCGGGAACCCGTGTTGGCACTGCAACCAACGCCGCAGGTCAAACCGTGAGTGGTGCTGCTCATGGTGGTGCTGCTGTCGGGCCGTATGGGGCCGTCGCTGGTGGCACGAAGGTGGCGGGGACGACCGGTCCCGGAGGTACTGCTGTCGCAGGCTCGCGGACTGTCGCGGGGAAGACGACTTACGGTACGACTTACGCTTCGCGAACAACTCTCGCTGCAACGGGCACCGCAGTCCGGACAAACTTCCACGCCTTCGCGACGCAGTATCCCGTTCTCACGGCTCGCTGGCTTGGACCGACCTGGCGTCCCATCACCTGGGCCGCACTCTCCAGCTACGGCGGTTATCCCGCGGAGCCGATGTCTTACGATTATGGCGAGTCGGTCGTGTACTCGGGCAACACCGTTACCATCAACGGCGATACGGAGGTTCCCGCTGACCAGTACGCGCAGCAGGCCACCGACATCGCAATGACCGGCAAAGAAGCGAAGGTCGATCCGAAGATGGGTGAGTGGCAACCGCTGGGTGTGTTCGCGATGGTGGGGCAGGGCGAAGAGAAGTCCACCAACATCTTCCAGCTCGCTATCAACAAGGACGGGATCATTGGTGGTGAATACTACAACGCACTCACCGACACAACTGAACCTGTCTCCGGAGCAGTGGACAAGAAGACTCAGCGGGCGGCATGGACTGTCGGGGATCGCAAGAGCCCGGTGTACGAGGCCGGCATTGAGAACCTCACACAAAACGAGACTACCATGCTGGTCCACTTCAGCAAAGAGAACCGACAGCAGTTCACACTGGTTCGGCTGCCCCCGCCCGAAGGCGACCAACCAATGGGCGAGAAGAAGTAACCTTCGTTCCCGCGAGCGCAACCAGTGGTCGCGGGGCGACCAGGTAACCGCACCATGAGGACACACCAATGCGTCGGACAACATTCGTGATTGGGATGGCGGGTTTGATTTTGCTCTCGGCTGGGCACGAATCGCAGGCACAGCGTGGTGGTCGAGGCGGCGGGAGAGCGGGAGGCGGGATCAGTGGTGGGGGAGCCCGTGTTGGTGCGACACACGTCGGTGCCGGAGTCAACTCCCACGCAAGCCGCTCCGTGATCGGTCCTGCGGGTGGCACTCGATCCGCCGGTGCGGGCAGCGGCTCTTACACCACGCAGCGGGGAACGACGATCAACTACGCTGGAGCCGGCAGAGGTGGCACCACCGCTGGTGGTGTGAACTACGGGAGAGGCGCGGGAGCAGTCCAAGTGACGACTCCCGGCGGAAAGACTGCCACCAAGGTCGGCGGTGCGAGTGGGATTGCCGGTCCAGGCGGAAATGCCGTGGGGCATCGCGCCGGTGTGACAACCGGAAGTGGTCCTGGTGGATCGTTCAGTTCCGCCTATCACGGAGGCGTCGCAGTTGGTCCGCATGGTGCCGTCGCCGGCGGAGCGCGAGTTGGCACGGCGACCGGAGTGGGCGGAACAACGGTCTCAGGGTATGGGCGTCACGCAGCTGCGGTTGGTCCGTATGGCTCAATCGCGGGGGGAACTCGCGGTGGGGTTGCTGTTGGTCCCGGAGGGGTCGCGGTGGCTGGTTCGCGTGGTGTTGCCGCACGCTCGCCATACGGCACCTATTACGCCGGTCGTGGGGCTCTCGCAACGACGGGCGGCGTGGTTCGCACGAATTTTGGGTATTACAACACGTTCAACCGTGGGTGGTACGCCAGGTATCCCGGAGCCTGGTACGCCGCAGGTTGGACTGCTGCTCGCATCTGGGCTGCGCCAGCGTGGGGTGCCGTGTCCAGTTATTGCAGTTATCCCTCGGAACCGGCTTACTACGACTATGGTGATACAGTTGTCTACTCTGGCGACACGGTCACGATCAACGGTGACACGGAAGTTCCCGCCGAGCAATACGCACAGCAAGCCACCGAGATCGCGACCACGGGCAAGGCAACCACGAACGAACCGAAACCAGACGATTTCGAACTCCTGGGGGTGTTCGCAATGGTGCAGGAGGGCGAGGAGAAGTCCACGAACATTTTCCAACTCGCTGTGAGCAAAGAAGGGCTCATTCGAGGAAACTATTACAACGCGTTGACTGACACGACAGAGCCCGTTTACGGATCGGTGGACAAGAAGACTCAACGGGCGGCGTGGACTGTCGGGGATCGCAAGAGTCCGGTGTATGAGGCTGGCATTGCGAATCTGACCAAGGACGAGACTACCATGCTGGTTCATTTCAGCAAGGACAATCGACAGCAGTTCATGCTTGTCCGGATCCCACAGCCCGAAGGCGACCAACCAATGGGCAACAAGTAGTAAAACCTCTCGACTCCCGGAACTGCATCAAAAGGAGTGAGTGATGCTCACAATGAAGAAACACGTCGCCATCTATGTGGACCGGGCGAGTGGGCAATGGATTATCCGTGATGGTGACGGGAACTTTTGGACATTGCCACCCACTGACTCCCCCTGGGATGATCGGCAGCCCTTCTATCCCACCGAGGAGACAGAGTTGGAAGCCGTCCCTGGGCATTATCGATACATGCTTCGGTTACCTTGCGAGTGAATTCAGGAGAGTTTTTCTCTGTTTAATCTGGGAACATGCTACAGTGACAGTCCACTGTCACTGACCCGAACAGATCTCGTGCCTTACAAGCTTCGCAGATGTTTCACAATCCATCACCTCAACGAGAACGAGTGCTTCGATGAACGCGGAACAGGTCCGATTGCAGGACGCAAAGGAACCACAGACCCCCTGGAAGAAGTGGGGACCGTACCTGAGCGAACGGCAATGGGGAACCGTCCGCGAGGACTACAGCGAAGGCGGCAACGCCTGGGACTACTTCAGCCACGATCAGGCGCGTTCGCGTGCCTATCGTTGGGGCGAAGACGGGATCGCGGGCATCTCCGACGACAAACAGCATCTGTGCTTCGCGCTGGCACTCTGGAACGGCAAAGATCCCATCCTGAAGGAGCGTTTGTTCGGGCTGACCAACGCCGAGGGGAACCACGGTGAGGACGCAAAGGAGTACTACTTCTACCTCGATAGCACCCCCACGCACTCGTACATGAAGTATCTCTACAAGTACCCACAGGCTGAATTCCCCTACGACAACCTCGTTCAAACCAACAAGAAGCGAAGTCGTACCGAACTTGAGTACGAGTTGCTCGACACCGGCGTGTTCGACGAGAACCGTTACTTCGATGTCTTCGTCGAATACGCCAAGGCGTCGCCTGAGGACGTGCTGGTCTGCATCACTGTCCATAACCGCGGACCAGAGGCCGCAGACATCCACCTGTTGCCAACCCTGTGGTTCCGGAATGAGTGGTCATGGTTCACCGGACCCGAACGCCCCGCTATGCGGCAAGTTCCCGGAGGCACAACTCGAAGCATTGTTCAGGCCATCCATCCCGTTGTCGGCGAACGCTACCTGTACTGCGAGAACGACACCCCTTTGCTGTTCACCGAGAACGAAACCAACACGCAGCGGATCTTCGGCATCCCGAATCGCACGCCCCACGTGAAGGACAGCATCAATAACTGCGTGGTCAACGGACAACAGGGCTGCGTGAATCCGGAGAAGACTGGCAGCAAGGTCGCGGCGCATTACCAACTCACCGTGCCCGCAGGCGAGTCCCGCGTCGTTAGGGTGCGGTTGTCCGACGTCGCGCCGGCGGCGTTGGTTCAGAGCAACGGCACGAAGGGCAGTCCGTTCGGAGATGCGTTCGAGACTGTGATGGATGCTCGGCGAAAGGAAGCCAACGAGTTCTATGCCGAGGTCATTCCGGCATCGCTCAGTGCTGACGAGAAGAACGTCATGCGGCAAGCGCTGGCTGGCATGATGTGGAGCAAACAGTTTTACCACTACGACGTGGACAAATGGCTCGAAGAACGCGGTTCCGATCCGTTCAAGGCGAATCGGAAGCAGGCACCGCGGAACGACCACTGGCACCACATGTACAACGGCGACATCATCTCGATGCCGGACAAGTGGGAATATCCGTGGTACGCGGCGTGGGATCTCGCGTTCCACGTCCTCGCCCTCACGCTTGTCGATCCGGAGTTCGGCAAGCAGCAACTCAAACTGATGCTCCGCGAACGCTATATGCACCCCAACGGGCAGATCCCGGCCTACGAGTGGAACTTCGGCGACGTGAATCCGCCGGTGCACGCGTGGGCCACCGGGTTCGCTTACGCAATTGAAAAGGTGAAGACCGGTGAGGGCGACAAAGACTGGCTGAAGAGCAGTTTCCAGAAATTGCTTCTGAACTTCACCTGGTGGGTGAACCGCAAGGACCGAACCGGCCGGAACGTGTTCGAGGGTGGGTTCCTGGGTCTGGACAACATCGGCGTGTTCGACCGGAGCTCACCACTGCCAACGGGCGGGTATCTGGAACAGGCCGATGGCACAGCCTGGATGGCGCTCTTTTCCCTGAACATGCTCGAGATCGCAGCTGAGTTGGCGATGAGCGACCCGGACTATGCCGACATGGCTCTGAAGTTCACCGAGCACTTCCTGTGGATCGCTTCGTCCATGACGCACATGGGCGGTGAAGTGGGGATGTGGGATGAAGAAGACGGGTTCTTCTACGATGTGCTGCGATTGCCAGACGGTCGCGCCGAGCGGTTGAAGGTACGCTCGATGGTGGGTCTGCTGCCACTGTGTGCGACCACGGTGTTCGAAGGGCAACTCCTGACCAAGTACCCCGAACTCGGCGCGAGGCTCAAGTGGTTCCTCGACTCGCGACCCGAAGTCCGCGCGTCGATCCATGACCCGGGCAAACCCGGCGTTGCGAACCGTAAACTCGGCGCAATTCTCGACGAGACCAAACTCCGGCGTGTGCTGGAAAAGATGCTCGACGAGAATGAGTTCCTCAGCCCCGTCGGCATCCGCTCGCTGTCGCGCTTCCATGAGAAGCACCCGTTCGTGATGAACGTGGGTGGTCAGGAGTATCGCGTGGACTACCTCCCGGCCGAGTCCGACACGGGAATGTTCGGCGGCAACTCGAACTGGCGTGGACCGATCTGGATGCCGGTCAACGCGCTCATAATCCGGGCGTTGTTGCAGTACTACAGCTATTACGGTAACGACTTCACCGTGGAGTGTCCGACCGGCTCCGGACACCGCATGAACTTGTATCAGGTAGCTGAGGAGATCGCCCGCCGGTTGACCTCCATCTTCACAAAGGACAAGGATGGTCACCGCCCAGTCTACGGCGGCACCGAGAAGTTCCAGAACGACCCTCACTGGAAGGATCTCATCCTCTTCTACGAATACTTCCATGGCGACAACGGAGCCGGTCTCGGAGCGAGCCATCAGACCGGTTGGACTGGCATCATCGCTCGGGTCATGCATCTCTTCGCCACCACGACGGCGGAGCAATCGCTCCAATTCGGCAAGAAAGCTGGGCTTATCGAAGTGGGAAAGACTCCAGCCAAAGCGCTGGCGGTCGAGGGCGTAGCCGCCGGGACAACGTGATTCGGCTCATCAGATGGGTGACTGAGAATTCGGCAGGCCGCGTTCTCAGTCAGTACGCACTGACACGTGCGAAAGCGAACCGAGCAACAGGTGAGGCTGACCTGGCAACCGCCGAGGCAGAAGTGATCCGAGCCGAGAGACGACAGTTCACCGCAATGCGAACCTGAAGCGGTATCGACAAGCAACCCGCGGACCAAAGAAGCTGAGACTGCCACGCCCGCCACGCACCCGGTTCCCAGAAGCCAAGCACATCACCATCTCACGACTCCTCAACGATGAACAAACGTGATGTGTGGAAAGGGATGGGTGGGTAAACCAATAACCCGCGATTCAACGACGCCAGCGTCGATGCCGTCGCCGCGTCATTGCGAGCCTTCGGTTTCCGCCAACCTTTGGTCGTTGATGAGCAGCTGAGCAGGACGCAATCATCGTCGGCCACACGCGGTACAAGCCAGCACCGGAGCTCGGCGTGACCACGGCCTGCGGGTGCCTGGAACCTGCCTCGAAAGGGCGTCCGTCGTAGCCGCTTTGAAACAGGTGTGACCTCACCGAACGAACGTACCAGCCCGGCGGATCACGTACTTCGAGAGCGCAACCGATCTGGCCGCTGGTCGCGGATCAGCAGGCTCGACGCACGTTCCCGTTGGGAAGGTTTACCCAGCAGTCGCCACTGCGATT
>JAIOPV010000063.1 GCA_021413735.1 Planctomycetota bacterium
GAGCATCTTCGAGTACATCGAGACGTTTTACAACCGCGTTCGGCGACACTCAACGCTGGGGTACGTTGCCCCGGCTGAGTATGAACGGACGCACAACCCGATTCACCGCTAAACGCTGTCCACTATCCGTGGGGAACTCCATTCATCGGGAGTCTCACTGGTGGCATCGTCGGACGAGTTCTCGGCGGGTTGCTGGCGAAGTGGAAGGAGAACTGGATCAGCCCGTTCGGTGGGATGGTCTGCGGTGCGGGCGTTGGTGCCGTGTTGCTGGCGTGTTATCGTGACCAGGAAACCGCTTTGCAGTGGGGCCTTCACGGTCTTTGGGTGGGAGGGATCACGGCGGTGTTTCTATTGTCGGGGTTCACTGGGTTCCTGGCGATGGTTTCCTGGGCACGAAGGATGCACGTCGAAGCACGACCGTGATGCTCAGCAACGAGGATCGCCAGCATCACGAACTAACTTTCAGCGGCCCTGCTGTCGTCCAACCGGCCTCTCCAGTCGGGTGTGCCGTCGTCGCCGACGCCAGACGACCGCAGTGGTGAGTGGGAAAACGAGGCTCATTGGGTCACCTCTCGTGATCGGTGTTCGGGACAGTGCAGTCACTTCTTCGGTGGGCCTTTCTTCGCGGATCTGTTATTCGGATCCATCTCGCCCCAGTAGCCTCCGATGATGTGCGGGAACTTGCCGGGTGTGACGTGGTAGTGCGGGCCGCGAGCATCGTCCTCATGCAGGTTGTATTCGTTCAGCGGGTTGTCCTTCGAGTCCTTCGCCAGCAGGCCCTTCGATTCGTATGGCCCGTACACCGGGAAGCCGTCGAACGCGAACCCGATGAGCGGTGAGTGCTCGCTGCCGTCGTCGGCCCATGGGGTATTCACGCACACCGGATACTTGTGGTAGTGATACTCGCTGCTCGGGCTGGGGTGGCCACAGCAGCGGTCGAGTCGCCACACCGCGTCCGCCTCCGTGATGTGGTCGAACGGGTTGAAGAACACCACGCCATTGACCGCGACTCCGATCGGTCCCATCGGCAGACCCCGCTTGTTCTCCATCGTCATTGCTGCCGCCCTGGTCGGGTTCGGCTTCGGCTCCAGGGGAATGTACCAGGTGTCGCGTTGCTCCCGAATCACATTCGGGTTCCCGTCGAGGAACCGGCTCCGGTCGGGGAACACGGCTGTCGGGTGGTTCGGGAGGTTCTTCGACTTCATCACGAGATGCTTCTCGGTGAACGAGATCACGACCGCGTCCGGCACGAACTGGTCCTTCTCAACGGTGTTTCCGTCGCGGTCCAGGTAACCCCGCCGGAGCCACGCGGACATGTTGCCGACGAACGGTGTTTCAAGCCGATCCGAGAGGTAGTAGAGACGGTCGGCGTTGGTGTGATCGAACTGTTTTGGGGGGTCTTTGCTGCCGCCCCGAGGGTCGTAATACCACCGCCCACCGAGCTTCACCAGGGACTTGAGAGCCGGTGGGTTGCGATCCGTGGAAGGCTTCGTTGGTGGGATGTAGTCCGCCGGGTCCGGGATCGGTGAGATATCGACCTCGGAGACCCAGAACTCCGACCCTTTCGCTTTCCCGATACCGTTCCCGAAGCCGACGCTCACCTTGAGCGTGTCCACTTCCGCGTACGGCGTTCGCACGTTGATCGAGTAGGTCCGCCACGTCGCGAGGCCAAGGCTCTTGTTCGTCCCGGAGTCCGCAAGGCTCTTCCGCTCCAGTTCAACCTGCGGGTAGATGGACTTCTTGATGAAGTCGAGCGGGTTCTTCCCGTCGTCCTTGAAGAACTCGACCTTGATGAACAGGTCGTCCTTCTCAACCGCGAAGTCATCCTGAGCCAACCCGCGAACTCTCACGCGATACCACCGACCCTTCTCGACCCTCAAGCCGGTCACGCCGCAAGTCGCACTCCCGGCCCGCACACCGTCCTTGTTGAGATCCTCTCCAGAAAGGAAGCGGATGCCACTGCCGTTGTGTTCCAGCCGTGCATCGCCAAGCAAACCTTCGGTGGTGTCGCCCGTCAACACGAATGGTGCTTTCTCGTCCCCCACGGGTTTCAGCGAACCGTGCAAGTTCAACCGTGCAGCAGCCGGCAACGGTGCCACATCAATCGGACGCGGTTCGGGACCGCCTGGACCGCGAGGGCGGAAGTTCTCGACTGTCTTCTTCTGCTCATCCGTCAGCAGTTTGTCCAGTTTGGTCTTCAGGTCTTTGCGAATGGCATCGAGTTCCTTCTCCTGCTCGGGGGTCAGTTTCAACTCCGCGAGCAGTGGCGGCGGGAACACCTGACCCAACTCGAACCGTGGCGGACCACCCTTGCCGTCTTTGCCCTTTCCATCCTTGCCGCCCGGTGGTTGAGACACAGCTGGGGAGACGATCAACGCCAGCCCGGCGACGAACGCCACCATTCCGAACAGGAGACGCAACATTCCGTTTTCCCCGATTGAACGCTGGACCGGGACCACTTAATCACAAACGCAATCGCCGCACCGGGGAGACACGGCAACGGCCTTCCGCTCCGGGACGAAGCCTCGGACCATAGGACATTCACTCGAAAGCAACCGTCTTCAGCCGCTTCAGTTCCGCGTCGATCTCGGTGCCCTCGTAGAAGGACAGCCATCCGCGAACGGACTTCGTCTCTCCGGCCGGGCAGTCTTCGACCACCGGATCGGCGTGGATGCACGGGCACGGCGGGTTGCCCCAAGCCCGCCCGCACCGCTCCCAAGCGGTGATGATCCATCGCTTACCGGTCGCGTCCTTGCACGCGGCGAACGGGGAAGCGAAGACCTTGTTCTCGTTCGTCAACTTGTCGAAGCCGGTCAATCCCGCGAGCATCACGCACATCTGCACCCGCAACCCGGTGAGCTTCTGATCCGAGCCGTTCGTGACACGGAACTCCATCCGCACGCCGTCCTTGCCCGGCACCACTTTCGACGCGAGCGTGACCTTGTTCGGCAGCGTGCGTTCCAGGGTCAGTGATCCATCCTTGTTTCGTGTCCACTCCAGCGGATCAAGAGTCACCTTCTGCCGATCCCAGGTGGTCGGAACATGAGTGTGTGCGAGGTAGAGCAACTCGGGCTTCTTCGGGGCAGGCTCGAACCACACAGCCTCGGGAACGTCAGCAACCGCGTAACCCCCATCGGCCCACGGAGCGAACACGCTCGCCTTGGTTTCGCGTTGCGGACGAATCGCCCCATCGCGGAACCCAGTTCGCGGATGTCGCCCGCCCGGATACGGAAGCACGAGAAGTGGATCACCGGGCTTCCGCTCAGGTCGCTTCGTCGGATCGAAGCCGAGTCGCTTCGTCGCAGTGGCCACTTCGTCGGCCGTCAGTCCCAACGCGGCCCCTGCCTCGGTCGCCGTGAAACGATGATTCACGAGTGCGTTGTCGAGCCAGTATCGGAGTTCGTCGTCACCTTTCGCAGGGCGAGCGTTGCTCGGGTCACGCTTCGCTTCGAGGAGCTTCTGTCGGTCCTCGATTGCTCCGAACGGGTTAGATGGCACCACATCGGGATCGACAAACTTGGCCAGATCGCGGAGTGCAATCACTGTGAACTTCTCGTCCGCGAGATACCTCATGAACGCCTCGAACTGTTCCTTCTTGGTGGTCACCCAGTCGTGGGCCGTGTCGGGAACGCCGTGGAATTGCAACACTGCGATCTTGCCGTGCCGGGCTTGCGAGACGGCCACCTTGAGGTCGTCCAGGGTCCAGGTTGGTCGCGAATCGCCAGCGGAGGGAACGAGCAGCGGATGGTCGAGGCCGGGTTCGTAGGCGAACCCGCGACCCTCCTTGTACGGATACTCCGGTGCACCGCCGCGACGGGCGAACTTGATGCCGAGATCTTTCAGGATCGGCAGTGCCTCTTTGGTGATCGCGTTGCCGGGGTACGCGAAGCTGACCGGCTGCGGGATGTTGTGTTCTTTGCACCGAGCGTTGATCGCTTTCACTTGGGCTGCAAGATCTCCGACCGTCTTGTCGGTCACGCCCTTGTGGTCGATCGTGTGGTTACCGATCTCGAAGCCGTCCTTGTTCAGCTGCTCGATCTCGTCCCAGGTCATGTAATCCTTCTTGTTCGTCGGGAAGTCGAATCCCTCCGTGACGAAGAAGGTAGCCCCGAACTTGTGCTTCAACAGGATCGGTCGGGCAATGCTGTGGTGCGATTTGCTCGCGTCGTCGAACGTCAGCACCACGAGCTTGTCCGGGATCGGCTCCAGACCAGAGGCTGGAACCGCAAGAGACAACAGCACCAGCAGGGAAGTGATGCGTCGGATCACGGGTCACCGGGGCAGAGGAACGGGAGCGGGAGTTGCGTAGACTATACCGCGATCCCATCCCTGCCGCATCCCGTCGGTAACTGGAAGTCCGGCCAGGATCACCAGCCGCATGGACTGAAGGATGTGGCATCGGTCGTGAGGTTCATGACCGATACCCTCGAATCGAAGAAGTAGCGATACCGAGAAGCACGAGACGCATCAGGAACCAGCAATGCCGCACGCGGATTCGTTCGGTGATTCATCCACATCTCACGTCGCGTTGTCTCTCTATGACTCGCGGAATGGCGGTGTCGCTCTCGATGTTGCCGACCCCGAGATCAACAGCCTTGTCGGGCCACACAGGACGAACTTTTTCACCATCTACTGGGTTCGATCCGGCAGCGGAACTTTCTGGAGCGACGAGGCAACGCATCCGTTCGTCGCACCGTGTTTGTTGTTCTTCGTTCCCTATCAGGCCGTCCGCCTCGCCCCTGAGGGTGATGTCCAGATCACCGCCATTCGATTCCACGCCAACTTCCTGTGCATCGAGACGCATCACCATGAGGTCGGGTGTAATGGCGTGCTGTTCAACGACCCCTACGGTGTGCCAAGCGTCACCTTGAACGGGCAGTTGAACAAGGAGATCGGGGATCTGGTTTCTCGGATACGGGGTGAACTGGCCGGGTCAGGTCTGGCCCACGCCGAGATTCTGCTGTCGTACGTGAAGATCCTGCTCGTCCAGGCAACCCGGCTGAAACGAGAACAACAAGGTGTGGCAAGCGGGGCTGGCATCGGGCGACTTCTACCCCCGTTGCCCGAGTTGCGAGAACTGGTGGAGAAGCACCATTGCAAACTGCATTCACCGGCCGACTATGCCGAACTGTTGCACACCACGCCGAAGGCTCTCGGTCGGGCGGTCAAAACTCACCTGGGCAAGACCCTGACCGAACTCATCCAGGAACGCATTCTCAACCGTGCGAAGTGGGAATTGCTGCACACCCTGCGACCCGTCAAGGAGATTGCTCACGAGGTGGGGTACGACGACGAGTTGTATTTCAGCCGAATGTTCAAGAAGGCGACTGGCTTCTCCCCGACCGACTTCCGCGAGTTCGAGACGGAGATTCGAGGCGGGAGAAATCTGTCCATGCCTTCGACCCGTCCGTCCATTCCGCAAACTGCGATCGCGGGGCAGAATGCCACCATACCCGCGAACGATCCCCGGAAGCCTGGGGCGTGACGCCGGGGGTATTCTGCGGGAACGGACAATGGACAGCATCACACGGCTTTTCGAGGTGGCGGCGAAGGCAGACCGGCTCGGGCTTACAGTCACCCGCGTGGGCTTGGTCGTGGTTCTGGTGTGGATCGGCGGCCTGAAGGCGTACAAGTACGAAGCAGACGGGATCGTGCCGTTCGTGGCGAACAGCCCCGTGATGAGTTTCTTCTACGCCGATGCTGGGAACTACAAGAGCCACATGAACCCCGAGGGAGCAGTTGTGCCCGCGAACCTGGCGTGGCACGAGATGAACCGAACCTATCCGTTTGCCATCGGGCTTGGTTCCGTGATCGTCCTGTACGGGCTTCTGATTGCATTGCACCCGTGGCTCCCGCAGGCTGCGGCGATCGGCAGCTTCCTGGTCTTCGTGATGTCTTTCGTGACCCTGTCGTTTCTGATCACGACTCCCGAGTGCTGGGTGCCTGATCGCGGCGGACCAGAACATGGGTTTCCGCTTCTGTCTGGTGCCGGGAGACTTGTGATCAAGGACGCGATCATGATGGGAGCGGCCCTCGTCACGATGGCTGATTCCGCGAAAGCGTACCTGCGGGTGCGGGCCACTTGGCCCGCGACAAATCTCAAACTGGAAGCTGTTGCCGCGTGATCAACAACCGAGGGAGAAGAAAGCGTTGACCGCTGCGACTTCGGTTGTCAATCGACGAGTACGATCTCCTGGGTCTGAACGAGTCACACCCGGCGTGATCGAAGGGACGATTCTTGCCGACTGGATCACTTCGTCGAAACAACAGTTCGATCGAACCGTGGGGGCGGCAGAACGGATGCTATTCGTCGTTCACCGGGATGGAGATCACCAGCCCCGCGAAACGCGGTGTCTTGTCGGTCGTCGTGGACAATTTCGTGTGGCAGCCCACGCACCCTGTCCCCAGCGGGATGGCACCCGCACGCAGGTAGTAGCCCTTCTCGACGCCCTCGAACTCGGCTTTGCCCTCGGCGATCGCGGCGGCGGCCTTCTTCTCGAACGCGGTCTCCGGCTCGTGGTTGACGCTCATGGCCGGGGTGTTCACGGCGATCCACCGCGATTTCATCATCGTCTGCCTGTCGATGTCGGCAAACACGTCCTCCATGGCCCGTGCCGGGAGGACGGCACCCTCGCGTCGAAAGTACCGGTGGTGCATCGCGTCCAGGGTGGCGGAATAGATCCCGTGCATCAACTTCGCCCGGTCCTTCGCCACGGCGACCGACACACGCTTGTCGTCCGGTTTCTCGGCGGGTTCGCCTTTCGCCTTCTTCGACGCACCCTCGGCCGAAACGCGAGGCGGATCGGCGTTCAGAGTTACGGCCAGGCAGAGTACCCCGACTGCTCCACCCAGCAGACCGAGACTGGTTCTGGTTGTGGTCACGGTGTCACCCCTATCGGTCGGCTCTCGCACAGAGCGGACAAAGAAATCCTGTTTCAATATAGCTTATCCTCGGAAACAGGATAGAGAAGTCTAATTTTTGTGAAAGGCGGGTGCGGAACCTCTTCCGGCCTGGTGGCCGATAACCACTGCTGGGTCTGTGTCGCCATCGCGACTTGCGGTGCGGCGGGACTGCTCGTCGGTGCCACGGTCAGACTGGTGTCCCCGAGTTACCCGTTCGGCGAAGCCAACCCGGCGATCAACTCCAGAACCTGCTTCTCGATCTGCGGCAAGGCCACGTCGGGGGTTGCGAAGTCGATGTCGTGAACATGCCAAAAGACGACTTTCTCGACCCAGACCGGGTGACGCTCCACCACAAGTGGCCGGTGTTCCGCTTCCTTCAAAGCGATGACCAGTTGGGCCGCCGCGAGATCGCTTTCGCTCACCCTGGCGGGGAGTCGCAAATACTCGTCCTGCGGAATGCCGAGGGCGGTCAACCGAGCGGCGGTCGAACGGGACATGAATCCGTGGTTGTTGACGCCGAATTCCGGGGCGAGTCCACGCGAGGTCGCTCGCCAGTCGAGTGCGGCCGCTGCGGCGTGGTGGTTGAAGACGGCCTCGGCGTGTCGCGAGCGGTAGTAATTGCCCGTGCAGAGAAAGAGCACCGTTTGTGTTTCTTCTGCCATCGTGAAGCTCCATCAGCCCAACGAACGGAACCCACAGGCTACTCGTGAAGTGGATCTGGCCGAAAGCAATGAGCCGCGTTGGGGACAAACTCGACCCCAGGTTCCGGTCCTTCCCATTGGGCTACCAGATACGGCCGGGGGTCAGCCGCAATGTCGGCCCACGTCACACCGGGGAACACGAACAGCTTGTAGTGCTCGTCGTCCCAGGTGCCGTACAGTTGTTCATTGGGCAGCCACAACAGAATGAACTCGGGTTTGTACCCCTCTGCCTCGGATACCAAGTTGACAGCCGGAAAGAAGTAGTAGCCCTTTTCACCAGCATGGGGATCGCCTTGTGGGTCGGATTTCCATCGGGGTTCGATCCACACCTCGCCGAGGGTAATCCGATCCAGCGGCAGTAGCTCGATCTGGCCAGGCTCGCAGAAACTGGTGTCGTACCGCAGGCGTTCTCGCCGGTGAAGAAACGCTTGCAAATCATCGGGAAGGATCACCGCCATGCGAATACCTTCCGTCTGCGTGGCATTGACAATTCACTCGAACACCTGTGTCACGATGACGGTGATCGCCTCACCGCCAAAACTGCCACCACCGCTTGCCGCCGCTCTTGAGGAGCCGCCTGGCAGTCTCGACGACTTCCATCGCCGATCTACACCTCGCCAATCGCCCACTGACCATGAGCCGCTTGCCGAAGATGAGGAGGTAGCTGTCCGGGATGTTGCTCACACCCAAGCCCCAACCGTCGAACTCTCGCAAGGTCTTGGTGACTGAAAGCAGCCAGCCAGCGTTGAACGGGTCGTCGCCGTGCAACTCGGCATAGCAATACCGTTCGTGGTTGTATTGATCGTCGATGATGAAATACCAGGGGTCTGGATCTCCACTCTCCCAGAAATCCGGATCCCTGGCCATTAGCATGTATGGGCCTTCGCCATCCTGAGTGATCTTGGTCACGCCCATCGGGCCAGTTGGCCCGTACTTGCGGCAAGTCTGAACGAGGGCGTTGCGGACGGTGTGGTACACCTGCCAGGGGAGTTCCCCATCTGGATAGTCGTTGGGAACGCGATTCTGCGTGAACGACTTCACCTTGAGCGACTCCAAACCCTTCACGCACAGACCCTCCACCGACGAACGCGAGCCGTCCCGACCGAGGAAGTACCAGAACTCGTCAGCGATCGGACTTCCTCCCGATCTCCTTTTCCAGACGCAATTTCGCTGTGGGGCGTTTAGCTTTGCCCGGCAAGCGACTCTGCAACTCGTTCGGCCTCGTGGCGGCTCAGTACGGTGCCATAATCGACGAGATAGAGTTCGCATCCGCGACACAGATAAGACCGGAAGTACTTGGCCTTCGAGGGGAGGAGTTTGGTCAGCCCCGCTTTGGCCAAGTCCTCGTCAACGAAGGCGAACTGATTGAACTTGTCAGGGGCGACGAACGACAAACCCGATGCCTTGGCGGCGAACCCTGCCACAAACGGGTGGCTGCATCGGGGGCACGTCGTGAACTCGGGGACGGACATCTTGAACCCTCCAGAGTAGGTTGACGGTCTTACGGCACCGCGAGCCACGAATCAGCAATCCAAATCCACCAGCAACCGCCTGAAGTCACTCATTGGCGGTTCACTCTTCAGCCACCCACGACATCACCAACTTCAACGCCCCGCCGGCAGTCGGAACCACGAATTCTTCGCGTGCGGTGTTGTCCTGCTTCCTTCGAGTCACGAATTCTGGGACGGCCCGAAGGCATCCCTCCAACAACTCCAGTTCCCAGGTCAACGGCGGACGCATCGACATTCCCCGCTCCTTGCGGAATGCCGACGGATAAGCGTCTGGTCGTGCCACGGGCCAGTCATGTTGTTTCGCCGCGTCGAGATCCGCTGTCGAGATGTCCCACTCTTCACCGAAGGTCACGCTCGTGCCGACCGCCTCGCGGGCGTTCTCGTGATCTTCGTCATCGTCTCGTGACCACATCCGTCGCAAGACCGCCATGTCCTCATACAAGGCAATGCCCGCCGTGAGGCCCGACTGCCCCATCAGAACCGCGAACCACGGGCCGCTGTCGAACTTCTCACACTCGACCTTGATTGCCGACTCGTATCCGACCCGCTTCCACGGAGCATGCCGGTAGAACTCCGCCGCCGCTTCGTAGAACCGCCGCACCCGCTCTGGTGTCATGCCCGGCATATCGAGCAAACCGGGGCGTGGTTCACCACAGAGATGTTCGGCCATTGACGTGAAGATCTCGTCGAAGGGATGCAACTGCTCGCCGACTTCCAGTTCGATCCCAAGTTCTTCGATGTGTTGATGCAGTGTTTCCCAACCACCAGCGGATCGAACCTGAAGAGTGGTCGGTCGGTGTGGCTTCCCGGCCGCCGGGTGACGGATCGCATTCGCCAACTTGTCCCACAGAAGATCCGGCGAAGGAACTCCTTCCAGAACCTCATGACCCAACAAAAGGCCATTGCTCTGGTTGATGACCATTACAACCCACGGACGAAGTGGTTCGCCCCCAACCCGCATCCAGTCCGGCAACTGACGGCAATCCGGCTGCCAGCCGTCACTTTGCTGTGGCAACTTCTTGATCGCTGCCTTGATCGCGGTAGTCGGCCCCTTGGCCTTTGGAGCAGCCTTCGCTTTCGTGACATTTGCCCGCAACCAAGCGATTGCTCCCTGGGTGGCCTTCCAGCCCACCAGAAAACTCCCCGCGTACTCAAGTGCCTCGTTCTCGTCGCCGGGACTGTAGTAATCGGGCTGTGTGGCCGGCGGAAACTTCGTGCCCAGCAGGTAATCGGGAACATGCCGGTTCGTCTTCATGGCCTGCTTCAGGAGTCTCCGGGACTCGTCGGTATCTCGATGTCGCCGGAACGCGAGCAGGGCTTTCGTGTACTGCCAGGCAGCGGACGCTTCGTCGGGATAATGGCCGAGCAGACGGTTCAGGTCATCATCCCGATCAAGGAACAACAAGAAGCCCGCAAGCGTGTACCGAACCCCCTGGTTGTCGCCGGGGTTCAGCCGAAGCATCTCCTGCAAGTGCTGAACCGCTTCATCTCGCCGTGCTGCGGTCCAATGACTCTGGGCAAGCCCGAGTCGGGCACGCATGTACGGGCGGGTTTCCAAAATGCCCCAGAAGTGACCAACGCCATCGCGAAACGCATCTGCCCCGAGGGCACGCTCACCGGCTGCGACTCCGCGTTCGTAATGAGCCAACGCCTGCTTGCGAGTCGCGGCGTGTTCGGCCAGCAAGACATGGGCATCGGCACAGTCGGGGCAGATTCGCAGGGCTTCGCTGGCGAGTTCGATTCGCCGTTTGGAGCGTGGTTCCTCGAACGCCTGATAGATGAGATTCTGAGCTTGGTCGAGTGGCGTCTGTTGGGCAGTGTTGCCTTGCAGCCCACCTACCAGTTGACGCATCATTCCTTCCAGTGCCCGTCGGGAAGGAAGACCTGTCGGCGGCTCAGCATGACGATGTTTCGACCCCTTCTTGTCGGGCTTCGGCTTCTTCTTGGCCATCGGTTTACCCCCGAACTCATCGTGGAACTGCTGCGGTTATTCTACTGGCGTGGTTCTGGATGCAATTGTCGCGACCTTCCCCAACGATTTGGGGAACCTCGATTGGGGACATCCCTTCAGGCCGAGCCACCACTGCCGCGACATCCCGAACGGCGTATCGTAACGACGCGAACCGATCAGTATCCGCTCAACAAACCAGAATCACGAACACTTCCCGGTTGAACCCCAGAGGATCACCAAATGACCACCAACCAAACCCGACGCGAGTTCCTCGCAGCAACTGCTGCCGGTGCCGTTGTCACCACATCCGCAGCTGCCGATCCGAAGTCGATCAATGTGGTGATCTGGGACGAACGGCAACCGGAACAGAAGCAGGCATACGACAACTTCCTCGGCAACCAGATCGCGGATCATCTGAAGGGGAAGACGGGTCTCTCAGTGAAGTCAGTCAGCATCGAAGACGACGAGAAGGGATTATCGCCGGGAATCATGCGTGGTTGCGATGTTCTGGTCTGGTGGGGACACAAGCGGCAAGCCGAGATCACGCCCAAGATGGCTGCTCCGCTGATTGAACGCATCAAGGAGGGCACCCTGTCGCTGATCTCGTTGCATTCGGCCCACTGGGCAACGCCCTTCGTGGAAGCGATGTACGAGCGAACCCGACTCGATACCGAGAAGGCACTCAGGCGAGATGGGACCAAACTGGAAATCAGCTTCGTCGAGCCGTCAAAGCGATACACGCTGCCGAAAACCGGCGACCGCATCACACCGTACATGGACATCAGGAAGTTCCCTGATGGGACCGAGAAGGCAACCGTCTACTTGCCCATTTGCTGCTTCCCCGCATACCGGGCGGATGGCAAACCGAGCCAGATTCGTGTTCTGAAGCCCGATCATCCGATCTGCAAGGGATTGCCCGAGAAGTTCGAGTTGCCGCAGACCGAGATGTACGCCGAACCGTTCCATGTCCCGGATCCCGACGAAGTGATCCTCGAAGAACGATGGGCAACTGGTGAGTGGTTCCGTAGCGGGATGATCTGGAAACTCGGCAAGGGGTGTGTCTTCTACTTCCGCCCAGGCCACGAGACCTATGCGGTCTTCAAGGAGAAGCCGGTTCTTCAACTCCTGGAGAACGCCGTCAGGTGGCTCGCGATGAAGTCCGAGTAGAACTTCAAGCGAATCAACCCCGTGTCGGGGTTGGTTCCACCACCGTTCCCCAAGATAATGGAGTAGTTCGCCGCTCGGAGCCGACCGGCGGACCTCACCCAGATTTCTGGGTTGTCACAACCCGCTTCCGCCGCTTGGCCCGTTCGCGGGCGTTTGGCCGCTGAAGGTCCGTGAGCAGTCGGTATACCTCAGCGTCGTTTCGCTGCCACTCCGGGATTCGCGTGAACACCCTCGGAGGTTCTCCCTGCTCCAGTTCAGTGTTTCGACGCTTCAGTTGAGCAATTCGTCGGACGACAGATGAGCCGCTCAGGCCAGCGAATCTGTTGGCCACCGAGTTGTCGAGCGGGGCGGTCGCCGGATCTGGAGCGAACACCACCTCCGTTTCCCCGTAGAGGTGCCGTGCGACATCGAGGAGGACACCGTCCACCTCGGCGACCGCGTGATGCTCCAAAATCAGCAGAACCCCGGAGAACTCCCAGAGGAGCCACCCGAAGAGCATCCGGGCGGTCGTTCCGGCAGGCAAGCCCTCCAGGTGGGCGGCCACGGCGGCGTAGCACTGGCACGGAGTGGTTGACAGGTGTGGTCGGACCTGAAGCCGAACCGGTGGACCAGCTTGCGGACACTGGTCCTTCAGTCCGGCGAGGATGGCGTCGGTAAGGCAGGCGGGTGGCTTGGCGGTCAGAGCGAACATAATCGTCTCCTGTTCAAGGTTGAAGGTTGACCGGTCGCCCCTCTATGGGCCTGATAACTGATGTGCCGCACCGCCGGTTCCAGCAGGCCCGGCTGTCGCGGCATCCGCGGCATCTGCCGCCACGGGTGAATGAGGGACACACCAGAGCATCAAAGTAGCGGTCTTCACGAGTATGAACCGAACACGACTTCGCTGCGACCTTCCCCAACGATTTGGGTAACCCCGATGGGGAACTTCCGTTCAGGCCGAACGGCCACCGCTGCGAGATCCCGAACGGCGGATATCGTAACGAAGCCGTGATCAGTGTCGGATTTCACACGAGGAACCAATGGGAAAGGTTCTGGTTCTGTACCATTCCGCCAGCGGCAACACGGCCAAGATGGCCAATCCAAGCCAATCCAGTGGCCGAAGGGTCGAACCTGATCCCCGGAATCGAAGTTCGAGTTCGAGAAGTCGATGCCGCCGCCCCCAAAGACATCCACTGGTGCGATGGCCTCGCGGTCGGCAGCCCGACCAATATGGGGATCATCTCCCCTTAGGTTGTTGGGTCTCGTACCGATGCACGGCTGCTTTTGCTTCTTTGAGTGTCGAAAAAACTCGATGCTTGCCGGGGTGATCGCGGTGAAGTACCTGCCACACGATTCGACCCACACAGATGAGGCGATATGTTCCGCACCTGCTTTGGTATTCAACTGCACGCCACTTGAGCATTTGGTTCACCTTTGGCTCGGATTTGAGTCGATTCATTACATCGACGGACTGAACACTCCGTCGCCACCTTCCCAACGACTTCCTCAGTGACGGCGAAAGCTGATGTGCCGTACTTCTGTGTCCCAACACGCCCGGCAACTGCCGCACCCGCCGCCGGGCTGTTGAAATGCCGGGCACACCTGGGAATCAGGGTAGCGATCTTCCCGAGTATGGACCGACGACATCGGAAGCCCCAACCCGAGCGGCACCGGCCCGTCGATCTTGTGAGCCGACATCCTGATACAGAGGTTTCGAGGCACCGTCCGTTGACGCAGCACCTTGCCGACCAACACATATTCGCGGCTCGGCAACCAATAGCGGATGTCCTGCTTTGAGCCGTCGGCCAGGATCAACTCCTGCGTCCCTTCCGCAATCCGACAGATCGCAAGAAGGTGTTCGCGTGATTGAAGATCGCCGGAATCGTGCCACCTGAATGCAGGCCACGGGTCGCTCGCTGTCGGACGGAACCTTCTCGCCCTCTGGCGGAGCAGCTGGATCATCGACTCGGACCAACTGTCGAGGTCGTTCAGCTTGGCAAACCTCCGTTCCATGGCCTTCATCACATTCTTCTGACGGTAGTGTCTCGTGCGGGCATAACACCCGTGGCAGACTGAACCTTCAATGTCCCAAAGTCGCGACCCAACCCGACAACGGTCGGCTGGAATCGACCACGAAAACCAAGGCATTGAACTCGTCCGACTGAACCCACCCACAAGTTCTCGTTCTCGGTCTTCGCGTGTAGTCTGCCTGCGGTTCGGGTTAAGGCGATCACCGATGTCCGGAGGCTCGTGCCGGGTTTGCTCCTCATGGATCGGGAGCGGCCAGCGGTTGCGATCTTGTGGCGATGACGCTGGCGGGTGATTGGGGTTGTGGCGGTCATCAAGCATGGTGAATCTCGTCCTTGAGTTGGGCGAATTGCGGCCGAGAAGAAATCTCGACCGCACTGCCGGCTTCTTCTAATTCTACTGTATCCCTAGATTCGTAGTTC
>JAIOPV010000064.1 GCA_021413735.1 Planctomycetota bacterium
CTCGATTCCATTACGAAGCACGGCAACAGCGCGATCGACCATCAGGATCACTACCCATGAACTTCCGACTCACCGCGGTCCTGTTTGGCTCCATTTTCGTTCTCGGGCTGGTTCTCCTCATCCTGTCGTTCACCGGGGGCGAAAAAACCTCGACCGACGTGATTCTGGAAGAACTCGCGGCCACGAAGCCAGAACAGATCGACACCGTCGAGTTCGAACGCGACGGCGGCGCAAAGCTGAAGCTCGTTCGCGATAAGACGAACAAGGACGCCTGGGAAATCGTTGAGCCGTACAAGGCCAAGGCCGACTCCGCTGCCGTGACGGAACTTGTCACAGCGCTACTGAAGGCCAAGCCAACTCCCATCAAAGGGCAACTCCCGAACATGGCGACCGCCGGGCTCGACAAGCCGGGGTTGAAGGTCACGCTGCGGCACGGTGAACGCTTCTCGACGGCGAACTTCGGGCACGTCGTTCCGCTGGAGAAAGT
This sequence comes from Planctomycetota bacterium, assembly GCA_021413735.1. Taxonomy (GTDB): domain Bacteria; phylum Planctomycetota; class Planctomycetia; order Gemmatales; family Gemmataceae; genus Gemmata. The sequence goes on from JAIOPV010000064.1 coordinate 488, forward strand.
TGTCTTCGTGAGCACGTCGGCTCGGCCGAAGCGACCGATGGCAGTCTCGCGTGCGTCCGTCGAATCGCTGTTCCGCGAACCGAACAAGGACGGTGCGGCTGGCGATCTCGCGAAGTGGGTCGGCGACTTCCGCGATAAGCGGGTATTCACGGCCGAGACTCGTGGTGCGGGCGACGACGTTATCGGTGTCACGCTGAAGGCCAAGGGCAAAACGCTTTCGCTCGTCCAGCCGCCAAGCAAGGGATGGAAGTTCGCCGATCCCAAGGATTGGGGCGATGCCGACCCGACCGGCGATTCGGCTCCTTCGCCTGGCACGTTCACGGGTGTTCGGCCACTTCTCGGAGCACTCACCAGTTTGCAGGCACTTTCGGGCGCCGACTTCATCGAGAATCCGACGCCGCAAGACATGGAAAAGTACGGACTCGCCGCGAACTCCCCGGAGCGAATCGAAGTCAAGCTCACGAACAAAGACAAGGTGGAGACGGTTGCGTTCATCGGGAAGAAAGACGACGCCCCGCAGCCGAAGCAGCCGGGAGCGTTGCCGCAAACGGGCAAGTGGTGGGTGCAGGTTCAGGGTCAGCCTGGCGTCATTCGCGCGAACGGCGGCGACCTCAGTGGCCTGACAGGCGTGATCGAGAACCCGGACCCGCTGCGGGATCGCAATCTTCTCACGGTCGAGAAAGCCCGCATTGATGGCCTCGACCTCGCGAACGGAGCGGTGAAACTCCGCAAGGTTGGCGGGGCGCTCGCCGCGTGGAAACTGTATGGCTACCCATCTGCTGGCGACCCGCAAGTTGCGACGATCGTGGATGTCGACCGAGTCATTAACACGCTCACGGAACGCCGGACGATCAAGTCGTTCCCGGCCCCGAACGAAGCGAACTTCGGCCCGGGCTCGCTGACCCTGAAAGTGTGGGTCGATGGCTTCGAGGCGAACACCGACGCGAAGGCTGATCCGAAAGCCGAGCCAAAGGAAAAGGGCAAGCCGATCACGCTGACGTTCGGCAAGGTCGAAGGCGACTTGGTCAACGTCAAGCGAGTGCTGGCCGACGGCTCGACGGAGTTCTTCATGATGCCGACGAAGATCAAACTCGGCTCGAGTCCCGATCCGGTGGATGTGCTCCAGACCGTGAACAAGACGCGGCTCGATTTCCTCGACCGCGATCTGAAGACGTTCAGCAGCACGAACGTTGCGAAGTTGATCGTGCAGGGAGTCGTCACGTTCGACCTCGACCGCGAAGCTAAGGCCGAAGGATCGGCTGGCGATCTCGTCTTCCGATTCGCGGCCGACGCACGCGGACCAGCGGGGCAGGTCTACAAGAAGGGCGACCAGGCCGACACGCAGACCGTTCTGGGTATGCTTGATTTTCTCGCAACAACACCGACCGTGACGCGGTTCGTGGACGAGACGCCGACGCCGGAGAAGTTAGCGGAGTACGGCCTGGGCACAGCAACCAGGTTGCGAGTGACCGTTGGCCTCAAGGGCACCGCTCCGGACGACAAGGAGCGAGTGTACGAGTTCGGCAAGGAAACCGCCGACCCGAACTTCGTGTATGCGAAGGTGGGCGGCAAGGCGGCTGTCTTCACGTTGCCGAAGTTCCTTTACGATAAGTTCCCGACGGCGGACTTGCGGAACAAGCTGATCTTCAAGATCAACCCAGCGGAAGTGTCGCGGATCGAGATCACGGGTTGGGGCCACGTGTTCGGCAAGCCTGGCGAACTGGTGTTTGAGAAGAACAAGGAAGGGGTTTGGGTGGCGACAAAGGCTCCGACGGCGGGCTACGTCGCGGACACGAACCGCGTGGCTCAGTTCTTGAAAATGCTCGAAAATCTTCAGGTGCGATCGTTCACGAACGACAACGTGATGGAGCCGAAGCACAAGCTCAACGACGAGAAGGAACTGTTTGTTGTGACGCTGGCGAACGCGACGGGTGGTCACCACATGCACTTGCGGCTTGGTGGTCCGGCTGACGCGAACGGGACGACGTTGTATGCGTTCACGAATCGTGTTCCGGATGGCAAGCCGATCATCACGGTGGATGCGGCTCCGTTCAAGCCTTACAAGGAAGGCACCGCCGCGTTTGCGAAGTGAACGAGATGACGCTTTGCGAGCCACGGGGTTCATCCCCGTGGTTTTTTCATTTCCCTCAGCACCACGGGGATGAACCCCGTGGCTCGCTAAACGCTGGATCAACTCGCGCCAATCATCTTGCGGAACTCGTCCTCGTTGATGATCTTGACGCCCAGCTCCTTCGCTTTGTCGTACTTGCTGCCGGGACTCGCTCCGAGCAGCAAGAAGTCCGTCTTCTTGCTCACGCTGCCCGACGCTTTGCCGCCCGCGTCCTTGATCGCCTGCTCGATTGTCACGCGATCGTAGTTCACCAATGTTCCCGTGACGACGAGCGTCTTGCCCGCAAGCGGCAACCCACCCGCCGGCGCGGCCTTCTTGTCGTGCGTCGTCTTGATGCCGAGTTCCTTCAGTTCGGCAACGATCTTCTTGCCGGCCTCGCTGTCGAAGTATTCGCGAATGAACTTCGCTCGCTCCGGGCCGAAGCCTTTCACTTTGGCAAGGTCTGTCGGCTTCGCCGCGATGATCTCGTCGATTGTTGGGAATGCTTCCACCAGCACCTCGGCCATTGCCTCCCCGACCATGTAAATGGTGAGCGCCGGGAGCAGCCTGGCCAGACCGCGATTCTTACTGTTGGCGATCCCGTCGAGCAGGTTCTGGGCTTTCAGGTCGCCGAACTTTTCGAGCGTGAGGAGTTGCTTCTTGTTCAGCCGATAAAGATCCGTGACGGATTTCACCAGTCCTGAATCGACGAGCTGCGTGGCGACTTCACGCCCCAGACCTTCGATGTCCATGCGGGTGCGGCGGGCGTAACCTTCGAGGCGTTTGATGGCCTGCCCCGGACAGACGCCAATGTTCGTGCAGATGAAGTTGTAGCTCGTGCCGGTTTCTTCCTTCTCGACAGCGCCGCCGCATTTCGGGCACTTGTCCGGCCACTTAATCACGATTTCCTTGCCGGTGCGGTCGGCCTTGATGACATCCACAACCTGCGGGATGATCTCGCCCTTCTTCTCGATCACGACCGTGTCGCCGATGCGAACGTCCTTCTCGGCGACCCACGAGGCGTTGTGCATGCTCGCGTGCGTGATCGTGGAACCCGACAGGTCAACCGGCGGATCGAACGTCGCGACCGGCGTGAGTTCGCCGAACTTGCCGATGTGGAACACGACCGCGCCGAGCTTCGTCGTGCCCTGTTCGGGCTCGTATTTGTAAGCCTTCGCCCATCGCGGTACCTTCGCGGTGAACCCGAGCCGTTCCCGCTGTGCGAAGTCGTTCACCTTGATAACCATGCCGTCGGTTTCGTAGTCGAGCGTCTTGCGCTTGTCCTTCCACTCCGCACAGTACGCGATCACTTCGTCGATCGTCTTGCACACCTTCGAGTGCGGATTCACTGGGAAACCGAACTTCTTCAGCGCCTCGACAAGCTCCACCTGCGACGCGATCTTGATGCCTTCCATCGCGCCGGTGCCGTAAGCGAAGAACGTCATCTTGCGCTTGGCAGTTTCCTTGGGGTCGAGCAACTTCATGGTGCCCGCCGTGAGGTTTCGCGGGTTCTTGTGCGGCTCCGCTCGCTTCTTCGCCTCTTCCTTGTTGACGCGAGCGAACTCCGTCTTCGTCATGTACACTTCGCCGCGTGCCTCGAACACCTTCGGCGGCTTATCGCCTGCGAGCTTCAGCGGAATCGCCGCGATGGTCTTGATGTTGTGCGTGACGTTGTCGCCGACGCCGCCGCTGCCGCGAGTGACGCCGTAGGCGAGCTTCCCGTCTTCGTAAGTCAGCGACATTGAAACGCCGTCAATCTTCAGCTCGACGACATACTCCACCTTCGCCGTAGCTCCGAGCGTCTTTTTCAAGTCGCTGTCGAACTTGCGGAGATCGGCCTCGTCGTAGCTGTTCTCGATGGAGAGCATCGGAACCTTGTGCGTCACCTTCTCGAAGCCGGGGATCGGTGCGCCACCGACCCGCTGCGTGGGGCTGTCGGGCGTTGCCAGTTCGGGGTGAGCCTTTTCGATGTCGGTGAGTTCTTGGAGCAGCTTGTCGAACTCGCGGTCGGAGATGACCGGGGCGGCTTCGACGTAATAGAGGTGGTTGTGGTGGTCGAGTTCCTTGCGAAGCTCGGCAGCACGATCTGTAGGTGAAGCGGTGGGTTTGGTCGCAGATTTTGCCACGGTTGGTCTCTTGTTTGGGGATGAGGTTACGTCGATGACCGGATTTTGCCTTGAAATGGTGCCGGTAGCAAGCTTGGGAGTTTTGGAAGGGAGCTGAAAACGGAACGCGGATGACGCAGGATGAAACCCCGCGGATCAACGCAGGATCAGACAAAGGCAAAATCGCCGCACGATCAAAAACCAGATGAAGACAGGATCAAACCAGAAGACAAGACGCAGTGTTGAAACCCTTGGGTGCTATGCCTTTGAAATAGCTCTCTTTGCCTTTTTGTCTGGATCGTGCCTTTGATCTGTTTTTGATCGTGCGGCTCATTCTTGATTGTCATTATCCCGCGTTGATCCGCGTGCTTTGATCCTGCGTTTATCCGCGTTCCATTTTCCCGAATTGCGTCGAAGGGCGCAGTCTTCGCAAGTTGCGATTGCACACTTTCGCGACAACATCTAGAATCGCCGCCCGCGGACGGATCCGCACACCCGGTATGTCCGGTGAGAGAGAAGGAATCCGGCATGGCTCTGGCAGTCCCGCCTGGCGGCACCCCACCGCCCACCGAACATCGGCTGGACGCCGCGCCCAGTACGCAAACGATTCCATTTCCCGACGCGCCGCGTCGTCGAACTGCCCCGGCCGTTCCTGCTATCAGCGTCGTCATCGTCAACTTCTGCCAGTGGCGAAACACCGCTCGCCTCGTCGGCCAACTCCGCCGCTCCATCGCAGTCAGAACGGGAACTGCTGAGATCGTCGTTGTCGATAACCACTCACCGTTTCACCCCGTCGTTCGCAAACTCGAAAAGATGCAAGGCGTCACGATCCGCCGATTCAGCCGAAACACGGGCTTCGCACGAGCGGTCAATCGTGGCGTCACTGACAAGACCGAAACGGCTGCGATGCGTGTGAAGAAGCGTCGCCATCGACCCGAATTGTCTCCAGACGCAAGCCAGTGGGTTCTGTTGCTGAACCCGGATGTCACCGTTGAAGATGGGTTCCTCGACGACGTGACGGCAACCGTCAGCAAACTTGCCGTGACCGATCCGGCGGTGGGTGTAGTCGGCTTTCGGCTGCGGAACCGTGACGGCACCGATCAGGCTTCGAGCGGACCTTTCCCAACGCTCGGGCGAACGCTGGCTGGCCTCTTCCTGCCGCGATCTCGACGAAAATGCACGCATCGCCCGGAACCGGTGCGGCAAGCAGTCGATTGGGTAACGGGCGGTTGCCTGCTCGTTCACCGCGACTGCTTCAAACAACTCAGCGGCCTCGACGAGTCGTTCTTCCTCTACTACGAGGACGTCGATTTCTGTCAGCGAGCGACGGCAGCGGGTTGGAGCGTGTGGTTCGATCCGTCGCTGGAAGTGACGCACCACTGGCCGTTGCACGCTCGCCGTGTGCCGGCCCCGTTGCGACTGATGACCCGGCACGCCTTGCTGACCTACGCGAAGAAACACTGGACTGGCTGGCGAGCGCAAGTGATGTCGGCGGTCGTGTGGACCGAAGCTGCACTTCGCCAGACGTGGGCCGTCGCTCGTGGAGATTGGGACGCGAGCCGCTGTTACGGTCAACTTCGCCGCATCGTGGGTGAAGTTGCGTCTGGCCGCGACAAGGAAACCCGTCGTCGCATTCGCTACGCTGCGGCGTTCCTCGATCCGATCGCGGCGGAACAAGACGGCAGGACTGCGTAAACGGCTCGTGAGCGTCGAGGCGCAAGCCCGAAACGGCTCGTGAGCGTCGAGGCGTAAGCCCGAAACGGCTCGTGAGCGTCGAGGCGCAAGCCCGACACGGCTCGTGAGCGTCGAGGCGG
>JAIOPV010000055.1 GCA_021413735.1 Planctomycetota bacterium
TGGCTTGGTGTTGACCTCCCACCTTGTGGGGAGGTCGCTCCGAGTCTTCGAGGAGCGGGTGGTGGTGGGAAACCTTTACAACTGTTGAGGCCTTCCCCCCACCGTCTCGCAAAGCCTCGGCACCTCCCTCACAAGGGGGGAGGCCAAAGCCAAAAACCAAAACCGGGAAGTTATTTCGGACACGTTGCATTGTGAAACACGCAACCGCCCCAGTGACTGTCGCACCGCGAGTGCCACGGTCTTTTGTCTTTGCCCTGAAGGGGCAGGACAACATAGCCCTGGGCAAGCGAAGCGGTTGCCCTCGCTAAAACCTGAACTCAGTTTGTCGCTCGCGGAATCTGGGGAATACTTCGCATCCTCGTGAGGGATTCTCGACGTTGACGGGGATGAGGCTGGTGTCAGGAGCAACCACCACACTCAAACTCAAGGAAAACGTCATGATCGCTTACCTCTCACACGACCAGGTGAACAGCAGCTTGGCCCGTCGAATCGGCCATCGCCTCGGTCTCGATCTCATCGCGTTCACTCTGAAGGACGCCGATCAAGCGGTTGCCGCGGACCTGCTGGTTCTCGATCTCGACAGCCTTCCGTCGGATACGCGGTCGAAGTTGTTCCTCCGGATCGGGCGCGGCGAACTCCGGTCCGGGCTCGCAGTTCATTCCTACCAAATGTCTGCATCTGAAACTCGAACTCTGCAAGCCGCGGGTATCCGGGTCGCTCGCAGGCTGACTGCTCCGGTTCTGGTGCCCGCCCGATCTCGATAGCAATGTGAGCGAATTGTGAATTGTGAATCTGGTGGCGAGCCTGGCTCGCTGCCTCTACCATCAGAACCAACGCCCATTCCGTTACGGGAGTAAGGCACCGCATGTCCGACACACCCGACCCGGGGACCATGTCCGCCGGGGAACTCATCGACCGCCTGTGCGACGACTTCGAGAAGGGCTGGTTAAACCACAATCCTCTCTCCTTGACAGACGTTCTCCAAACCGCGCCGGAATCCGTGCGGCCCGATCTGTTTCGCGAACTGCTTTCCGTTGAGCGCGAGTATCGCGAGAAGGATGGCCGGCCGCTGACGGCCCCGGAAGCACGGATGAGGTTTGGAGCGTTTGGGCCGTGGGCCGACGCCATCATCCAGGCTATTCTCGCTCCCACCGAACACTGGGATTACAACTCGGCACCCAAGCCAGAGACGCCGAGTCCCCTCTCGCAGATTCTCGACCCGCAACCCGAGAAGTTGCCCATCACCATTGGGGGGTTTCACATCCAACGGCGGATCGGTCGCGGGGGAATGGGGGCAGTGTACCTCGCAGACGATCCGCTGGGGAGTCGGCAGGTGGCGATCAAGGTCATGCACCCGCAACACGCCGCAGACCCGACATCACGAGCGCGGTTTCTCCGTGAAGCACGCTCGGCAATGGCGATCGAACATGACCACGTCGTGCCCGTTTATCAGGTCGGCGTGGATGGCGACACGCCCTTTCTGGTCATGCCCGTTCTGAAGGGAGAGTCGCTTGAAGACCGCCTGACCCGCGAACCGCTGCCCTCAATCACGCTCGTATTGAAGGTTGGACGGGAGATGGCCGAGGGGTTGGGGGCGGCGCACGACAAGGGGTTGGTGCATCGGGACGTGAAACCGGGCAACACCTGGCTGGAAGGCGACCCGACATCGACCGACCCCACGGTTCAAGTGCGGCGGACGAAGGTTCTGGATTTCGGTCTCGCTCGGACAGCAGATGCGTCAGACGGCATCTCACTGAGTGGGTTGGTGGTTGGCACCCCTGCGTATATGGCTCCTGAGCAAGCTGCGGGGCGGACTGTGGACGGGCAGGCAGATCTCTTCAGTTTGGGGGCGATCCTCTACCGGATGACGACCGGCAAACCCGCGTTTGACGGGCCATCCTTGACGGCTGTTCTAACCGCGATCGCGACCCACACACCTGCGTCGCCCATTGAGTTAAACCCCGCAATCCCACCGGCATTGTCCGAGTTGGTGGTTCAATTGCTGTCGAAAGCGCCTGAAGATCGGCCCGAATCCGCAAACGCGGTTGCCGTTGCTTTGGAGGCGATCGAGCAAGGGCAACCCGTGTTGATTGGGAAACCCCGTGGAAAGCAGACCGCAAGTCGATTGCGGCGAATCGCGGTGCCCGCCATCCTGCTCTGTGTCTTCGGTGGCGCTGCCGTCGCCGGTCGGCTGTTGTCGAATCGGTGGTTGGGGCCGGCAACGGCTGGTGTGACCGATAAGGCGAACCTGGTCGTGCTGGTCCGCCGACCCGGGTTTGACCCGAAGCCACTGAGTGAGGTTGTTCCGTTGCAGAACGGCGATAGCTTGCAGGCTCGCTTCCGGGTGGCCGCTGGGGTCCACGCGAGCCTTGGTTATGTGAACGGGAGTGGTCGGCTTGAGATGCTCCGTTCGTTCGAGCCGCGAGACACGACTTACGAAGCCATCTGGCCGGGCTCCGGAGAGGGATCGGAATTGGGGCCACCACCTGGAACGGAGTTCCTCTTCGTATGTGGTCGCACGGATCGAGCGCCCACAGCGGCGGAACTTCAAGAGGCATGGACCGCCGACGCGGGATGGCCAGCGTTGGAACCAGCAGAGCGGCTTTTGCGGATCCGGCCCGATGAGATCACCAGCGAGGGGGCAGGGAGCCGTGACCTGGGAAAGGTTGTGTCGTTCCCCGAAAGCGACCAAGTGAAACATCGGCTTGAGCAGTTCCGGGATCGGTTGCGAGGCTTTCCGGTCCTCGACGGAATCGTGTTCCGACACAAGTGAGTTCTGGCGAATCGATGATAGCCGGGTTTGCTTCATCCACAAGCATGAGGAATTTCACCATGCGTTGCCGCAGGATATTGAGTGGGTTCGCGTTGAGCGTGTTGATGGTCTGTTCGACCACATCAGCGCAACCTCCAGCGGAGAAAGTCAAACAGCGGATTGAGGCCAGCGAGAAGGCCGAGGCCCTCATCCGCGAAGGGAAATTCGCCGAGGGTGTCGAGCCTGCTGGCGTGAGCGTGCGACTGTCGAAGGAAATCGACGGTGCCAAGCACTGGCGGACGTTTGACGCCGAGGTGGTGTTGAAGTTCACGGAGGCGGCGAAGGCACTCGGCGCGGACAAACAGAAGACACTCGTTGAGGCAATCGAGGCGGAGGAGTTCGCGAAAAAAGCGGAAGCAACAAAGCCTGCCGAGGCAACCCAGTTCGCCAAGACCGCGATCGCCGGGTATCGCGAGACGTTGGGAGAGGAAACGGTTGCGGTCGCTCGAGTCTGGCATCTGGTTGGGCGGATGAAACTGACCGCGAAGGACGGCAAAGGTGCGAAAGAGGCGAACGAAACTGCTCTCAAAATCCGCAGGAAGATTCTTCCGGAAGCGCATCCCGATCTGGGCCGCTCGCTGAACAATCTCGGACTCGCTCTGGGGGCGCTCGGTGAGAACAAACAGGCTGTCGAACAGTTTCGTGAAGCCATCCGAATCTGGAAAGTCGCTGTTGGTGGGAGCGACCCCTTGCTCGGGATGGGGTTGCAAAATCTGGGTAACGCCGAATTCCTCCTGGGCGATTTCGCGTCGGCGAAGAAGACCTTCACGGACCTCGTCGCGACGCGGCGTGCGACAACCCCCGCGAACCCGCAAGCAGTCGCTCTTGCCATCACAGACGTGGCACGCACTCAGGCGGCACTCCGAGACGCAGAGGGCGCAACGAAGAGTTACGAGGAGAGTCTCGCGATCTTGCGAAAGCTGTTCCCGAAAGATCACATCCTGACCGCGACCAACCTCTTCCTGCTGGGCAACATCCGCTCGTCCTCGGGCGACGTCGCAGGGGCACGCGACAATCTGCTGGAGGCGGTCGGCATGTTCCGCAGTTTACAGCCCAAGGACAACCCGCAACTCGGATTGGCACTGTACAACCTGGGGATCATGCAGTTCTCCCTCGGTGATGCCACGGGAGCCCTGAAGAGCAACGAGGAGGCGTTGCAACTCTTCCGGAGGATACTCCCGAAGGAGCACATCAACATTGCGGTGACACTCAACAACTTGGGGGTCGTGCAAGTCGCTCTCGGTGACGCCGCGGGGGCTTTGAAGACTCATGAAGAGGCGCTTGCCATCCGGCGAAAACTTCTGCCGAAGGACCACCCCGACATCGCTCAGAGTCTCCTCAGTGTTGGCAACGCCCAACTCAAACTGGAAGACTATTTGAACGCCCGCAAACAGATGGAAGAGGCCCTGGCGATCTTCCGGAAAGTCTACCCGGCGGAGCACCCCGAAATCGCGAAAGCCCTCAACAATGTTGGTACGTGTCAATACGGTCTGCGGGACTACGAGGGGGCCAAGAAGAGCCTGGAAGAGTCGCTGGCGATGAGGCGAAAGGTGCTTCCCAAGGAGCACCTCGATATCGCTGAAAGTCTCAGCAATCTCGGATTGATGCACTCCGACAAGAAAGAGTATCCCGCTTATCGAAAGTGTCTGGAAGAGGCACTCGCGATCCGACGCAAGTTGCTGCCCAAGAATCACCCGGATATCGCGAACACATTGACCCGCCTTGCCTCTCTGCAATACCTCCTCCACGAGAACGAAGAGGCGCTCAAGAACAACGAGGAGGCGCTCGCCATTCGACGCAAGGCTCTGCCCAAGGATCACGCCGACATCGCGGTCAGTTTGACCAATCTGGGTGACTCGCAAAATCGCATGAAACTGTACGCAGAGGCCCAGAAGAGTCAGGCTGAAGCACTCGCAATCCGGCAGCGGATTTTCCCTGGGAACAACACCCAAGTCATCGAGTCCCTGCTTGGTGTGGGAATCGCACAGCGGAACGCTGGGTCGCTCGCGGACGCCAGGAAGAGTTTTCAGGAGGCCGTGAGCATGTCTAACAAGCTCACGCCCGAGAATCCGTTTGCGGCTGCTCAATCGCTCTCGGCCTTGGCGGGCGTTGAGCTATCGCTGGGAGACGCCGAGGCCGCGAGGACGAACTACACCAAGTCGCTGGCCATGTACCGAAAGGGGGCGGGGAAGGATGACGACGACGTCGTGAAAGTCCTCTACAACCTGGGGAACGTGCAGTACACCCTTGGCGAGCACGAAAGCGCACGAAAGACGCTCCAGGAAGCGATCACCATTGCGAAAAAAGTGCTGCCCGAGACCGATCCGCTCAACGCTCAGATCTTGAACAATTTGGGTTCGGTGCAGCAGGCGATGGGCGACAACGACCTTGCCAAGCGAAGCTACACCGATGCGCTGGCGATCCAGCGGAAGGTGCTGCCGAAAGATCATCCGGATCTGGCACAAACTCTCAATAACTTGGGGGTCGTGCAGGTCACTCAAGAGGGCTACGAGGAGGCGAAACGGAACCTGGACGAAGCCCTCACAATCCGGCGAAAGGTGCTCCCCAAGGAGCACCCCGACCTGGCACAGACGCTTCACAACTTGGCCGTCTATTATCAAGCTCGCAACGAGTTCGATTCAGCCAGGTCCCACGCTGCGGCAGCCATCGCGATCTATCGAAAAGACCCCTCCAAGTATCAACCGCAAATTGCGAAGAGTCTGCTCGTTCTGGGGATCGCTCTTGAGGAACTTCGAGTCCACGACGCCGCGAAAGAGGCCCTGACTGAACTCGTGAAGATCCGACGAAAACTGTTGCCGAAAGAGCACCCTGATCTGGCGCAGGCGTTGATGCTCCTCGCGAGCAGCCAGCACTCAGTCCGAGAATACGATGAAGCAAAGAAGAACCACCTTGAGGCCATCGCGATCTGGCGGAAGCAGCCTCCGAAAGAGCACACAGCCCTCGCGATAGGTCTCGTGAACCTTGCGGTCGTTCAGGACGCCATGCAGGACTACGTCGGGGCCAAGCAGAGCATCACAGAGGCGGTTGCCATCCAGCGCAAGCTGCTGCCGAAAGATCACCCCGATCTCGCCACGTCGCTCAACAACCTGGGTGCAGTCCTCATCTCATTGCGAGAGTTCGAGGCATCCAAGGCGATCGAGACAGAGGCCCTTGAGATTCGCAAAAAGGCTCTTCCGAAAGATCATCCCGAACTGGCGATGACTCTGAACAACTTGGCGAACGCTTACAAGTCCCTCGGCGACTCGAAAGAGGCCAAGCGACTCTATCTTGAGGCTCTTGAACTCCAACGCCGGGTGCTGCCGAAGGATCACTACCACCTGAGCGTGACACTCGCGAATCTAACGAACCTGTCGATGTCCCTCAAGGACCTTGACGCGGCCAAGAAGTATTGCGATGAGGCGGTCGCAATCCGCCGGAAGGCGCTTCCCAAGGGTCACCCGGAGATCGCCCTTGCACTGCTTCAATTGGGGCACCTCCAACTCGTTACACGGGACTTTGCCCGAGGGCGGGAAACGCTCGCGGATGTGGTCGCGACGTACCGCAAGACGCTTCCCAACGACCACGCCGACTTGATCCGAGCGACCCTGGCACTGAGTGTCGCGGAAATGCTCGCCGGGGATCTTACCCCTGCCACGATTGACAACGTCACCGAGTCACTTGCCACGACCCGAAAGGAACTGAGCCGACTCGCTGGCGGTCAGGCCGAGGCGGAGCAGTTCTCGGGTGCATTCCAGGCGCACAACATCGCTTCGCTGTCCCTCTCGGTCTTCCTGAACGCCGGACAGGAACCCTCCGCAATTTATGATCGAGTCGTGGGCTTCAAGGGTGCCGTCACGGCGAGGCAGCGGTGGGCACGAGAACTCCGCAATGCCAAGGATCCGCAGACGATGGAGCTTCTCCAGAAGCTCGCACGGGTCAACCAGCAACTCCTCGCGACCTCAGCCCGCACATCCGCAGGCGCCGATTCGCTCAAGCAATTGGAGAAACTCCAGCAAGAACGGAAGGAGTTGGAGCAACAACTCACGGCCCAAAGTCAGGCGTACCAGTTGTTCCAGACGAACGCGCAAATTGATGGTCGCGCGATTCGGGCGGCGTTGCCAGCCGACACCTGCCTGATCGACTTCCGCGAGTACTTCCATTGCGACAAATCGCCAGACGACAAGCAACTCGGGTTCTTTGAAGAACGACTCGTCGCGTTCGTCGTCAGGCCGGGTGATGCCAAAGTGGTCGTCGTTCCACTCGGTGCTTCAGCCACAATCAGGGACCAAGTTGATGGCTGGCGGAAGAGCTACGCCAATGGGAAATTCCCGAACCGTGACCAGGCTGATCCAGCCCGGGCACTGCGTGCCATGTGGGACAAGATCGCGGCCCACGTCGGCGATGCCAAGACGGTTCTGATCTCACCGGATGGCCCACTGCAGGGCATCCCGTTCGCCGCGTTGCCGGGACGCAAACCAGGAAGCTACCTGCTGGAAGAATTCGCCTTCGCGACCATCCCGACACCGATCCTGTTGCCCGAAATGCTCCGTAACAAACCAACGCCTGCGAAGACGCCGGCCTCTGTCATCTTCGGCGACGTCGATTTTGACGCGGGGGTGGGGGACGGAAAGCCAGCGAACACCTTCAGCCGATTGGCGGGGACGGCTGCGGAGGCAAAGGAGATCGACACGCTTTACCGTCGCGTCTTCCCAGGTATCAAACCCGAGCTGAAGACAGGTCCAGAGGCCACGAAGCAAGCGTTCGTGACCAGCGTTCCCAAGGCCAATCACGTCGTCGTGGCGACGCACGGCTTCTTCCTGCCTGATCCCGAATCGGAGGCTCTCGCTGGCGGCATCGCCTTCGGGTTCGATCAACGGCTCGCGGAGAGTAACCCGGCCGTTCGCTCGGGGTTGGCGTTCGCGGGGGCGAACAAGGGAAAATTGGGCCAGGGGGATGGGTTCCTGACAGCGTTCGAGGCGGCGGAACTTGACATGCGGAGAGTCGATCTCGCGATCCTCAGCGCGTGCGAGACCGGGTTGGGCAAGGAGCAAGGAACCGAAGGATTACTGGGACTGCAGCGGGCGTTCCTGGTCGCCGGGGCGAAGACGACTGTGACGAGTCTCTGGAAGGTGCCCGACGAGGCGACCAAGGCGTTGATGATCCGATTCCACGAGAACCTCTGGTCAGGTCGAGACGGCAAGCAACTGGGTCGAGCCGAGGCCCTTCGCGAAGCTCAGTTGTGGCTCATCCGTGAGGGGGCTCAGAAAAATCCCACACTTGTGCGGAGTCTGCGGGGTGGGCTGGACCGTGGCGGATTGACCCTCGAAGGACAGTACGAATGGAAGCCTGGCGATCCGGTGCCCCCGTACTTCTGGTCCGCGTTCATCCTCTCCGGTGAATGGCGGTGAAATCGTTGGGCTGCCCCCAAAGCGAAGTAAGGTTCCACGGAGTGTGCCGCAACACTCCGTCTCACAATCGTCAACCGCCCGTGAGGACCACTCGATGTCAACTTCTCGATTGAGCTGGAAACAACTCCTCGCAGTGGCGGCCGTAGGGCTCGGTGGGTTGGTGCTCGGGGTCTCGTCGAGCCCATTCTTGTCCTCGCCCAAAACGGGACGCAACGATCCGCCTGAACCTGCTAAAGGCGGATGGGTTGTCGTCGCAGATCAGCACCCTGCTGAGATCCCGCGAGAGGAACGGGCTACCGTCATGCCAGACCCAACGGCGGGCAAATGGGCACTGCTCGTCGGCGTTACCAAGTACGACAACCTCGCAGCGTCGAGTCACCTGAACGGCCCCGCAAATGATGTGAAGTTGCTCCGGGCGACCCTCATCGAACGCTACGGGTTTCCCGCCGGGAACGTGGTGTCACTGACCGAAGACGAGGGCCAACCGCAACTGCGGCCAATCCGGGCCAACATTGTCCGCGAGTTCAAGCGTCTCTCGGAGATCGCACGCCCCGGGGATCAGGTCGTCGTGCTGTTCGCGGGACACGGTGATCGCCAGCCCGAGTCGGCCCCACCGGACCCCATCTCGCCGGAACCGGACGGCATTGACGAGATATTCCTTCCCGCTGATGTGAAGCCATGGAAGGGATATCCCGAGCGTGTCCCGAATGCCATCGCCGACAAGGAACTGCGGGACCTTCTCGGAGCGATCACGACCAAGAAGGCCTATGTCTGGGCTATTTTCGATTGCTGCCACTCGAGTTCAATGAGTCGCGAACTCCCCGGGGGTGATGTCGCACGACAACTCCCTCCTGGTATCCTGGTCCCGGCCGCGGAACTCGCAAAGGCACGCGAGCGGGCGGGCAAGAGGGCGGGTCGTGGGGATCAGGACCCGGACGCGAAGGTGAGTCCGGTAGCCTCTGGGACTGCGAAGGACTACCTTGTTGCGACCTTCGCGTGCCGTGAGTTCGAGACAACCCCGGAGTGCCCTCTGCCGTCGAACTCGGCTACCGCCAAGCCCCACGGTCTGTTGACCTATTCCCTGGTAAGTGGGCTGGAGAAATCGGCCGCGTCGAGAACGCCTCTGACGTACCGTGAACTGATGCAAAGGGTGCAGGCGAGTTACCTCGCACGTCCTCAAGGGGCACCCACTCCCACCATCGTTGGAGTTGGACAGGACCGCGTGCTTCTCGGGACCGAGAAGCCGGTTCGACCGAAGATCACTCTCCTGAGGGTCAAGGGGGATTACATCGCCAACGTCGGCGACCTGCACGGCATTACCCCTGGAAGTGTTCTGAGTGTGTACTCCCCGGCGGGCGAAAAGGAGAAGTCCCGAATCTTGGGACACGTGCGAGTCGAGCAGGTCCGTCCACTGGAGTCAGTTGTCTTGCCCGTGGAGTACGCAGGCATGCCAAAACCCGCCGAGTTGCCTGCGACGGGGTTGTGCGAGGTGGTCGCGGTGGATTTCTCAGTGCGTCACCTCCGCATCGGAGTCGAATCCAATCAACAGGGGCCGGACGATCTCAAATCCCGGATCGGCAACGCCCTCCTGAGTAACAGCGGTTCTCCGACACGGTCGAAGGAGGAAGCGACACTGTTCCAGTACGTGGACACAGCGCCCGACTTCGTGGTGCGTCAGACGGCGAAAGGCATGGAGTTCCAGGTCGCCTCGGGCAATCGCTTGCCCATCCCCTTGCCTCCACTGGATTCCGAAGAGTTCGGTCAGGTACTCGTGAAGAACCTCAAGATGATCCAGCGCGTGAACGGGTTGATCTCAGTTGGAACGCATCTCGAAGGCGAGAGAAGCCGGAGTGCGGCGGGGCCCGAAATCCAGATTGACGTCGTTGGTCATCAGACGAGGGATGACCCGGGAAAAGTGATTGAACGTCCCGCGACCGGTTGGGTGTTCCGATCTGGGGACCTAATTTCCTTCCGCGTTACGAACACGAGTAAAACCAAACGCCTCGAAGTGACGCTGCTTGTCGTTGATCCTGAGTATCGCGTTCAACTGTTTTACCCCGCGCGGAACGAGATCAACAAGGCTCTCGAACCAGGAGCGTCATTCAACACGGGAATCGGAAGGATTGACGACAAACCCCCGTTCGGTCCCGAGCAAATGGTGGCAATCATCACGTCACCGACGAACCCACCGGTCGATTACAGCCTGCTGCTCCAACCAGGGTTGCAAGGACGAGGTAACACAGCGAACTCGCCACTGGGGCAACTGTTGGACCGCAATATGCACGGCCTCGGCAAGCGTTCCGGGCTGACGCTTTCAGAACTTGAGGAGCAGAGTGCGCGAGTGTTGAGTTGGCGGACAGAGCCAGCGTTGAAGAAGTGACGGATGCCGTCACATGCGAGTCCTGTCGTTGATCCTCTCGGTCGACCGCAGTGATTTCCCGAGAGCGTCGATCTTCCTCGCCAGCGTCTCGCCTTCGACTTTTGTCGCGATTGTGAGCGACGCTTCGCGCCCCTGGAACAGCATCGAGATCAGAAGATCAGCGACGACGACGGTGGTCAGCCATTTGCTCGCAAGGACTCTCGCAATCATGCCCAGCACCCAGACGGGGTCTACCTCTGCGACCCAGGCTCTGAGTTGTGGTTGATTTCCTACCCATCTGATGAGCAACGCCGCACCGAGGACAGCAAGCACGCCCTGGAACAAGCCGATGGCTCCGACAAGGCGAGCCGCCTGTTCGGAGGTGTTACAGCGTCGAAGCCACCGGATCGCCAGGAGCGGTATGACCGGCGAACTGGCGAGGAGCACGAGCCCGAAGTACGGCTGCGGCTGGAACGCGAGTTGAGCCAGCAACCCCAGCGGGAGAAGGTAGACCACGATGCAAGCCGACGACGCAAGGAGGGTGATCTGGCCGAGAGCCCAGGACTCAGGGATGAACCGTTTCAGAACCAGTGAAGCACTCAGAGCACCGGGAAGCAAGGCAAACAATGCCGGAACCGTGACGGTCAGGAGGTAGACGACCTGAGTGGTCGAGGTCTGCAATGCGTCCTGTCCCTCGAGTCGAAAGACGTGCGAGATCGGCATGAGCAGGACGGGGAGCGGCCCCAGTACCCATAAGATCCAGGCCCACCGCGTCAAGCGACTTGAACGCCCGAGACGGCGCCACGACCCGAGCGCACCGAGTGCAAACCCGGTCCCCACGAGTCCTGACCCAATCGCGCAAACAATGAGCGTCACCACTGCGAGTACAACCCAAACTGACACCACCTGCTCGGCGGCCTCGATACGTATTTCACTTGTCGTGGCGTGCGTCACGGTTCCCACGGCTGTGGACACGAGTACGCCTGCGAGCATCCTCCGACGCCAGGCAGCATACAGCCGTGGAATGGCCTCGGAGTCATGTGCGTCGGTCGGGTCCAAGTTTCCGTTCCTCTCACGTCCCGTGAAGCCTTGCGGATTCACTTAGAGGCTGTCCCATATGTGGGTGCTGATGCGTAAAATGGCTCATGAGAACTGAATCCTATCCGAGCGATGTCACCGACGTTCAGTGGTCGTTAATCGAACCCCACATCCCCGTCTATCCGGGTGGTCGGCCCCGCA
>JAIOPV010000105.1 GCA_021413735.1 Planctomycetota bacterium
TTCCTGGCTCATCACAACGCCTCGGATGGCGATGCTTCA
This sequence comes from Planctomycetota bacterium, assembly GCA_021413735.1. GTDB lineage: Bacteria > Planctomycetota > Planctomycetia > Gemmatales > Gemmataceae > Gemmata. The sequence continues at coordinate 40 of JAIOPV010000105.1, forward strand.
AATCCTGTAATTGGCACGGGACGCCCGTGATCGCCAGTTTGCGACAATCGTCGCTCAAAAACAACCGTTCCAAGCCGAAATTGCCATCACGGGGAATTGCTGCCGTGCGAGCATCCGCGAACACGCATTGTCGAAGACATTCCCGAGAGCATCAATCCCGTCGTTACCCAATACACGATTCACCGCGATTGGTGTCCCCAGTGCCGTAAACGTGTTGAGCCCAAGGTGACCGATGCTCTACCGGGGGCACAAGTCGGCAACCACATCTTGGTGTTGTCGGCCTGGCTGCACTATGGCCTGGGCGTCACCATTGACCAAATTCTCTCGGTGTTCAACTTCCACCTGCACTTCAAACTCTCAGCCGGTGGCCTGGTGCAGATGTGGTATCGTCTGCAAGAAATCCTCTTCGCTTGGTACGAGCAGATCAAGACTCAGGCTCTCTCATCCAAGACGCTGTTCGCCGACGAAACGGGTTGGCGGGTCAAAGGCAAGACTTGGTGGTTGTGGTGCTTCACCACTGGCGAGTTGACCTATTACGTGATCGACCGCTCTCGGGGCAGCCCACTGTTGCGGAAGTTTTTCAAGCGAGAGTTTCAGGGAATCCTGGTCACCGATTTCTGGGGTGCTTACAACGCGATTGCGTGCATGGCCAAGCAGAAATGCATCCCGCATTTGCTGCGTGAGTTGCTACGTGTCGATAAGTACGAGAAGCCCGGGAAGACGTGGCAGCGTTTCGCCAAGAAACTGCGTCGACTTCTGCGTGATGCCATGCGTTTGAGCAAACACAGCGAACGGACGGCACCCGACTATGTGTCCAAACGCGAGAGGATCGGCGTGCGTCTGCAGGAGTTGATTGATCGATCTTGGAAGGACAAGAACGCCCGCCGGTTGGTCAAGCGGTTGCGACGGCACCAAGACGAGTTGTTCACGTTTTTGGATCACGTGGAGGTTCCCTACGACAACAACACGGCAGAGCGGGGCATCCGTCCGGCGGTCATCATCCGCAAGAACAGTTATTGCAACCGCAGCGAACAGGGTGCCGACATGCAGGCTGTGTTGATGAGCGTTTTCCGCACGCTCAAGCAGCGGGGGCACAACCCACTGCAAACAGTCGTCAAGGCACTCAGCACCTACTTGCTCACCGGCCAAATGCCGACGCTACCGGACAAAGTTGCTGCAAGCGGCTGAAGAGTTACGAACTTTTTGAAAATGCGATGGATGACGAGGGACTGAAAGCACTGGCCGGTACCACAAAGTTACCCGGGCTGCGTGCCATCAGTTTGGGTCACAACGACTTTACTGACAGCGGCCTCGGCGAGTTGGCCAGCTCCGACCTGATGGGTCGGCTCACCTCTCTGAAGTTGGACCGGAACCCGATCACCGTGCGGGGAGTAGCTCAACTCGCCGAATCACCGCAGGTCGCCGCTTTGGAGAGGCTTCAGATCGCATGCACCATGCTCCGCGACCCCGTTGGACAGGCACTCGCTGCCTCGTCGCAACTTCGAGCTTTGCGCCGGCTGTCGCTGGAAAGCAATAATCTCGGCTCTGCTGGCGTTCGTGCGCTGCTGGAGGCTCCGTGGATGCCGGGCCTTCAAGTGCTCGAACTTCAATTGAATCGCTTCGGAGACGAGGGGGCGGAAGCACTGGCTGCTTCACCAGCGTTGACCGGGTGCCGTGACCTGAGCGTGTGGGGTGGAACGGATATCAGCTCGACCGGGACAGTCGCGTTGGCCAGTTCGCCACACCTTTCGGGCTTACAGCGGCTTCAACTGAGTTGCCATCCGATCGGTGATAAGGGAGCGCGTGCCATTCTGGATTCGCCCTACCTCGCGAACCTCCAGCACTTGGACTACACCGACGATGGATTGGGCGAGGAAATGCTTGCTGCCTTGCGGTCCCGATTTCCACGGTAGAAAGTGTTGCAGACGGACTTACAGCTGCCAGCATGGTCCAACGCTTTAGGCGCGCGTTTTGATGTGCGGAACTGACGGCGGAAACTATGGCCATCTTCTGGGAATCCCTGGGAATAGTCACATCAGCACCAGGCGCAGGAAGTTCAGGTGGATGTCAGTGAGCCAAGTGAGTTTCACGGCTCAGTTCTGGCACGGATCGCCAGACAGAGTCAACCAATACAACCTGTGCCCTACTCTCTCGCAACCGGCTCGCGGACGAAGACTCACTTCATCCGGAACCCATCGACAACCTTCGCCACCGACGAACCACCCGGCAGACCCCGACGTCCCTTGTGCAGGGCGTTGTCCACCGCTCCCCACGTCTCCCCGGGAACTCCTATGACTGGACCCGAGGTGTACTTCGGCCACTGCCCGGTGACAGCGTGATGCTGCCGGACCCACTCCCGGATCTTCTTCATCGTCAACGACGGTACAGCGGCGGGGTTTCGCCTGCCACACTCGCGGGCAAGCAGTCTGGCAAGACTGTCGCCGCCCGGAAGCCCACGCATCCCGACCATCAGCGCCGCGTTCACCCCGGACCAGGTCTCGCCCCCCGCCTCGATCGCACCGGACTTGACCCTCGGCCATTCGCCCGTCCGCCGCTGATGCGCCTGCGCCCAAACGCGAACCTGCGTCACCGTGAGCCGCGGCAAGTCGGATTTGTTGCGGACGGCCCTCTCCCGCGTCAACAACTTCGCCAGCGAATCCCCTCCCGGAAGACTACGCCTCCCTCGCACGAGGGCGGTATCCACGGCGTGCCACGTCTCGCCGGGAGCGCCGTCGATTGCACCGTCCTGATATTTTGGCCACGCTTCTGTCCGGGCGTGGTGCCGGTCCGCCCAAGCCAGAATCGCCACCTCGGTGAGGTCGGGCATGGAGAGCCGGTTGCGGACACCGCGGTGCTGCTCAAGAAGCTGCGCTAGTGTCGTCCCGCCGGAAAGCCCGCGCTTCCCACGTTGCAATGCGAGTTCCACCGCCACCCACGTCAGCCCCTTCGGGGCGTTCGGGATCTGCCCCGTGTCGTGTCCCCCCGGCCAGTCGCGGTTCCGGCGGTGGTGGGCGTCGGCCAAGGCAAGGATTCGGGCGACGGTGAGGTCGGGCGGGGAGGTGCCAGTGCCGGCGGCCGCGGTGCTTTAGCAGGAGTTTGGCGAGGGACGTTCCTCCGGGAAGCCCGCGGCGGCCGGCTCGCAGCGCCTGATCCGCTCCCGCCCACGTCTGGTCGGCCGTTCCGGCGACGACCCCATCCTTGAACATCGGCCAGCGTCCGTGCGCGTCGTGGAACTCGTCGGACCAGGTGAGGATCTGGCCGACGGTGAGGTCAGGCTTCTTGGCCCGCGGCCGGATAGAGAGCTTGATGGATGGCATGGCCCCCAGTGTACCGCGGAGATGAGCCGGGCGGCCAGTGCCGGCTGACGGCAACAGAACTCGTCGCCCCACTCGAATTCGGGGAAGGTGAAGGAGGCGATCTCGACCTGCCCGTCGTGCGGTGGCGACATGATCTCTAACCACTCCCCGGCGTTGACCTCATCGAAGAGGTCGCCGGACCAGGAACCCGGATCACGAGACATGCTTCCGGCCTCACCTCCTTCGTTCGGGAATACGACTCGACCGCCACCGTGACGTCCTCCTTCTCATCCTGTAATCACCTGATGCTTGCTGGAATAGGCTGAGACACGACTCAAGACTGTCGCTACAACCCAAACGGTATAGTTGGCAAAAATCACCGAATCGTCACGCCTGCTGTTGTCGCGGTTCGCCCCAAGGCAGACAACACCTTAAAGCCCAATCCACGACTCTCACCACGAGTGCATCATGACCAAGTTATCCACCAGCGGAACCGTTCGCGAGATCCTGACAGAAGACTCCGAGATGCCGGCCGACGAGGTGATCCGCCTCGCGAAAGCACGGGGACTGCGTGTACCCGACGAGAAGATCCGCCACTCGATCCACAACCAGAGAAACACAATCCGGGCCAAGGTCGCAGGTACGGCAAGGGTCGCTCGATCTGCGGCCCACGAGACCTCACCGCCGAAGGCCCCACCGGTTGTCCCGGCTTCGCCCACCCCGACGTCGGCTTCCGATCTGAGTGGCGTACTGGCCAACGTGGCACTCGTCAACACGATCGTCGGGGTTTGCGGTGGCGTCGAGAACGCACGCCAGATTGCCGAGGCCGTGCAGGCATGCGGCGGCACGGAAGCGTTCCTCCAGCACCTCGAACTCGTGGCCAGCATTCGTTCGGCGTGAACGAAAAACCAAGCCGGCGTCGTTGAAGTCGATAGCGGGGGTACAAGTTCGCGTCCCGCGTCACACCGCGAGCCGGCCCAACCGACGTACTCCTGAAGGTCGATGTGAAGGTTGCCACAACTGATGGCAATGCCACGACCAGCAAGGTGTCTGAGGGAACGCCGGATGGCGGCACCCTTATGGTCCGGTGCTTCAACGCGAAAAGCCGTGAAGTTCTGGTCGTGCTGACTGCCCACAGGGTCAAGTGACAGCGCGAATCGCCCATCTTTGGTTTGGACGCCCTTAAAACTGATAATCTATCTGTTTCCATCGAGGGCCGGCGCATCATGCTGAAAACCAAGACCAAGCCTACGAAGAACCGCGGTTACAAAGTCGATGATGACGAGCAAATCCCGTTGGACGTGCTTCCTCCTGAACCCGTCAAAGCAGCGCCGGGTCCCGATCCAAGCCTGATTCTCGACATGCAGGGCTACGGTAGCGAGGTCGCCAGTGCGTTGATCGTGAACGGGCTGCGTGCCTATTTGTCGGTGGTGAACAAGGGCGTCAATCTCGTCGCATGCAATCGCTCACACTCCGCGTTCGTACCAGTCAAAATCTCGGCGTGTAAGGCTGGCCTGGACATCAAACGTGACGAAGCCAAGCCACTGATCGCGGCTCACGGGGTGCTGGCGTTCCTGCTCGACGACGGCGAAGAACGGTGGAGCTACTACCTGCCGGTGTCTGAGTTCCTGGAAATGGCGAACGATCGCGGGGAGAGCGGACTGCGGCTCGACATCGCCGCGCATGCCAAGTGGCTGGAGAAGTACGAGGGCCATGCGGGCATCAAGCGGGTATTCGCGAAACTGCTGGGGTGACCCGAGATTCCGTCATGCTGCGGGCGGAGGTGTTGGATGACCGAAGTGGAATGGGCCGCCTGCCGTGATCCACGGCGGATACTCGATTACCACCGGATGAAGAAAGACCCGCGACGACTCCGCTTGCTGGCCTGCGCGTGCGTCCGTATCGCACTGCCGCCCGATCCGTGGATGGCAGATATCATCGGAGTGGTTGAGCGGTACGCCGACGGTGAGGCGAGCAGGGCTGACTTCTTGGCCGCTCGAAAGGCAGTGCGCGAAGCAGACCCGAAACTCCACCCGCGAGTGAGCCTGCTCGGGCGTTACAACGGCCTCACTGACGATGCGATGGAGGGTCTGACGGGCGCGATCGAGGCTGCACGCCGTTCCTCCAAGAAGGAAGGCAAAGTCGCTGAGTGTGGGCTAATCCGCTGTATCTTCCCATTCCAGCCCGTCGCATTCGATCCCGCATGGCTCACATCGACAGTCATCGCCCTTGCTACAGGCATGTACGAGTCTCGTGACTTCGCAGCCATGCCGATCCTGGCCGACGCATTGCAGGACGCGGGGTGCGATATCGAGTCGCTCCTCGGTCATTGCCGTGGGCCTGGCCCTCACGCCAGAGGGTGTCATTGTGTCGATTCCTGTCTGGGGAAGAACTGACCGCTTGGAAGGGACGGTAGCGGTCTGCTGGCTCCGGGGATCTGTGGCCTCGAAAGCCGAGACGATGATGACGGCATGATCCTCTCCCTGTGCGCAACCTTAACCGAATCAGGTTATCGGTACAACGCTTGTATTGCTGTATCGGAAATAACGGCATCCGACGCACAGGGGATGCCAGCGTGCCTCGACTCTGGTTCCAGCATGAAGGAGCTAGGTCGCATCTGTCAGCAGCACCTCCCGCTGCTACCACGATAGCCATGCGATCTCACGGGGTCGGCTCTTGCGATGGAATCTGGTCGAACGCCCCTGGCATGAACTTTTCCACGAACATCTCAACATGCTCGTTCCAGAAGTTTCCCAGACCATGATGCAGGTCATGTGGAGCTTCGCCGGGTCGCGGTACTCTTCCTGCACCTGGCTGAACTCGCTCTTCGACACCTCGAAGAAGGCGTCATGGGCGGCTCAATTGCGGATCCTGCGGAGTCATTTGATGTTCCAGAAACTGCTGTCACTCATCAGGCCCATCTCGTTGAGCAGGACGAGCTTCGTGGAGAAGGGATAGTCGCGGCTATTCTCGTTGATCTTCTTGGCGTTCTTGCATTTGGCGTCGATTACGACATTTACCAGCAGTTCGAGGAATCCGCTGGATACGAGGATGAGCATGCGTGGCTCGTCCTTGATCCTGCCCAGCTCATGGTGAAGCCGAGCGACTGCGGAATTGTGGAATGCTGGCGACAGGCCGTTGAGTTCGTCCGGCATGTTGTTCTCCGTGATTTTGTCCTCATATCCGGACACCGTGGCCTAAAGACCGGTTCAGTCTCCATTTGCTATCCATGTCAGCATCTGCCACATTTCCAGACGCGGGTGGGTTTGACCTTCAGGCGCTTCGCCGCCTCCCTCACGCTCTGGCCGGAGCGGCCGGAGCTGTCGGCGAATTGGTTGGGGCGTTCGGCCCATATTTGAGCGGCACTGCATCATGTCGGGAACGAGTGTTAGAGTCGGGCATAGTGGCATCCTCTGAGAACGGAACGAACACCATCCACGATAAACGAGACGTCAATCACGCGACCTCTCCGCCCCCCTTCCCTTCCTCAACCGGTTCTCCACGAACTTCACCGCCCGCTTCATCCATTGGTTCTAATATTCGACTTCGATGCCTTCCGGTTCGACCCTGATCCAGCCCTTCATCGGCTTCCCGGTGATGTCGAACTTCAGGACGTGCGGTTCCTGAAACGACTCGTTCCCACTCGTTCCCCCAGAAGACCAAGATGGACTATCAGCGATTCCTTCCCGACGCCGACCAGCATGTTGCCGTTCAGCAGAAATCCGAGCCCGGCGAACATCCGCTTCTCTTCGACGCTCTTCATCCTGACACGTCGTTCCCGAATGCGTTCAGCCAACTCTTCATCGAAGGCCATTGAAGACTCCGTTCTGGTTGCTGGCGGGAAGCGAACGATCCTGCAACCGGGAAGGTCACGAAGGTGGGATTTGAATGACGCAGTTTCTTCTGCATCGCGACAACAGCCTTCTCTCGTCGTTATCCTCACCGAACAGAACAGATTGAGAAACGCCAATGCTGGGGATAATGCCTATCTTTTACCCACATTTTTCTGCTGCATCTGGTAGCCCAGGAGCAGATCTTGCAGTCTCTGGTAGCCTCGCCACAGCGTGCGGACCCCAGGCTCA
>JAIOPV010000032.1 GCA_021413735.1 Planctomycetota bacterium
CCTGGCTCATCACAACGCCTCGGATGGCGATGCTTCAAATCCTGTAATTGGCACGGGACGCCCGTGATCGCCAGTTTGCGACAATCGTCGCTCAAAAACAACCGTTCCAAGCCGAAATTGCCATCACGGGGAATTGCTGATCACGGTCGCAGGTGTCAGTTATGTCAGGCCGGCCGACTTGACCGAATTTTTGGGTTTAGACGACCTTCGGCGTGGTCCACATGACTCGACGAACCAGTCTCCAAGGGCTCCGGCGATCTCAAGCCACGAAGAGATCGAACGCCGGTTGGCAGCGGAGTTTGAAGTATGACGACTCCAGACCATTCACACCGATCTTCGTCTGACGATACCAAACGAGATCCACTTTTGGGACAAGCCGCAGAATGCTGTTCGCAAGCGACCTCGCTTCTCGGCTTGATCCTTCCGGGCATCGACGCCGGCGATTACGAACTGTTCTGTTCGGGGTGTGGTCTCCCGCAACTGATCGACCACACTCAACAGGGGCAACAACGACCGTTCGAGGTCAATTCTAATGAGGCCGCAGAATGGCTCACAGACCTCGCGTTCAATACCTACAAGACGGTCCCTGACTGTCGGCCTGTCCGAGCAGTTCTGCGTTGTCTCGCAGGCCGAGCACGTCGGGCGGGTCGATCAACTCTGGCAGACCCTCTGTTGACGCGACTCATGGAAACCGACCCGTTGATCGCCACCGTGGTGGAATTTGTAGATACCCAGCCACGGTTCGCCGGCACCGCAGAAGATCTCTGGAAGAAGCTCACCAAGTTCGCCTTCGAGCGAAGACTGCACAAACTGGGGAGGAAACATTTCCCACGGGGGGCGAACGTACTTACCAGGAAGTTGAAAGAGTACGGCGACGATCTCGTCCAGTTTGGGATCGAGTTCACGAACACCCGAAGTAACGGAAGCCGGGTTACGCTCGGACGGTTGGGCGGTTCAACGGTCGAACCGTCCGCGAATCAAAGTGGAGATAACTCCACACCGCATCACGTTTTGGAACAGTCGGATGATTCCGAGGAAGCGATGGCTTACCTCCAACAGCGGATGACAGAAGAGGAGACTAAATGAACTCGAAACCGACGTTTGTTCCAGGTCGGAAATGCTCCTGGAAGCCGCGATGCTGGAACATGATTCTCGGCAACGTGCCGCTGGTGCAGTTCCTCAAGCAGTCGTTGACCGACCTGCTTGGCTCCGCTGGTGAGAGAAATCTGGAGACAGCGGCTTACGTCGTCTCAGGGGCAAGCCACTCCGGGAAATCTCGATGCCTTGAACTCTTTTGTCAAAGACTTGCCTGCCGTAACCGAGACCCGAACAACCTGGATCCGTGTGGAAAATGTCTTTCCTGCACAAACAAGGAAGGTCAAGGTTCCAACGAAGGGCTCTGGTCGATGATGAATGAATGGGGTGGCGGCACTGGGAATTCTTTCATGAACGTCGATGCTTCGGAACTCGGCGGAAGGGCAGATGTCACCGGGATTCTGGAGAGAGCACGCGATCTCGACGGCCCTCACCCAATTGTCGTGCTTGACGAAGCTCATCGAATTGGCATGAAAAAACTCGACGAAATGTTCTTAATACCGATTATGCAATACAAGTGCATTTGGTTTTTTGTGACGACGTATCCCGAGCACTTTGAACAGATGTTCCAAAACCGTCTGATCCGTCTCCAAACTACTCCGCCTACCGAAAAGGAACTTGCCGGCTGGATTGCAGATCGGTGTGACGAACTCGGCATGCCCTGGAACCCAGAGGCAGTCATCATAATAGTTCAACGCACCGGTCGGATTCCAGGACTCGCCCTGAAAGCTCTGAACGAAGCCGCCCTTTCGAAGGATGGGTTAACACTGGAGTTCGCGGAGAGTTGGTCACCCAATTGACTGAATCCCAATGCAACTGACAGTGTTCTTCGCCATTTCCCTCAGCGAGGAACACATCAACCCTGAATGTTCCCGAGACAATCAGCCGTATCGGACTGTTCGTCTGGCATTCCACCTTCTGGCGGTTTCTTCCTTCACAACTCTGAGGGGTTTTCGAATGCCTCCCCCCACGCCTCCAAGGAGGCGTCCTTCTCCGTGATGTGGGAAGGCGTTCCTGGGGCAGTTGAAGAAGAACCGCTTTCAGACCAACACGCTCAAGTTGAAGCCATTCTCGTTCCAAGCCCGATGTAGTCAGTGGACCGACCAGGACACGTACTGTATCTCTCTTCTTCGGTTCGAGGAGCGACCACTCGGAAGCCATTTGAACGCCAACCCAACTTCCACCAAACTAGGACACAGGCCAGGACACGTACTGTATCTCTCTTCTCTCTTTCAAAGAGAGATCTCGAACAGCAAAGGCTGGAGTAGAACCACAAATTCCATCGAACTGCACGGGCCGGCAGAGAAGAGTCTGCGGAGACGGTTTGCTCACACCTCGGTGAGTCGTAAGCAATCCGAAAGGCAATCCAACTCCCACCAGTCCACCCCACAAGTCACCCGGTACAACCCCAGAACTACGACAGGAATATCTGAGCAAGCAAAATATCTGCCATTTGGTGCCCGGGAAGTCTGTGCGAGTCCTGCGACCGCCGTCGGGACGGACCTTCAACAACACCCGGTACGAACCATGCCTTCAGACTGGATCCCGCGTACCAAGACTGGTCAACTGAAAAGACGACTCTCATACAATGAAAAACTCATCGTACTCGGGATGGGGGACCCGCTCGACAAGATGCGTGCCAGGTTGGACGTGTTCAACAATCTGTTCGCATACCGCCGGTGTGGGTCGATTGTCACACGGGCCGGGAAAGGTCCCCGGGACTGGACAACACTCCGTCACCATCTCAAAGACGAAGTTATCCTGCGACACCTACTTGGGGGCTCCCACGATCAAAAGCCTACCTGGGCCGGGTGTCGAAGTTTCGCGACCACCAAGTTCGTCGCCATCGACGTGGACGCAGATCGCGGTGGCCAATCCAACTCAGCCCCGGATACATCCTTCGCCAAGCGTTGCGATGAGGTCGAGCGAGCATTTCGGCGAATGGGCATCGACCCGAGCGATCCGAGTGTGGTTCTCGTGCAGCCCACGCCTAGCGGAGGACGACACTACTACTTCTTTTTGATGTTCGGGGTCCGGCTCGCCGAGATTATCGAACTCTTGGAAGAGGCCGGCATCACCCACGTTCCAGGTCGGACAGAAATCTTTCCATCCGAGAATCACGGGTTTCGCCTTCCTTTCGGAGCAATTCCGGGTCGCTCACACGACCCGAAGGCGTGGATCAAGTTCGTCGATGCTTACAAGGAGGGCCACATTCGCCTCTTCAAGATGGAGGAACTCCGAACTGTACTCAAGAAACATGGCAGACGGCATCGGCGACAACACGTCTCGAAACAGATCTCCAAAGTCTACACCAACACCCGCCGCTCGGTTCGTCCAGTCGAGAAACCACCCGTGAGGATGGTGAAGCCTCGACGACTCAAACTGCAAACCGCCCCCGCTTTATCAAAGAGTGAGAAGTTCCAAGGGATGATCGAAAAAGGGATAACGAGCAAGGACGAAGTTGTGAAGTTATTGCGGCTCGGCATCCAGAAAGAGGGAACACGGAAAGAGACTATGAAGATCCTGGCCGCACACTTCGTGTGGATTTGTGGGATGGGCAGTGATGACGCAGCGAGAAAACTCACTGATTGGTTGATGGACCACCGTCATAAAAGTAAGGACATTGTTGCCGATTTGAACGAGGGGACCGAGGTTGTCGCTCGACATGCCGAGCGAATGTGTAAGTGGTACGAGAAACAACGCCAGACTGACCCGTATCACCCTCCACTGAACCTTCGCTTCCGCCAGTCCGAAGTGGCGGCACTTACTGCCGTTCAAAAAATGCCCGCCGAGTTACGGCACGATCAGGCAATGTTCCTCCTCCACTTCCTCGCCTATGCCAAGGAACACGGGCTCCGGGCGGCTGACGGTCAGTCCTACGTTGCATCTCCAGCGGTGAACGCAGTAATCCGTCGATGGCCAGGTTGCGGAAAGACGGGTTATCAAGTTCGGATCGCGTCCGCTGAGCATCTGGGAGTGCTGCGTCTGGTTCGCGGGAAGTGGCAGAACCCGAACGGCCAAGGGCGAGCCCGGACGTACCGAATCGCTGTGCCCGTGAAACACGACCCAGAATGTCTAACACTTGGGGACGCCATTGGGTTGTTGACGAGGATTGACCCACCGAGGCGAGCACCGGTCGGGCAACTGCCGCCTCCCCAACCAACCGAAGCGAGGCTCGACAATGGTGCAACTGAAAATCTCCGACATCAATCCCCAACCCAACTCCCAAGTCGAGCGAGTATACCGGGCACTCTACCTTCGACGAGTTCCCGAAGATCTCTGGCAACGGGTTCACATCCGAGCGATCGAACACCGGCTCAGCTTGCAGGATTACCTCGTCGCTTTACTCACCCAGGCACTCTCACTCCCGCCAGCGGAGGACAGTCTTCCGACCCCCCAATCGGAGATGACAATCAACGCCGAGAGCTTGACGCTGCCCACGAAGAATTTGTGAGAATCGAGGAATACCTGTCAGCCGAACGACTTCGACTTACTTCACGCCGCCGTCTCCACAACCGCCGACGTTATCGAGGAGGCGGGTAATCGAGTCGCGGTGGAGAAGCCGCTCCAAGGGAATGCTCGAAAGGCTGGTCTGGATTCTCCCGAACCGTGACAGTGAGTTACCTCGATCGGATTCGGAAGCGGATCAACGAAGTCGCATTCGGGCACAGGCCAGCACCTTCCTGAGACGAATCGGAACCTGCCCGATTGAGTCACATCTCGAGCACGATCCGAATACTCATCTGGTGTCGAAACTGGCTGCTTCCAGCATCGGTGATAGCAACCAGTCGAGACCTTCCGAACAACACGACAGAGCGTGGTGTTCGACTTGTCACAATCCCACATTGATCTTCAGACCGACAGGTGTCCCGATGACTGATGCGAGAGCACTCCTCAATGCCATCACCTTAAACCCGGATGATGATACAATCCGACTTGTCTATGCAGATTGGCTCGAAGAACACGATGACCCCGAACGGGCCGAGTTTATCAGAATTCAAATCACTCTCGCACGTCACTCCGATGGGCTCGGTGAGCTTCTCGCCGCAGATGTAGCCAGAATGGAGTCTCGCGAACAGGAGCTCTTGAACAAGAATACTCGTCGTTGGCTCCAATCGCTAGACAACCTCACGGCCCGAGGGATGACTCACGGACGTTTTTGGCGGGGGTTTGTCGATGGCATCGTGATCGACGCAAGGGTGTTCATAGAGGACGGGGAAGAGTTATGGCGTGATTCTCCTGTCGGGTGGGTTGAGATCAAGAATCTCGCTCGACTCGGGCCTCGACTGAGCCGTTGCCCGCACCTCGCTCGAGTTCGGTGCCTGCAATTCTGCGGCGAGCGAGCGGTGACGATCACGGCGTTGAGAAGCCTTTTGGAATCACCGTATTTGGCCAACTTGCGGCGACTATCCCTGGATGAACTAAACTTTCGTGACAAGGACGTTGCGACGCTCGTTCAGAACCTGACTCTCCCTTATCTGAGGGAGTTAGGGATCAGCAGAATGAGGATGCAGGAACGTACACTCAGGAGAGTCCTCGCATGCTTCCCCCAACTCACAGGCTTATGCTTGGTCGAGAACCAGTTCGCCTATTCGGCGTGCAGGGAACTATTCGATGTGCCAACTCTGATCTCCCTGAAGTGGCTTTGTGTTTCCGATGAATGTCTCGGCCTGACCGCTCTTCGCCATCTCTTAGATAACCGCAGATTCCCAGAGCTTTCCAGTTTGGTGCTTGATAATTGCGGCCTTGATACGATGGCGTTCCATGTGATGAGCAAGACGACAAACCCAACGCAGATCACGACGCTCGATCTGCGGAGCACTCCCTTAACGGTTGAAAGCTGCAACGCATTCGCGGCTTGGTCGGGGCTCAGAACCATCCGGACGCTCAAGCTGGATTACTGTCATCTCGACCCACGCGGTTTAGATGCCATTGTCCGTTCACCTCATCTCGGGCAGTTGAACGAACTGAGCCTCAGTTGCAATCGAATCGGTGACGCCGGTGCCGACACAATTGCAAACTGTGCCGGACTCACGGATTTACGGATCCTGAAACTCGACTCGAATGACATCACGCAGATAGGGGCAAGTGCACTGGCTGGGTCACCCAATCTAAACAACCTTCGTCAGATCGACCTTCGTCGCAACAATGTCGGATCTGAAGGAGAATCCGCTCTCCACTCATCGGAACAACGTCACCCGCTGCGGCGAGTGAGACTCGGGCCCGATTGGTGAGTCCAGTTCAGCAGATTGTAGGCCTCACCCTCAGCGTCATGCCCGAAGACCTTCCGAGACATCAGACTCCCTTGCCGTTGCAGATCACGTCTCGAAGGTGTCACCTCGTCTTACAATTGCACAAACACGATCCAGCCGACCGCGTCGGTGGAAATGGATCAACGGACACAACAAGGCCACCGCTCCGGGCAGGGTTCGCGGGCCGGGCAATTCGCTTCGGCCGTACCTTCCCGGAGATCGAACGTGGCTCACAATCTCGCAACGGCACGCGGCAAGACCAGCTTCGCCTACTACGGCGAGGCACCCTGGCACAAGCTCGGCACCCAGCTCGATGCACCGGCAACTGCTGCTGAGGCGATGACCGCCGCGACCCTCGATTACGAGGTCACCCTCACGCCAATGACCATTTCGAATGGAACGGCTGTGCCGCGGTCTCGAGCTGTCGTTCGAGGCGATAACGGTGCTGTACTCGGAGTCGTGAGTGACCGGTATGTCCCCGTCCAAAACACGCAGGCGTTCGGGTTCCTCGATGATATCGTCGCCGATGGTGGTTTGCGTTATCACACGGCAGGGGCACTCGGGCGTGGGGAGCGGATCTTCTTGCTCGCCAAGTTGCCCGGCCATATTCAGGTGGCGGGTAGCGAAGATGTCGTCGACAAGTTCCTGCTTCTGTCGAACGCCCACGATGGCTCGGCCGCACTTCGGGTGCTGTTCACACCGGTCCGGGTCGTATGCCAGAACACCCTTTCCATCGCCCTCAGTCGCGGTGCAAACGCCGGCATCAGTATCCGGCACAATGGGGACGTCCGAAGCAAGATCGAGGAGGCACGACGAGTCCTCGGGCTGGCCGATAGGTTCTACGAGGCAACAGGTGAACGGATTAACCGTCTCGCCAGCAGCTCACCGACCGGTGTCCAACTTGAACGCTATTACGAAACCCTGATCCCCGATCCTCCTGGTGAAGCCGACAATGCCCGAGCGAAGGCCGTTCGCGACGAACTGCACCGACTGTACGAGGAGGGGATTGGCCACGATGCACCGGGGGTGCAGTACACCATGTGGTCGATGTATAACGCAGTCACCGAACTGGCTGACCACCGGATGTCCCGGGGCAAGACGGATGCCGATCGAGCATGCAATCGTCTCCGCTCCGTGTGGTGGGGCACGGCCGCACGGCTGAAAGAACGAGCTTGGAATCTCGCCCTGGAAATGGCTGCATGATGCCGGCTGAGACTTGCATGAGTGTGAAGGGGCGGTGCCGTTACTGATCGGCCCGCCCTGTTCCATTTCTATTCCGACACAGCCGTCACTGCGGTTCGGTCAGAACGGGCGTTCCATCACCCAGAGGACCGCCCCCATGCTTCGTGCCACCGTGTCTCTATCCCGTCGTTCCCCACGCGGGGATTCTCCCTCCGAGTTCGCCGTCTCCCTTGATGGTGAAATCCTCGCCACTCCGGACGACCACGAGGCCGTTCTTGAACGCATCGGCGAACTCTTCGATCTCGCGGAAGAAGCCCTTGCCCGCGAAATCGAAGAGACCAAGCCAACCTCGCTGACGCCAACATCAGCCTCAGCAGCGGCACCAAACTCTCAATCTTCTGCGGATGCCGCAACTTCGAAACAGATGGCGTACCTACACAAACTGGTCGCTCGCAAGGGAATCAGCACCGACGGCCTTGCCGCCGTTATTGCCCGCGTGCTGGGTCGAACCGTTCCACTGGGCGAACTCACCCGACAAGAAGCAGGTCGGATGATCGACCACCTGGCCGAGCCGGTGGCAGCAGGCAAGTGACCAGGCTGATCTAACCCATACCGAGGAGAAGGACATGAAGGTGCAGTTCCACGATCCCGAAGAGTTCCTGGCCGAAGTTCGGCGTGATGCCGAACGGGTGGACCGAAAGATTGTTCGCGTCACCATCCGCCGTCGATACCGACCGCCCTTCGTGACGATGTCGGTGATCGCCACCGCCGTCGTCAGTCCGACGGTTATCACCCTCGATCACCGGGTCGGAGAAACCTTTAGTGGCGATGGGCACGACTCTGATCTCGTTACCAAGGCTACGGCGACGATCGACAAGGTGACCCGTGTTCTCAACGAGATTGGTCTGGAAGTTCGGCCCGGTGTGTTCGAGCCCAACAGTGGGGAGTAACCGTGCTTGTCGAACTTCACCGTAAGGGCGGGAGCGTATGCGGACCAGCCCGGGCCGGTACGCTTCATTGCCCGCTGATTGTTCGTTCGAGCAGCGAGGACGTCGTAACTGGAGAACTGGTCCGTGTCCTCCGGCTCGTGAACCCGCGACACTGGGTCTCTGATCTCCTGAACGCCGGACTCGGATGTGCTCGGTTTCGTCGGCAGGTGTACCGCCAGTTTCGGATTGATCCCTGGGTCACCAAGCCGCGATATCCTCGGCATCTGCTTCCGTGGGAAGAAGGCTCCACTCAGGTCGATGTGCAGATCACCTGGGAGAATCCGCCCACGACAATCTACATCGAAGCGAAGTACGGGTCCGATCTCAGTCCATCAGTAAGCCGCGATGATGGCAGTTCCGGGTTCCCCTCCGACCAGTTGATCCGAAACATGAGGGTGGGGCTGCTGGACTGCAACTATCTCCGCGAAGACCGACTGTTCCCGGTGTCGCCCCGTGAGTTCGCTGTTCTCGTTCTGGCACCATCTTCCGGGCACAAGCTCGTCGAAAGATACCGCGATCCCCTGCGATTGAGAGCGTCCATCCCTCACGCCGAGCGGTTCGACTTCCCCCCCACACCTATCGTCGGGGAAATCGACTACCACGAGCTTCGCAGAGTGCTGATGACACGTCGACGGTGGATGAACCATAGCGAGCGGTTCGCAGTCAACGCACTCGACGATTACCTTGAATTCAAGGCAAATAACCGGCCACGAAAACCTTCAGGGAGTTGAACTCCCCACTGTCCCACAGGTGACAGTCCCGACCGATACGTTCCCGTCAGTCCCACCTGTTCTGATCGAGTCTTCCTGTGGCCAAGAAACGAACCGAATCCGAGCGTCGATTACGGCAAAGTTGCCGGTTTGCCCGCGTGCTGCGACTCTTGAATCTGGTTCAGGGTCAAGGAGGTCCGTGGACGCCGCAATCAGCGGCAACCGAACTGGAATGTTCCGAGCGAACTGTATTCCGGGACATCGAGGTTCTGAGGCTCGCCGGTGTGCCGATCGTGTTCGAGCAAGACACGGGATACCGCCTCCTGGCAGACGCCCGCTTCCCCGTACCAGCCCTGACATCGGACGAAGCAATCGGTCAAGCCGTCGCCGCCGTGGTGGCCGACACTCCGAATCTCAAGCCCGGACTCGGAGCCACACCTGTCACCCGCAAGCTCGCAGCTGCAGCTCCCGAAACAACCCGTCGGCTCCTCGGTGATGCATCAGGGTTGGTCGCTGTTCTCGACATGAAACTCGCCGACCACGCCCAGCACCAGGACGCCATTCGAGTTGTTCAGCGATCACTCCTGGCTCACACCAAACTGGCCGGCTCCTACCGAAGTCCGCACGAACCACAACCGACCGAAGTGATCCTTCACCCGTACAGACTCTGCTTTTTAAAGCAGGCATGGTATGTGGTAGGGCGACCGGAGGGTGGAGATCACCCGCAAACGTACCGGGTGCATCGGTTCGACCCGAACCTCCGCCAACTTCCAGATCCCGCCGATGTTCCAGAGGATTTCGACCTCCGGACGTACTTCGGGAATGCTTGGTCTGTCTATCGAGGTGAACCGAGCTACGAAGTCGAGATCATCTTCAACCAGACCGCAGCCAACGTTGTTCTTGAAACAGTTTGGCATCGCACCCAACAAGCACACCGACATCCTGACGGTTCCGTCACGCTCCGGTTCACGATTGACGGACTGACCGAGATCGTGCGATGGGTGCTCGGATGGTCGGGCTCCTGTCGAGTGCTCCGACCGCCCGAACTCCGAGATCTCGTTGTCGCCAGATTACGAGCCGGTCTTGAACCAGGGGGGACGTCATGATCGCAGACTGGCAGAAGAATACGGTGTTCTTCTCGGATCTGCTTCCCGACCGAAAGAAACAGTTGTGGGCAGAGCTGTCAAGCATCCTGACCACTCGCGGAATCGTGCCTCATCTGGTGTCCGGTACACGGGATATCTGGGTGCGTGATTTCTTGCCGATTCAGATCGAGGCAGATCGGTTCGTCCAGTTCATCTATGACCCTGGTTACCTCTGCGGCGTCGATGAAGTGAGGACGGTTCCAGCGGAGGTTACTGGTCTCCCGCTCCGCACTCCCGCAATCACATCTCCGCTCGTACTCGATGGCGGCAACGTGGTGGGTGCAGGGGACCGAGCCATCGTGACGGAAAAGGTGTACGACGAGAATCCAAACATCCCCAAGGATCAGTTGAGAGAGGAAATCCGGGCGGCTCTTGGAATCCGAGAACTGATCGTGATCCCGAGGGAACCTTACGACCCCATCGGGCATGCCGACGGCGTTCTCCGATTCCTCAACGACGAACTGGTGTTGGTGAACGCTTACCGGGCCTGCGATCCCGGATATTGCCGCCGGCTGGATGCTGTTCTCGCTCGCCACAACTTGCAAACGGAAAAGATTCCATATCGCCCGCAGTCGGGGAGCACCGACGGGATTCCTTCAGCAATCGGGAATTTCATCAACTTCCTCCGGTTGGGCAACCTCCTTTTGTTGCCCAACTACGGGAATTTCGGCAACGCCAGCGTCTTCCAGATCATATCGGACCTGTTGCCGGACACCGAGGTCGTCCCCATCGATTGCACCGAACTCGCCAGTTGCGGCGGTGTTCTCAACTGCTGTAGCTGGACGGCTTCGTTACCCCAGTCGAAATAAACACACTGTCCCGCTGTCGTCAGTAAGTGATCGTAGGGTCGCACCGAATGGGTGTGTCTACGAGGGCGGTCATGCGGATCACAGTGTTCCGGGGTACGAAAGAGATTGGTGGCACCTGCATCGAAGTCGCAGCGGGAAACACCCGCGTCATTCTCGACACCAGTACTCCGCTGGTGAACGCAGACCGAAGCCCGTTCGACGCAAGGGTGCTGCAGAATCGCTTCGTCGACGAGCTCCTGGCCAGCGGCATCCTGCCCTCAGTCCCCGGTCTGTTCCGTGCCGACTCACCTCCGCCAACAGCGATTCTGCTTTCACACGCCCACCTCGACCATGTTGGTCTCCTGCCCTACACCGTGCCCACGATCCCGGTGTATGCCACCAGCGGCACGAGCAAGATGATGCTGGCGGGTTCCATCTTCAGCCGCCAATTCCAGCTTGATCGCAAACGGCACCGAACCGTTAACGATGGGCAATCATTCTCCGTCGGTGAAATCACCATTACGCCATTGGCCGTCGATCACTCGACCTACGGTAGCGTCGCATTCTTGCTCAGAGCCGGAAACGAGACCGTCCTGTACTCAGGTGACCTTCGGCTCCACGGCCGAAAACCGGGCATGTTCCGGAACCTCTTGAACGAAGTCTCAGACCACCGGGTAGATGTTCTGTTGG
The DNA here is from genome assembly GCA_021413735.1 of Planctomycetota bacterium. Classification (GTDB taxonomy): domain Bacteria; phylum Planctomycetota; class Planctomycetia; order Gemmatales; family Gemmataceae; genus Gemmata. The sequence continues at coordinate 11,852 of JAIOPV010000032.1, forward strand.
CCGAGGGAACTCACCTGGGTTCGGAGCAAGACCACGGCCTGTCCGAACAGGAACTCGAAACTCAGATCGTCAGCGGAATCGGGGAGACAAAAGGGCTGATCCTGGCGTGTTTCTCACCGCTTGATCTCGACCGGCTCGTCACCTTGTACCGATCAGCAGTGCGAACCCGACGGACGTTCGTGGCCGACGCCTATTTCTACTGTATCCCTAGATTCGTAGTTCGTTCTTCAATGCAGGCAACAGTTTACGCGAGCGATGAAAATAGAGTCGTGCTTTCTCGTTCCGTTCCAGCCACCGCGTGCTGCGACGACAACTCACTTCCGGATCGT
>JAIOPV010000106.1 GCA_021413735.1 Planctomycetota bacterium
CCCCTCTCCTTTTAGGGGAGGGGTTGGGGAGGGGTTCTTGGCGTTTGGTTTAGCCCCGCGCCCCCAAAGCCCACCCGTCTCAACTCACGGGCGAGCAATAGCTATGAAGCCAATCCGCCTGATGACCCTCGCGCCTGGGCACTTCCACGCTGCACTCGTGCAGAAACGCATGGTCCCCGGCATCACAGCGCGGAACTATGTGTATGCACCCCTCGACGCCGACACCGTGATCTTCCTCGAACGCTTGGCCAGCTTCAATAACCGCACCGATAACCCCACATCGTGGGAAGTCGATCTCCGTGCAGGGTCGAGCTGGCTCGAACGCTTCCACCGCGAACAGCCCGGAAATGTGGTGCTGTTATCGGGTCGGAATCGCCCCAAGATCGACCTGATGCGGCTCGCGGTGTCGAACAATCTGCACGTGATCGCCGATAAGCCGTGGGTGATCGAGTTCTCGGACTTCCCCAAGATCGAGGAGTTGTATCGCGAGACCGATCTGCGCGACGTGATGGTGTGGGACATCATGACGGAGCGGCACGAGATCACAAACCAGCTCGTGCGTGAACTGACACGCGACCCGTCGATCTTCGGGAAGTGGCAAGTTGGAACGCCTTCGCAACCCGCACTCGTTCTGGAGAGCCGGCATTACCTGAAGAAGCTCGTCGCGGGTCGGCCACTCGTCCGCCCGTGGTGGTGGTTCGAGGCTGGAATTGCTGGCGAATCGCTCGCGGATGTGGGCACGCATCTCGCCGATCTCGCGTTGTGGTTCGTGTCGCCGGACCGCATGGTGAATTACCGTTCGGACATCCATCATCTCAGCGCCGAGAGCTGGCCACTTTTGCTGTCGGAGCAGGAATTCTGTGCCGTGACTGGGTTGCCAGCCTACCCGCCGGAACTGGCTTCGCGAATCGTGAACGAGCAGCTTTACTACGCGGGGAACAACACAGTCACGTTCACGCTCAGCGGCGTGCATGTGAAGTTGAGTACGCTGTGGGAGTTCGAGGCACCAAGCGGCGGTGCAGATACGCACACATCGGTGTCACTCGGAACGCAAGCGAAGATCGAGGTTCGTCAACCGCCGGGAAAGCAACCCGAAGTGTTCCTGACAGCAACGAACTCTGCCGATCATGCGGAACTGTTCCGTCGCCTGTTCGCGAAGTGCGAACTGATCCGAAGCCGGATGCCGGGGTTGGCGGTGTTGGATCTGAACACGGAAATGCAGATACTCATCCCGGAGAAACTGCGGACGAGCCACGAGGATCATTTCGCGGCGGTGATGGACGAGTTCGTGCGATACTTCCACAACCCGCGAGCGATCCCGGCGTGGGAGCGCCCGAACACGCTGGGAAGGTATTACATCACGACGAAGGCTGTCGAAATGGCACGCGACAAACCGCCGGTGTAACGCACACCGATTTAGCGTTCGCCCCAGCGGAGCGACATGCCGTTACGCGATCCCATCGGGCCATTTCTCTTTCGGTTCCCAGCCAAGCAGTTCCTTGCTTGAGGAGAGATCGTAACGCTTCTTGTGCGTGAAGCAGCTCGTCGCGTACAGCACCGCGAACGGTGGCAATTTCGGTGTTTCCACGGTTGCCGCGAAGAATCGGCCCGCATCGCCCGGACTCAGGAACACATCCTGAAACAGTTCCTTGCCCCAAATCTCGGCGACCTGCCCCGCGTCACGCGGGCACCAACCAAGCCGAATCGCCAGTACCGAGATTCCGTGCTGCTGCGAATATACCTGCCCGAGCGCTTCGAGAAACACCTTCGTGCAGGCATACAGGTAGCGTGGTCGCGGCGGCGATTGCGGCGTCACCGGGATGTTGTCGTCGCGTAAGTGGCCGTCGATCACCTGCCCCGTGCTGGCAAGAATCACTCGCGGAATGCCGAGCGTGCGAGCCACTTCCATCACCTGATACGGCCCCACGATGTTGTTCGGCACCAGTTCCGCGACGAAGTTGTCGCCATCGTTCGGGGGCGTGCCGCGGGGGAACTGAGCGTCGTCAGGTGTTGCCGCAAGGTGAATGATCGCGTTCACGCCAGTTGCTGCTCGTCGCAACGCAGCAAGATCGGTCAGCGTGCCGACAACGGACTGGTCCGCAGGTATGCCAGGAGTTTCGCGAATGTCGAAGCCGACGACCGTGTGCCTGCGTGCGACGAGTTCAGCGACGGCCGCGCGGCCAATTCGCCCTGCTGACCCCGTGACGAGAATTCTTTGATGTGTGTTCATGATGTCGTTGTATCGGAGGCTCGGCCACTGTGAGTCGTGGCCAAACGGTTTCCCATTCCCCTCGGCTTCGGTATACTGCGGCGCACCCACCCTCCCGAGATACCTCCATGAATCGCCGCGAATTTCTTGCCGCCTCCGCTACGGCGGTCGTTCTCTCCAATGCAGCCGCTGAGGAAAAACCCATGTTCCCGATTGTCGATACGCACCAGCACCTTTGGGATCTCGAAAAGTTCAAACTCGCGTGGTTCGACCCCAAGACCCCCGAAGGCAAAATCCTCGGCCACAGCTTCACGCCAAAGGAATATGCTGAAGCCACCAAGGGCGTCGGCGTTGTGAAGGCAGTTTACATGGAAGTCGATGTCGTACCTGAACAGCAGCAAAAGGAAGCCGATTACATCATCGAGTTGTGCGAGAGCAAGAAGACGCCGACGTGCGCTGCGGTCGTCTCTGGCCGGCCGAACTCCGAGGGTTTCGAGAAGTACGCCAAGCAGTTCAAGGGTAGCAAGTACGTGAAGGGCATCCGGCAAGTCTTACACGTCAAAGAGACGCCAGCGGGGTACTGCCTGGAGCCCGCGTTCGTAAAGGGAATCAAACTGCTCGGCGACCTCGGGCTGAGTTACGACCTGTGTGTGCGACCGGCTGAGTTGCCGGACTTCGCGAAACTGGTGGATCAGTGCCCAAACACGCGGTTCATCCTCGACCACTGCGGCAATGGCGACCTGAAGCACACACAGGCCCAGCGAGATCAGTGGAAGAAGGACATGACCGACATCGCGAAACGAAAGAACATCGTCTGCAAGGTGAGCGGCTTCATTGCCAGCGCACCGGCTCGCGGAAAGTGGACGCTCGACGATCTTGCACCGATCGTGAATCACACGCTGGATTCGTTCGGGCCGGATCGCGTGATGTTCGGCGGCGACTGGCCGGTGTGTTTGCTCGGCGTTGAGAAATACGCGGACTGGGCGAGTGCGTTGAAGACGATTGTGAAGGACCGCAGTGAGGAACAGCAAAAGAAGCTGTTCCATGACAACGCGGTGAAGTTCTACGGACTGGCCTGAGACGCCCGCAGCAGAGCCGAGATCACGCGAGGCAATGGATTTCTGTTCGCTTCGCGTGCGAGTCGCTTCGAGCAGCGACCGACTTAGACGCGCGAACTTCGAGAGGCTGGGACGAACGTCCCGGTCGTTTCGCCGCTTTGTTCGCGTGCAATCGGTAGGTGATTTCCAGAAGCATTTCGGGAACGGAACGGGTAGGTGCCTGGGGTGCGCAGTCGCAGGTCTGGGTTTGCGATATCACCTTCCTGGCGTGCAATTGGTAGGCGATCTCCAAGAGAAGTTCAGGAACAGTGCGGGTTGGCGTTTGGAGTGTCTTCTGGGCAGTTTTGCGACGGGAAGATTGTTGTGTGGTCTTCATCCTGACCTCCTGCTTTTGAAAGAGCATCCGTTCGGAAGGAATTATTAGCACACCAGATGCCGAACGCAGAAAACTGGAGCTGGTGGGAGGACGAACGCGAATTCATGGCTTTTCTGGAACTGGGGAAGTTGCTCCATCCAAGGGGAATGGGTTGGTGTGAGAATCTGCTGTGCGAAGGCGACACAGAGGGTGTGCGAAGCAGATCACGAAGACTGAAACCAGGGTAATCCAAGCATTTCCAATGAGAGCTTCAATGAATGACGGCTACCGCCACACTTGGACAGCACCGTGGTTCGTACTTGGAAGCGTGTTCCTGTGCGCTTCACTTGCTTCTTCCTCGTCTCGTGCTGCTGATACGCCGAAAGCTCCTGGCACAGTCAAGGCACTCTGGGCAGACTTTGATCCTCGGAAGGACGCACTCGATGTCAAAGTCGTGCGGGAGTGGGAGAAGGATGGAATCGCATATCGCTCTGTGACGTTCCACATCGGAACTTTCAAAGGCAAACCGGCTCGAATGGCAGCCTTTTTCGCCTACCCCAAAGGCGGGAAGAAGCTGCCCGGCCTGCTGCATCTTCATGGCGGTGGGCAGCGAGCGTTTCTGCACGAGGTCGAGTTTTACGCTAAACGAGGTTACGCCTGCCTGTCGGTCAATTGGGGCGGTCAGGAGATGGAGGGCGCGAAACCAGGTGACCCGAACACGGATTGGGGAGCGGTTGATCCGACTCAGAAGAACGTGCCGGGATACGCCAATCTCAAGCCCGGCGACAAATACCTCGATTCGTTCGACTCACCCCGAAACAACAACTGGTACTTGCTCACCCTGGGTGCGAGACGTGGCCTGACGTTTCTGGAACAACAGCCGGAGGTCGATGCCGGGCGGCTCGGCGTTTACGGTCACTCAATGGGTGGTAATCTCACGGTCTACGTGGCCGGGACAGACAACCGGGTCAAAGCGGCAGCGCCTTCCGTGGGTGGATCAGGATTCCGCACGGAACCGTGGCCGCTGCTCCCACAAGAGAAGAAGACACAGCCGAATGGCGATGTGAAACTGTTCGATGCGACCCTCGGCTTCGAGTCGTATGCACCGCACATCAAAGCTCCACTGCTGTGGCTCGGCGCGACCAACGATTTCCACGGGATCATGGACGATACTTACCGCACCGCGGAGTTGATCCCGCACAAGAACGTCCGCTTCAGCTTCACCCCGCACATGAACCACCGATTCACCCCGGAGTTCGCCGTCACAAGGCCGCTGTGGTTCGATCAATATCTCAAGGCGAGCTTCACCTTCCCTGCAACACCGGACTCGAAACTCGTTCTTGCCACCGACAACCACGTTCCCGAACTGCAAGTCAGTCCCGATTCGTCGCAGCCGGCGGCCGAAGTTCACGTTTACTATTCGGTCGATGCCGATCCACGAGCGAGGTTTTGGCGGTCAGCCGAAACGAAGAAACGAGGAGCTACCTGGACGGCGAAGCTGCCGATCTTGGCGGTCGATCAACCCCTCTTCGTCTTCGCCAACGTCATGTATCCGTTGAAAAAGGGTGGGTCGGAACCCTTCGCCAGCCCAACCGAACAGTTCGCCATCAGTTCCATGATGCACACGGTTGCCCCCAAGGAGCTGCAACTTGCGAAAGTGATGGCAACGGACATGGCAACCACGCTAATTGACGACTTTTCGCAGGGCTGGCGGGATTGGTACTCATTGTCGCCAGAGAACCCGCACCACTGGGAATACTCGACACGCAAACTTGGTGATCCGAAGTGGCAGGGGCAACCGGGGCAAAGGCTCACTTTCGGTGTTCAAGCTGAAAAGCCAAATGAACTGGTAATTGTGCTTACCCAGAATTTCTTTCGATCTTACCGCGGAAAGACGCAAGAGTTCGTCGCTGTCGTAAAGCTTACCGGCGGTAAGGAGACACAAACCGTGGCACTGGAGCCGAAGGACTTCAAGGCCGTCGATGGTGAGAGCCTCTCATCGTGGAAGGACATCGATTTACTCAGTCTGCGTGCATATTTCGGCAAGGGTGACAAGCTGTTCGGCAGTAAAAGTTGGGTGGGCAGTCAGCCGAAGTTTCAAAAGATGCAATGGCAAGGAAAGGACTGATTCCGTTCTGGTCAAAACGTAATGGAACCTCGCGACCAAGAGCGGGGTCGTGGTAGTCGAAAAAACTTCCCGCTTGCATTCCGGCGCGACTTCGGCAATGAGTGAAGGTAGGCCGCTGCCTCTCGCGGCCGCGGCGGCAACGCCAGGAGCGGGCCAATGTCCACAATCGCCGGAATTAGCGCCTGTCTATTCGGGAACTTGCTGTTCACGCTTGCCCCGATTCCCCCGGAGCCGTCGCCAGACCCGATGGGACGCGGCTACATGGGCATCACGGTTCAAACTGGCGCACTCATGATCGAGAGCGTGCAGCCTGGACTTCCTGCGGCGAAGTCGGGTTTGCGGTCGGGCGATGTGCTGCTGCGAGTGGGAACGCTTGAGCCGCGAGAATTCGAGCAGGTCGTTTCGCACATCTGCTCGTTCCGACCGGGTGCTGTGGTCGAAATTGAAGTGCAACGCGGCAGTGAACGCAAGACATTCCGGGTGAAACTCGCGAGCCGCCCCCCGGAACTCGACCTGCAACGCAATCCGAACCGCCCCATCGACATCGACGACTGACCGGACGGACCGCACTGATGACTTTTCCAACGCCGGTGCCTCTTCCTCTGCTTCAACAGCGAGAGGTTGAGGCGAACGTGATCGCTCCGCTTTTCCGGGCGTTTGCGGCTGAAGTCGGCGAGCGACGAGCACGCGAGATCCTTTCCCACACCATCCGCGAACTCGCCAAACAAGCGGGTTGCGGTGCGGCTGCCATCACGGGCGGGCGTGATCTCACACACTTCAAACGCAGCGTCGAGAAATGGACCGAAGGCGGAGCGCTCGAACTGACCGTTCTGCGAGATGATCCGCAGGCGTTCGAGTTCAACGTGACTCGCTGCCGATTCGCGGAGATGTACCACCGCCTCGGACTGGCTGACCTTGGCCCAATTCTGTCGTGTGGCCGCGATGCGGCGATGATCGAGGGCTTCAACCCCGAGATCGCGTTCAGCCGAACGCAGACCATCATGGAAGGCGCGACGCACTGCAATTTCCGCTACTCGCAAGAAAAGTCGAGCTAACTTCCGAGCCACAGCGACAGCGAGAACGCAAGTGACCAGCCCTCATCGAATGAGGCGGATGGCAACAGCGTTAAGCCAGCGATGATCTTCAAGATGTGATCGCGCATTGATGGCTCCCATGGGCGACTGCAAGCATTCTTGCAGCGCGGGTGCCACTGATGCGCTCAGGTTGTCTTTATCTGCCAGGAGAAATGGGCTGAATCGTTGGGATACGCGGGTTGTACTGAGAGTATCGTCTGCTTCGACTCAAGGAATGACGGGTTGCGTCCAGGCCACTTCCACGTCGCCCTTCTCGTAAGGATTCGGGTGCGGCTTGCTCGATGTCACTTTCGCGCGAACGTAAAGTTCCTTGCCCGTAATCGTGTAACTTGGTCGCGCATCGGTCGATTCCGCGACCACCTTGCCGATGTCCGCTGAATAGTCCGCCGTCACAGGCAGAGGCTTGCCGTCCTTGTCGAGTTTCGGCACTGCGTCGAGTTTCACGTCGGCCATCGTCGCCACGAACTGCGTCTTGTAAGTCACGCCCGGTTCCGTGCGAATCACCAACCGAAACGTGTTTCCGTCGCGAACGATCTCGTCGAACAGCACGCCCGTACTCGCGTAGAAGTCGCCGGCTTCGATGCCTTTCACGACGCCTTCTGCCGTGAGATGAGGACTCTTCACCATCACCCAGCCACGACCGGGGTTCACCTTGCCGACGCCGTATTCGTGGTAGCCGTGAGCGTCGTCGGTCGCCATTCCGTACACAACGCCAAGACCGTGCTTGCCGAGCCGCAGTGCGTTCGTGATGTCCCACACTCGTTCAGTTGAAGCGTGCGTGATATCACCGTAATTGCGAACCCCGGGGTGCCCGTTGAAGATCTCGAAATAGCCCAACTCCGGCACGAGCAGCAGTTCCTCGGCACGCACACCCCAGCCGAAGTTCGGATGGTTCAGGAAGCCGATCATCGCGCGACCGGTCTTCTTCCGCTGATCGGAGACTTGCCGCAAGTTCACCGTGATCGTCTCGATTGCGTCCTTGCCGTCGAGCGGCTTGATCGCGTCGCGGACGTTGATGCCGTTCATGTGAATGGGTCGTTTCGCGTAGCTGTGCGTAATCTCCTCACTGGGGATCATCAGGAACTTGCTGGGTTCCTCGAAGTGACTGCGGAACTCCGCGAGCGGCTTGAGGCGAACCTGTGTCTTCTCTCCCAGAGTGCGGAACTCAGCCCAGCGATTGCCGAACCGCTCGACGTATTTCTTCACCGCCAGTTTGCGGGTGACGGTGTTCTCGGCATCGACCCACTTCTCGCCGTCCGCGATGACGTTGTGTTCGGTGAGGCCCAAGAATTGGTAGCCGTGCTTCTTGTACCAGTCGGTAATCATCTCGGGGAAGTCGTCGCCGTCGCTCCACAGCGAATGCGTGTGAAGATTGCCCTTCCAATACGCAGGAGCAGCCGAGGGGATTGGTGCGATGTTAGGCGAGTTGGGAGCGGGGTTGTCACCACCTGGATTCTGCGAGACGACCAACCCAAACGCACCCAATGACAGCAAGAGCGCAGCAAACGACCGGGAGCCAGACGACATGGTAAGTCCCTCGTTTAGCCGCGGCCCTTCGGAGCGCGGCTAAACAATCATCATGTTTCCATCAGCAATCGCAACGGGTCACTGAACAGTTGGGCGAGACGCACCGTGAATCGGCAACCGTCGGCACCGTCGATCACGCGGTGATCGTAGGTCAGGCTCAACGGCATCATCAGTCGCGGAACGATGGCTCCGTCCTTCACGACGGGTTGCAGAGTCGACCGCGACAGTCCGAGAATCGCGACCTCGGGGTAGTTCACCAGTGGCGTGAAACCGGTGCCGCCGATGCCGCCCAGATTCGTGATCGTGAACGTGCCGCCTTGCATCTCGGGGATCGTCAGCTTTCCGGTGCGGGCCTTCTCAGCGAGCTGCGCGACTTCAGCCGCCAGATCGCGAATGCCCTTCTTGTCGGCCTCACGGATGACCGGCACGACCAGCCCGCGTTCCGTGTCCACCGCGATGCCGATGGAGAAATACTTCTTCAAGATGAGCTTGCCGGCGTTCATGTCGTAGCTGCTGTTGAAGCCGGGGAACTCCCGCAGGGCAGCAACGCACGCCTTGATCGCAAGCACCGTCATCGTGATCTTTGGCGAACCCTTTGGCAGCGTGTCCACGATGCGCTTGCGGGCCGCTTCCAGATCGGTGATATCCGCGAGATCGTGCTGCGTGACCATCGGCATGGTCCGCCAACCTGCCGTCAGGTTCTTGGCGATCGTCTGCCGAATCGTCGAGACATCCTTCACCTCAATCGCGCCGAACTTGCTGAAGTCAGGCAACGGTGGCAGCGTGAACGTGTTGACGATGCTGCCACTGAACGAACCGCCGCCTTGCTTGACCTGCTCGCGTTCCGTCTTCACGAAGCCCATCACGTCGTCGATGGTGACGCGATTGCCGCGAGCACTGCCTTTCACTTCCGCGAGTTGCACACCGAGCTTGCGGGCCAATCGCCGTGTGGCGGGGCCAGCGGGAACGATGACTTTCGTGGCGGTCGCAGTGCCATTCTCGGAAACAGGCTTCGGTGAACTGGGAGCGGACGAAACCGCCGGCTTCGGCTGGGCTGCGGGTGCTGGGGGCGGACTTGCAGGGCTCGTTGGGCTTGCACTTGCTCCGGCGGTGCCCTTGAGTGTCAGCAACTTGCCGCCGATGGCCACCTTCTCGCCAGGCTTAACGTGAATCGCTTCCACAACGCCAGCGGTTTCCGCTTCGACTTCGACACCCGCTTTGTCAGTCTCGATCGAAATGACCGGCTGACCGGCTTTTACCGTGTCGCCGACTTTCACCAACACACCTGTCACGGTGCCTGCCTCGATGCCCTCGCCGAGATTCGGAAGCTTTAACTCCGCACTGCCGCCAGATGAAGCGGCTTGAGGCGCGGCCGGTGTCGGTGCAGCAGACGCGGCTGGTTTCGACGGGGCTGGGGCTGCCGCAGGTGGCGGGGATTTGGGTTGCTGCGGAGCAGCTGTCTTTTCGCCTCCGGTCAGCGTGAGGATCATCGCACCGACGGGAATCTTGTCGCCGAGTTTAACGTGAATCTGCCCAACGGTCCCGGCAGCCTCGGCCTCGATTTCCATTCCGGCCTTGTCGGTTTCGATCGACAAAATGGGCTGACCGGCCTTCACCGTGTCGCCGGGCTTCACGAGAACGCCTGTGACAGTGGCCGACTCAATGCCCTCACCGAGGCTCTGTAGACGAAATTCCATCTGGGGCTCGCTTCGCTCACCGTCGAAAGTCGTAACGTCGAAAGTCATAAAGTCGTGCAGCACGACTCGACGTTACGACGTTACGACGTTACGACTTGATGACTGAAATTCACACGGTCCACGGGTGCGGCGCGTCAGGGTTCAGGCCAAGTTCCTTCACCGCGTTCGCAACAACCGCACGGTCAAGTTCTTTCCGTTCGGCCAACGCAGACAACGCCGCGACGACGACATGTTCCGCATCCACCTCGAAGAATCGACGCAACGCCTTGCGGGTCTCCGAGCGGCCGAAGCCGTCGGTGCCGAGCGCCAGCATTCGACCATCGAGATACGGGGCCACCTGCTCCGGCAGCGTTCGCATGTAATCGCTCGTGGCGACGATCGGCCCAGTCGTCTTGCCGAGAACCTGCGTCACATACGGCACCTTCGCGGTGGCCGTCGGATGCAACCGGTTGTGCCGTTCGCACTCGATCGCGTCCTTGCGAAGCATCTGGTAACTCGTCGCGCTGTACACGGTGCTACCGACGCCGAACTTCTCGGCGAGGATCTTCTGAGCGCGAAGGGCTTCATTCAGAATCACGCCGCTGCCGAGGAGTTGCACCTGGAGTTTGGCATTCATCGGCATCATCGACCGCACGGGGTATAGCCCCTTGATGATACCCTCGCGAACCTCCTCGCCCGGCATCGCCGGCATGTCGTAGCTTTCGTTGTAAACGGTGAGGTAGTAGAAGCACTCCTCGCCGCGAACGTACATCGCGTTGATGCCTTCCTCGATGATGACCGAAAGCTCATATCCGAACGCCGGATCGTAAGCTCGGCACGTCGGAATGGTCATCGCCATCAAGTGGCTGTGGCCGTCTTCGTGCTGCAAACCTTCGCCGTTGATGGTGGTGCGGCCAGCGGTCGCCCCCATCATGAAGCCACGGCATCGAGCGTCGGCAGCGGCCCAGGCAAGGTCACCGATTCGCTGGAAGCCGAACATCGAGTAGTAGATGTAGAACGGGATCGTGTTCACGCCGTGCGTGCTGTACGCGGTGCCCGCGGCGATGAAACTCGCCATGCTCCCGGCTTCGTTGATGCCTTCCTGCAAAATCTGCCCGGTCGTGCTTTCCCGATACTCCGTCATCGACCCTTTATCGACCGGCGTGTACGTCTGCCCGACTGAGGAGTACATGCCGAACGACTTGTACATCGGCGGCATACCGAACGTCTGCCCTTCGTCGGGGACGATCGGAACGATCAGTTTGCCGATGCTCGCATCGCGGCAGAGTTGGGTCATCAAGTTGACCCACATCAGCGTCGTCGAGGCGCCCTTGCCCTCGACAGTCGCCGCGTATTGACGCTCGAAACTCTTACGATCCGGGGCGGTACACGGAACGAACTTGTTGTTGCGGAACGGCTGTGGGCCACCGAGTGCCTTCCGGCGAGCCTTCAGGTACTTCATCTCGGGGCTGTCGTCGGCGGGACGGTAGAACGGAACGTCATCGAGCTGTGCGTCGGTGAAGGGCAGTTCAAAGCGGTCGCGGAACTGTCGAAGTGCGGCGTGCATCTGAAGTTTCGACTTCACTTCAGGCGTCATATCCGGCGTCGATTCGATCTGAACGACAAGCTTCTTCTGCTGGTGCGTGGTGAACTTGCCTTGACCGCCCTCACCAGGGATGCCGTAGCCTTTGACGGTTTTGACCAGGATAACCGTTGGCTGGCCCTTGTGCTCGACCGCCGCTTTGTACCCGGCATACACTTTGAGCGGATCGTGTCCGCCGCGTCTCAATGCCGCGACTTGCGGGTTCGTCAGATGTTCGACGAGTGCCTTCAGTTCCGGTGTGTTGAAGAACACCTCGCGAATGTACGCGCCCCGGCGGTCGATATCCTCTTCTTCGCTGATGAGTTTCTGCTGCTTGATCTCGTCCGGGGTCCGCATATCGCGGCCAACGTAGTCGCAGTATTCGCCGTCGACGACTTCCATCATGCGGCGAGCGAGGACGCCCGTGTGGTCGTTCTTCAGGAGATGATCCCAGTCGGTGCCCCAAATCACCTTGAGGACGTTCCAGCCAGCTCCGCGGAACACGCCTTCGAGTTCCTGAATAATCTTGCCGTTGCCTCGAACTGGTCCGTCGAGCCGCTGCAAGTTGCAGTTGATGACCCACGTCAGGTTGTCGAGCTTTTCGCGGCCCGCGAGACTGATCGCCCCGAGGCTTTCGGGTTCGTCGCACTCGCCGTCGCCGAGGAACGCCCACACTCGCGCTTCACCGGCTGGCACCGACAAACCGCGGTCACGCAGGTAACGGTTGTACCGTGCGTGGTAGATGCTCATGATCGGCCCGAGGCCCATGCTGACGGTCGGATACTGCCAGAAGTCAGGCATCAGCCACGGGTGCGGGTAGCTGCTCAACCCGCCACCCGGCTTCAATTCCTGGCGGAAGTTCGTGAGTTGCCCCTCAGAAAGCCGACCTTCCACAAAGGCCCGCGAGTACATGCCTGGGCTTGCGTGTCCCTGGAAGAAAACGACATCGCCGGGATGCCCTTCCGTGCGACCGTGGAAGAAGTGGTTGAAGCCGATTTCGTACAGGGTGGCGGCGCTGGCGAAGGTGGAGATGTGCCCGCCGACGTTCGTGTTCTTGTTCGCCTTCAGCACCATCGCCATCGCATTCCAGCGGACGATGCTCTTGATTCGCCGTTCGATCCCGCGTTCGCCAGGGAACAACGGTTGATCTTCAATCGGAATCGTGTTGACGTAGGGGGTGGTGATGCCGGTCGGGATACGAGAGTGGCCGATCTTTGCGACTTTGGCAACGAGCGATTCGAGAAGGTAGCGCGCCCGATCGGGGCCGCCATATTTGAGAACCGCCTCCATCGCATCGAGCCATTCGGCGGTTTCTTGTGGGTCGATATCTTCTGGCAATCGAGAGTTTCGGCTAGCTAACAGGTCGGCGCTTGCGTGCATTGAGATCTCCGGGGGTGACCGTGGGCGGTGGGAGGGCAGGCACAAGCCACGGGCATGGTTCGACCCAGATCGCAATGCTAAGATAGCTCCAGCCTTCCGGCTCGTCTATATGAGTGAAGAACACCCGTTTCGCCACGCACAGCACATCGCACGCGGGATCATTCCATGCGCACCGCAATCGCCATCGTCCTTGTGACCGGTTTCGCAGTCTCTGCCCAGCGCAGCACGCCAGGGATTAAACCCACATCCGTCACGTTCAAGAAAGACGCTACCGTGCTGGGTGAGGTCGCGGCCGAGCTGTCGAAAGTACCCGCCGGCGTCACCGTGAAGGTCGATCCGCCAGCGAGCGCAAAGGCGAAGTGTTCGGCTGCTTTTGAGGGAACCCCGTTCTGGGAAGCACTCGAAACCGCAGCCGACCAGACGAAAACGCGGCTAGTTCTCCGTGAAGGCGGGCGTGTGGTGGTTCTCGAACCTCGACCAGCAGCGCGAGAAATCTCAGCGGTTTCGGGGCCGTTTCGGGTTGTGCCGCGATCTGTGACGGGTCGGTTGCTTCTCGATCAGGGAGTGTCGTTTCACGATGTGGATCTGGATGTTCACTGGGAACCGCGAATGCCAGTGTTCCGCATCGACACGCAACCGAGGATCACGAAGGCCCTGGACGATCGCGGCACCGTTCTGAAAGCCGATGGCGGCAGTTCGCAGCACTACCCCACAACCGCGATGACCGAAATGAAAGTTCGCCTCGCTGGGCTGACACGCGAGAGCAAGCAGATCGCCACGCTCGAAGGCGAATTCCGGGCGACCGTCTCGGAGAAGCTCCTCACGATTCCGTTCAAGGATCTCACGGGCAAGTTCCCCATGACAATCGAAAAAGACGGCGTGACGGTGGTGTTGAAGTCGTTCAAGAAGGAAGCGAGTACCTGGGATGCGGAACTGGAACTGACTTATCCCGAGGGACATCCGAACTTCGAGAGTTTCGAGGAACAGAAGTGGCTGCGTGACAATCGGCTACGGCTGATGCAAGACGCAACTCCCTGGGAGCCGGATAACGACGACGTGACCGCTCCCGGCCGAAAGGTGAACGCCACCTACCGATTCAAGTTGCTCGGGAACGCGAACCCGATCGGGAAGGGATGGTCGCTGGTGTGCGAGACGCCAACCCCCCTGGTGGAAGTGAGGGTGCCGGTCGCGCTGAAGAACATTCCGCTGCCGTAATTGTTTAGCCGCGACCCGGAGTCCTCGGAGGGGAGCGC